>CBDEWF010000117.1:0-13443 GCA_965243775.1 Sansalvadorimonas sp.
CAGGGCAAAATACCGCCTCGCTGTACAATGATTTCAACGGGCAGCTGCGCAACATCCATATTCAATGGAAAAAAACAACAACCTATGACATCTCCAAGATTGTTTCAGATGATTACGGGCTTTTTGAAAATGTTCGAATGGAGTTCATGGATGGGCAGATTCAGGACTGGGCACAATTCAGAATATATGGAGACCGCACCGGCAGCTGCACCGGGCTAATTATCAACGAATATAACGGCAGTGACCGCAGCACATACTGGTGTAATGGTGGTAACAGCAAAACCGATATTTCTGCCACTGACACCGACCCTACCAGTTATCCCAGTATTGATACCGCGATCTGGGATACCACGGGCGGCTCTGTTCCGGTACTCAAACCGCAAAGCGGAGATTACTCCCAGTACACCCATGTAATGGGGACAACGCTAGTGGATGGTAACCCTGTCTCACGTACTGTTCGCGCAGTGGGGGCAGCCAGGCATGAGCTGATATCAGAAACAACGTCCGGTGCTGATGGCAGTTATGACCTACAAACCTCTCCCTATACCCATGGAGTGCTGGTTTATACCTTTGATGATTACGGCACCACTCTCCTGCCGGGAACAGTGTACGACCTGGATGATATCACCCACCCCAAAGCGCCAAACGGTTACAGGTATATCTGTGTTCAGGCAGGTACAACCGGCGACCCTCTTCCCGATCTTCCATGGCCCACTGATCAACTGATAACCGGCACAGCCATTTTTAATACCGAAAAGATTGTGCAGCCCTTTATGCACGGGCCTGTTACTCCTATACCAATTTACAGCTGACCGGAGACGATATGGCAATCTATGCACCGGATGGTTCGGCCCTCAATCTCCCTTCCGTTATCAACTACCAGGTACCTGCCGGAGATAATCTTGTTATCGATGTGTCTTCAGGTGCAGAAATCAGCAGCTATGTTGCCGGGACATTGCAGGTTGAAGGGGAACCCGCACAACGTGATGTATTTGCTCTGAGCTTTCATCAGCAGGATATTCCTGGTGTTGGCTATCAGCGCAAAGTGCTTGGAACAACAACCAGTGAGGCTGATGGAACATTCCACCTGGAAATTGGAGCTTTCAAGGAGCCCGTTTTGGTGATTGCCGTCGATCACTACGGCACGACATGGCAGCCAAACACCTCTTATGCCGTGGGGGATGCTGTTCATCCCACATCCTCAGATCAGTACCTTGGTTTTGTTTACCACTGCACTGAAGCGGGAATATCTGGAGCGGATGAACCTGCCTGGTGGGTCGATACTGGCAGCAATGATACCGGTACCAGTGGAACAGCCACCTTTCAGGCTAAGCAATATTTCCAGCCAATTTGCCATGGGCCAGTGATACCAGTCACCCAACAGAGTAACGGATAGTGCCTTACTCTCTGCAAGCTGGTGATGCAGTTCAGTTCTCTTTCTTTGGTTCTGTTTATACTCCACCATCTGATGGCAATCTGCTGCAACTGAACCTGACTACCAGCGGAGTGGTGATTGCTTTTCCGGAACCACCTTCACTGGTAGTTAGGATTGTCTCTGCCTGGGGAGAAGGAACAAATCTGTCCGCAATATCTTCCACTGGATGGAACGATGCTGTCGGAAAAAACTTTGATGTTTCCAGTTACCACCAACAGGCCACAGAGCTGCCAGCTGAAGACTGGACCTTGAGCTGGGATACAGTTCCCTCACAGGAAAAAGTGACAGATGCTGGTTGGAGCGAAGCAAAGGAGCAAGAGGTTGAAACGAAAACCCAGTGGTCGGCCACCACACCAACAGACCCGCCTCTAGTTTTCGGTTTCTGGGGCAAAGCGCAACCCATCGACAGCCTCGACACCAAGGCCCTTTGGGGGCAACCCGCCATCAAAGATCTGGCTTATGCCACACGCTGGTTAAGGGTCGATACCACCAGTCCAGAGTGGCGTTTGAACGATAACCGGGAACCTCCTCTCTGGAGTGACCCTCCCGGCGCACTAGCCTTTCGTTTTCGGGGTGTTGTCTATCACCCGCAAACAATGCCGCCGATTTGGTTTCGGTTTGGGGGCAGTATTCCCGAACATCCCATTCAGCCGAAAGATTCCCTACAAGGCATCCGTTGGGTGCAGGCTACACAACATAACCTGTCTGCCAGAGTTCCATGGGGTGAGGGTCGCTATGAGAGGATCAGGGACAGAATCAAGCGTATTCCCTACAGCGGTGAGAAAGATCCGGAAACCCCACCAGAACCAGCAGAAGATAAGGACTGCTATCTGCTTATGAACACCGTCAATGTTGTGCGTGTCTCAGATGACACTCCAATAGAACTTCTTGATATCAGTATCGAGCTGGATATCGACTCCTTCACATGGCAGTTGCAGGCCACTGTCGCCAACCGTGCAACCCTGGCCCTGATTGAACCTGATGCTGCTGGCACAAAGGATATCAGGGTAACGATTAATGGCTGGGAGTGGGTGTTTATGGTAGAGAGTTTCTCAGCCCAGCACAGCTTTAACAGGGAGAGATACTCTATCCGTGGCCAGAGCCGCACTCGATTACTGTCGGAGCCTTATGCACCACTTCGCACGAAAACCGAAACCTCTCCTATCAATGCTAAGCAGGCCGCACAGGCCGAACTCACCGATACAGGATTCACTTTAACATGGGATACAAACAGTACCGGAACCACACCGGACTGGACATTCCCAGCAGGGGTTTTCAGCTATGTGGATCAAAGTCCGATGCAGGTGATTGCCAAGATTGCCACGACAGTAGGAGCTGTTGTTATACCGGCAACAGATACTGACAGCCTCCTCGTGCAGCCACGCTATAAATTCAGCCCTTGGGCATGGGGTGATTCGGCTACCCCAATTGACCACGCTGTTCCGGATAGCATGGTTCTGAATATGAGCGTCGAGTGGTCACCCGAGCCTGCGTATAACTCCGTGTATATTTCCGGCACCTATGAAGGTGTGGCCGTGGAGGTTACCCGCAGCGGCACACCCGGAGATCACCCTGCACAGGATATCGTGGAGGACTGGTTGGTAGATGTGGCAGTGAATACCGAGCGAGGTAGAAACCTTCTGGCCGAAGGTGGGCAGCAGGCCGTGGTCAGTCTGGATATTCCCCTGACAGTCTCCGGGCAGGAACCGGGTCTTGTTCTGCCGGGGCAGCTAGTGGAGGTTATGGAGACACCGCCTTGGATGGGGCTGTGCCTGTCCACAAGAATCCAGACAAACGGCAGCGGCGCTAGCCGTGTAGTGCAAACCCTCAGCGTAGAGAGGCATTACTGATGGCTACGATCAATCCATGGAAACAGTTCACAGGTCTACTCCCGAAACCTACTTGGATAATTGGCGTTGTAACTAGCCACAATAGTGATGGAACCAGCACACTCACACTTCGTAATGGTTCAATTATCAAGGCACTGGGACAAGATGTAGAGGTCAATGACACGGCTCTGATAAAAAATGGCCAGATCATTAATAAAGTCCCCAGTCTCCCTACAAGCCAAGTGGTAGTAAGGTGAAGTTATCATCTATGAACACAACATCATTACTCGAATAAATAACAATCACCAAATCATTAGCGATACCGTAGTGTATGAAAAGCAATATTGGTGTTTTGTCGAGTAGTAATTCAAGCTTACGATAAGGTAACATCTGACCCATGATTAAATTTGTGGATTTGTTCTGCGGTGGCGGCTTTGGTGGTCGGGGCGCAGTGGATGCGGGAGCCGTTCCAATTCTGGCAGTGGATGCCTGGGAGTTGGCAGCAAAAACTTATGCAAGCAATTTTCCATCTGCGGATGTTATTTGTTCCCCTATAGAAGAGCTTGACCCAATAGAACTCGCCAGTCGATACAAGCCGGATGTATTACTGACTTCTCCAGAGTGTACCTCTCACTCAATTGCCAGAGGAGCAAAACCTGGTTGTGAGAAAAGTAAGGAAACCGCAATAGGCATCATTCCTTGGATAGAGGCCATGAGACCTCGCTGGTTGATCGTTGAGAATGTTAACCGTATGAAAAAATGGGGTAGACATAACGAGCTAGTTTCAACCATTGAATCCTATGGGTACACTGTAAATGACCTTTTGCTCAATGCAGCTGAATTTGGCACACCTCAGTCTCGCAAACGTATGTTCCTTGTTTGTGATAGAGATGGAACAGTGATCTCAGATCGCGATCTTATGGATTTGCATCTAAAGAGCAGAAAGTCTGCCAGAGATATCATTGACTGGAGTGACAAATACAAAAGTACTCCGCTGTACAAGGATGGACGTGCTCAGGCAACAATAGATCGTGCCGAAAGAGCCATCCAAAAACTGGGCAGAAATAAAGAATTCATAATTGTTTACTATGGATCAGATTATGCGGGCGGTTGGCAATCAATAGATGCTCCATTACGTACCATAACGACTTTGGACAGATTTGGCTTAGTTACCTGGAAGAAAGGCGAGCCATTTCTGAGAATGCTCCAACCAAGCGAATTAATGAAAGCTATGGGGGCCGGTCCTGATCACGTACTACCTCATGGAAACAGAAGAGATAAAGTAAAACTTTGTGGTAATGGCGTCTGTTCGCCGGTAATGGAAATAATATTCCGTAAAATTTCCCAAGTGTATGCTAGTGAGCTGGAACTTGCGTCATAAATGGATATGTCAAAGTGTGATCTTATAGTTGATCAGATATATGAAGGGGGGCGAAATGGAAATGCATCAGACGACCCCCTCCCAAGGTTGGTTGGGGTAAGCAACGGGGCAGGATTTCGTCACTTAGGCAAGCTTCCTAGCGTGGATACGATGAATCTACTCGTGCTTAAATCCAATTTCAATGACTCAAACTGGCCAGATCAACTGAATACCGAGAGCGGGCTTTTTACGTATTATGGAGATAACAAATCAGTAGGTGATATTCATAGCACACCAAGAAAAGGTAACCTCATATTACGAAACCTTTTTGACGCTAGGCACTCCCGTGAAGAGATTAGGAAATTTCCACCTATATTGCTTTTCGGAGGAACAGGGGAATACCGGGATGTAAGATTTTTGGGATTAGCTGTTCCTGGTGCCTATAACCTTGGGTCAGATGAAGACCTTGTAGCTATATGGCGTGCAAAAGGACTTAAAAACGAAAGGTTTCAGAACTACAAATCTGTTTTTACTGTTCTTGATGTTCCAAGAATAAGACGTGAGTGGCTACATGACATTAAAATGGGGAGAGCTTGTTCTTCATCTTTTGCCCCAAAGGCATGGTTGAATTGGATCAAAGCAAGAGTTTATCAGCCTCTGTACGCCCCACATAGCATAGATATTCGGACGAAGGATCAGCAGATTCCAAGTGAAGACTGTGGTGATGACCTAAAAGTTTTGAACCTTGTATATGATAAGTTCAAGGAAGATCCATTTAAGTTTGAGCATTGCGCAGTTCAGATTGCCCGCCTAATGATGCCGGATATTGGGAGTTGCGAAATAACCCGCCCCTGGCGTGATGGAGGCAGAGATGCGACAGGTACCTATAAGATTGGAACTGGAGCAAGTGCAATTGAGGTTGATTTCGCGCTGGAGGCTAAGTGCTACAAGCCAGGTAGCAGTGTGGGAGTCAAAGAGCTCTCCCGGCTTTTATCAAGGCTAAGACACAGGCAGTTTGGAGTTTTGGTGACCACATCTTATCTGGCTAGCCAAGCATACAAAGAATTAAAAACAGACAACCATCCAGTAGTGATTATTTCGGCTTCTGACATAGTTGGACTATTAAAACACCGTATTGGTTCAACAACTGCAATCAGCCATTGGCTTGATAATATTTAATTGTAGAATTGTATTTTTTACATTTAATTTTCTATCTAAGAGTATGGATTCAATATATCCCACACACTCAGGTAGTGACTGTTTGATATCATGTTCCCATACTCTCAAAACAAGCCAGCCTTGCGCCTGAAGTAAGGTATTGTTCTTTGTATCACGCTCTACATTTTCAGATATTTTCTTTTCCCAAAAGTCCGCTCTGGTTTTTGGTGGGCGATAGTGCTCCGGACACTTGTGCCAAAAACAACCATCAACAAAAATAACTGTTTTCAAGTAGGGGTATACTATATCCGGCTTTCCTGCAAGGTCACTCATTTTTCTGTGCCTGAAACCTAAAGACCATAATGCTTTACGCAACATGGTCTCAGGTTTAGTGTCCTTTCCTCTAATCTGCGACATACAGAATGAACGCTGTTCGGGAGTTAGTACGTCCACTGGGTTTCATCTCAGGCTGACTATACCAGGTCTTGCAGCCATAGACCCAGACCAGAAAATAACTTCCTGGAGAATTTGCTCTCGCAATCTTCCAACAAGCTTCATCTTATCACTATGTTCCTCACTTGGTTCACCATCTACCACCTCTATTTGGGATGTATCTGAGTTGCGGATGGAAAAAACAAGCCTTGAATTGAATATAAAACGAAAAGTACCGCTATCATCAGTAAATTTTGGAGTGTCTTTTAAGTAATCGCCTGCTAATTTAGCCTTTTTCTTACCACCAGTATAAAAATGTATAGAAGCTTGATCATAACATTGAACCCCTACAATCATTCTTTTCCATGCGGTTTTATTGTTAGCAAAATCGCATGCTGCCGTAATGTCCATAATGACAAGTTTCGCATGGTCATCAAATTTTTGATCTTCCAAAGCAGCTTTTCTTTTATTTAGATCATTAGCAACAAATGAATCAATAACGAAATCTTTTAATTTATCGACCTCAATATTAAGGTTGCCAAAATCTATTTCTTCATTTAAAGGCCACAGGTAAACAGTTCCAGGATGATTTTCCCCTTTATTAGTATTATCCCAGTGGAGCATCGTGTTGATCGGGTCGGGACAAATATTGCTATTAGACTTTTCATTGACTACGAGCTTATCTGTCTCAATATGGCTAACCTTATCCAACAACAAGTTGGATAATATCTGATACAGAGGAGAAGATATATCATCTGTCTTTGAAAGCCTTTCCCCGTCCTGAGCCTGGGCCAGCTTGAAAAGTAAGCCTCCAAGCCCTTTATCCATTTCCTGAATATCTTGTCCTTCAACCATTTGCCACAGCTCGTTAACCATTCTTGATGAGCTTTTCTTGACATTACTTTCCCAAAGTATCAGGGCATTAAGTACCTCGACGGAAGATAAAGCCGCACTTACAGATTGCGTGAGAGCATCCTTGTCATCTTCAGAAAAATCTGCCTCTGACTTAACCTCCCCATGCTCCCTATTTGCCACATATGGTTGTTTATCAATCACAGTGAAATGATATGGCCTTTTTCCTTCTGGAAGTCTTGTCTGGAGAAAGTTAAAAAGATCTTTCGCATACTTATCCCCCTGGTCAGGGTCATCCCCCCATGTTGACCAAGCAACAAGCAACCATGGCCCATTATTGTCAGTCAGAATTCTATCGATACCTGATGCTGCAGCTGAAAAATCATCATGACCAGGAAAATCCGATGAAACGAGTGCGATATCCTGGAATATTACTCTAATTCCGTCAAAGCGCTTTTCTGGTTTCAGCTCTTCAATCACTGAAGGATCATAGTGTAGAAAGAAGCAAGGAATTTGTAATGACCACAGCCTCCTAACTATAGCTTCACCATCTTCGGGCTTGTCATCAACAACGAGAACCCTATTCCTATGAGGCATTACTTAACTCCTTTAAATACCATTGCTATGACTGCGCCGTCGCAAGCACTTGGCGTATCTACTGTATGTTTTTCTGGAAAACTCAGTCTGCCACCATGAGACTTCATGATCATATCGGTGTAATAAAGACCAATACCCATGCCATCAGACTTTCTGGAAAAGAAGGGCTGGATCATGTCTTCAGGACTGTCAATTAAGCCAGGGCCATTATCAGTAACAATAATGGAAGGCCCTTCAAGATCATGACTTGGACCAATCCAAAGGTAAGCTTGATCGCTTTCGGTTTGAGATGCCCAGTAAATGGCATTATCTATAAGGTTAACAAGTCCGGCAGTCAGCATCCGCCTGACCCCGGTAATATCAAAATCTTGATCCTTGAGGTTATCGAAGCCATTAATGAATTTAATATTATGATACTTAAAGCGCAGCTCTTGTGTGATACAGGCGTAGGATACCAACCGGGATGCAGAAAGGGTTTCCATGCGCCCCTTACTTACCATATACATAGCCCCACGCAAAAGTGACACTAGCCCTTTTGATTGCTCTTTCAGACTGCCAACATCTTTTTCAGCAACAATTGCTGAATGCAAGTTTCTCACACCACGTTCAAGTTCGTGAAAAACTGTCACAAGGCCAAGACCTGCACCTGCAGACGAAAGAAGTACATCTTTTGTCTCTTGATATGATTTGGTTACTTGGTCGACCAAAGTACCTATCTCATTCTCAAGCTTCTTTTCATGCATGACCGTTCTAAGGTCAACTAATAATTCATCAGTAGTTTTTTTCTTTCTTGGTGTATTTCCCATTTTTCCCGGAGGAATGGTCAATACTGACCTGAGCACCTTTTTATCTTTATTTCGCTCAGCTTCAAATTCAGAAAGTATGCAAAGAAGAGCATATTGAAGCTCATAAAATGCATCGTTCTCGATAAAACCTTCCCTGTTAGTTTTTTCCTTTAAATTAAAGCTGCCTTCAAGGTCAAGGTTTACCTCACCCAGCATAAGTTGGTTGCTTAGCTTTCCTGTAGGTCTTTGGATTCGGCGATGGTCGAGACCAAGCCAGTCATCACCCGGTTCGCCATAGTTGTAGACTCTCAGACCATCACGATAAACTCGAATTCCGCCCTGACTTCTAAGAAACTCCGATAGCCCGGACATTTCATCTTTTAGATAACGACTTTTGACTTCTTTATCCAGATCAAAAGCCAGAATGGTTCCTTCAAGCGGCCCTATGCCCAAACCGGCTTTATCAAGCTCTGCTTTACCTAGCAAAGGGCGATTGGCACGGGTTGACCTTTTCCCCCACCCGCCTTTTGGAGGGCATTTGGTGAAAAACTGAAAAACAGGGTGTTTACGAGATATTTTTATAGACCTTTCGGTCACTAAACCAGGGTAATCTGCTTTGATTGACTCAAGCGGATTAAATGAGTATTCATATTCAAGTCCGGTGTCATCCATTTTATATGACAACCTGAACATCGCTTGATCTCTGGCCGTTTCAGGATCAAAAAAACCCTCGAGCCATCCACGGTTTGGCTCCAACTCAAAACAGACAGAAAAGCCTTTCTTCTCTTCATCAGAATCACAATCTGACTCTTCTGGCTTTAAGTTGGAATCGACTCGCCCACTGGTCATACCAAGAACAGACCTATACAGTCTCCTTACGTCCCCTCTGCGCCACGTCTGCTTTAGTCCCGCGATAGTTATTCTTGTACCATGTGACTCTTCCAAGAAGACCTCGGGGACTCTTTCTTTAATATCGATTTTCGCTTCATCTAAGTATTTGTGCTTCCCAAAATCGCGCCAATCGATTTTTACACAAACCTCAGGATTTCCTTTTGCTCGTGTGACCAGCTCAATTTCCGTACCTAAACGATGCACAGCAAATCTGCCAACTCCTTTTTCACCGACAGGCAACCTCCCCTTGCGAGTTCTGATTCCTTGCTGCTTGGATTCACTCTTATGTCCATGAGCTGGCTCCATCCAAATATTGGTAACAGTATGAAAGTCCATACCATCTCCATCATCCTGAACTTCAATTTCACCATTTTCTTCGGCGATATTCAGCAACAAGAGCGAAACATTATCTGCATCCGCATCATAAGAGTTTTTGATAAGCTCAAACAAAGCTAGAGTATGGTTTTTGATCAACTGCTCTCCCAAGAGCTCCATAATGCGAGCTCTTGGACGAAAACTTTGCTCTATATTTTCTAGCTTTTCTTCAGTGTCCATTACATTATGCTTCCATAAAAAGCAACCAGTGATTATTGCTTGTGTGTCAAAACTGCCATTCCATAAAAATTGGGCGGTCTTACAAGCAGCAATTATAATTGAACTCTTAGGTTTCCACCTATACGACCGAATAATTCTACAGGAAATAGACAATAAGCAGCACGGCCTTGATGCGCTTACCTACCAGAATCTCTTCTTTGTCTATTGTACTGACCATTCTGGCATTTGCTGCTCATACTTCAGATGCAACCTCTGGCGTACAACACCATCAAAAACAGCGTCGAAAGATCGAGCATTGATTCCCGGCAATGATGCTATTGCCTCCATATAAAACTGAAATTCCAGATGTTTTGACCCATAAGCCATCTCCCACCATTCTTGAATACGGGGCTTTGCAAAAATCAGCAACTCTCCAGTTGGCAGCTTATTACTCTTACTCCCGTTAGCCTGTTTAGTAGCGGGCATCAGATTCCATAAATCATTATTAAACCAGTTGGCGTATGGAAAACAGTGATCCACCTCATACTGTCTTCGAGCTAGTGATTCCCCGGTCCATACACAGCATGGTGCTTGATGATTCTGTTTCATCGCTTCAACAATGCCACGCACTTGGTTAGTTGAACGTTCATCACTATTCCAGCTGAGGGCCTCATAAATAGTTCCCAGAGGTACAGTTTCTCCCTGCCTGGCATGGTACCCCTGCATGATTTGGCACCACTCACTGGTGATAGCAGGCTCCAGCCAACAAGCATAATGAGTCATAGTGTCCCAGAGATGAGTGGGCACCTGGAATTCACCAAAAGCCTGAAGAAAGGGTATATCGATTGTAAGGCTATCAGCTTTCCGCATAGCCAGGCTTTCACAGGGGAAAACCTGTTCGTCACTCCCAGGAAGGGTCAGGAAGTGAGCAGGCATATTTTTTATGGTATTACGCGCATCTCGCAAAGCCATTATTAGTATCTGAGCTCGGCGGCCTGTCAGCTTGGCACCGAAGCGAAGATCATGACCAATCTCTCCAAGTGCATTAAAACCTTCTTTAGCAAAACCACAACTCTGCTTTCCTGGTTGTTGCCGCAGTTGGTTATCCAACAACAAAGGCTTGTAAACCTTAAGCCAGAACAGTGCTACCAGTCCAAAAGGGAGTGTCACATACTGATCGCTCCGATTAAGTACAGCACCACGGCAACCATCTGCAATACGTACCAGAACACGCAAAAGAGCCAACTTATAAGTTGAAGACTTATCATCTAGAAGAATTAGATGCCTGAGCAGAGGCAGAGCACCTGTCCCATCATCAGGCAACTGAAAAACAACATAGCTCCAAGTTATCCCTTCTCGATTCATTTCATCCTCAGATTTGCCAAAATCAAGCACCTGGAGGGCATGATGACGCCCGAGCGCAAGAAGCTCATCTGTGGATACCTGAGCCATAGCTCTTCCTACCGGAACCGGCCCATGTCGCAAGGTGACAATCATCTTGCCACCTTGTTTTAATTGACTTGCCAGTTTTCTGAACGCTCTTTGCCGGGATGACTCAGATAACAGGTGCATAAAAACAGCACTTACCAGAATGACATCATACCTGTACCCCAGCCTGGTCAGCTTGCTAAGCTCAGGAAGAGAATCATCCAACCACTGAATGGGATGGCTTCGATGTAATTCTTGGGCTTTTTCTCGAAGGTTCTTTGCGGGCTCAACGGCAACAACATCAAAACCGCAACTACATAACCAAGCTGCATCACGCCCAGAGCCAGCACCGATATCCAGTGCAAGGCCTGGGATGTCTGGCAGATGCTTTATCCAGGAACGATGAACTATTTCTGAAGCCAGACGTTCATACTGACCCGCGAGAGATTCAGCCTCAAGGGAATATGTTGCAATAGTTTTTCTATGCTGGCTGGTGGTAATTTCTGGCTCTGGCATCCCTGCAGGGGCTCGACAATAAATATCCTGCCAAACTACTCTGAAATATACGACAATGGAAGAAGCAAAAATGCATAGTATTTTGACAAAATACCATGATTCAAAGCATCGATACCGGGAACACTGAGATCGAGCGAAGACCCCGTGAGTTTTCTCACCATCCGATGGCAGAGAAGTCATAGCGACAAGAACAGGCATTTTCACCAGCGAATTTCTGGCAGCCCGAAATTTTCAGGGAAGGAACTAACTTGACCTCAAGGGCTCAAATACATAGACTTGAAACCAACATACCCGCCATGCCTATGCAGGTTTTATACTTGTAAGCACAAATTGAGCGGGTTTTTTATTTCCTTTAGTTTTATAAGCTTACATATTGCCCTAGAATGAGGTCATTTCATCGACCTTGGCTCTGATGCGCACCTTCGATAAGCCTGCCCTCTCAATATCTGAACAACTGGAAGTTCTTGTCCAGCGCGGACTTCATGTTGATGATTCGGAAACCGCCTGCAGCTACCTTGAAGTTATCAGCTATTTTCGGCTTTCCGCATATATGCGTCCATTTCAGCAGCCAGAGTGTTCCAATCATAGTTTCAGAAGTAGCACTCACTTTACCGACATCATATCCCTCTACGCCTTTGACAGAGAGCTGCGCCTGCTGACCATGGACAGCATTGAAAGAGTGGAAGTTGCTGTCAGGGCCGTTCTGAACAATACCATGTCGATCAATCATGAAAATCCTCACTGGTATCTGCAGACAGAGCTGTTTAAGCGGGCATATTTGCGTAATGACGGGTTAATCGACTTTGTCACAGAAAAAATGAGCAAAGAGAAACGGCACTTTGAGCGAGAGAAAGACAGAATTGAAACTCACCACTCTCTATCAAGCTCCAGAAAGCGCTCTCTTATTGAAAAAAGAAAGCAAGAGCATTATTTCAGGCATTACGGCTTAACATATGACACCCCGGCACTGCCACCCGGCTGGGCAATGATGGAAGAGCTTTCTCTGGGACAGCTATCTCGGCTTTTTGCAGGTATCGCAAAAGATCGTGACAAGAAGGCTATCTGCAAGCCGTTTGGCCTTTACCCAGAACTTATGAGTTCCTGGTTACATACCCTGACCTTTGTGCGCAATATCTGTGCTCATCATGCCAGGCTCTGGAACAGGGAGTTGGCAGTAAAACCCAAGCTACCGACATCAAAACATATTCAGTGGGTCGCACCAGATAATTCATCGCAAAGCCGAAGAGTTGATTATACCCGTCGCCTCTATGCCGTATTGGCAATACTCAACTATTTCATGAAGCAGATTAACCCTGGATCGACTTGGCATATACGGCTGAAAACTTTACTGGAGCGGTACCCAGACATTCACTTGACACCTATGGGCTTCCCAGACAACTGGAGAAGTGACCCTTTTTGGAGCTTTGAAGATAGCTGATCACTGAAGCAATTTGATTTGCACCCTGGCTATTTCCGACTATGTTATCTGCGTCTCTCAGAAGAGAGAGATGCCTAAATGGGAACCTCTGTTCCAAAAATTCGATATGAGCCAAACAGCACTTTATGTCGCACATCCACTCAACCAGATCATCTTACCCAGAACGAACTAGACCATAATGTCAGGCT
>CBDEWF010000118.1:0-11391 GCA_965243775.1 Sansalvadorimonas sp.
AACCCAGCCATCAACCACACCACTGGTAAAATAGATCAGCAGAACAAAACCAAGCCAGGCGAAGCCCCGGGCATAAGCCTTGATGATGGTTGGAATAAATATGAGCAGTGGTGTCAGTCGAAAGGCCAGAATCAGCCAGGGAGAATCAACTTCCGGTGGATTCAGCACCCAGTGCTGCAGGGCAATAAACAACACCAGAAACGTATAGAGAACAACGCAAGCCCGCCAGCTGATACGGACTTTTCTTTCCAGTTGTATTGCATGTGCCTGCATTAATTGAGTTCCATTAATTTAATTTTATTGGTGCAGCCAGAGCTCTGGCCAGCCGGGCAATACGCTTGCCCAGGGCAATACAAAGCTCTTTTTCACTGGAAGACAGTGGCTTGTTATTCTGGCCAGCCATATGGCTGGCACCATAAGGGGTGCCGCCCGTCTGGGTTTTCATCAGTTCCGGTTCGGAATAAGGAAGCCCACAGATCACCATACCATGGTGTAGAAGAGGCAGCTGCATACTGAGCAGGGTACTCTCCTGACCACCATGAAGGCTGGATGTTGAGGTAAATACAGCTGCGGGTTTATCCACCAGAGTTCCGGTTACCCATTGGTTGCTGGTACCATCCAGGAAATACTTCAGGGGGGCAGCCATATTGCCAAAGCGGGTCGGACTCCCAAGGATCAAGCCGTTGCAGTTACGAAGATCACTTTCAGTACAGTAGACAGCCCCTTCCTCCGGAACACTTTTCTCAGTGGCCTCACAGACCGTGGATACCGGTGGTACTGTTCTTATTTTAGCGGTCATGCCAGCCATACTTTCTACTCCGTGAGCAATGGACATGGCCATCTCGCGGGTGGCTCCATGGCGGCTGTAATACAGAACAAGAACATAGGGCTGACTCATCAGAGAATCTCCAGAACACACTCTGGCGGACGGCCAATTCTGGCCTTGCCATTAGCCAGCACTATAGGACGTTCAATCAGCTTTGGGTAAGCCACCATAACTTCCAGCAGATGCTGGTCTGTCAGGGTTCGGTCCTGAAGGCCATTCTCCTGATATTCCAGCTCGCCCTTGCGCAGTAGATCCCGCGGGGTAATGCCCAGTTGCCGGGTGATCCCGGAAAGGGTTTCTGTTGTTGGTGGAGTCTTCAGATACAGGATAATTTCAGGTGTGTATCCCTGATCCTCAAGAATCTGTAGAGTTTGACGGGATTTGGAGCAGCGCGGGTTGTGATAGATGGTTACTGCGGAATCGGACACGTTTGCCCCCATTTTGTTGTGAGTTGCAGGTGTGTATTCTATCCAGATGGCGAGTAAGGGTATACCGATAATGACAAGAGTTTTACCGAAGATTGCCACGTTTCAGCAAGTGATAGGGATGACACTGGGACGTTTCATTGGGGATGGCTGCCTGAACCATGCTGCTGCACTGACTTACACAACGCTGTTTGCCATTGTGCCGCTGCTGACGGTGACCTATAGCATGTTGACTTCGTTTCCCTCTTTCCAGGGGGTTGGTGAGCAGCTGCAGGACTTTGTCTTTTCAAATTTTGTCCCCTCTGCCGGGGAGACCGTCAGTAAGTGGTTAACTTCGTTCTCTGCCCAGGCCCGCAACCTGACTCTGGCAGGTATGGGGTTTCTACTGGTTACTGCACTGATGATGCTGCGCACCATCGACCATGCCATAAACCGTATTTTTCATACCGGGTCTGAACGCAAGGCGGTTGCCAGCTTTCTGCTGTACTGGGCTATTCTCACCCTTGGCCCCATACTTCTGGGGCTTGGTTTTGCTGCCAGTTCTTATCTGACCACAGTCAAGCTGATCAGTGATGCCACCTCTGCTCTAGGGGTAGAGGGTCTGGGAGTAAAGGGTATTCTGCTGCGAATAATGCCCGTTTTTATGAGCGCACTGGCTTTTACCCTGCTCTATCTGACTGTGCCAAACCGCAGGGTGAGATTCCAGCACGGGCTTATTGGCGGCATAGCGGTGGCAATGCTGTTTGAAATGGCCAAATGGGGATTTGGTCTGTTTCTGGCCTTTTCACCGACCTACGAATTTATCTACGGAGCTTTTGCTGCTGTACCGGTATTTCTGTTGTGGATCTTCCTGAGCTGGCTGCTGGTACTGCTGGGTGCGGAACTCGTGCATGCGTTGGGGGAACCCCTCGGGTACAAGGGCGGAGAGTTTTCTCCAGTATTGTCTATGCTGGCTACTCTGTCGGTTTTCCACAGGCAGTTTACCAAAGGGGAGGCAACATCCCTTGAGCAGGTTCAGGAGCAGGGATGGCCTGTTGGCCAGCGCAACTGGGAACTGGTGACATCCTGGCTGCTTGACCAGGGTGTTGTAGGGCGTAACAGCTCTGGAGCTCTGGTGCCGGCCAAGGCCTTTCAGGGGATAACTCTGACCGAATTGATGCGTCGCTGCCCTTGGCCTCTGCCGACAGATAAGGAGCTGAATCACCTTGACCTGAACTGTTATCCAGCCTGGTTTGCAGACCTGGCCAGAACTCTGCAGGTTTTGAATAGGGAGAGAGATACGCAGTTTTCCGACTCTCTCGACAGATTGCTGGGTAACAGTCATCAAGATCAGGGGTTGATTGAAAAGTGATAAAGATATTGTCCAGAAATATATTTTTGCTGGCAGGTTGTCTGATGATACTGGCAGGCTGCAGCGAGGTGCCTGAACTTGCAGACCTGCAGGGACACCCCTTGACCCTGAAGCAGGATGATCACTCCTGGCTGGTGGTAAACTACTGGGCGACATGGTGTGACCCCTGCCGGGAAGAGATACCTGAACTCAACTCACTGTCAGCAGCAAAGAATGATATTCGGGTATGGGGTGTTGATTTTGACAGTGTCTCACCAGCAACTAGCCTGAAAGAGCTCACAGGTAAAGTTGAGCAGATGGGCATTGCCTTTCCTGTTGTGTCCCCGGCCACTGTCGTTAATCTTGGTATTTCCTTGCCTTCTGTTCTTCCTGCCACCTATATTCTGGATACACGGGGGCAGCTGAAAAAACAGCTGTTTGGTCCTCAAACCCAGTTTGCCCTAGAGCAGCATGTTTCAGAGCTAAAGAGGGAACAGGAAAAATCGGGGTAGCCAGTACATATGTCCACAGTATGTAGAAGAGCAATGGTTGAAGGTCGGGTCCAGGGCGTCTGGTTTCGTGCCTCAACCATGGAGCGGGCCAATCAGCTAGGGGTGACAGGCTGGGCTCAAAACTGTCCCGATGGCCGGGTTGAAGTCATGATGTGTGGTGAGGTGACGGCAGTTGAGCTGTTGTCTGAGTGGCTCCATGAAGGACCTCCCCTGGCAGTGGTCAAAAAGGTTGAGGTAGAAGAGTGCGGAATGCAGACGTTTGATGGTTTTACTACTGGATAACCCTGATAGCTTAAAGCGTTTGGTTTCCAGAGGTCAGGAATGAAGAAACTGAAAAATGAAGCGGCACTGGTTAAGGAAGCTCTACGAATTGGCTCAATTTATATGGAGAAAAGAGGAGGTGCCGGAAAGTTTGATGGTACCCATTCCTCCGGCCAGAAGATTCGCTTTCTCTATTTTCTTCTGGTTCAGGATAATCTGATTCAGCCTTTGGCCAAAGGCGAAGAAACGGAACCTAAAATGAAACACAAGCTGGCACTGTGGATTGCCAGACAGCTGCCGGAAAATCATGCTCTGCTGAAAGA
The DNA here is from genome assembly GCA_965243775.1 of Sansalvadorimonas sp. Lineage (GTDB taxonomy): Bacteria > Pseudomonadota > Gammaproteobacteria > Pseudomonadales > Endozoicomonadaceae > Sansalvadorimonas. The sequence continues at coordinate 3,678 of CBDEWF010000118.1, forward strand.
GAATTAACGGCCAGAAAACTATAACTTCTGGCAAAACTATAAATTCAGGAAAAAAGCTATGAATTAAGGAAAATAGAAACAATAAGGAAAGCGGAAGAAAGTACGAGAAATAGGTAGAAGAAAAAAAGGTAAAACGGTCTCAGCGAACACGCCAGAATTTCTTCCAGCGATGAATCACCCGTTTGGGATACCAGGTTTTACCCAGACTGCCGTTATAACGGGCCAGTGCCCTGATCACATTGCCTTTTTCCAGTTTCAGGTAGTAACTCAGAATACTGGTACCGTAGCGGATATTGGTTTCCATATCGATCAGATTATCGCTCTTGCGGCCCAGTTCATACTTCCAGAACGGCATCACCTGCATCAGGCCGAGGGCTCCCGCCGAGGATACAGCATATTTATCAAATGTACTTTCGGTATGAATAACTGAAAGCACCAGCTCCGGCAGCAGGCCGTTACGGGCTGCTTCCTGGTGTACTGTCTTGAGAAGGTCCAGCCGCTCGTACTCGTCTTTGATGTAAGGTTCCAGCCTCAGGGACATATCAACCAGCCAGACCTCGGCATTGTAGGGATTGTGGAAGCTGCCGGTATCACTGATGGTCTGGTGCAGGTGGCGACGCATGGAGCCGTCCCCCCCGTCATTGGCAAAGGAGAGTTCAAGGAAAGACGCTGTCAGGGAAAAAATGAAGACCGGCAGGCGCACTGCCTGCCGGAGGAGGTCAAAGCTCAGGGCAATCAGGCCTGAACCCTTTTCTTGAGTTCATCAACGATGTTGCCAGCCGGGAAGGTTTCAGCATCACCACCACGACGGCACTTGTATTCGACGTTGCCATCGCCAAGCCCCCGGTCACTGATAACAACCCGATGTGGAATACCCACCAGTTCCATATCGGCAAATTTGACACCAGGGCTGGCCTTGCGGTCATCCATCAATACATCGTAGCCGGCTGCAGTCAGCTCGGCATACAGCTTTTCAGCTGTCTCACGTACAGCTTCAGACTTTTCCATTTTCAGCGGTACCAGGGCAATCTGGAAAGGAGCTATGGCATCAGGCCAGATAATGCCGCGGTCGTCATGGTTCTGCTCAATGGCAGAGGCAACAACGCGGGTTACACCAATACCGTAGCAGCCCATGAACAGGGTTGCATCCTTGCCACTCTGATCGAGGACTGTGGCGTTCATGGCTTCGCTGTATTTCTTGCCCAGCTGGAAGATATGTCCCACTTCGATGCCGCGCTTAATGAACAGTTTGCCTTTACCGCAGGGGCTGGGATCGCCCTCTACCACGTTACGGATATCTTCTTCACGGGTATAAGTTGCATCACGACCCCAGTTAATATTGAAGAAGTGCTCACCATCATTGTTAGCGCCAGCCCCAAAATCAGCCATCCTGGCAACAGTACGGTCAACAATGCAGGGGATATTCAGTCCAACAGGACCAAGGGAGCCGAAGCCTGCCCCCAGGGTTGTCTGTACCTCGGCTTCAGAGGCCATCTCCAGGGGAGCTGCCACTTCTGGCAGGTGCTCGGCCTTGATCTCATTCAGCTCATGGTCACCGCGAACCATCAGGGCTACCAGGTCGGCCTCACACTCTTCGGAAGCCTTAACCACCAGGGTCTTGACTGTTTTCTCAACAGGCAGGTTGTGTTGCTCGACCAGTTCGGCAATGGTCTTGGCGTCAGGAGTGGGAACCCGGGTCATTTCACGGGTGGGAGCAGGGCGGTCACCTTCTGGAGCCAGCGCTTCTGCTTTCTCAATGTTGGCGGCGTAATCGCTGCTGTCACTGAACACGATATCGTCTTCGCCTGAATCGGCCAGAACGTGGAACTCCTGGGAGCCTGTGCCACCGATAGAGCCGTTATCTGCTTCTACCGGACGGTAGTCCAGACCCAGGCGATCAAAGATACGGCAGTAGGTTTCATGCATGTTCTGGTACTCTTTTTCCAGACATTTCGGTTCCAGATGGAAGGAGTAGGCATCTTTCATCAGGAATTCACGGGAGCGCATGACGCCAAAACGTGGGCGGCGTTCATCCCGGAACTTGGTCTGGATCTGGTACATGTTCAGAGGCAGCTGTTTGTAGCTGTTGATATCATCACGCACGATATCGGTGATAACTTCCTCATGGGTGGGGCCCATTACAAAGTCACGGCCATGACGATCCTGAAACCGCAGCAGCTCGGGGCCATACTCTACCCAGCGGCCACTTTCCTGCCAGACTTCTGCAGGCTGGGAAACGGGCATGGTGGTTTCCAGAGCCCCAGAACGATCCATCTCTTCCCGGACAATGTTTTCAACCTTGTTCAAAACCCGCTTGCCAGCGGGCAGCCAGGAGTACAGGCCAGAAGCAAGTTTACGGATCATGCCGGCACGCAGCATCAGCTTGTGGCTGACTACCACTGCATCGGCAGGAGTTTCCTTGAGAGTCGGAAGAAAATATTGGCTTGTGCGCATGAACTTACAGCTGGCCTTATTATGATAAAAACCGACATTTTAAGGCCCATAGGAGTTGTGGCAAGCAGATTTTCCGAGCCAGCAGAAGGAATTACCGAAGAAGAGCCCTGTGCCAATGCATTATCGCGGTAACTATAACTGTTCCCGGGTACAGATTTATTGCGTCAACAGAGCCTGATAGTCAGATTATATTCTGTTTTTCAGAGTCCTTTTCAGACCTGTTTGCCTGCAGCTTTTCCTGCAGCATGACAGGAGATTCCGTCAGTGAAAGTACAGCCGCAAGGCAGACAAAAACCATGGCAACGCAGAGCTGCAGATACATCTGCAGGCTGACATGGTTATTCATGCTCATCAGGAGAACCAGGATAATGCCTGAAATCTGGCCTGCCAGGAGCAGCATTCCCTGGGAAAAGGCCTCTGGAACCGGGGTAGTGACTTCAGCGATATATTGAAAGCCAATCGGGCCTGCCCCCAGGACAAAGAACCCCAGCAGGAACGATGAAATCAGAGCGATAGTAAAAACAGTATTCAGATCAGACGACAGGTTGCCAGCAAAAGCCAGCCCGGCCATTCCCGGCAGCATTCCGCCCATACAGACGACAAGTAGAGCTTTGCGTTTCTGCAGTCGATCTGAAATGACCGGTAGAATAACAGCCCCCAGCATGCCACCAATTAGCATAAGAGTGGCAATCAGCCCATCGGAATCTTCGACATGCAGTTCAGCACTGATGGTATCGGTAAGTGAGCTGACAGCATTGAATATGCCCAGCCCGACCATAAACAGAAACAGTCCGACTTTCATATTTCTGTTTTGCAGCAGAGTTTTTATATCCTGCCAGCTACTGGATGTATCTGTATGGGAGGTTTTCTGGCTTTCTGGAGCAGGTCTGGTCAAAACCAGAGACAGGAGAGCTATAACGACAGAAGCAGTGCCATAGATAATCAGTGCAGTTGTTATTCCCTCTCCATAACTGCCATCAGCGGGATTACTGACAACCAGCATGGGAGTTATCACCATGGCCAGTAGGATCCCGATAAACTGTGCCAGTACAGCCAGCCCTGCAGCCATGGCTCTCTCAATAACCGGGAACCATTGATCAGTCAGGGTGGTGACGGCATTCAGAATAAAAGGCTGGGCCACAGCAAGCCCGGTCTGGGTGACCAGAACAATGAACAGGCTATCCCCATAAATGCCTTTCACTGCTCCAAACAGGCCCAGAAGCAGGGCCCCAATACCTAATCCTGCTCTTAAGCCAAAGCGGGCAATGACCCAGGAGGCAGGCAGGGAGAAGATCAGGTAGGCCAGCATATAGACCAGAGCCAGACTGTCGATAGACAGCCATTCACTAGCGGCCAGCTGATTGCCGTAATAGGCGGTGGCCGGGCGGGCGACAGCGGCATGGGCAAGCCACTGCAGCTCAATGGCGATAGTCAGCAGCATCAGGCTGGCAAGCATGACCCATCGGTAGCGTGGATAGTCTGGAGCGGTGTTCATGTTGTTATAACCCCCAATTGGCTGGCAGGTAATCCAAGCATGAACACTTTAGCCCAGTAACTTCAGGGTGTAGAGGGTATGGGCAACAGCTTAGTCTCTGGAATGTGTGCTTCGGCGCTGAATCCAGAGTTCGGTTCCGCCAATAACTGCTGCAGGCATCACGATCAGGTTCACCAGCGGGATTACAGTGAACAGGGATACCATGCCGCCAAAAGCAATAGTCTGCATGCGTGGCTGTGCCAGCATAGCTTTCATATCCCGAAAGTTGACCTGCTCATTATCAGCACAGTAATCGCAGTACTGGATGCCCATCATCCAGGCGGAAAACAGTAGCCACAGGAGTGGGGAGATGATATTCAACCCCGGAATCCAGGACAGCAGAAACAGTCCCAGCGCCCTTGGCAGATAATAGAGCAGTTTTTGCAGTTCCCGCACCAGTGTGCGGGGAATCAAGGCCGCAAGATCCTTCCAGCCACCATCGGGCAGGCTGCCGGGATCAAGCTCTTTCTGGATCTTTTCTGCCAGGAAACCATTGAAGGGCGCAGCAATCAGGTTGGCAATAACAGTAAAACCGAAGAAAAGACCCAGTAGAATCACCAGGGCAAACAGCGGCCAGGCAAGGAATGACAGAAAACTGAGCCAGTCTGGCAGCCATCCGACCATACCATCGACCCAGCCTGAGAACTGCCTGGTGGCGAACCAGATCAACAGGCCGAAAACAAGAATGTTAACTGTTAGTGGTACAATGACAAAGGCCCTGATACCGGGCTCCGGCAGGCGCCGCAGGCCAGACAGGAAAAACTCAATTCCCTGACTGGTAGTCTGAACTTGTTGTTTCATAAAGTGCTTGAATAGGGACGATAGACAATATCGACTGGTTCATTATTGGTCTGCTGGGTATTATGTCGGACATACAGCCATGAGCGAAGAAAAACTTTTCCATACGGCTTTTTCATAAGCTTTTAAAGCGGAATAACAGCAATCTTTGCTGAGAACAGTTAAGTACTTGATATGTAGATTTCCAATCTTAAAAGACTGCATATCAGGAAAAAGGAACTGGAGCAAAATATGAGTGAAACCAAACATGCCCGCCTGTTGATTCTGGGCTCTGGACCTGCCGGATATACAGCAGCTGTTTATGCTGCCCGTGCCAACCTGAACCCAGTTCTTATCACCGGTATGCAGATGGGGGGGCAGCTGACCACCACAACTGATGTGGATAACTGGCCCGGTGACGTAGAAGGTCTGCAGGGGCCGGCATTAATGCAACGTATGCAGGAGCATGCCGAGCGCTTTGATACCGAGATAATCTTTGATCATATTAATGACGCGGATCTGGGACAGCGCCCCTTTGTACTGAAGGGGGACAGTGGTACATACACCTGTGATGCCCTGATTATTGCCACTGGAGCCAGCGCCCGTTACCTGGGACTGGACAGTGAAGAAGCATTCAAGGGTAAGGGTGTCTCTGCCTGTGCTACCTGTGACGGCTTTTTCTATCGCAAAAAACCTGTTGCCGTGGTTGGTGGTGGTAATACTGCTGTTGAGGAAGCCCTTTACCTGTCCAACCTGGCTGAAAGTGTCACTCTGGTCCATCGCCGCGAAGAGTTCCGCGCTGAGAAGATCCTGCAGAAGAAACTGATGGAAAAGGTGGAGAACGGCAATATCAAGCTGGAGCTGAATGCCACTCTCGATGAGGTTCTGGGAGATGCCGGTGTCACCGGTATGCGCATCAAGAGCACCCAGGATGGCTCTACCAAGGATATCACTGTAGATGGTGTATTCATTGCTATAGGCCATAGCCCCAACACTGAACTATTTGCCGGCCAGCTGGATATGAAGGATGGTTATCTCAAGGTTCAAAGTGGTTCCGAAGGCAATGCTACCCAGACGTCCATAGAGGGTGTATTCGCAGCCGGTGACGTGATGGATCATGTCTATCGTCAGGCTATTACTTCTGCCGGTACTGGCTGTATGGCTGCTCTGGATGCTGAGAAGTATCTGGATTCTCAGGAGTAGCTCCCTGAGAGCAATACCACTGCAAATGGGCCAGCCTGCGTGCTGGCCTCTATCATTCCTGCTTTTGCGCGCCTTACTCGATATCTTTAGCCTTTACTCCCCTCTCCACCGTATCTTTGACACTTCTAATCTTCCAGCATAATGCCCCGGACATAAGTGAAAATCCCACAGTCGGTCATTTGCAGTTGACTGATCGGGGGCATATACATAACTCAGTGATATTACGAAAAAAAATGGATTTGTTGGAATGGACCGCCAACTTTGGAGCAGCCAGTTCAAGCGCTGCTTTTCTTCGTTTGCCCTGCTGGGTTCTTATCTGGTAATCATGCAGATTCTGCTGGCTTCCAGTTCTTTCGCCCAGGATGCCGGGGAATTACTGCGGGACAGCCATCTGCCTGAGCCTCCGGAACAGCAGAAGCCAGCTCCAGATATGGTGCCAAATATCCCTTCGCCCCAGGCCAAAAGGCGTCCACCGTTTTTCAAGATTTCCCAGGTTGATATCAGCGGTATCACTCTGTTTTCAGAAGCTGATTTTGCTGAAATGAAAAGGCAGGCTCTGGGGCCTGCAGTCTGTCTGGCTGATATTGAGGGTCTGGCTAAAACCATAGATCAGTTCTACCTGAGCAAAGGGTATCTGTCTCGAACAATTATCCCCGAGCAGGATATCTCCAGCGGACGGGTTCAGTTGATTGTGACTGAATCCAGGCTGGGTCAGATTGACCTGAAAACGTCGGCAAAGGGCGTCAGGTTTAATCTTGACCGGGCCCGGGAGCTGGCCGCTGATGGACAGCCGGATAGCGGTCTGCTGAATGTCTTTGCCTTGCAGGATGCCATGGCTGTACTGACCAATACTCCGGGGGTGAAGGCCTCAGCTCAGCTTTTGCCCAGTGTAACGGTGGAAGGAACGGATGTCGTTATCCGTCTGGAAGATACCGAACTTGCAGATAGTACGGCTCTGGTTGATAACCATGGTTCGCGTTTTGTCGGCCAGGAGCGTCTGCTGGGCTTTGTGGTTCTCAATGGCCCCCTTGGCTATGGTGACCAGTTCACAGGCACCGCCGTGAAAACAGAAGGCAGCCAGACTCTGGCAATTTCAGCTTCTGTTCCTGTCTTGACGAAAGGTGCCCGTCTGACTGGTTCTATCTCTTATCTTGATTACAAACTGATTGACTCTGCCACATCTGGTAAGGGGGATGCTTTAAGTGGGTACATCCAGCTGGTTCAACCTGGCCTGTTGAGTAAGGATATTTATTCCCGGGAGAGTCTTAGCCTCAGTCAAAGCCATCTTTATGATGAAACAGCTGGAGTAGAAGCAGCCGACAAGATTGTGACCACCTTGGTTGCTCAGATCCAGGGAGCCTGGCGGAAGAGGCTTTTGGAGGCCTTTTCAGTTTCACGGCCTCGCTAACAGTGGGAGATGTTGACCTGTCCGGCAGTCGTAGCCATCAAGCACAGGACTCCCTGACTGCAGGTACAGACGGCCGTTTTTTGAAAATCAATGGTGAAATCAATTACAACCGTGCCATAGATGAACGCAGAAGTTTCCAATTCAGCGCAAGAAGTCAGCACAGTTTCGATAATCTCGACTCTTCCCAGAAATGTCCCTTGGAGGTGCCAGGGGAGTAAGGGCCTATCCTACCGGGGAAGCGTCTGGAGATGCGGCCTTTTTCCTGCGTGCAGAAGTGCGTCATAACATCCAGCAGGGGTTATCAGGTTTTACCTTTATTGATGCCGGCTGGCTGCGGG
>CBDEWF010000119.1:0-19947 GCA_965243775.1 Sansalvadorimonas sp.
TGGGAAACGGCAGCAACTGCGGTGAGGGCGAGACCCGCCACAACTTTAAAAGTCTTTTTCATTGATGGCTTCCGTGTGTGTGTTAGCCCGCATATGATGTTTGCTTTTGTCAGGGATTTACACAGGCATAGGTCAAAAGAACATGCAAAAGTCTGTAGGTAAACAGAAAACAAACAAAAGACAACAACAACACACCACTGACGCTTTATTTACAGTGTAATTTTTCTACTAATTTTATCTACAACATCTTGCAGTTCTACCAATGTTGTAATAGTGAAGTCAGGTTTTATTGATTCAGAATTTGGTTCTTCAGAACTTGAATTAAACCAGACTGTATTAATCCCGACTTCAGCTGCACCCTGAACATCCGTTATTAAATTATCACCAACATGGATGACTTCTTCAGCATTCACACCAGCCAGATCAAGAGCTTTCTGGAACACCCTGGCATCGGGTTTGGCAATATTCAGATCTTCAGCACTGACTGTAAATTGAAAGTACTCGCCCAGACCAATTTTATTGACGTCGGCATTACCATTGGTGATAACTGCCAGAGAGTAGTTCCTGGCCAGTGTTCTCAAGACATTTTCAACATCAGGGAAAAGATCAATCTGATGCCGCCAGTGATGGAACACACCGAAGGCCTGCTCCGCCAGATCCCGGGCATCAGCATAGCCATAACCAATACCTTCAAGGGCTCTCTGCATACCCACAACCCTTACCTTGCTGACCCGGTGGGCCAACTCCGGATCTTCCTCTCTCAGCCTGTTCTTAAAAGCATCAAGGGAAGCTGGGTCATGGTGATCTTTTAATTCAGGGCAGCGTTGAAACAGCCAGTTATAACCCTCCTGCACCGCACGGCGGATAACAGGGCCGTTATCCCACAGGGTGTCATCAAGGTCGAAAGTTATCAGTTTAATCACGTCGTCTGCACCTTCAGGAATAACTTTCTTACCTTATCACACCCTCCCAGGTAGAAAACCAGGGTGGAATTATTGTTAGGAAAAGCTGCTGGAATGTCAGTTATTCCGTTTAAAAAATCCATATGCTTTCCGGACGGGAACCCAATCAGCCTAGGGTTCAGGTAGGTCAGTTATGTAAGGAAAGAACTATGGCACTGCGTAAGACAACGAGTACAGAGACCTCTTCTGGAGTTTCATTCAGCGTGGGGGATTCTTCACAGGATGAAGGGCATTTTTCTGGAAGAACGACTCACGTATCTGACTCCAGATCCTACCGTAAGCGCCGAATGGACTCATCATCAAGTTCTGAAGAAGAAGCTGATAGAATACCGCTAAAAAAAAGAGATATAAAAGATAGTCCAAAAAGTCTCTACAAAAGATCAAGAAACTTCTGCAGAAGATCAAGCAATTATTGAAGATGTTGTTTCAACATACAATATTTGCATTGCTTATATTGAAAAAGGATACTTCAGTAGAGCGAAAATGAAGATTGACCAACTGCCACCGTAAAGAGGGAATGGAGTGGAAATCCGTAAAAGAATTTGGCGAGCTACACCACTTCAAGGGAAAAAATGAGCAAGCCCTTCTGAATCTCGAAAGTTTAAGTCAAGCCCTCATTTTTATGGAAAAGTACCAACCAGAAATTTTCAGAGGAGAACATCAAAGTTGGTATTTTGGTTTAGGCAAGGATTACTCCACCTACGACCAGGAAATATTTAGAGAAGCCACTATCTTTGTTTATAGCCTTCTTCTCAACAAGGGGTATCTGGATAGTCTGGATCAAAGAACGACAAGGCACGTTTTGAAAATTGCCCATCAGTATCTTGTATGGGCACTGCAGAGCCGGCTCTTATACAGTAAGATACACCCAGTCTGGATGGATGCGTACAACACCTTGTGCCAAAAGCAGGCTGAGATCGATAAACAAGCACTCAATGATGAGAGCATGCAACAGCTCAACGAACTTCTCAAAGCCATTGATCAATCAACGAGCACTTCCTATGCATTTGCTTTGCTTAGAAAACAGTACCGAGAACTAAGATCTAACAATTTTAATACTCAAATATGCCTAAGAATTGTATGCGCCCTCGAGATGTTTTTCTGAAAAATTTCTCCACTTCGAAAATATTGGAAAGCCATTAACTCCTGAAGAGAAAAAAATCAGGCAGGAAAACAACATCCTTTTTTATGGCTGTAGTATTTTGGTGTTTGGCCCCCGTTGTTTCAACAATATCGTAAAAACCGAGAGGGATAGAAAGGTATATGAAGTTCCTGCCCTTGTAGTTAATTTAACCAGTCTTGGGAGGCTGTGCATTCCACCCGATCAAATCTATACAATTTTGTATCCAGTTATTGATGATATTCTTACTGACCGCAGAATGAAGAAAAACGAAGATATTACAATAAGCTTTGCCAAGAACTGTGGTGCTCTTGTTGATTACGACTTCTTTGATGCCCTTAATCTCATACATGAAAAAGAATTCGAAAAAGCCAAGCCTATTCTTTATGACTTCTTAGATCCAAATAAATATAATTTGAAACCAATTGAAAAACTTGATGTCGAGCTTACCCAAGCATTTCGTTACTGTAGTGAAGATCGCCCCAAGGATGCTTCAGAAAAGCTTGAAGAACAGAGCACTGGCGAAAACTGCTATGGTTTTTATGCAAAGTGTTATATGCAGGTTCTGTGCGGTGATTATAAAAATGCAACTAAGAGTATTGATTACCTGGAAAGACATCTTAAAAGACAACAGGCTTATTCAGAAGTTAGATTTCTTCCCTTTCAGGAGTTACGAGAAAAAATAGAAAAAGCGATAAAGAAAGAAAAGGAAAAGCCCAGAGAAGACAGGAAACGAGCTTACCACGATACTAAAAAAGTAGAACCTGAAAGAAAGAAACAACATACTTCCAAAGAAGAAACACCATTATCAAAACCAGCTGAAATACAAAGTACAGACGATAAATCTTCTGATGACATCCAGCAAGAAGTTAATAAACTATCGTTACAGCTTGCTGAAGAAAAGAAAAAAACTACTGATATGGAAGGTAAGCTTACAGAACTAGTACAACAAAGAGATAGCACCCACAATGAACTTGAACAAGCACTGCAAGATCTCCAACAACTTAAGCAGACATCTGATAAGGAAAAAGAAGAATATAAGAAAATAGAGTCAAGCTTTCAAAAACAGATAGATAGTCTACAACAAGAGAAAACCAAGATAGAAAATGAACTTAGCACTATAAAAACAAAACATGAAACCGGGAAAAATGAATATAGAAAGCTACACACTAAATATAACAGTCTACTGGGGAGTTATAAAAAAACTAAAGGCGAACTGGAGCAACAAAAAAAATTAAAAGAGCAGCCCTCTCTTCCTCCAATGAGCAAATGGGGATTAGAAATTATTGCAGATAATAAAAGAGTAATAGGTCAGCTAAAGAAAGAAAAATCTGAACTAGAGCAATCTATCAAGCAAGCTGAACAAAATGCAGATGAATGGAAAAGAAAGTATGAATCTGAAAAGATTAACCGTGATGTGGACATTCAGCAGTTAACTACAGAACGCAACACAGCCCAAAATACTCTTACTGAGAAACATGATATTTATTGTAAAAAAATCACTGAGATGGATGAAAAACTGACTGAAGCCAACAAAGATAAAGATTATTACAGAAAAAAAGCCAAAAATCATGAAGATTCTGTAAATAATTTAACAGTCCAGCTAAAGAAGAAACAAAGTGAATTATCAGAAGCAGAGCAGAACTTACACATATTGCAGGAAAGGGTTAAGGAGACAGAAGAGAATTTTAATTCTGGAAAAATTGTTTTGAATGAAGCTGTCTCTGAACATAAAACTCATATCAGTGATCTTGAAAACAGACTAACTACAGCTATTTCACGTGAAGAGCTTAAATCTAAGGAGCTTAGAGAGTTAGCTGAGCAGAGTTCCAAACTGTTACAGGATAAAAACGATCAAATACAAAACCTGGAGAAAGGTCTAGATGACATTAGGAGTCAGTTAGCTTCTAAAGAGCACGAGCTGGCAAGTTTGAATAAGAAGGTAACCTCAAGTGAGAATCAAGTGACTCAACTTACTAGCCAGTTAGATTCTAAAGAGCAAGCGCTGATAATTTTGAATAAGAAGGTAACCTCAAGTGAGAATCAAGTGACTCAACTTAACGGTCAGTTAGCTTCTAAAGAGCACGAGCTGGCAAGTTTGAAGGAGAAGACAACAACAAGTGAGAATCAAGTAACTCAACTTAACGATCAGTTAGCTTCTAAAGAGCAAGAGCTGGCAAGTTTGAATAAGAAGGTAACCTCAAGTGAGAATCAAGTGACTAAACTTAACGGTCAGTTAGCTTCTAAAGAGCACGAGCTGGCAAGTTTGAAGGAGAAGACAACAACAAGTGAGAATCAAGTAACTCAACTTAACGATCAGTTAGCTTCTAAAGAGCAAGAGCTGGCAAGTTTGAATAAGAAGGTAACCTCAAGTGAGAATCAAGTGACTCAACTTACTAGCCAGTTAGATTCTAAAGAGCAAGCGCTGACAAGCCTGAATAAGAAGGTAACCTCAAGTGAGAATCAAGTAACTCAACTTACTAGCCAGTTAGATTCTAAAGAGCAAGCGCTGATAATTTTGAATAAGAAGGTAACCTCAAGTGAGAATCAAGTGACTCAACTTAACGATCAGTTAACTGCTCAAAGGCAGACACTGACAGGCTTGGAGGAAGAGTTAACATCAAGCGAGAATCAAGTGACTCAACTTAACGGCCAGTTAGTTTCTAAAGAGCACGAGCTGGCAAGTTTGAGGGAGAAGATAATCTCAAGCAAGAATGAAATGACTCAACTTAACGGTCAGTTAGCTTCTAAAGAGCACGAGCTGGCAGGTTTGAAGGAGAAGGTAACCTCAAGTGAGAATCAAGTGACTCAACTTACTAGCCAGTTAGATTCTAAAGAGCAAGCGCTGACAAGCTTGAAGGAGAAGGTAACCTCAAGTGAGAATCAAGTGACTCAACTTACTAGCCAGTTAGCTTCTAAAGAGCAAGCGCTGACAAGCTTGAATAAGAAGGTAACCTCAAGAGAGAATCAAGTGACTCAACTTACTAGCCAGTTAGCTTCTAAAGAGCAAGCGCTGACAAGTTTGATGGAGAAGATAACCTCAAGCGAGAATCAAGTAACTCAACTTACTAGCCAGTTAGATTCTAAAGAGCACGAGCTGGCAAGTTTGAAGGAGAAGGTAACCTCAAGTGAGAATCAAATAACTCAACTTACTAGCCAGTTAGATTCTAAAGAGCAAGCGCTGACAAGCTTGAAGAAGAAGACAACCACAAGTGAGAATGAAATGACTCAACTTAACGGTCAGTTAGCTTCTAAAGAGCACGAGCTGGCAAGTTTGAGGGAGAAGATAATCTCAAGTGAGAATCAAGTGACTCAACTTCACGACCAGTTAACTTCGAAAGAGAAAAATCTGACAGATTTGAAGGGGCTGTTAAACTCAACAGAGCAGGAAATGGATGAGCTTACCAGCCGGTTAGATTCTAAAGAGCAAGTGCTGACAAGTTTGAAGGAGAAGATAACCTCAAGTGAGAATATAGTGACTCAACTTAACGACCAGTTAGCTCATAAAAATCAAGAGCTGACGGATATTAAGAGCAATATGGAAAACCAAAAAGACCAGCTATTAAAAGAAGAAAAAGAAAGTAAAGATAAAATTCAAAGACTCAAAACAGAAATTACCACCCAAAAATCTTCCCTAGTGGAAATGGAGAGAAAACTGGAACAAATGGAATCTAATTTCATTGACCCTGCAGTACTTGATGAAAAGAATAATAAAATCCACGAACTAGAGAAGGAAAAAGATGATATCAATTATTATTACACTATTTTACATACCCAGATGGAAGGTAAAGACAAGGAAATTGAACTGCTACAACAACTGAAATCACAATTCGAGAGTAATGTGACTGTATTAAAAGAAGAAAACGAAAGATTAAAAAAACAGCACGAGCAACAGATTCAGCTATTAAAGAGCCAATACGAGAGTCAGTTACAACAAGTAATTCCTGCCACACCCTTGCTCAATATTCCCCCAGGCTATCAGTACAGTATACCGCCACCTACTTTTTCTCCATCAAATATTGCATATGCCGTACAGCCACAGCCACAGCCACAGCCACAGCCAGGCTCATTCTATGGACCTCATGATGGAAGAAGTGTTATGGAAGAAACGGTGACTCACCATAGAGCTATTGTTAATCCGAGCTTGAGTGTACCGTATACACTTGGGGGGGGGGCAGGTATATCAGGGCAGATGCCAGCACTTATCCCACCACCAAGCAGCGATACACCGTATACTCAATCAGCTAGTCCGGCCTACGGCCTATCAACTTATTCGCCATATCATCAACAATCCGTTTCTGGCCCTGGTTTTGGTGATACTAGCCAGCCAACTGATACCTCGATCGACCCGTCAATGTTTCTTACTGGTGTAAATCCGTTCATGGGCCAAACGGGGGATGACTCTACATCAAGCACCTACCCTCCACCTGCCTCTGGAGATCAAGACGACTAAACAGATCCCCAGTAATAGTTCAGACACTCATGATCTACTTTCAGGCTCTGCCAGCGTAAGTTTGTGAAAGAGTACCAAACGCTAATCCGCTTTTTTCCTAGCCCGGGGATGAGCCTTGTCGTAAACACTGGCCAGATGTTGAAAATCCAGATGTGTGTAAACCTGGGTCGTGGAAATATCACTGTGCCCGAGCAGCTCCTGAACAGCACGCAGCTCACCGCTGGATTCCAGCAGATGACTGGCAAAAGAGTGCCGCAGCATATGGGGATGGATGGGTGTATCAATCCCATGTCGTTTGCCCCACTCTTTAATGCGCACCTGAACCTGGCGGTTACTTATGCGGTTGCCATTTCTTGATACAAAAATAGCCGACTCATCTTCTGCAGCCATGGTGGCCCGTATTTTCAACCAGGCCTGTATGCTTTGTTTTGCTTTGCTGCCAACGGGGGCTATTCGCTGCTTGTTGCCTTTACCTGTCACCCGAACCTCTCCTGCAGAAAGGTCCATGTCGGTCAGGTTCAACCCAACCAGTTCAGAAAGCCGAAGCCCAGCAGAATAAAACAGCTCCATCATGGCATGGTCACGGACAGCAAGGGGGTCGTTGTCAGCAACATCAAGCATGCAGGCCATCTGGTCGGCATCTATGGCCTTGGGAAGGGGTTTATTACGCTTTGGGCCTTGCAGGCCGTAGGCGGGATTATTGCTGCTGAGATTTTCTTTCATCAGAAAATCAAAGAAGTTGCGAACAGATGACAACCAACGGTGCAGGCTTCTGGCACCCAGCCCGGACACGCGCAGATGGCCAAGCACGCGACGAATATCACTCTCCTGTAGACTTGACCAGGTCTGGTCATCTTCAAGAAGTGCGTTTAACTTTTCCAGGTCACGCTGATATGCGCCACAGGTATTGGCAGAAAAGTTGCGCTCATAACGCAGGCAGTTCATCCATAACTGCAACTGCTGACTGCGCCTGTCCCTACACATGGCTCACGGCTCATCCTGATCAGCAGAAGAACCGGCAATGGCATCAGGAATAAACGCGCTCAGTGAACGGGCCATCACTTCAGCAATAAAATTAAGAAACAGGGTACCACTGCCTGCACGGAAATCGCCCTCTTTACCACTGCCTACAGCCAGAAGACCCAGTGGCCGCTTATAGTAAAGGGGAACCACAGCCGTAGAGTGAACCATTTTCCAGCTTTCCGGGAACAGAAACTTCAGCTCACGCTCTCGCAGTTTGCCGCAGATAACCCGGTTACTGTCTAGCAGGTCATCAACCCCTACCCTGTGGCAGACAACGTCCTTGGTATAGCATGGCAGGCGGGAAGAAAATTTCGAGTCAGCGATCAGAATCTGGGAGAGGTAATCAATCTTGAAGTCATGGGACAGGCTGTCATCAACAGCATCTGTCAGCGCATCAAGGGTTTCGGCTTCGAGGACAGAGAGAACCAGACGACGGGTGCGTTCAAATAACCGGTCATTATCCCGGGCAATACCCAGAAGCTCATTCAGGCGACCATGCATATTATTGTTGCGGTCACGCAGCAGGGCCACCTGTCTCTCTACCAGAGAAATCGTATCTCCGCGCTGGTGAGGAATTCTGAGTTTGTTCAGAAGCTCATCCCTGCTGCAGAAGAAGTCCGGGTGTGCTGCCAGATAATCCTCAACCTGAGCAGCAGTCACCAGATCAGCTTCCGCCAGTTCCTGTCCGTCGTCGCTCATATCCTTATATGCCCCTCATAGACTCTGGTAGTCGGCCCGGTCATCAGCACCGGCCTATCCTCATCTTTCCAGGTGATGGTCAGGCTACCTCCCGGAAGATTGACTTTAACCGTGGTTTCCAGCAATCCCTGCAGGCGACCTGCGACAACAGCCGCACAGGCTCCGGTACCACAGGCCAGAGTTTCTCCCACACCCCGTTCATACACCCGAAGGTTAACCTCACCCGGGTTCACAACTTCCATAAAACCAACATTACAGTCTTCCGGAAAACGGTTATGGCGTTGAATCTTGCGTCCCATACGCTCTACTGGTGCATGCCTGCAGTCGTCAACCAGCATAACTGCATGGGGATTCCCCATAGATACCACGGAAATTTCTTCGTCCCGGCCTTCAACTTCCAGTTTATAGGTTATGGACTGCCGTTCCGCCTTAAACGGAATTTCCCAGGGCTCCAGCTTGGGCTGGCCCATATCAACCGTCACTTCATCACGGTTGACACGCAACTCGATAGGACCGCCTTTGGTCTGCACTTTGATGCGCTTATTGCTGGTCAGTTTGCGTTCCAGTACAAAAGAGGCAAAACAGCGGGCACCGTTACCACACTGCTCGACTTCAGAACCATCAGCATTAAAAATACGGTAACGAAAGTCCATTTCAGGATCATCGGGAGGCTCAACCAGAAGTAACTGATCAAAGCCTACACCAAAATGGCGATCCCCCAGCATCTGAACTTTCTCAGGTGTCAGGCGAACATTCTGTGTGACCCCGTCAATCACCATGAAATCATTGCCAAGCCCATGCATCTTGGTAAATTTCAGAAGCATCCTTTCTCCCCTGGCAGGTTTTCCAAAGCCAGTTGGTCGGCCAGTGTTTCCCGGCGGCGCACCAGATCCGCCCTGTTTTCATCCACCAGAACTTCTGCCGGACGCCCTCTGGTATTGAAGTTGGAAGCCATCACCATGCCATAGGCCCCGGCAGACATAATGGCCAGCAGATCACCGTTTTCCAGGCACAGAGAGCGCTCTTTACCCAAAAAGTCTGTGGTTTCACAAACAGGTCCGACGACATCATAGGTCATCGGCTTACCATCCCGCGGTACAACAGGCGAGATTTCATGCCAGGAACCATAAAGCGCGGGACGGATCAGATCATTCATGGCTCCATCAATCACAGCAAAGTTCTTGTGATCAGTATGCTTCAGCAGCTCTACCCGGGTCAGCAAAATACCCGCGTTGGCAATAATGGAACGGCCAGGCTCCAGGATCAGGGTAAGCTCACGATCTCCAATCCTTTCGCGAACAGCCCGGATAAAGTCAGACTTGGCCGGCGGCAGTTCGTTTTTATAGGTCACACCAAGGCCACCACCCAGATCAAGATGAGACAACTTGATTCCCTGCCCTGCCAGGCGATCCACCAGCGCCAGCAACAGGTCAAGGGCGTCCAGGAAGGGATCAAGTGAAGTCAGCTGAGAGCCGATATGGCAGTCCACACCCTGAACAGAAATATTGGCAAGACCGGATGCTTTGAGATAAATCTGGTCAGCTTTCTCTATATCAATACCAAACTTGTTGTCTTTCAGGCCTGTGGAAATATAGGGGTGGGTTTTGGCATCAACATTGGGATTGACCCGAAGGGAGATATTGGCCGTTTTACCCATATCTGCAGCGATATCCTGCAAACGGTCCAGCTCAGGAATGGATTCAATATTAAAACACATTACCCCTGCTTCCAGGGCCCGGCGTATCTCATGCTCTTGCTTGCCTACACCGGAGAAAACCACCTTGCCAGGGTCCCCCCCCGCAGCAATGACCCGCTCCAGTTCACCGATAGAAACAATGTCAAAGCCAGCCCCCTGCTCTGCCAGAACATTCAGCACCCCAAGGTTGGAATTAGCCTTTACGGCATAGCAGATTTTATGGGGCATATCTGCCAAGGGTTCAGCATATTCCCGGTAAGCCCGTTCAATAGCTGCACGGGAATAAATATAAGCAGGGGTGCCAACATTGTCAGCCAGCCGGGTCAGTGAAACACCTTCCACAAAAAGTTCACCATTCTGATAGTCAAACTCCGACATCAGCCACCGACGCCCCCCTGCTCAAGAGTGAAACCAGAAGATTGAGGGTTTTCAGGAAGATATAGAGCCCCCTTCTGGCCACAGGCAGTGAGTAGCAGCCCCAGGGTAAGAAGCGCCAGTGCGCGTTTCATGGTGAACTCCCGTTATAAATGCGCGTAATAAGAAACCAGTATACCTGCGGGGCAGGGACTATGACAGACAGCAGCACATCTTAACCGAAGCCTTTATACGACAAACCACAAATACACGAAAAGCCGCAAATGACAATCTACTGTCTACTGAAGGATTGCTGCATCAATTTTCCCCGGCTGGTCTTATTGTATTAATCCAGCCCTGAGCATATGGATTGGTGAACATTAGACATAAACAAGTGAATGAGTGATTTTTTCTGCCGGGATTATGTCACAATCACTCCCAAGTATTTCCAGGCAGCATCTATCAGCCCATGAATGAATCCGAATTTAACCACCAGATTGATGACTTGATGATGGCCATTGAGGATGCCATTGATGAATCTGGTACCGATATTGATTTTGAAAACGCCGGCGGCATTCTCACTCTGACCTTCGAGAACCGCAGCCAGATTATTCTGAGCCGCCAGGGAGCACTGAGGCAGTTATGGATGGCGGCCCGGACCGGAGGGTTCCACTTTGATTACAACCAGGAGCAGAAAGAGTGGATCTGTGATAGCAATGGTGAAGAATTCTGTAACATGCTGAACCGGCTTGCCTCTGATCAGGCAGGTGAACAGCTTGACCTGTTTTGAAGCCAGGAGCCGGCGAAACCAAAATCAAAAAATTGTGACCCCGGCATAGCCGGAGCCATTTGGCGTTGCTTCTCAAACAGCTGTGAGCGGGCTGTGCGCCCTACGGGTAAAGTGTCCACCCCGAAATATGGAAATGCGGAGGGCATTTCCATGGCCAACAACAGTGGATAAATTTATCACGATATCTCGTTCATGAGATCTTTATTTTCGAGCACTTTTTCGTAGAAGCTATCCGCATCACATAGTGGAATCACTCCAGTCGAGCTAAGCTGGCGGACAGCCTCTATCCAGTCGAAGCAAGTACCATGAACCTTCGTTTCAAGCCATTTGTTACACATCCCACGGAAACACACATTAGTTCCTCTGGATGAAGATCCAGCATTACAGTCTATGATCTCCAAGTCTGTCTTTTTTAATTCAAGCTCCAGACCTATCTCTCTCCAATATTTTTCGATATGTGCATGGCATCTCATTAAGACCTTTAGATCTATCTGTTTCTTTTTCAGGGCCTCATATCGATACGCTTGTGGGCTTGTGGAAGAAGAATATGTGGAAGTGGAAGCAGAGACTGACTGATATAGCTGTTGCTGTTGCTGTTGCTGTTGCTGTTGCTGTTGCTGTTGCTGTTGCTGTTGCTGTTGCTGTGCTCAGCTGCAACAACTGGCTTCTGAGCTGCTTATTCTCTGTGCTCAGCCGCTGAACATCTGCCTGCAGTTGTTGATTTTCTGCCTGCAGTTGTTGATTTTTTGCCTGCAGTCGTTGATTTTCTGCCTGCAGTTGCTGATTGACAGAATCAGCACTAGGCCTTTTAAGCCCCGGCTCCCGAGAACTCTCTCCCTGGTAAGTTCCCTGATAACATCCCGCCCCCCGCTTTTTCAAACTAGTAGCCAGACGACTTTCTCCCATATGTTCAACAGCTGCCACAAAGTTGCTAAAAGTGCTTGTTTCTGGATAGAGTTCTTGCCACTTTTCCAGCATCCTGACATAACCATCACTACAATCAAGATAATTGGACTCTATAATGTCGAGCTTGGATAGATGTCTCTCTTCGAAAAGCTCATAACCAAGATCGTACCAACGCGATACTAAATCTTGGGTATCAGGCACTAACTTGGCGATATCTAATGGACATTCTTGTGGATGTGAGCTTCCAGATTGCCCCATACCGTAGATGCTTGTCGTCATTCTGTCTGTGGATCTTGCACTATACATAGTGATTACTCCTGTCTACTTTTCTGATCAATTTTCTGATTAAACGGGTGATCGACAGGCAGCTTAAAAATCCCCCTGACAACCATCTCTGGTACTCCTGCAACCTGTCAAAATAAGGCCAGCAAACACCAGACCACGAAGCATCCGCTCTGGTTCACTCCGTGGACAAAAATGGTAAGCAGCACTTCCCTGAGTGTTTGTGGTGCTGTGCAAAAGAGACCAGATTTGTCACCGGATCAGCCTGACCTGGGATTTTGAGACTCTGGGATGTCGTCATATTCCATGGGATGCAGTCATACTCCATGGGATGTAATGATATGATTGGACAGATTCGACTTATTCAGAAAAACTCATCATGCGCAGAATCCAGTTACTCAGCCCCCGCCTTGCTAACCAGATTGCCGCCGGTGAAGTGGTGGAACGCCCGGCATCGGTGGTCAAAGAGTTACTGGAGAACAGTATTGATGCTGGTGCCAACCGGGTCGAGGTGGAAGTGGAAAACGGCGGTGTTCGCCTGATCCGTATCCGGGATAATGGTTCCGGTATTGCCAAAGATGATCTGGCCCTGTCTCTTTCACGCCATGCCACCAGCAAGATCAGTGCTCTGGAAGATCTGGAGGCTGTTGCCAGCCTGGGGTTCAGGGGAGAAGCTCTCGCGTCTATCAGTTCTGTATCCCGTCTGACGCTGACGTCCAATGTGGAAGGACAGGAATCCGGCTGGAAGGTTTTTGCCGAAGGGCGGGACATGGAAACAGTCTCCTCTCCAGCGCCGCACCCGATTGGAACAACGCTGGAAGTCCGGGATCTGTTCTTTAATACTCCAGCCCGACGAAAATTTCTTCGCACAGAGAAAACTGAATTTGGTCATCTGGAAGAGGTGGTAAAACGACTGGCCCTGAGTCATTACGATATCGCTTTTTCCCTGCGTCATAATCAGCGCACCATACACCAGCTGCGCCCGGCAAAGAGTCGAGTAGAAATGGAGCGCAGGGTTGCCACTCTGACCAGTCCACAGCTGATGGACAATGCTGTTGTTATTGATATGGAAGCATCAGGCCTGAGACTGTGGGGCTGGGTGGGGCTGCCAACTTTTTCACGGGCCCAGGCTGATTTGCAGTATTTCTACGTCAATGGTCGCATGGTGAAAGATCGCCTGATCGGCCATGCTGTACGCCAGGCCTACCGGGATGTTCTATATCATGGACGACATCCGGCTTTCGTCCTTTATCTGGAACTGGATCCTGCCCAGGTGGACGTCAATGTTCACCCTACCAAGCATGAAATCCGTTTTCGTGATGGCCGCACCGTTCACAACTTCCTTTACAGTACACTGAACAGGGCTTTGGCTTCAGTCAGGCCGGAAGATCAGCTTCCACCAACAACTCTTTCTAATACGTCTGACGCCCCTGGCACACCGGAAGCGGCACTGACTGAAGGAGTAAATAGTGGTGAATTTGGCCCTCAGGCCAATATCAATCTGAACCCGTCCCGTCCGGAATTTTCTGCAAATAAAACAGCTCAAGCTGTTAATACGGCTCAAGCTGTATTTTCCGGAACATCTTCCAGCGCTCAGCCGGCTATGAAGGCCCAGTCTGCACAACCTTTCCCTATGGCAGTCAGGGAGCATATGAATGTCTATAAGCAGCTCCATGAACCAGCATCTGCTTCTGCTCAACCGCAGTCTCAACAACAGGCTCAAACACTGGCGGAGCCAGAGAGTAGCGAAGTTCCACCACTGGGGTTTGCGGTTTCCCAGCTGAAAGGCATTTATATTCTTTCAGAAAATGTCAGCGGTATGGTGCTGGTTGATATGCATGCGGCCCATGAGCGGATTACCTACGAACGCATGAAGTCAGCCTGGCACGGTGCCGGAATTACGGCTCAACCACTTTTGGTGCCGGAGTCTGTTGCAGTCTCTTTGGAACAGGCTGATGCTGTGGACGAATTCACCAGTGAAATTCAGAAGCTGGGCTTTACTTTGGAGAGAATGGGGCCGGAAACAGTTGTGGTTCGACAGATTCCCGCACTGCTGCGCGGTGCCAATGTGCCTGATATGGTCAGGAAACTGCTGGAGGACTTCTCCCGACATGGTTCCAGTGATCAGGTCAAAGCACACATTGATGAGATGCTGGCGACCATGGCCTGCCATGGTTCGGTACGTGCTAACAGGAAGCTGACGATACCGGAAATGAATAGTCTGCTGCGCGATATGGAGCAGACCGAGCGAAGCGGCCAGTGTAACCACGGCCGCCCCACTTGGACTCAGCTTTCCATGCAGGAGCTGGATAAGCTGTTCTTGAGAGGACGCTAGAACTTAATAAGCTCCGGCAGAGTATGTCAGCTCATAGCTGTGGCTGTAGATCTCAACAATATTACCAAAAGGATCTTCCATATAGATCATCCGGAAAGGCTTCTCACCGGGGTAGTAATAGCGGGGAGCTTTCATGCGAGCCTTGCCGCCAGCCGCGACAATCTTCTCTGCCAGACCTTCCACATCAGGGTCCTGAACGCAGTAGTGGAATACGCCGGTCTTCCAGTACTCAAAGTTATTTTCAGGATTTTCAGCGTTGGCAAACTGGAACAGCTCTACGCCAATTTTGTCTCCGGTGGACATATGGGCAATCTTGAAACTGCCCCAGCCAGGACCAAAAACATCATTGCACATTTCACCGATAGCGGAATCATCCTCAATGATTTCGGTCGGTTCCATGATCAGGTACCAACCCATAACTTCGGTGTAGAATTTAACAGCCGCCTCAAGATCAGGTACGGAAATACCAATATGAGACATAGTGCGAGGATAGGTAGAGTTATCTGCCATTCCAGGAGTCCTGTATTGTGTGGGTGATTCGATGGAGTACAGGTTAAGGCGCAATCACCTCAACAGGAAATTATTACTTGTGATACTTTCCATAATGAATTTTTATCATTACTCTCTATGATTAATTTGGCCTGGCTGCAGACCTTCTGCACACTTATCGAAACTGGGAACTTCACTCGCACAGCAGAAAAACTGACAATGACCCAGCCCGGTGTAACCCAGCATATCCAGAAACTGGAGCGACACTTCGGGCACACCCTTATCCACCGTGAGGGAAAGAGGTTTCTGCTGACGGAAACAGGTGAACAGGTTTACCGCCAGGGGCGGGAAACTCTGGCCAGTCTCACCGCGCTCGAACAATCCTTGCAGGCTGATGACCCCTTTGCCGGTCGCTGCCGGCTGGCCAGCCCTGGCAGTGTTGGCCTCAAGCTCTACCCACTGTTGCTGGAGTGGCAGACTCAGCACTCAAAGCTGGAGATCGATTATGCCTTTGCTCCTAACTCCCGTATTGAGACAGATCTTGATGAGCGTCGTCTTGATATCGGGTTGATAACCCAGCCGGTAAAAAACGCATCTGGACTGATCTGTCAGCCTATAGCCAGTGAGCACCTGTGTCTGGTGACATCATCCAGTGTCTCTGCTGTCTGCTGGCAAACATTGACGGAACTTGGTTATATTAACCACCCGGACGGTTCTTACCATGCTTCCCTTTTGTTAAATGCTAACTTTCCAGAATTTGAGCGCATTGACCAGCTGCCTCATCGTGGATTTTCCAACCAGATAGGGTTAATTCTTGAGCCGGTTTCAAGGGGGCTTGGATTCACGGTTTTACCAGCTCATGCCGTGGCCGCGTTCCCCAGACAAGAACTGATTTGCAGCCACAGGTTACCTGCACCCGTTTCGGAAACTATCTATTTGGCTCAAAGAAAGTGGCAACCTTTGCCCGCAAGATTCGAAAAGTTGATAGATATCATTACGTCGTCTCTCAAAAACAGTAAATCTAACTGAGGCTATTCTTACCAGAAAATGCCGCTGTCAGGCTCTTTGCAATTTTCATTGTTCGGGGTGAGCGGCATTTATCGCTCATGGCTGTTTGCATCGCTCATGACTGCTTGTGCCCAGAGTCAAAAATTGGTTCCTCAAACAGCCATGGGTGAGCACTGTGCCCTATCAGGGTGATATGCCCTATGAGTAAAAATGAAAATACAGTGGGCATTTCCACGGAAAAATGACCATATGCAGAGAGGCTCTATGATTCGTTACGCCGTCATCGGCACTAGCTGGATTACCAGTGCATTTATTGAAGCTGCCCAGATGACCGACCGTTATCAGCTGATGGGTGTCTATTCCCGCGATATCGATAGAGCCAGAGACTTTGCCAAAACTCACAAGGCTCTCTATCTGTTTGATAACCTTGAACATATGGCCCAATCTGAGCTGATTGACGCTGTTTACATTGCCAGCCCCAACTCCATGCACAGCGAGCAGGCCTGTCTGTTCCTGAGCCACGGCAAACATGTGATCTGTGAAAAGCCTATGGCCTCCAACCTGGAAGAAGCTGAAACCATGGTGGCAGCAGCGCGCAGACATAACAAGGTTCTGTTTGAAGCCTTTAAAACCTGCCACCTGCCAAATTTTTCCGAAATTCGGGCCGCTCTTTCCCAAATGGGAAAAATTCACAAGGCATTCTTTAATTTCTGCCAGTATTCCTCCCGCTATCAGCGCTATCTGAATGGCGAAAATCCAAATACATTTAATCCGGTTTTCTCTAATGGTTCCATGATGGATATTGGCTTCTACTGCCTGAGTACAGCCGTTGCCCTCTGGGGAGAACCCGACAGAGTAACCGCCAGCGCCCATCTACTCGAATCAGGTGTTGATGGCCACGGTTCCGTAACCCTGTATTACCCGGATATGGAAGTAGTTCTTCAACATTCAAAAGTCAGCAATTCATTTGTTCCCAGCGAGATCCAGGGTGAGTCAGGCAGCCTGGTTATTAAGGAACTGTTTGAATGCAAAGAGGTTACCCTGCACAAGAAGGGTGATCTCCCTCTTAATCTGAGCAGACACCAGCACAGTAATACCATGGTGTATGAGGCGGGTGCATTTGCAGACCTGATCAGTGGCAGAAAGTCACCAGATCTGTACCTGAAAAACTCTCTAATAACTGCACGTCTGCTGACCGATATTCGTGAACAGACAGGGGTTAAATTCCCAGCTGACAGGAAATGAAAGAGATACTCTCCTGGCCTGTCCTTCCAG
The DNA here is from genome assembly GCA_965243775.1 of Sansalvadorimonas sp. Taxonomy (GTDB): domain Bacteria; phylum Pseudomonadota; class Gammaproteobacteria; order Pseudomonadales; family Endozoicomonadaceae; genus Sansalvadorimonas. Next base: position 17,393 of record CBDEWF010000119.1, read on the forward strand.
TAAAGTGGGCCAGGATTCAGTATTTGTCCCTCGCTGGACAAAAATATCCGCTTGTCATAATGATGCAAAACAACAGTCCGGGGACTTATCAGTGACAATCCACTGTAAAAAGAGCATGCTTTACCGCCAGTGAAGGCATAGCCCTTTCTCTTCCCCGTTATGCCGACCACCAGAAAACGACCATTACCACTGTTGTATGTTGTATGTTATATCTTGCTCTCACTGTCCCCATGACTGTGCGCTTTACAGCTAACGCAAGTATTAAACAGTGCAACAGCAAGTATTAAGGAGAATGTCATGCTCAGCGACAAGATGATCAGCAGCCTGAATGATCAGATCAATCTGGAGTTCTACTCTTCCAATATTTACCTGCAGATGAGCTCATGGTGTGAATACAAAGGGCTGGATGGCTGTGCAAAATTCCTGCGTGCTCACGCTGTAGAAGAGATGGAGCATATGCAGCGCCTGTTCAACTATGTCAACGAAACCGGTGCCATGGCTGTGATCGGGGCGATCGAAGCGCCTGCAAGTCAGTATGAGAATATCGAAGATGTTTTCACCCAGATTCTTGACCATGAGCGTCTTGTTACCAGCAAGATTAATGAACTGGTTGATATCGCTTTTACTTCCAAGGACTATTCAACCTTTAACTTCCTGCAATGGTATGTTGCCGAACAGCACGAAGAAGAGAAGCTGTTTGCGTCCCTGCTGGACAAGATCAAGATGATTGGTTGCGAAGGCAAAGGTCTGTACTTTATTGATCAGGAAATTGCCAGCCAGGCCAGCATCCATGAGGCAGCCGAAACCTCTCAGGCCTGATTTTCAGGCCCTTGGCGATCTGACCGGGAATAGAAATGGGCAGCAGGATCAACTTGCTGCCTGTTCTTGTTTACGCAGATGCTGACTCAGTTTCAGCCTTCATCTTTAACAGCCGGCGCATTGGCTGACGAATGCTTTCAGGGCTGTCTTTGGGTCCAAAGCGTTTGACAACATTTCCATCAGCATCAACCAGAAACTTGGTGAAATTCCACTTGATCCCTTTCGTTCCCAGAATGCCGGGAGCCACCTCTTTAAGATATTTAAACAGCGGGTGAGCTTTATCCCCGTTGACTTCGACTTTGGCAAACATTGGAAAAGAGACACCATAGTTGATCTCGCAGAACTCACTGATCTCGCTATTGCTGCCCTGCTCCTGTTGACCAAACTGGTTACAGGGAAAACCAAGAATAACCAGACCATCATCCCTGAATTTACGGTACAGCTTTTCCAGCCCTTGGTACTGGGGAGTAAAGCCGCATTTACTGGCGGTATTTACAATGATCAGTACCTTGCCCCGGTACTGCTCCAGAGATATTGTTTCCCCTTTAATCGTCTCTGCTGAAAAATCATAAATACTCATGCTTACCTTCTTATAAATATTATCCAGCGTCTTAACTTTGATATTTCAGCAGACCATGATGTACCTGTCACGGGAAACACTATTCATCTCCTCACTTTTACAATACATTCTCAGAAACAGCTCTACTCCCGGCACGTCTGCTACAAGCACTGGTTATTTCTGATGAATAAAAATAATTTTTCCCTGCTTTACACTTTTCTGATGGCTCTGGCAGCCGCCTTTTCCTTGATGTCTGGCTGTAGCACTCTCCAGTTCCGTGACACTTTTCAGCTGTCTTCATTCGGCAAGCTGCAGGGCTGGAATCAGCAACAGGCAGAAAGTTTGCGTACTGTACTTCTGGAAAGCTGTCCTGTTTATGGCAAGAGAACTGGTAATGTCTCATCAGATCCACGTTTTGGAACTTATGAACAGTGGCACCAAATCTGTGACGCTCTGGAAACACCTCATAACGTAAACCTGCTGTCGTTTTTTGAACATCAATTCTCTGTTTTCCGGGTCGCCCCCTGGGAAGAGGGATTGTTTACCGGCTATTACACTCCTCTGGTTTATGGCAGTCGCAACAAGTCTGACAAATACTCTGTACCACTGCTGAAGACACCAAAGGATCTGGTTCTTTTTAACCCGGGAAACTTTAGCCTGGAGAGAGAAGATAAGGACAAGCCTGACCGAATGATGGCAGGGAAAGTGAGAAACGGCTGGATGGTTCCCTACGACAGTCGTGAGCAGATCAACCTGAGAGCTGGCAGGGGAGACTATAACGACAATGTTCTGTTCTGGCTGGATGATCGGGTTGACCGTTTTTTCCTGCAGATACAGGGTTCCGGAACTGTCAGGCTGGATACCGGGGAAGATGTTGAAGTTCGCATTTCCGGCAGAAATGGTCATGACTATTTTGCCATTGGACGATACCTGAAACGGGAAGGTCTGCTGGAGAAAGTATCCATGCAGAGTATTCGCCAGTGGCTTGAAGATAATCCCGGGCGAATGGATGAAGTTCTCTATACCAACCCTGACTTTATCTTCTTTTCCAAACTGGACAGGCAGGGCCCCATTGGTGCACAGGGCACCCGGTTAATCCCGGAACACAGTGCGGCAGTGGACGACAGGGTCATACCACTCGGCACTCCGCTCTGGATTAATACCACACTAACAGTTG
>CBDEWF010000120.1:0-5047 GCA_965243775.1 Sansalvadorimonas sp.
GAATCCAGAAGTCCGTGAGCGTTTTGCCAAGTTCTGGAAGGTTGACAGCCTGCCTGCCCATGAAGGCTTCAAGATGCCGGAAATGTTTGAAGGTCTGCCTTCAGGCAAAGTACGTGGTCTGTGGATCTTCGGTGAGAACGTGGCTAACACCGAGCCGGATATTCGCAAGATCGAGCATGAGCTGGAATCTGCGGAATTCCTGGTGGTTCAGGATATCTTCCATAACGAAACCACTCGTTTCGCGGATGTGATTCTCCCTGCTGCTGCCTGGGGTGAGAAAGACGGTACCTTTACCAACAGTGAGCGTCGGGTAAACCGTGTACGTGCGGTGTCGTCTGCTCCCGGTGAAGCCAAGCAGGATTGGTGGATCTTCAAGCAGATCGCCAAGCGCTTCGGTTATGAGTGGGAATCTGACTCTGCCCAGGAAATCTGGGATAACGAGATCTCCATGCTCAGCCCCAACTTGGGCGGTATCAAGTACCACCGTATCGAGAAGAACGGTTTGCAATGGCCTTGCCTGGATGAAAACCATCCCGGCACCGAGTACCTGCATAAAGATGGTAACTTTACCCGTGGTAAGGGGCTGTTCACGGCCGTTGACTGGCGTCCACCTGCGGAAGTGACCGATGAAGAGTATCCGCTGATTCTGGGAACCGGTCGTCGTCTGCATCACTACCATACCCGTACCCAGACTGGTAACTCCGAAGGTATCAACGACCTGATGAGTGAAGAGAAGGTTGATATCTCACACTGCGATGCCCGTAACCTGGGTATTGAGAACAATGAGATGGTGCATATCTCTTCCCGCCGTGGTCAGGTGAAGATTCGGGCCAATGTCACCGATGAAGTGCCTCATGGTATGGTGTGGATGTCATTCCACTTCCGCGAGTCCAACGCCAACTGGCTGACGAACGGTAATGCCTTCGACCCTGTGACGATGACGGCAGAATATAAAGTTGCTGCTGTACGTGTGGACAAGATTATCTCTGAGGAGGTCGCATAATGGATATCATTGCTAAAGATAGCGCGATTGACAGTGTGATCTTCAGCACCTGGGGCGGCCATAAGTTCGATGGTCGCTCGGCAGAGGGGGGGGGGAAATCCCAGAATGCTGAACAGATTCCATTTCTGCCAGAGTACTTTAAGCAGAACTCTCCGCTGAAGGCTCTGATTGGCTGGGACGGTATTGTGCTGCGCGATGAGAACGTCAATATCGTCGGTCTGTGCAACAACTATATGAAGGCTCTGTCCGAGGCGTCCTGCGGTAAGTGTTCTCCCTGTCCAGGGGGAACGCGGGCCATGAGCAAGCTGCTGGATCGTTTGTGTCAGGGCAAGGGTTATAAGGAAGATCTGTTCCACCTGAAAACCATTGCCGAAACTGTGATGGAAACCTCCCGCTGCGGTATTGGCAAGCAGGGTCCTGGTGCCATTCTTCATGCGCTGGATAATTTCTGGGAAGCCTTTGAAGCTGCCGTTGATAACGGCGTAAAGGATGAAACAGATTACTTCTCCAAGCGTACAGCGCCTTGTACCGAAGCCTGCCCGATTCATCTGGATATTCCCGGCTATGTTGATCATATCCGCCAGGGCGCTTTTGATAAGTCTCTGGATCTGATCCGCAGCCGTCTGCCTCTTCCTGGCGTACTGGGTCGTACCTGCTTCCGTCCCTGCGAAAGCAACTGCCGTCGTGCCAATATGGATGAGCCGATTGCCATCAAGGCGCTGAAGCGTTTTGTGGCCGATGAAGCTCTGAAGAAAGGCCGCACACCTCCCCATGAGATGAAAATCTCAGAGAAGACCGGGCATGTTGCCATTATCGGTGCAGGTCCTGCCGGTTTGAGTGCGGCTTACCATCTGGCGATGCGTGGCCATAAGGTCACCATGTTCGAGATGTTGCAGGAACCGGGCGGTATGTCTGCCGTGGGTATTCCTGACTACCGCCTGCCCCGGGATATTCTGCGTTATGAAGCGCAGCTGATCCGGGATATGGGCGTGACTATTAATTACGGTGTGCGTATCGGCCGTGATGTTCTGCTGACTGATCTTGAGCGTGACTACGATGCGGTATTTATCTCTGTAGGTGCCCAGGACAGCACGCCGATGCGGGTGGAAGGCGAGAACGAAGGTTACCTCGGTTATATCCCAGGTATCCGTTATCTGCGCGGTATTAACGATGGCTATGACCCTTATCCGGAAGGTCGTCGTGTTGCCGTTGTGGGTGGTGGTAACGTGGCCTTTGACTGTGTGCGTACTGCGCTGCGTCACGACAAGGATGATGTCAGCATTATCTACCGTCGTACCCGTGATGAGATGCCTGCCGACCCAATGGAAATCCATGAAGCTGAGGAAGAGGGTGCCAACTACCACTTCCTTACTGCACCGGTTCGTATTGTTGCTGATAAACATGGCCGTGTAACTGGTCTGGAATGTCGCAAGATGGAACTGGGTGAGCCGGATGCCAGTGGTCGCCGTCGTCCAGTGGCCATCGAAGGCTCTGAGTTTATCTTTGAGTGCGATACCGTTGTGTCCGCCATCGGTCAGCGGGTTGACCTCTCTGCCCTGGTGAAGTTTGAAGGTGTGGAAACCACCGACTGGAATACCATTGTGGTTGATCCGGTCACCCGCCAGAGCACCCATCCCAAGTTGTTTGCGGCCGGTGACTGTGAGCTGGGCCCAGACTCCCTGATTACAGCTGCGGCTGGTGGTTTGCGTGGTGCATTAAGTATCGACAGCTTTATCAATGACAAGCCGCTGGATTACACCACGGAAGACCATTTCGAAGCGTTGATGAAGCACCTCAAGCTTTACGATGAGAACGAATCTATGGACCAGGTGGCCCAGAAAGCCCGTGAGTCTTTTGAAGTTCTTGATGTTGAAAAGCGCAAGCGCACCTGGGATGAGGTCGAGAAGAGCTTTACCCGTGCCGAGGCTATGGCGGAAGCCAAGCGCTGTCTGCACTGTTACCGGGTGGCTACGGTTGCTGTTTGATCAGCAACCGAATCGTTCTATTCCGCTATAAACTGTCGCCCGCCCCGGGCGGCAGAATCCTGCCAGAGACAGGTTGTACTGCTCGGCCAGCTCCACTGCCATGGTTGTAGCAGCGGAAACGGCCAGCAGGATTTCCACTCCAGCCGTTGCTGCTTTCTGAACCATCTCAAAGCTGGCACGGCTGGTGATCATCACCGCACCATTTTTCCAGCCCTCTTTGGCCTTGATTCCCAGTAGTTTGTCCAGAGCTACATGGCGGCCAATGTCTTCTCGAATAGCCTGTATTTCACCATGATTGTCAAGCCATATGGCGGCATGGGTTGCACCGGTTACGCTGCCCATTCTTTGGTTATTGCGCAGGGTATCTTTCAGAATAGTGTCAAGAGTTTTGAGAGGAAACTTTTGGGTATTGGGCAGTCGTCTGACTTCCCGGATAACCTGCTGAAGATTTTCTGTTCCGCAGATGCCACAACCTGTTCTTCCTGCCAGGGTTCGGCGATGCTCCTTGAGTTCATGATCCCGGCGACTGGAAAGCTCAATTCTAACTTCAATACCGTTACAGACATTGATGACATCCATGCCATAAATATCTTCCGGCTTGGTGATAATGCCTTCAGCCAGGGAAAAACCCAGGGCAAAGTCCTCAAGATGCTGGGGGCTGCACATCATTACGGTATGAGAAATACTGTTATAGACTAGGGCCACTGGAACTTCACTGGCCAGCGTATCCTGGCAGTTTTTAACAGACTCGCCATGGTTAAACTGCCAGATATTTTTCAGGGACGTGGGTGAAGACATGGATACAGCCGGAGGGTTAGGTGAAGAGCGGGCATTCTAGCGAAAATGGATCATTTTAAGAATAATGAAAGTCGATGAACCTGGTTGCTGTTGGTATAGAAGTCCCCTGTCCTGCAAAGGTAAAGGTAAAGGTAAAGGTAAAGGTAAAGGTAAAGGTAAAGGTAAAGGGTGTAGCTACACTTGTTACCTTTTAACTCAGCAGGGTTGCTTGTGTCTCAATCGGTCTGGTTATTGTTTTATCGGAGTATTGTCCAGAATATTGTCTGGAACATTCTGCTCTTTCTGGTGGTAGCCAAAGTCTATGGCCTGCCTACTTATCTGGTGCTGGTTGAAACGCCAGAAACGTTTCCCCCTGAGTCACTTGAGAAAACTATGGTTGCTAACCTTCCCTGGATTTATATAGAAATTCATAAGTTGTGTAGACCTGTAAATCCGGAAAACTATCAACTCTATCGATATCTGGGAAGAATGCATACCCAGATTAAACTTAACCCTTATAACGATTTGAGCAGGTCAATATATATCAACTCCAGAAGCTGCCTCGAGGCAGTGCAACTAAAAGAAGGTTTTGTTTACTACTATCAAAATATTGAACCGGAGCCTGAAAGGAGGGGCATATTATGGCTGGCTAGTGGATCATCAAATCAATATCGGATGCTGTTACAGGTGATGCATGAAGTAGCAGGACAGCAATCCGAACTTCCTCGCTCCTATCCTGTTCAGTATCTTAAAGCCGGGCGTTTTGTACTCCCCCTGGCCAATAGTAATAAGGTGTACAGATTTCAGGACAAGAGAAGGATAGTTCGTGCCAGTCCCTATTCTGAGGCCTCGGTCGCCTCACCTATGGCGATTAAAACGGAACCTGTTGGGAAACTAAGTTACCTTTTTAAAATGTTAAGTTGTTCCATGGCTGAGCAGGCAGGAGCAGGAGCAGGAGCAGGGTCATAATCATATTACTGATTGGCATCATGTTCTTTTGAAGGATTGCGAAGATGTTTTTAATGAGAGTTTGGTTCTTGATGGTGCTTTTGTGACAAATCCACCATTTGACTGTAATAAGTTTGTCAAGGCATTGGTGCCACTTGATGGTGATCTACAGGGAGGAGGGGGGACATCTTATACTTTTTCGAGCCCTGGAGGTAAAGCTAAATTCTTTGTCAAGCGTATTAGCACTCAATATAAGGAACAGTTGATAGCGAGCAGGAAAGAACTCCTGACCCAGATAAATATCTCCCATCCCATGTTTATTCGTCATTTTGGA
>CBDEWF010000121.1:0-6689 GCA_965243775.1 Sansalvadorimonas sp.
GGCCAGATGCTCTCATTGATGGTTTCCAGCACCATGGGAATGCCGTCAAAACGCCCATCGGCCATGATGTAACGAAATACGTCCCAGCCGATCTCACCTTCGCCCAGGCTGTGATGGCGATCCTTCCGTGAGCTCAGTTCGCACTTTAAATCGTTGAGATGCATGCCTTTCAGATACCGGAAGCCAACCACCCGTTCGAACTCTGCAAAAGTTTTTTCGCAGGCTTCAGGGGTACGAAGATCGTAGCCTGCTGCAAAGGTGTGGCAGGTGTCGAGACAGACTCCGACATGACTTTTGTCCTCAATGCCATCAATAATTTCCGCCAGTTCTTCGAAACACCAGCCTAGGAGCCTGACCGAGAATAGGCAGGTCGGCCTAAAGCCCAGAAAGATCGGCCAGATTTTCCACTGAATTTGATTAAATAGGTTGGCTATTCGCACAAATTCAGTGAAAAATCTGACTCGATCTACTGAACTTTATGCTCGACCGCTATTCTCGGTCAGGCTCCTAGGAGCCTGACCGAGAATAGGCAGGTCGGCCTAAAATCCAGAAAGAACGGCCAGATTTTCCGTTGAATCTGTTTAAATAGGTCAACTATTCGCACAAATCCAACGAAAAATCTGACTCGTTCTACTGACTCTTACCATAAAGAGTAATCTCGACCGCTATTCTCGGTCAGGCTCCTAGGTTGCTGCCCTGCCCGGCGGTATTCTCTATCCATAACCGAAAGAATACTCCCGCCGAGCCAGGCGGGAGGTGAATTTCGTCAGCCCGTTAGGGCCGATCCTGGTTCTCGATGTACTCCTTGGTGACTTCCAGTGGCGCACCACCACAACTCCCGGCAAAGTAGGATCGTGACCACAAAACCGGCTTCTTGTACGTTTCGGCGATGTCACAAAGTTCTTGCCTTATCTTTCTGGATGAAACGGCCTTGAGGCTGTTCACCAGCTTTGCAATCGGCGAAATGGCCTTTATATTAAAAGTCAGTCATTAGCATACTGATTGCATTAATGAAGATTCTCAAGGCGTACAAGTTCAGACTGGATGTGACCCCAGAGCAGCATGAAAAACTCATAAAAATATCTTAGCGTCAGGACATGGCGTGTTAGCCTGTGGAGCGGGTTCATTGGAACCTGTGACGAAACAGGAACCACTGCGAAATTGTGAGAAAGTAGCAGCCTGATAGGAATCCCCCAGCGACCTGGCTGGGGGAGGATGTCAATTTGTGGGCGTTGACCGGAGCGTTTTCCACACCTCCGGCTGCGCTGACATGGGCGCCGATGTATTTCATTAAAGATGGATTCCTGTCTGTGGATAAATGATATAGATTTCAATACCTGTTAGAGATGAGAAGAATCTACAGTGTGCATTGATCTATGTCAGCAGGCAGTTTGCTCTTGCTGTATAAGAATCCGCATCTGTCATAATTTAACCTTGCCATGCTGGGAGAGACTTTGTGAGAAAAGCTGTTGTCACCTTTTTCCTGATATTTATGATGCCCTTGTCGGCATTTGCCGCTCCGGCCACTTCCGGTTCGGGGTCTGGCTCTGACCCTGGCTCTGGCTCTGGTTCTGACGCCTCCGCCACTTCCAGCTCCGGCTCAGGAGCTCCCGAGCTGATCGCCAGGTTTGTCAAAGACACTCATTATGAAGTGTTGCCTGGGAAAAAAGCCGAAAAGCCGGTGGTTGTTGAAGCCTTTTCCATTTATTGCCCTGCCTGTTATCGTTGGGAGCTGGGCGCCATTGCTCCATTGAAAGAGAGGCTGGACAAGAAAGGTGTCGAGTTCAGGCAAATGCATGTTTTCTTTATGGGCAGGTACGCCAACCAGATCAGCCAGGCGTTGGCGGTCACTTATGGCACAGACAAGTACCAGCCGGTAAAAATGGCCCTGTTCAAGCCTATTCAGGAAGAGCGGATTGGTGACTGGAAAAGTGACAAGGATTTCTTCGAAACCCTGGAAAAAGCCGGTTTGAACAAAAGAGAGTGGGCACTGGGTCTGAATGCCCCGGCTGTGCGCGAAAGACTATCTGACTGGAAGAAAGCCCAGCAGCAATTCAAGGCTGTGCCTGGGTTTGTGGTCAACGACAAATACCTGATCAAGGTCGGCAGCATCAAGTCCTTTGATGAGTTTTATAACCTGGTAGATTACCTGCTTGAGAAAAAATAAGAGGCGCTTATGACCCTGACCAGGATCTTGAATGAGTTTCGCCAGAGCCCCATGACAGCCATAAGAGATTGGCAGACCCGACGCCAGATCTGGCTGATCATGCTGGCTACGGCGGTATTCCTGGAACTGAGCGCTCTCGGTTTTCAGTATGTTCTGCACCTGAATCCCTGTGAGCAGTGCGTTTACCAGAGGCTGGCGGTAATGCTGCTGGGCTTTGCCGCACTGGTCATTCTGGTATCACCAGGAAACATGCTGTTCAGGCTGACAGGGTATCTGATCTGGATCAGCGGAGCGGCTTATGGTCTGCAGACAGCGGTGTTACAGATAGATAATTACGCGAACTACAACCCCTTCTTCTCTAGTTGTAACCTGCTACCAAGCTTCCCTTTCGGTCTGCCGTTGCATGAATGGTGGCCCGGGATGTTCCAACCCACAGGACTTTGTGGAGAGGACAGCTGGATCTTTCTGAGTCTGAATATGGCCCAGTGGATGACGCTGATATTCAGCGTCTATATCCTTGCTTTTGCTGTCTGTGTCGCCAGTATGTTTCTGGGGCGAAAAAAATAACCTGATCCGTTCTTCTGGCAGGTTGCACCGCTTTTCGCTGAGTTGTCTGAAAGGCGCAGTCCGGAGAGACTCAAGGTGCTTCCTGCTTAGGTAAAGCAGTAGTTCTTTGAGTTTCTTAAGGCTCATTATGGGAGCCAGGCAGGTTCCCGTTCCCACCGCCACCTGATCGTCAGGCAACCGCACAATAACGATCAATTCTTCCCCGTCAATGAGATGAATAATTACCACCAGGTGCTTTTTCAAAGCTGCGATTACGGACTGGAGAAAGCTGTTAGGATCCTGGCGGTTGAGAACCAGGCCGTGTGCCTGGTTTACATGGCTGATCAGTACTTCCTCTGCAGGGTGCATTTGCTGTCTTTGAGCAGCTCCCTGCAGCAGTTGCTGGCGCATCAGAAGCTCACACTGGCCGGCATCAAGATTGCCGGATGACAGTGCGGAGTAAACACTCCCCATCAACACCTCAGGATTGACAGACTGGTCAGAAATCAGCTTCCAGCCGTAGTTAGCACCATACAGGTGGACTCGCCTGTTGTAGTCTCTGATGGCGATAGCGATGTCGGAATCATGAGAGAAGACAAAGCCGTTTTGTTGAAAGTTGTTTATGCAGGCTGACGCCAGCTTACGGCAGCCAAGTTGAGCCTGTTTATGACAACCATAGCGCCCGACCAATACCCACCACAGGTAATTCTTTCTTTGTTACTCCTTGGCTCGGAGCTGTTCATTGTCTGCCCGGATAATGGCAGCAGGAACAGCTTGATACGGTGAGAACGACAAAAACGCACCAGTTCACTGAACAGTTTGCAGATCTTCCGGGCTCTTTCAACAGCGGACAAACTGATCATGTCCGCCGGAAGAAGCGCTGGGTCGGTTTTGGTTTCATAGTACATCTGTTCCAGATCATTTCTGGAAATCACTATGGCTTCCACGTCTTTTGCCAGGTCGATTTTGCCCCAGGGCTGCACCTCAATAAACTCATTGGGGTTTGAAGCTGTTGTTGTAAACAACATACGACTGGCCGTACATGGGTGCCGTTAAACCTACGACAATCGTTGATTATCTTGGTTTATCTACACCGTCAACGCTGCTGCATACCGGAGTTCGGACATTTGAGCCAGAGCACTCTTTGGTTCCCATAATCAATGTTCAGGATTAACACAGAGAATAGGTTGGATGAGTGCCGGCGTGCAGGACAATGTTAGCTGGGCTGACTGGTCAGCCTCAGACTGGCGTGACCAGGTAAGCGCAGCGCCTTGCCCCCTGGATAATGTGTTCGCTGCGCTCGACTCTGGCCAGTCCCGAAAACAGACCCTGGAAGACTTCCAGCTCTGATTGACAGAACCCCTGGCAGGTTCTGGCAGCGGCGCAGACAGGGCAGTGGTTTTCTATCGATCGGACCTGTCTTCAAACACAGAAAGAGGCGCTGCACTGGTAGTGTTCTACAGCAGGGATCTGGAAAAGACATTGGGTGACGTGGAAGCGGCAGGAGGATTGATCAATAAAGGCATTTTCCCTTTTCCCGGAGGCCGGCGCTTTCACTTTATCGAGCCCAGCGGGAATGAATTTGCTGTCTGGTCTGATCTTTGAAGCTACATGTTTTTCCTGAATGACAGCAGCAGCTTGTGAGGCACTGAGGGGTTATCCAGAAACTGTGAGCAGTCAAAATCGGGTGACAGAAAATCGGTGATGCCTGACCGAACTGCCAACTGCTTGCGACTGAGTTTGCGAAAGCCCATGCGCCAGTCAGGGAACTGTCGTTTATCTAAAGCGCCCTGGGTCAGGAGCAGGGTGGAATGGTGACGTGGATCGAGAAGAATGCGCTGGTAGAGTTCGCTGATGGTGTTTTCATCGCCCTCCAGTACCTGTATGAACACGCCTTCACTGTAAAGCAGCATGCCGGTTACATTGAGTTTCTGGTTATTGGTGCGGCAACTATTGAGAATTTCAGTCAGATCCTGGTCACTCAGCAGCTTTGACGCCGCACTGGTGTAGACAATGTAATGTATGTCTTCGTTCATGGCCGCCTCCCTGCGACAGGCTCAGACTATAAAAATACCTTATACCATAAGAAAAAGTAACCGTTACTAAAAACCTACGACAATCGTTGATTATCTTGGTTTATCTACACCGTTGAGGAAAGAGGACAACCATTTCATATACTCTTCACGGGTCTCAGGCAGTTCGTTGGGCAGGTGATGCCTGGCTTTTTCCAGATAAAGAACCTGGGGATTGGTGAACAGGCGACTCAAAACATGGACATTGTGTTTAGCGTCAGTCGTCCTGTCGAAGGTTCCCTGGAGAATCAGGGGATTTAAGCTGCTTTTGCTGCGAAGGGACTCTATCTTTCGAATCCATCGATCCAGCGCAGAAACCCACTCGGTGGGCAGTACCCTTGGTGTCAGGGGGTCGCTGTAGGCAAACTTAAGAAATGCCTCGTCACGACAGTTGTCCCGTGAAATTACGGGATAGCTGTCTGATAAATGGCCGCAAAAGGTACAGTTGAAGACGACCCAAACGCCATAACCACGGACGGACCAGGGGGGGCAGAGAGAATTACCTGGTCAAAGGGGGCATCTTTTTTGCTATCTGCAAGATCCATCAGAAGGTCTGTCAGAATGGCGCAGCCCGTACTTTGTCCGTAAGCGTGCCAGGGAGCGGGTAATTGCTGCTGGCACAGATTCAGGATGTCTTTCAGAATCAGGGTATAAATCCCGAAGTCCGGAATGGTCGCAGGACTGCCACTGGAAAGACCGTGGCCGGGAAGATCAAAAGCAAAGACACTGTAGCCTTTCTCCAGCATGAATCTCAGTATATGCGGGAACAACCCTACGTGGTCAAAATAGCCGTGCAGAAGGAAGAATGTACCCCTGGCTTTTTCTTTCCTGTAGATATGACAGGCTATGCGGTAGCCCTGGGTGTCAATATGGCCCAGTTCGTGATATACGCCGTCCAGCTGGCTCTCCAGATCTATCCCGTAAAAAGAGAAATAGTCCCTTTCATGCTTTACGGGTGTGTGCTGCAAGCCATTAGATGAAAGATCCAGAGGTTTAAGCTGAGTTTTTAGCTGAGCGATATCCAATGCAGTGCCGCCTGAAACAACTGAATGTAATCAGCACAAGGCGCTCTTGTGCTGCCAGAGGCCTGGGTTCCACGGCCTCTGCAAGAAAAAGAAAGAGCAGGAAAAAGGAAGATCGAGGTACGCTGATACGTCAGGCCTTTTCCAGATCCTTGATATTGACCTTGATCTCTTTTTTGGAAACCACTTCCCTTTTGGTCCCCCCGTCCGGAGTACGCTGTTTCTTGATGTACTGAACCAGAATCATGCCTCTTTCCGAGCCAAGGTTGTGCATGAAGGTCATTTCCAGATCCCGGTACAACGGGTGATTCATGATCACCTTGTCGCCGGCCTTGAAGCCTTGGACAATGCCTTCCGCCCTGTTGTTAAGGGCTTCTACAATGCTCCGGATATCCTCAATCACCTGCTCACCGTTGGGAATAGGCTTTGGTAAAAGATCCTGGTTATCGATCTCAAGTTCTTTGGCCAGACGACCGTCCTGGTGCAGTTTGCGGGTTATGCGATTGAAGAAGACCATCTCCTGCACCCCCCGGGTTGAGCGGATCTTGTGATAGCGATCAAGATCCTTCAGGTCCAGGTAGAGAAAAACATAGCCGGGAAACAGTGTTTCCTCTTTCAGTAATCCTTTGACGCGCTGTTTCACCAGTGGGCAGTAGACGTCAAACCCCTGTGTTTCAAGGTTCTCTACGGCTCTCTGCTCCTGACGTGTACGGGTCTTGAGCAGATACCAGCCCTCTTTCAAGCACTCTTGCGTAGACATACCTTATCCCTGAATGTCGGCTGATTTCATGAGGCGCAGACACTCCCCTGGTATTTGGGGCCATCCTGCAACAGGAGTCATTTATAAGGGGCAAGAGAGGCTGATGGACAGACCTGTGGTCT
>CBDEWF010000122.1:0-9361 GCA_965243775.1 Sansalvadorimonas sp.
AAACTTTTCGATCAGTTGATCCAGTAGTTGCTTTCTCTCGCCCCAGTTAATATTCTTATTTTTATATTCTGCGCTACGGCAAATATTACATACCCCGTCGTCATCGAACTCAATGGTCTCGTAAGTCTCTGGAAGATCACACTTAACGCAGCGCTTCATTTAGCAAGGAATTTATACTTAAATATTAGCATACATTTGCTGAAGCGTGAGATAGTCCTCTGGCCTGCCAACATCAAGCCAAAAGTTCTCCAAATTAAAGACATTTACTGTCTGATTGGAACTTATAGAATTTTGAATCAAATCTGTCATATCCATAAAAGAAGTTGCATCTACGGTCTTGAAAATACTGGGTGAAATAACATAAATACCTGCGTTGATAAGAAACTCGACTGATGGCTTTTCCTCTAAAGAGGATAAAATTCCGTCTTGATGATTGATAACACCAAAGGGTATATCAATAGAATGAGTACGAGTACATACCGTAAAATTATTATTATTAGCCTGGTGATAAAGGCATATTTTGGATAAGTCCATATGTGACCTTACATCGCCATTAATAACCAAAATTGGTGTTGTCAGTGATTCTGGCAACAAGCCTAAGGATCCAGCTGTGCCTAGAGGCTTATTTTCTTCTAGGTACATAATATTCGCGGCGAATGAGGAGCCATCACCAAAATATTCCATCAACTGCTCTTTTTTGTAATTAACAGAAAGATAGAAGTCAGAAAATCCGGAAACAAGTAAATCATCAATAATATGATGGATAATTGGCTTTCCATTAACAGGGAGCATCGGTTTAGGGCACGATTCCGTGAAGGGTTTGAGCCTTGTACCTTTCCCACCCGCCATTATGACAACAGGAAATGATATTTTTTTTTGTTTAGCGACATCCCTTGAGGTGTATACATCAATCAACAGCTTTGACTCATCGAGAATAGGAACCAGGTCGACTTTTTGATCAAGGCATTGATTGATAACTTTTTTAAGCTCAATATCTGAATAGCTCTGGCTTAAATATATAAAATCGGGATTCATTGCCGAGGCACAAGAATCCAGTAAGCTTTTATTCTTTATCAGATGACGGCGAATATCGCCATCAGACAAAATTCCTACAATTCGGTGAGAGGGATCTTCTACAAAACACAAACGGTGTCCAGACTCCTCAATTAAGCGAAGAGCATCATATAAAGTTGAGGTTGACTTAACTTTGAAATTATCCAAAATACAGTTATTAAATATAAATTATAGCACGAGAGTGCTGGCCTAACTGTTGGCAGGAGAAACGAGATACAGGCAAGTTGCCAATTTGTGCACCTTAGGGTTAGGAATTTTTAATATTCTAGAGACTTTGTTTGCCTTCTTGAGAATAGAAGAGAAAGGGGGAATTAACCACTTTTCATCGCTGATTTGAATCTTGGAATCACTAGAATTGCGGTATGATGATAAAGCTTTGATCAACATCGAATATTGATGGCTGCTAATTTGGGGAGCTAGTTTATTAAGTAGAGTCGAATATTTTAGCAATGTCAGACCAGTTTGACTGGGCATCCAGAGTTTATTCAAATACTCTGATTGTGAATCATTGGGGTTATACGAAGAAGGCAGTTGACGGATAATCTTTAGTAAAGAAGAAGGTGTTTCAGCAATAAAATCTGTAAGAGCTGAAGCAAACCCATGAAGGGCGCTCGAGGGATCCCGGTGCTGAATTTCAATGACTGGTCTATTCGCTATAACAGCTTGGATAGCAGTGGTACAGCCCATAGAAATTAAAGCAGAGCAAGCGTGGATCCAAGGTTCAATAGAGTGGTGGAATATGATGTGGACGTTGCGATATGACCAAAATTTAGACTGCCACCACCTAGGATCAGCCACTGGATGAGGTCTAATAATAATTTGTCTTGAAGGAAATGCTTTTGCAGCTTGATGAATATATTCTGCAAAATACTCACGTGCCTCAGATTGC
Organism: Sansalvadorimonas sp.; assembly: GCA_965243775.1. Taxonomy (GTDB): domain Bacteria; phylum Pseudomonadota; class Gammaproteobacteria; order Pseudomonadales; family Endozoicomonadaceae; genus Sansalvadorimonas. The sequence goes on from CBDEWF010000122.1 coordinate 1,964, forward strand.
TCAGCAATTGACTCAACATACTCTTTATATGCTTCTTTATTCTTATCTTGACTCACAGCAAAAGCAGGTGGTTTATAGCCTGGACGCCAACACTCAACACAGAAATTGTCTATAAACAACAGACAATCACCATACAAGTTGCGTATAGCTTCTACTTCATCAGCGTAAAACTCACGACCAAAATCTTCCAATAAATCACGACGGCAATTTCCAGCAACAAACATTTTTTCTTTAAGCGGCTTGATGCGCGAAAAGAAAGAATAATCATATTGTCCCCAACTTAAATAGGAATGAATAGCCTCAATAGATCGTGGATCAACACGATTCAACCACTGATTTTTGTGCTCTTCATGAAGATTATTGAAACCCTCTTCATCATTTACAATAACTTGACCGCCATTATTAACAGTCGGGCTAATACGCCCTTTAAACATAACTGTTGATGCACTTTTTTCTAAGAGTGCTCCCGGCGGTGAAGCATGTATTATGTGATAAAAATGTTTATCATAACCCGCAATTACATAATTACCGAGGGAAGCCAGGTGCACAGATAGTGCTAACTTGTAGTCAAATTCCCTGTGATAAATCTCGGAAGGTAAAAAGATTATTCCCATAGGTAGTATGCATTTCTTAGGGTTTGATAGTCCATATTACGCTAAGAATGAGCCTTGGGCGTTCAGTCGGTATGGAAGCCTTATGGAAGCCTCTTGTATCTTCCAGAAAGGAAAACCCAGCGGAACCAGTCCAAATTTTTGGTGAATATGAGGACAAAAGGCTTCTCATTGCATCATCAGATAAAAATCTTTGGTGCTTACCATCTAACATATGGATATCAGATTCGTAGTTAGAATAAATAAAATTTTCATTGCCAGGCCTATGGCTATGTTTAATAAAAGAATGCGGGCCTGAATTCAAGTCAACGTCTGTAATATTGATGAAAAGTTTTAAAAAACCAAAATCGTCTCTATCACGGTGCCATAGTTGTGTATTTTGAGGAGAAGAATCGCAATCAGCAGGAAACTGCCACCATGCTTGACAGGCGTAAATAGAGGCAGGACAACCTAGATACTGGCTAACTAATTCGTATAAATCGTTGAATTCTAAAAGCTTAATAATACTTGGCAAAGATTCAATGTCCTTTAAATGATAAATCTCATTTCTTTTAGATATAGGTATATTTTCCGGTGTAATCTGTCTTTCTGACAACATCAATATTTGCTCAACGATTTGAGATGCAAAAGGTATTTCAATAGGAAGAAAACCATTTTTCTTAATATAATTAACAGCAGGTAAAAATCGCTGTGATCTCTTCTCTATTTGCTGCCATCGATCAGAGGAGTTCTGGCGTGCTATTGAAGCAACTAATTCAGTGAATTGATAACGCTGCTCAAGAGTAATATTAGACTTTACTAATGCGTGATATGATTTTTTGAAAAAAGAGTGATCTTCGTCCGAAGCAGTCTTATCCAGTAATGACAAAACAAATGAGAGCTAGGGGATGGATACATCAATCATACACAATCAACTGAAAAATGCGTAATAAAACAGCTCCAAATTTTGGATAGACCTATAAATAGGATAAAAAACCGAAAGGCTGGAAAAGGTCATCAACAAGTTCTGGAACTTTTAATCGCTATAATGAGTGCATCTATCTAAAGATCAAACACTCTTAAATAATTTAACGATAAAGTTTACGCATAAAAATATCGATTATAATAAGATTTAGCTTTAAGCCAAGACGACTCAGATATTGTGTTATCTCTAAACTTATTAAGTAAAATCATTGTCCATTTCAAGGCCTGGAGATTATGCATTGATCTACATCTTTCCAACTCAACAGTTCTAAATTCATTCCAATTCGCTAGCATATATGAATAAAAGTATTCTTCATTCCGTTTAGAAAAAAGGCACTCTGGATGAACCAGAAGATCGCAGACTAACTTCGAGATATCATCCAAACCAGCATATTCGAAATCGATGAAATGCAATTTTCCGTCTACATTAAGAATATTATGAATGCCAATATCGCTAGGAGAAATAAATGTTCCGATATTACAATCTTTCCAGTACATCTGATTGGTTACAGTTGAAAATAAGTTGAGTTCATGCTCGAGTTTTGGATAAAGTTCTACAGATATCCACTGAGCAATCTGCTTCTGAAGTGAGGAATACAAATCAACAGATAAAAGGCAATTAATACGTTTATTTAAATAGAATCGTACGGAATCACTTGAAGCAATGGCTTCTGATGCGTAAGAAAGTGTACCTGCTGCAGCGTGGCGAACTTGATTAGAGTTTATCTTAATTATAAAATCACATATCTGACTGATATGATCATCTGAAAGTGATTTTATTTTTTGACCTTGCAACCATTTGAACAATAGCCAATTACAGCTTTGATCGGTAATTGCAATCTCAGTGCAACAAGTGATATTAAATCTACGAAGCAATGTAATAAAGTTAATTTCTGACTGGTATCTATTAATGGAATCAAATGAAGCCGACTTGGGATACAACTTTAACGCATATATATTCCCTTCGTCATCGGTTAACTTATAAACCTGACTATTAATTCCACCTAGAACAGGTGTATATGCACAGATTTTAATTCTAGATTCATTAATTGATTCAAGTACTTCATCAATTCTGTTGGCATTCATACAAAATTTATATATAAATACTATAGAATATGTGCTGGCAGTTGCTCAGCCCTTGAAATTGAATTTAGGGGTTTAACATTTTTTCTTCCCGATGGATTATACCAGATACCATAGACTGAGGAATCTAATTTTTCGAGAATATCTGGCAAATCATCAAGATAATGAGTACACCTTAAGTTACTTATTCGCGCAATTTTACTTGACTTTGTATCCTCAAAGTAAACATTACTTGAGCCCCAATCAAGGAACGACTCTTCGAAGAAATTATATTTTTCAAGCCAATTCAATGCAGCCTTTCGCAGATCATATTTAGGGCCTTTATAAGGAGTACATGTCTTGTGACTCACTAAAACCATCGGAACAGACTGTTGATGTAAATAGGCCAAAACATCCAAAATACCTTCAGAGGGTTCTGCCTCAAGGATACGGAGACCATAAACTTCGCCCTGCAGAAGGGTAAACTGTTCATCCTGGTCTTGACTACGAAGATAATCACGGATTGCAATCTTATTCACAGAAACAGATGGTTCAATTAGACCTTTTTCAAGCGCGAGTTGATGGAAAAGCTTGTCATACTGGACCAGGGTATTATCAAAATCAAGACCTAAGAGTGTCATAACGCTTGAACTAAATTGACAATGGCATTGGCATTGAGGCCTTCAGATTCACGTACAAAGTTCTGAGCACCAAGATGGTGCACGAAGTGATCGGCAATACCCATGCGATTAAGCACAATAGTGTTGATCTGTTGCTCAGAAAGCCACTCGAGCAAAGCCGATCCAAGTCCGCCCGTTTGATGGTGCTCTTCTAAGCTTATCCAATGGTTGTAGCCCTCAACCACGCATTGCTGCAGAAAGGAGTGATCCAAAGGCTTGATGCTACCCACGCTGGCAACACCCAATTGGATGCCTTGTTCTTCCAACATCATGCTGGCTTTGAGGGCTTCTGAAAGAATCGGGCCGATGCCAAGCAGCAAAATTTTTTTGCCTTGCTTCAGGAGATGGGCCTTGCCGATTCCCAAAGGTGCATGCTTAGAAAGTAGATCGGGTTCTCCCTTCTTGCCGATACGGATGTAGGTGGGTTTGCCTTCGGCAATGGCTTGGCGTAATTGAGCCTCAAGTTCCAGTGAATCAGCCGGTGCACACACCTGCAAGGTTGGGAATGCTGCGCAGGATGGCCAGATCCTCGAGGGAATGGTGGGTGGCACCGAGTTCGGCATACGACAGCCCAGAGCCGGTTCCCACGATCACCACGGGTGCTTCGTGGTAGGCCACGCCTGTGCGAATTTGCTCCAGACAGCGGGTGGTGGTGAACGGAGTGATTGTGTAGACCACAGGCCGTAGGCCGCTCAGCGCCATGCCAGCAGCCATGCTCATCATGTTGGCTTCTGCGATGCCGCAATTAAGGAAGCGTGTTGGCGCCACCTCCTTGTAGCGATCAAACATCCGGTTGCCGATATCACCCGAGAGCAAGCACACATCGCTGCGCTCCTGGGAGAGTTCAGTCATCACGCGGGCAAAGGCATTTCTCACAGCTTGCACCTCCTTGAGCTCATCCAGTGCTGCAGCCAGCTCGTCTGGGTTGGGGGTGCGGTAATGCCAATTGTTGTCGTCTTCCATGAATGACACCCCTTTCCCTTTAATCGTGTGGGCCACGATCACACTGGGCTTGCTGGTTTCTGCTCGTGCGGCAGCGAGTGCTGGCCTATGGCTGCCAGATCATGGCCATCAATCTCCTGGGCATGCCAGCCGAAGGCTTCCCATTTGGCCGCTAACGGTTCAAGGGCCATCACCTCTTGGCTGCGACCGGTGGCCTGCCATTTGTTGTAATCCACAATGGCAGTGAGGTGATGCACGTTGCTGGCTTGCTGCAAGCATGGCAGCTTCCCAAATGCTGCCTTCATTGCATTCGCCATCGCTCAACAGGGCGTAGCAACGGCTGTTGCTGCCTTGGATGCGTTGGGCAATTGCCATGCCAAGGGCCATCGGTAGGCCGTGACCCAGGGAACCGGTGGCTGCTTCCACGCCTGGGATGTAGCCAGGTTTGGGGGGGTGCTCGTGGAACACACTGCCAGGGTTTCCAAATTCAGCCAGGCGCTCAATTGGGAAAAAGCCCCGTTCCGCCAGCACCTGGAACAGCACGGGTGCTCCATGGCCTTTGCTCAGCACGAAGCGGTCACGATCTGGTGCTTCTGGTTCTGGGGGTCAATGCGCAGTTCTTGCCAATAGAGCGCTGTGAGCAACTCAACGCAGGAGAGGCAGGAGCCCAGATGGGGAATGCGGGCACGGGCTGAGGTTTCAATTGTGCGCTGCCGGATGGTGAGGGCAATGCGAGCAAGCGCTGTTGTGGAAGCAGGAGCAGTGGTGGCCATGGCGTTAGCGGTTGGCCTCCAGTTGCAGATGTTTCATCCATTTCACCGTGTAGCAATTCTCTCCATCGGGAAGTTCACCATTTCTGTAAGCAGTGGTGATCTCATCAATGGCGCTTTGAACACTGAATTGGGGCTGAAAACCAGTGGCCAGCAATTTGCTGGAATCTTGGCGGTAGGAGCGTGGGTCGTTGGATTCACTCACCACGATCTCGGCACCCAGTGCCCTGTTGCACCCGTTGGGCAATCTCAAGGATTTTCAGATTTTCAAAACCGGCGTTGTAGCAACCCGATGGCAGCTCTGGATGGGCGAGAAAGTGGCGATACACATTGGCCATATCCTGAATGTGGATGTTGGGCCTTGTTTGCTCGCCGCCAAACACTGTGATTTTGCCATTCTTGAGCCCCTGGTAGGTGAGCATGTTCACGCTCACATCCAGCCGCATGCGTGGTGATAAACCGCACACGGTGGCTGGGCGGATGCAGTGCACCTGCATCTGATCGGCGTAGGAGAGGAACACCCGTTCCGCCACCATCTTGGTTTTGTTGTAAACCGAGATTGGCACCAGGGTGAGGTCTTCGGTGACCTGGGGCTCATCCTTCACGCCATACACGCTGCCGGAGCTGGCAAAGAGGAAGTGCTTCACGCCAGCGCGAACGGCTCGATCAGCCAGCTGCTGCCCTGCCAGCACATTCACCTCCCAACTCAAGGTGGGGTTGAGCTCTACCGCTGGATCATTGGCAATGTTGGCCAGATGAATGATGGCCTCCACGCCATCGAGCGGGATGGCATCGGTGTCGCGCACATCCAGCTTGAGGTTGGTGAGCTGGGGGTGCTCCGGCAGGCATTGCCAAACCACTGGGTGTCGATGCTGATCACGCTGTGACCATCAGCCAGCAGCAGGGGTATCAGCACGGAGCCCTTGTAGCCGCAGCCACCAGTAACGAGCAGTTTCATGACTTGTGCTGGTAGCTCCAGGGCAGGGTCTTGAGGGTGGCCAGGTTGGCATCCACCCAGGCCAGTGTCTCCTGAAGCCCTTGCTGCAGGCTGATCTGATCAGACCAGCCATGCACCTGGCGCATGGCTGAACTCTCGAGCAGGTAACTCTGATCCTTGCCGAGGCGTTCCTCGCTGCTCTGGACCAGTTCGCTGAAGCTGGCGCCAGCAAGGTTGCAGATCTGCTCCACCAGCTCCTTGATGCTGCAGCTCTCCTGGGTGGAGAGGTGCCATGTGCTGCCCGGTTCCCCTTCGATGGCCAGCTGCAAGGTGGCGCGCACCACATCCTTGATATGGATGAAGGCCCGCACGGAATGGCCGCCGCCATGGAGCTGCATGGGCTCACCGGTGCGGGCGCTCAGCAAGGTGCGGGGAATGATGCGATAGAGCTGCTGGCCGGGGCCATACACATTGGCGGCGCGGGTGAACACCACAGGGAAGCCATAGGCCTGATGGAAGCTGTGCAGGTGCAGATCACAGGCTGCCCGGCTCACGGCATAGGGGGTGCTGGGGGCGAAGTGGTTGTGCTCTTTGATCCAGCCACCATCGGTGCTGCCATACACCTCCGGCGTGGTGACATGCACGTATTTCTGCAGAAAGGGTTTCTGCCGCAGGGCATCGTGCAGGGCCACCTGGGCCACCACATTGGTGCGGTACCAGTGGGTGGGATTGAGCCAGCTTTCGGCCACCATGCCTTGGGCGGCGAAGTTCACCACCAGCTCGGGTTGCACCCGATCGATCAGGTCCAGCAGATCATTCAGTTGGCTGTTGAGATCAATGGCTTGAAAGCTGAAATTCTCCGCAGTGGCCAGAGGGCTGAGCCCCATCTGCTTGATAGGCCAGCGGTAAGGAAGGAAAACGGGATGGGGTTCTGCTGAGCGGCTCACCCCCCAGACCTGATGGCCGTCGCGCAGGTGCTTCGGCCACAAAGTGGCTGCCGCTGAAGCTGTTGGAGCCGATGACAAGGACTTTTGGCTTGCTCATGGCTGCAGCATCTCCTCCTGCAGGCTGCTGCAAGGCAGCAGCGCTGATGGGCGTGTTGCCCATGGTTTCAACGGCGAGGGCGGCCATACAGCAGGCCAAAGCAGCAGTTGGCATCATCGCCTGCCCACTGGCGAGTCCGGTGGAGAACAGCTGCCAACAGCGAATCACCAGCACCCGCCACATCCAGGGGATTCACGGACAGGGCCGGGAAGGCTTGGTTGCTGACCAGGCCATCGGGTCACGGTCGTAGGCGATGAATCCTTCCGGTCCGAGCTTCATTACGAGGCGTTCAGCTCCCTGTGATCTGCAGCAGGCGCTGGCTCAGTTGTTCGAGGCCGCTGTCTTTGTCTTGCAGGGCGAGCCGCGCTTCTCGTTCATTGGGGCAGAGC
>CBDEWF010000123.1:0-12984 GCA_965243775.1 Sansalvadorimonas sp.
CGTCGCCCTGTTGGATGATGAGATCCAGCATCTTTACGATTGGGAAGATGAGTACCATGTTGACCCTGATGAGGAGCAACGGCGTTTAGCCTGTGCCATTCACAAAAGGCTTACTGTCATTGAAAAAATTCAGCTGCTGCATAAAGGAAACGCAGAAATCATGCCATTCCGTTCTGCTGAAGGTATAGAGCGCAGTGTGTCAGTGACCTTGGACAGGGCACTGTTGAATCAAGAAGAACTACCTCAACCGTTTAGAACAGAAAAAAGGGAGAGTAAAGCAACAGTTACTCTGCCCAATAAGCAGAAAAGCAGGTTGGCTCAGAGAGTTTTCGTATTTGGAACGGCTGTTGCCGATGTAATATTGTCTGGCTCGGGTGTCGATCAGATTGATGCTCTCAGTGTTGCCAGGCAAATTTGTTCCCGGTTCCCTCAAGGGGCTCTGGTTCCAGCACCTGAAACACTGGCCAGCATTATGCGTGATGGTTATTACTACCTTACGGAACGGTTTTCCACTTCTGAATCTTCATTCAACGGTGAAGGGCAGTGCCCGCTTAATTACGATGGGTCGGAGAACTGCTTTCCGCGAGGTTTACCAAAGAGCTGGCTGATGGCTGAAGTCTGTGAAGGTTACACACCGGTTGTTGGTGCTCGGCAGTTGGAAGAATGGGCACCAGCGATCGAGACATGTGTTTCAAACATGTTGATCTCAGCCTTTGAAGGCGTAGTAAAAACTGGCCAGGGCAGGTTGAAGAAAAATCCATTTTCCCAGTTGCTTGATCCCTATACTCCTCGAAACGTTCCCAACTTCGGCATGAAAAGTTTACGGAAACGCATTGACGCGCCAGTACCGTCTGCTGCATCTGTTTGAAAATCACAAAACGGCATTTTTGCACAAAGTAAAAATGCCAATTTCCAGAACAAATTCCACCCTGATTGACCCAGAAATACCCTGTTTACACAGTGTTTTATAGCTTCTAGCTTGACCGTGAGGCAGGGGAAACTCGCCCACTGAAAAACGACAAATAGCATGTGACAGCATGGAGGTTGATCAATATGCAAAAGGGAAAACGTCTGATTGGGGTATAGAATGTTTTTTATCCAACCAATCCAATAGAAAACAGAAAAGAAGAGAAAAATATAAAAGCTCGTATAAAACAGTCGGCGTGTACAGGGTGGCACACCCGGATTTCCGGCCATGGTATTCCTGTTCCGTTCTCTCGGAAGGTTGTTTTGATTAACGACTTGAAACAGGGACGACGAAGTAATTGTCTCTATTTATCCTACCCCGGCACATCGCAAAAAAAGGAGCTTTAGCATGTCGCACTCTGTACCACGCATTCTGCGTATATCAGATGTTCAGGAAAGGCTGGGAGGTGTAAGCCGCAGTACGGTTTATCGCTGGATGAACGAAGGCTGGTTCCCCAAACCCATGCATTTTGGCAAGAACTCCATCGGCTGGCTTGAAGATGATGTTTCAAGCTGGCTGTTAGAGATGCGTAATGGGGTGACTGCGTAAGCAGTTGCTCCACCACAAAAAAATGCCAGCAAGGGTGCTGGCAATAAAAACTTAAGGACAAGTTAATTATGTTTAGTTATAGGGAGAATGTCGTCCAGAACGACACTCAAACCTTTCTGGATCTTTTTGGTGGTGTTAATGCTCCCCAGACATTCCAGCTGATTGCTGAACCCAAAGACGGAGGAGGGTGGAACCAGATCCTGCACGGCTCGTCCGTTGAACTGGAAACAACTCTTCTGAATGCCAACAACAGAGGCTGTGGAGTGTTCATCACGGTCAACCAGACAGATCTGAAAGGGCGCCGCGAAGAGAACATCACTGCTGTCCGTGCCATGTTTGTTGATCTTGATGGTGCGCCAGTGGATGGTGTTTATGAAGCTGCTATACAGCCTCACATGGTCGTTGAATCCAGTCCGGGTCGTTACCATGCGTACTGGCTGATTGATGATTGCCCCCTGGAGACGTTCAGCTCCATTCAAAAGGCACTGGCTGCGAAGTTTGATGGTGATCCATCAGTAAACGATCTGCCACGCCTGATGCGTGTACCGGGGTTCACTCACAACAAGGGTAAACCGTTTGTTAGTCGTATAGTGCGGCAGCATGAAGGTCAGCCGTACAGGCTGGATGATGTTGTATCAGGCTTGAACCTTGTTTTGAGTAAGTGTGGTTATTCGGGGAACAAAAGTTCTGAGAAGGCCCGACCAAAACCTGTCAATGGTATAGGCAAGGTCTTTGTGGATGGTGAGCGCACCAATGAGCTGACCAGCATGCTGGGCCGCCTCTTCAAGAGTGGCCTGCAACCTTCCGATGTGTTGCCCATTACCCATACGTGGAATCAGACCCAGTGCAGTCCGCCACTGGCTGATGAAAAGATCAGCAGTACCGTTGAAAGCATCTGGAAAACAGCGGAGCGTCGCAACAATACAGCTGATCCTTTTGTTGCAGCGATCAATGAAGAGTATGCCGTTGCACTGCAGGGGAGCAAGACGATCATAATTCGGGAAACTAAAGATGGTCCGAATTTTATGCTGCCTGCAGACTTTCGCACTTTTATCGCCAACAAAAGGTCACCGGACAAGCGCCCTCCTGCCCGCTACTGGCTAGAGAGTGAGAAACGCCGCCAGTATAACGGCATTGTGTTTGATCCCTCCGGTCAGGGGCGAGAGGACCTGTATAACCTCTATACCGGCTTTGCAGTGAAGCCAGATACCACAGCAAGCTGTGAGCTGTTTCTTCAGCATGTGAAAGATGTGATCTGCTTCGGGAATCAGGAATACGCCGATTATCTGTTGGACTGGATGGCTGATGCTGTACAAAACCCAGCCAGGTTACCCGGTATCGCCGTCGCATTGCTGGGAGGGCAAGGTACCGGCAAGGGGCAGCTCGTGAATTACCTGGGAAAAGTGTTTGGTCGCCACTATCTGCCATTGCACGATGCCGAGATGTTGGTAGGCAAGCATACGCCTCACCTGGCTGAAGCCTTACTGGTATTTGCTGATGAAGCGATGTTTCAGGACAGCGCCAATATTGTCGGCTCGCTGAAAACCGTTATCACAGAACCACGTCGCATGGTTAACCCCAAAGGCAAGGATATGTTCACTGTTGATAATTATGTCCGCCTGATTATGGCCAGCAACAATGATCGCGTACTGCCTACTGATGTCGATGACCGCCGTTTTTTCGTACTGTCCCCAAGTGATAAGCGACGTGGTGATTACGAGTATTTCAAGGCTCTGCAACATGAGGCAGATAACTGTGGGCCATCTGCTCTGCTGTATTTTTTGCAGAACCGTGATATCAGTCAGAGGCAGTTGCGTGATGTGCCCAAAACAGGCGTTCTAACGGAGCAGAAACTTCTCAGCCTGACTATTGAAGAAAAATGGGTCTATGAGGTTCTGAGTGCTGGTGAGCTGGTAACAGGCAGCACATGGCCTGTAATGGTTCCCAAGCAGGAGATGTTCCGACAGTTCAGAGACTGGTTGCCTGCCAACATGTCACAACTGGCGTCCATCAGCCAGTTTCATAAGCGGGTGAAAGCCATCCTGCCTGTCACCGAGAAACGCCCCAACAGTAAGCAGCGGGAGTATATGTTCCCTGACCTGGAAACCTGCCGTGCTGCGTTTGAAGCGTATATTGGTGGCGAGGTGGAGTGGTAACAGCCTGAGCCGGTGATATGAAACAGCGGGCGGTAATGCCCGCTTATTTATGCCTGTAAACTACGAAGCCTCAGAGAAGTATTCCACTGCCGTGTTGGGAAAGCAGTCATCATTGAGCAGCCGCTCTTTAACCTCAGGAGTATCTTCAAACACAGTCATCCAGACCGACCAGTAGGGTGCGTTTTCCACCATGGTCATAACCCCATCAGCATCCAGCGCCCCAGCGTCAAACAATGATTTGATTTTTCTCGCACGGTTGAATTCCTTTCTTCGCCCCAGACTCAGCGTTTTTTGTTTCTCATTACTGTCATCCAGCCTCACCAACCTTTTAATGTTTTCTGCTGCCTGTTTCCTTTCATCATCAAGTTCAGCATTCACAAGAACCCGCCCTGTGCGTTCGTAGACAAAGGCATGATAGGTGTCGTGAGTGTCAGGCCAGAGGTAACCTTCACGGCTATCATTGTGATTCTTCTTAAAATCCCGATTACAGCGGAGGCAACCGAGTAAAAGATTACTCCACTCGGTTACAAGGCTGTCATCTTTGGATTTTGGCACGACATGCTCAACATCCAGCTTGTCAGGTCGCTCACAATAAGAACAATAGCCCCCAAAGCTTTCGACCAGCGGCTTGAAGTAGCTTGAGTATGTTGAGTATGTTGAGTATGTTGAGTATGTTGAGTATGTTTTATCAATATCAGGTCGCTTGACTGGCCTCATTCATCAAGCCCCTGTTTTTTCCTTTCAGCCCTTAACAACGCGACGTAAGCTGGGTGCTCAGAAAACTCCAGCTCGTATTCATCCAGCTTTTCACCCAGCGCCTTAACTTCTGCATCGTTTTCGGGCTTACCAGCATCAAGCAGGCCGTAGTATTCCTCGGCCACCTTCAGCATTTTTTGGTATTGCTCACTGCGGGCGGTATCTACGCCCATTACTTCAGTGACAATATCTTCCACACCACGGCCCCAAAGTTCGGCATCCTGCTCCGGGTTTTCGGTATGGTCCAGATTAATAATCTTGCCTTGTTCAAGAGACTGCAGAATAAACGGAGAGTGACTGGTGACAACAAACTGAATGTTTTCAAAATACTTGAGCAGGTTGGGGAGCAGTGTTTTCTGCCAGCCTGGATGGATATTGGCATCAACCTCATCCACCAGAACAATACCGGGGCTTTTGCGGGCGGCGTCTTCACCCAGATGCTGATTAAGCTGGGCGCAGCGCATAGCCAGGTCACCCGCCAGAGAAATGATATTGCGCTGGCCATCGCTCAGATCTGAGTATGGGAAAGCTCTGTCGCCAAATTCAACAACCAGTTCACTAAATTCTGGTGAGTAGTGACAGTCCGTTGCTCCGGGAATCATCTCCGTGATGGCATCATAAACAACCGTCAAACCCGTCACTTTCTGTCGCTTTTGATAAGCAATACGATCAAGCCTTTCAAGCCAGGGCATCAGGGTTTTATTCTGGGCATCCGGCTTCAGCGCATAGTAGTAACCAAAGGCCGTATTAGGCATTGTGATTTTATTGGTGGTTTGGGTTTTTTGACCTGCCCACAGCCGCCCGGTTCCATAGTAAATCAGAACTGGCAGATCTTCGGGTTGATCCAAAACCATCGCGGTAAATTTGTCTGCCTTGTCCTGATACTCATCTTCTGTGACATGGGTCGCATAGAGTCTGGAAGCTTCTTCACTGATCTCATCACAACCCTCATTTTTGGGCCTGCCACCGGCTTTTTCCAAAAGCCGGAACCAATGCAGTTTTTTATGCTCACCGACAGAACCCACCGCCTCAACCTTGCAGTTTTCTTTAAGCTCTGTGGTCGCAATTTCTTTGGATGTGAGAATGAAACGCTGAATATCCTGAGCCTGTAAATTTCTGACGAACGCTTTTTTGGCCCCGCTATCATAAGCGTGCGGCATCCCCAGCAAGAAGCCGCCCATAGCCACGGAGAGGCCTTCCAGTATGGTGGTTTTCCCCTTGGCATTATCACCCACAACCAGAGTGATACGTTCATCCAGCTCAAATTCAGCCTGCTCAAAGCAGCGAAAGTTATTCAGCTTCAGGGTGTTGATTTTCATGCTTTGGTTTCCGCCTTGGCTTTTGGCTTGCGGCGTGCCTTGGTTTTGTTGGCGGCCATTATCGCACGCTCGGCCTTAATTTTCTCCAGCAATGCCTCAGCGGAATTGTCACCGCTGATCAGCTCCGGGTTGTCTTTGCGCCACTGTTCGGTCAGCTCGCCCCGGAAGGCTTTGGCGAGGATGGACTGGGTGAGGTTGTTGACCCGTGCCTGTGCTGTCTCTACCTGTTTTTCGATGGTGTCGGCGTGGGCGAAGAGTTGTTCTACCTGGCGAACAATTTCGGTTTGCTCTTTAACTGGAGGGACTGGGAACCCATAAAGGTTCAATATCTCCATTATTGACTTGAGGAATTGTTGAACCTGTATTCAACGTAGATAAGTCTATTGTCTGGAACCAGTGATAAAAGTATTTCATCACAAACTGTGAGGGTACAATAATTCCCATTGTGTTTAAATCCACCAACGAGTTCTTTGTCAGTATCCTTTTCTTGTTAGTACTAATCGCACCTCCTCGCTTAGGAAAAATAATTGCATTTAAAGGCAGTAATGATTTTGGACTAACTCCACTTCCAGCAAACTTATCAGCAAATCGCATATATAACTGGTTACGCGGTTCATTCATATCTCCAACTTTGAAATATGGAATACTACCAACTGCCAGCTCTTCATCAGCTTTTATGGTCTTACCACTTTTCAAAACAACAATGTCACCTAAACGACACCAGCTCCAAGATGAGTCTATCTCATAATTAGGCGTAGATGACTCATAAGGTTTTGACTTATGGGGATTCTTTTTTGTTACATCATCCACTACTTTCTGTACGGCTTCACAAACATGCTTGTTACGCCACTCCTCCGTCAACTTTCCGCTCACAGCAGCGGCCAGTACCGACTGGCGGAAACGTTTGAGGGTTTCGCGAGTGCGTTCAAGGCGAGCTTTGGTGTTTTCTACCTGTGCCAGCAGGGAATCGAGTTTTTTGGCGATGATTTTTTGTTCGGTAAGCGAAGGAAGTGCTAAGGATAACTCCTCAATATCTCCTTTTCTCACAGAGGGCACAGTTGTAGATCGAGACACTTCAGATAAATCAACTGTTCTCATGAAATAATGAAGAAACCGGTCTGTATCGGAAAGGCAGGGAACAATGGCCATCACATTGTTATCTGCCAGACCAGAACGCTTTACAAAAGCACGGCGATTGAGTTTTACAGCCTCGCCTATTTTCGCAAAGAGAGTACTACCCTCTCTAAAAATAACTCCTTTTAGTTCATCTGCCTCTGATGTGGTTACGTAATGGCCTGCCTCTGACAACATTCCATTTTTGAATACTACCGCTGTTGAAACGTCTCCGACTTTATAAACGGGATAGTCACCACTATTTTGGCCTTGATATTTTTTTGGGAAGCCAACGCCACTTTTCACTTCAACAATGTCACCTAATGATACTGGCAACCATTCTCTCGGCTTTTTTAATTCTCCCATCACTCAACCCCACCAAAAACTTCACCCATCAGCGCCTTCTGCCCATCAGCAGCTTCCTCTTCACCCAGCTCACGCATCAGGCTATCCAGCTCACCCAAAGCCTGCACAAGCTCGCTCATGGCTTCTCCGGCCAGTACGCCGGGTTCTGGCAGGTTGGCGGCATCCACGCTGTCAGCGTCTTTCAGCCAGCTTATATCGAGAGAATCGGATTTATGTTCAGCAATCCAGTCACGGGAGAAACAGCGCCAGCGGCTGTGGGCCAGCTTGTTGCTTACTTCTTTATTACCTTCGGTGTCATCTGTCTTGATTGAGAGCGCATCAAAACTCCACTCTCCTTCGGTGCGTTCGCTGGTGCCATCGGCGTTATCACCATACACCGCTTCAAACAGTTTGAGGTGCTGTTGGCCGAACGGACTGCGCTTGCCGAAGCTGGGCATATTAGTACGCAGATCGTACACCCAGACATTCCCGGTGCAGTTCTCGGTCTGGAATTTGTTGTCCGGGCTGCCCTTGGTAAAGAACAGAACGTTGGTTTTAACGCCCTGGGCATAAAAGATGCCGGTGGGCAGACGCAGAATGGTGTGCAGGTTGCACTTGTTCATCAGATCCCGGCGGATATCGGTTCCCACACCGGTTTCAAACAACACGTTATCTGGCAGAACCACGGCGGCACGGCCACCGGGCTTGAGGTTGCGGTACATATGCTGCAGAAACGCCAACTGCTTGTTGCTGGTTGGGTAGGTGAGATCGTTACGGGTGATAGAGGCTTCACCACCCTTGCTGGTTCCAAAGGGAGGGTTGGCGAGAATAATATCTGCCGGGCCAAGCTCTGATCCGACTTTACCCAGGGCATTACCCAGATGGACCACACCTTCATCATCCCCTTCCATACCGTGCAGCAGACAGTTCATCAGGGCCAGTCTGCGGGTTGAGGGCACCAGTTCCACACCGACAAAAGCCTGGTCACGCTGGAAGCGGGCATCGGCTGGGGAGAGGTCGCACAGATCATCGGTTCTCTCCTTGATATAACGGTCGGCGGCAATCAGAAAGCCAGCCGTTCCCGCTGCCGGGTCCTGGACAATTTCCCGCACCCGGGGCTTGATGCAGCGCACCATGGAATCAATCAGCGAGCGGGGGGTGAAGTATTGCCCGGCACCGGATTTGGTTTCGTTGGCGTTTTTCTGCAACAGACCTTCATAGAGGTTACCGAGGCCATCTTTCTGGGCGTCAAACCAGTCGATCTGATCCAGGGATTTGATCAGTTGCTCCAGGTGGCGAGGTTCCCGCAGGCGGGTCTGGGCATCGGCATAAATTGCAGTAATCAGCGGGTCACTGTGAACCTGCACCTCTCTGGTTTGCCCCGGATTATCTGGGTCGGCTTCAATGCGCTTACCGGTGGAGAGGGTGAGTAGAATCTGCCGATAATCATTCATCAGGGTGATACCGGATTTCTGGTTCAGGTCAATCCAGCGGCAGCCTTCCGGCAGTGGATGCTTCTGCAGAATACCTGCCTCGGTGTTTTCCCGCACCATTTTCAGAAACAGCAGCAGTACCAGTTCGGTCACGTAGTCCGAATAGTTGATGCCGTCGTCACGAAGAACATCACAGAGGTTCCAGAGTTTCTGAACGATATTATCACTGGTCATAATCTTTCCCTGGGCTTATGGCGGGCCTGTTGCTGCCGCGCTCGCCCCGATAAAAAACATAACGCCAGTCACTCAAACGGTGAGCAACTGGCGCAAAGAATAAGAATGGTGTGTATTTTACACACTGGCAGCCTGTAATGGTTCCCAGAGCGTATCATTTATCTGCTCAAGAACACTGTCCAATCTGTTACCCAGAATCTTGTCGAGCTGCCGGAGCCCGCCCTGCTGAGCAAAACGTTCGTTAATAAACTGGTGATCGACAATCACTTCAAACACCAACTGTTTGGCCAGACGCTCCAGCCAATTGCGCTGGGCAGGTTTCCAGTTATGGCTGACATAAATACGATCCATCGCCATGGCGACCCGCTGTTCAAACGGCACCAGGGGCTCTCCAAGAGCCGCCTGACGGATATGACCGATAATGCTGGCGGCAATATCCTTGTTGGTCTGGCCACGGACAGCAGTTTGCAGGTTGGCTTCTGAGTATCCGGCACCGTCGAGCAGAAGTTTCACTTCTTTGAGTTGTTTGCGGGTCAGATCTTTTGGCCGGGTGACAATCACTTTCAGGGCTGCTGATTCGTTGACCTGGTTCTTGATAAAGTTTTCAAAGCTTTCCAGGTAATCTTCCGGGCGTTTATGCTTGCCGTAGGTTTGCCCAATTTCCAGAATCTTGTCTTTATGGTCAGAAATTACCGGGCGGTGTTCACTGCCGATCAGCGTTTTCACATCATTGATCTGGTTGATCAGGCCGGTATGCTGCTGGATAAATGAGGCCGCCTGTTTTGGCCCCATCTCATGCAGGTGTTTGTGTAGCTGTTTGGGTTCTACGCCCCACAGCTCCTGAAGCTGGCTCAGCTTTTGCCGCAGGAGCTCATTGTATTCGGCCTTGTTCTCGGCCTTACGCAGCACCCGCATCAACTTCTGGCCTAACTGGCTGAGTACAGTATCGGCCTGGGTTTCATCCTGCTCATCACCGGGGCTGTTAAGAGCCTGTTCCAGTTTGGCGGGGTTGGTCAGTTCATCCACCAGCTGCTCAATGGTGATGTTTGGATCTTTCACCAGCGGCTTCATGGTGTTTACATCTTCCAGAGTGGCGTAGATATCCACCGGGTCATAAATGCGGAACACAGTTTTGCCGATTTCATCACAGCGGCGGGTGGCGCGACCAATCATCTGTTCATACAGAATCCGGGATTTCACCCGGCGCATAAATACCAGGTTACAGATGCGGGGCACATCAATGCCGGTGGTGAGCAGATCAACGGTGATGGCGATGTTCGGGTAATTCTCGTTTTTAAAGCGGCGGATCAGCTTTTTCACCTGATCGCTCTTGCCGGTGATTTTGGCGACAGCTTCCTGGTTGTACTCTTCGTCGTACATAGCCTTGAAGGCCTCATCCAACAGGCGTTTGACCATATCGGCGTGCAGGTCTGTGGCACAGAAGATCATGGTTTTTTCATGGCCGAACGGGTCAAACCTTGTGACCAGATCATCGCAGATTACCCGATTGAAATGTTCGTTAATCACCCGCTTGTTGAAGGCTTCGACTTCAAAGTTAAGATCATCTTCCAGCTTTTCTGACACCACTTCACCGGTTTGTGTGTCGATCACATTGACCTGCTCATCCCTGACAAAGTGAATACCTTCCTTTGCCAGTTTGGTGAGGTATCGGGTGGGCGGCTCGTGGTCTATCAACCAGTCGTCGGCTACGGCTTCCCGGTAAGAGTAGGTGTAAACAGGGCGACCGAAAATCTCGCTGGTGTGTTGCGCTGGGGTTGCCGTCAGGCCGACTTTGACGGCATCAAAATAGTCCAGCACCCGACGGTAACTGGATTGATACTGCGCCGCTTCACGGGTGGAGAGTTCGCCTTCGGTCATTTCCTGGTCGAGGGTGTAGCCACGATGGGCTTCATCCACGATGATGCAGTCGTACTGGTCTACGGGTGGTGGCTGGTCTGAGGCAAATATGCGCTTCACCATAGCCTGTACTGTAGCGACCTGGACACGAGTTTCCGCCTCGGCCTGCATATCGCCCATCTCGGCAATGTTGTAGATCTTGGCCAGGGGCTGGTTCTGTTCCAGCGGAGCTTCCTTGAAGTCATCAGTCGCCTGATCGCCAAGGGCGGTACGGTCTACCAGAAACAGAATGCGCTTGAAGCGTTCGGATTTCAGAAAGCGGTACATCAAACCGATGATGGTTCGGGTTTTACCGGTACCTGTGGCCATTGCCAGCAATGCGATGCGAATATCACTGGCCAGGGTGTTTTCTACGGCCTGAATAGCTTTTACCTGGTAGTCCCGCAGTTTGAGGTAGCCGAAGCTTTCATTCTTTAAAGCCTGTTCCGCTTTTTCACGGTCACGGCGCAGAAGATCCATCAGACCATCAGGTGTATGGAATTCCGGCAGTGCCCGCTTGGTGTTGCTGTTAAGGCGCACATCCCGGAACCAGATACCAGACTGTTCGGCCAGCTGCTTCACATACGGGCGGCCATTGCAGGAGTACACGAACGGGATTTGATAGTGACCAGATTGCTCATAAGGCCAAGCGATGGTGCGGCCTGACTCTTCCCACGTGCTCTTGATTGGCGCTTCAATCGGGAAGCCCCGGCTGTAGCGTTCTGCCTGGGTAATTTTACCCGCGACATTTGCGTTCTCTCGTTTGGCCTCAACTATGGCTATGGGCACAAGACCACGGAATAGAACATAGTCAGCCCGGCCTTTTTCACCATTCTCATTTGTAGGCCATTCAGCGATGGCTTTGCATTTGCCTTTCTCGGGGCGTGTGCCCTTCTTCCAGGTGAGTTCCTGACTGTCTGCTGTCCACCCTGCTCTGGTGAGCTGTTCGTCAATCAGGATGCGGGTCATCTCTTCGTCGAGAGCGACTTTCTTCCCTGCTGTAGACGTTGCTTTGGCAATGGTGCTGCGCTTGCTGCTGCGTTCAGCATCACTTAATGCCTTGATCTGCTGGCGCAGCTCAGACAGTTTGGATTCATATTCCTGTTTCTGGTTTGCCAGTGCCTGTTCATGTTCCTTCGCCTGCTGAGACTGCTGGCTGGCTTCTTCATCCATTGCCAAAGCCAGAGCTTCATATTCGGCCTTTTCTTTCTTTACCAGTTCGGTGAGCTGCTGGCTGGAGCTGAGTTCTATGTTCTTAGCGTTCAGCTCACCTTTCAGTTTTTCAATCTGTTCGTGCAGCTCACTTAATGTCCGACTAGGGTCGGCGGGGGGCACGAATGGACCCGGTTTGAATTTGCTGCCCTGCTTGCTGAATGAGCGGTGAAACCAGATCGCCAGTTCATAAGCCACACGCAGCCCGCTGATGGCCTCACGGTGGCTGGTATGGAATTCGTGGGTAGCTTTATTACCTTCCTTACGCAGGAGGTGAAACATCTCCCGTACGCGGGGATCAAAATCCAGCTCGCGGTTTAGGCGATAGAGCAGGTCGTTCTGGCTGAGGGGTTCTTCTGATTCGATGCCATAGAGAGCGGCGATATGTTGCGCCAGGGCTTCTCCCAGTTGCCTGAGTTTAATCAGGGTGGTGTTAGGGTCGCTGGAGAAGGAAGCCTCAGCAGACGCAGCCAGGGCCAGGAACAAAGGGTCGTGTCCCTTCAGGAAGGTAAAGTTGGAATTCTGTGGTTGTTTGCTGCTGCCCATACCTGGTTACCTGCTCCTTGATACCTGCTGACGGCCTGACAGGGGATTTTACGACTTTGGGGTGGGAGTTTGAATAAGGTAGGTGGTTTTGTGGGGTAACAACAGTGTTATTTGTGCTGACAATTCGAGAAGGTGATAGATCAAATTTTTGGTTATGTAGCCTAATGGTTTGTTGGGGCATTTTTTTAGGAATGCTCCAGTGAATGGTCAAGTGTGCACATGGAGGTGTTATTTAATGACTGATGGAAGCATTACTGAATTATATTTTTTAATATCAACAACATTATTGTCCTTAATTATTGCCTGGGCAATAGAGCCACCAAAACAACTAAAAGATGTTATGAAATCTTGCATTAACATTCGTAGGAAATTTAAATCTGCTATCAAAGCTTGCACCACCTTTCTCAGACATTATAAGGACGGGCTTATTCAGAATGTGCAGATGATATTCAAGTTCA
>CBDEWF010000124.1:0-16857 GCA_965243775.1 Sansalvadorimonas sp.
TGTCTGGAATGAGCTGGGGCAACGCCTGGATCGTCCAGTAGAATTTGTCACTGCACCTTTTGCCAGCCTGTTCGGCATGCTGGACAGCGAGCGTATCAATACTATCTCCAACCAGATCACCATTACCGAAGAGCGCCTGAAGAAGTACAGTTTCAGCGATGTCTATGTATTTGACGGTGCCCAGATAACTGTTAATGCCAATATCAACAACATTGATGGTCTGGAAGACTTGAAGGGACGTAATGTAGCAGTCAACCTGGGTTCCAACTTTGAAGAGCTGCTGCGTAAGTTCGATACCAACAACGAAATCACCATTAAAACCTATAGCGCCGGTGGTATAGAGCAGGAAGTGGCTTTGGGTCGTGTTGATGCATTTATTATGGATCGCCTCTCTGCGGCTGAACTGATCAAGAAGTCCGGTCTCCCACTGAAACCCGCTGGCGAACCCTTCGAGATTATTGAAAACGCCATGCCCTATTTGAAGACTGAAGCCTCTGAAGAGCTCCGCCAGCAAGTGAATAAGGCTCTGAAAGCCATGCGTGAAGACGGCACTCTGGCGAAAATCTCAGGCAAATGGTTCGGTACTGATATCACCCGTAAAGGCTGACTTGAGCACGATATAACAACTCTATGACCGGATTAGATTTTTCTTTTGCCACCGACCTGCTGTTTCAGCTGGTCGGTGTTTTACCTGTTACTCTGGGGATGTCCTTCCTGGCCATGTTACTGGCTCTGGTACTGGCCATAGTTTTTGCCATTGTCCAGATTTTCCGGATTCCCGGATTGAACGGATTCACCCAGCTCTATATCTCTTTTTTCCGCGGCACCCCCCTTCTGGTACAGCTGTTTTTGTTCTATTACGGGCTACCCCAAATGTTCCCGGGCATGACGGTGATTACTGCCTTTCAAGCCACCACTCTGGGCCTGGGACTTCATTTTGCCGCCTATATGGCTGAACTGATTCGTGGGGCCATTCTTGGTGTTGATCAAAGTCAGATGGAGGCTGCCCTGAGTGTAGGAATGGATCGCCTGACTGCCATGCGTCGAATCATCCTGCCCCAGGCGGCCCGCATTGCTGTTCCGGGACTGATGAACAGCTTTATTGACCTGCTGAAAAGTACCTCCTTGGCCTTTACTCTCGGCGTTGCAGAAATCATGGCAAAGACTCAGCTTGAAGCCGCTTCCAGTTTCCGGTTTCTGGAAAGTTACCTGGTGTTGGCTCTGGTGTACTGGATAGTCATCATGATTATGACCTGGGGTCAGAAATACACGGAAAAAAGACTGGAAGAGGCTTACTGATGGCACTGCTGGAAATTCGTAACCTTCACAAAGCCTTTAACGGACAATCCGTTCTGGATGGTATTGATCTTGATATTGCCCAGGGAGAAATTGTTGTTGTTCTGGGTCCGTCAGGCAGTGGTAAATCTACCATGCTCCGCTGTGTAAATTATCTGGAAACTCCAGACAGCGGCACTATTTCCATTGCCGCCCTTAATGTGCGGGCTGACAAAGCAGGCAAGAAAGACATTCTGGCTCTGCGCCGAAAAACCTCTTTTGTGTTCCAGAATTATGCCTTGTTCAAGAACAAGACAGCTCTTGGCAATATAACCGAAGCCCTGACGACAGTTCACGGCATGCCAGAGAAGATAGCCCGAAAAAAAGCCATGACTATCCTGGAAGATGTTGGTCTCGCCGACCGTCATGATGCCTGGCCTTCTGCCCTTTCTGGGGGCCAGCAGCAGCGTATCGGGATTGGCAGGGCTATGGCTCTGGATGCAGATCTTATGCTGTTCGACGAACCTACATCAGCTCTGGACCCGGAAAAGGTCCATGAAGTGCTAGACCTGATGAAAAAATTAACCCAGCAGAAACGCACCATGATGGTGGTGACTCACGAAATCCCCTTTGCCCGGGAAGTGGCTGACCGGATTATTTTTATTGATGGCGGCAAGATTGTAGAAATGGGCACTCCAGAAGAAATTCTGGATAACCCCCAAGACCTCCGCACACAGAACTTTCTCCGACAAGTATTATAAAAGTTAAATGACCTCCGGCAGAGCCGGAGGCTTATTTAGGGGACGCCCTCAAAGGGCTATTGTTGCGCCCATGGGCGCGATTACCAGTCCAGCTTCATCTGCTCACGATGCTCTTCTACTTTCTCTTGATCTCGGATGTATGCTCTCACTACATCTTCATCAAGCCCGACCGTAGAAACAAAATATCCTCTTGCCCAGAAGTGCTCCCCTGTAAAATTCCTTTGTCTTCCTTTGAAATTCTTGGCAATGTGAATCGCAGCTTTTCCTTTGATGTAACCCACAACATTAGATACCGAATACTTCGGTGGGATACTGATACAAATATGGACATGATCTCGCATCAAGTGTCCTTCCAGGATTTTACAGTCCTTCCTTTTGGCTAACTCGTGAAATATCTCTCCAAGAAATTTCCTCAAGTTTCCATAAATCACCTTCTTCCTTTTCTTCGGGATAAAGACAATATGATACTTACAATCCCAACGAGTATGACTCAGACTCTTGTAGTCTGGCATAGGTACACCTCAATGTTTCTTGGCGGAAACATCAAGGTAGGTACCGCTGTAAAGGTAGAACCTGTGCGAGTCCCCCCGGCATAGCCGGGGGTTTATCAATAATTAATCAGCGTCTCTCCTGCCACCGGTGGGAGAGATCACTAGGATTTGATACCCAATAACCACAAATAAAGAAAATTAGTCTTTATCTCTTTTCGCTTTAATTACACCTCCCTTTAAATCAAAAAAAATTAACTGTTCCCTCTTGGCAGTAATGCCACAATTTTCGAGCACTTCTGCCAGTATCTGCACAGGTTAAATGTGCTTGTATTAACTGGTAAACCTCTCACACAAGGGGAAGCCTATGCTGACTATCTGGTCCCTCCTGCTGATAGCATTACTGCTGACTCTGGCCTACAAGCGAGTTGACCTAAAATTCACCATTATGACTCTGGGCTCTTTTACCGCTATCTCTTTTCGCTTTATCCTGGCTGTTTGCTGCCAGCCTTGGCGCCACTGTCTTAGCCCTGCTGGCAACAGTTGCCTTGACCATTCTTGGCCAGACAAGCTTTCGGGCAAGAACCATCACCCGCCCCATCTTCAAGATCTACAAGAAATTACTGCCGGAGATGTCCGATACAGAGAAAACAGCACTGGAAGCTGGCACAGTTTGGTGGGAAGGAGAAATTTTCAGCGGTCAACCCAACTGGAATAAACTGCTCAGCCATCCCAATCCCGGGTTGAGCGATGAAGAGCAGGCCTTTCTCGACAACCAAGTCTCCACACTTGCGGCCATGATTGATGAGTGGGAGATTAACAATAGCGGTGATATGCCCAGAAAAGTCTGGGACTACATGAAGAAAGAACGCTTCTTCGCCATGATTATTCCAAAGGCTTATGGCGGCCTAGATTTTTCTGCCCAGGCACAATCTGCAGTCCTCCAAACCCTCTCCGGACTTTCCGGTTCAGTTTTTTCCACAGTTGGTGTCCCAAACTCCCTCGGGCCGGCTGAACTGCTGTTGAAGTATGGAACAGAAGAACAGAAAACACATTACCTTCCCCGCCTGGCCGACGGCCGGGATATACCCTGTTTTGCCCTTACTGGACCAAGGGCTGGTTCTGATGCCACGTCTCTCCCCGACACAGGCATTGTTTGCCAGGGGGAATATGATGGGAAAACGGTTTTGGGTATTCGCCTGAATTTTTCCAAGCGCTATATAACCCTTGCACCGGTTGCTACCGTTGTCGGACTGGCCTTCCGTATGTTTGATCCTGACGGTTTACTGGGAGATACAAACGATATTGGCATTACCGTTGCCCTTCTGCCCCGAGACCTGGAAGGTATGGATATTGGCCGGCGTCACAAGCCTCTGGGTTCTCCGTTTATGAATGGTCCTATCCGGGGCAAGGATGTCTTTATCCCCCTGGACTTCATTATCGGTGGGCCAGACAGGCGCGGCCAGGGCTGGAAAATGCTGGTTGAATGCCTCTCTGTCGGTCGTTGTATCACCCTGCCATCCTCAGGAGCTGGCGGGGGTAAATATGCCGTTGCTACAGCCGGTGCCTATGCCAGAATCCGGCGCCAGTTCAATGTCCCTATAGCCAAGCTGGAAGGTGTCCAGGAGGCTCTGGCTCGAATTGCCGGAAATACCTACATATCAACTGCCGCCGCCCGGGTAACGGCTATTGCCATTGATCAAGGTGAAAAACCTGCTGTGCCTTCGGCCATTCTCAAGTACAACCTGACAGAAATGGCTCGCCAGATAGCGATTGATTCCATGGATATTCATGGTGGCAAGGGTATTATTACCGGCCCAAACAACTATCTTGCAGCCAGTTACGCCTCTGTTCCCGTGGCTATTACGGTTGAAGGTGCCAATATCCTTACTCGCTCCATGATCACATTCGGCCAAGGGGCAATTCGCTGTCACCCCCATGTACTTCCGGAAATGCATGCAGCGGCGGCAGATAATCTGAGAGACTTTGACCGGGCTCTGTTTGGTCACATTGGCTTTATACTTTCCAACGTCGTACGCTCGCTGGTTCTTAGCCTGACCGGGGCCACCTTATCATCTGTACCTGTATCATCTCCAACCCGGAAACACTATCAGAGAATTAACCGCTACAGTGCCTCGTTCGCCCTCACAGTTGATATATGCATGCTGACCCTGGGTGGTGAGTTGAAGTTCAGGGAGCTGATCTCTGCCAGGCTGGCCGATATGGTATCCAAGCTCTATCTGGCTTCCTGTGTATTAAAACACTGGGAAGATCAAGGTCGGCACGAAGCTGACCTGCCCCTAGTTAATTACAGCTGCCAAAAACTGTTCCACGAATTTGAACAAGCCCTTAATGGTGTCATTTCCAACCTGCCGCGGACTGTTGGCTGGCCATTGCGGGCTTTAACCCTGCCTCTTGGCCGGCAGGTGGAACCACCGGAAGACAGCCTTATTTCCAAGGTTGTTCAGCTGATATCAGCAGCAACTGATTCCAGGGAACGGTTGTTAGAGGGATGTTGGCGTGATGATAACGGTAACAATCCACTCTCAAACTATGACTCCCTGCTTCAGAGGGTGGATCAGGCAGATCCTATTTACCGGAGGATCAGTCTTGCCCTTAAGAAAGGAAGGTTCTCAGAAACTGAGCTAACTATAGAGGGTCGTATTTCTGCAGCGGTTGATCTTGGAATCCTGTCCAGAGAAGAAGGGGCATTCATACTCAGCTTTGAACAGGATGTTCTGAAAATGGTCAATGTTGATGACTTCCCACTGGAACATTTTGGGCCGGTTGTCGAACCCCATGATCACAGTCTGCCCTCCAGAAACAACACTGCAAAGAAAAAATCAGATCAAGACAGAGCGGCTTAAGCCCTCTCCCCATATAACCATACAAACAGCCCAAACACTCTGCAACCTCTGGTTGCAGAGTTGCTGTCTACTGGCTGCTGCTATGGTCTATTCTCTTGGCCTCCCCAGTTAGAAGGTCTCAAGAATCGGTATGATCAGGCAGTGGTACCTGATAGCATTCATAAGTATTTTGCTATCCCTTACCCCTTTGTCTTCCCAGGCCGAACTGAATATTGATCCTCCACCTGTTGAATCATCTTTACCTGCAGAATTCAAAAGTCGCCTCCGCCCTCCAGAACAGAGCCTGGCTGCCTGGTATATCCGCAACGAAGCAATCAATGTTCTCACTATGGGGGGGATACTCCTGTCCACCGGGCTGACTTCATACATGGCCCCCAGAAAGCTGCCCCTTGGCCTGATCATGACGGGTGCCAGTCTGGCAATCGACACAATGACCTCCCATGACTGGATTGACTTTTCGATACGACAGGGAGTCAAGTTTTCTCTCGCAATATTCAGTCCCTTTAAGGCAAATACCCTGCTCTCCAATTTGGGGAAAAGGCTGATTCTGCGCCATCTGCTTATTGAGACACCGAATATCCTGCAGGGATTCAGAGAGTACAGTTACCAAAGACAACCTTTCTACCAGGGGGTTGTTGAAGTCAAAGCCAGCGATGAATATAGCAGCCTACCCCTGCAGCTGTTCTATTCAACAGAGCCCACACCAGCACTGACCATAGCCTCTGCCACACAGGAGAGTTTTCAATGTTTCCCTATTGCATCAGATATTTTGCAAGCCCGTCTTAACAATCTGCTTTGTAGCGCTTTGACCCAGGGATTTACCAGTCTTTCCCTGCTTCCAGAACCCAAAGAAGGAAACACGCAGCACCTAAAAGTTCTGGCAAGAAACGCTTCAACCATTAATCAGTTAACTATTGAAATCACTGGACAGGGACAGATAACAACCTGGATAACTGATGCCTTGCAAAATAACAAGCCCTATACAGGCGAGACAGAACTGCTGAACCCACTTGCACCTGCAATAGTCAAATCCATTATTCAATTTCTTGAAAGTGGGCAGCCCAGAGCATACTGCTCAATTCCTGATGACGAAAATATCAAAGTGACGGCTATCGGGGGACATACACTCCAAGTGACTCCCTTAGGAAGCGAAGGCTACTTTCTCATTGATCATGGAAGAAGTCAGGGAACTGGAAAGCCCGATATTTGGCTCAACACAACTTTGAGCGCCAACGAAATATCAGAGCAGTGGTTAAGCAATGTTGAAAGACGGCTGGCCCCGAATCCCGGTAAAGGGTTGTGGCGGCTGGCCTCTTCACTGAAGTCAGCTACATACCGGGCTCTGCTTGAATATGGTATGGCCTGGTTTCACCAGAAAATAACCGAAGATAAAAACAAGCTTAAGGAAGACATCGAAGAGGAGAGTGATACTGATGATGGTCAGGATATCGAAGAGGAAGATGATATCAGCCAGATTGAAGAGCCAGATGACGACAGCGAATACTCCTCAAGTGAAGAGGAGGATGCTGCATCAGAAAGTGAATATGAAAATATTTCCTCAGAAGATGAAGGCGAAACCATATCATCTGGAAGTGAGGATGCAGATACTGATTCAGAATCTGGTTCAGAGGCAGAAGATGAACTTCCAGCACGAAATAGTACCAGGCCAAGAAGGCATTCAGTCTCCGAGCTGGTTATTGATCCGGAAAATATCACCACCTCCCACTACGTAGGTAATAACTACTTCAATGATGTCGATCTTGAAGATGAACTGAATAGCATTAGTGATACTACTGAAAAAGTCATTGTTGTTACAGAAGACAGAGCCCCCTCATCCCAGAACGCAAGGGCAGTTATCATAGAGTATCTGTTATCGGGAGAACGCTTGAGCTCAAGCAGTGAAAACCTGCCGATATCACCAGACCCGATAAAAACTCATCTTCACCAGCTCAATGGGGAAGAGGTAAAAATTGTTGAAATTAACCCGGTCTGGATACCCAATCAGCAGTGGAAAAAACTTCGTATTCTCCAGAAGGCCTGGATAGAGAAAGCTGATAAGATCGTCGCCATTCTGGATACAGAGAACCTGGAGAACGCGTTAGACAATGAGCAAGCTTTCTTAGAAGAAACGGCCCATTCCAATGCACGATTAAACCGCAGCTCCCTGCGCTGTTACTCTGAAGTATCCAAATGGCTCAAAGAGATTATGTCGGATCAAACAGAAGCTGTGAGCAAGGTCTTTTATTTCTCACCCTATTGGAGCTGGAGACACGACGACAGCAGGCAACTCCTTCTTCCTGCTCACTGGAGTATAGGGCGGGGAAACAATGTCAGACTCTGGCTTGAAGACAACTCCGACTGGAGAAGTGGAATCATGGATTTTCTAGGCCAGTAGCTTCAATTCAATTTTATAATAACTACATCAGCTCTGGCTGCTATGAACTCAAAAGACTTCTCTTCAATAGAAACCATAAAATGGCCACTACCTATAAAATTATGGTATAGGGGTTTGCCAGGGGAGGAGTGAGCACATCCGTTGTGCTCAAGTTTCACTCAAAGGATAAGTCTTGGCCATCTCTTTGGTAGCTCCATTGTGCAACCTCATACACAGCCAATAAATGCAACAAGGTGATAGACAAAAACAAACTACGTTATTCATAATAAAGAGGCCGTTTGACAGTCAGATTAACTGCATCAGCACTCGAAACCACCATACACTATTCGATAGAAGCCACTAAAGGGGTAGCGATCAAGCGAAGTGAACACGTAGATTTTCCCTGCCGGTATTGATTGTTGTAGAAATCTGCTTGCTGTTGGAACATGGCTGGTTATGGAGTCATCACCAACTTAAAAATAATTTATTTTTCAATAAGTTA
Source organism: Sansalvadorimonas sp. (assembly GCA_965243775.1). Classification (GTDB taxonomy): domain Bacteria; phylum Pseudomonadota; class Gammaproteobacteria; order Pseudomonadales; family Endozoicomonadaceae; genus Sansalvadorimonas. The sequence continues at coordinate 8,268 of CBDEWF010000124.1, forward strand.
TAAGACAATTTAAAAGAGTCCCCGTTGAATATCAATAATATCCTCAAAACTCAAACCAATAAAAGGTAAAATGCCCTCTGCTACTGGTTTCAGCTGTTTATCAATGTAATGCTGGTGATCAATGGGACTTGTCTGGTTTTCAACCGCCTCAGGTCCTGCCACTGTTATTAGATAGCTGATCCAGCCCTTGTGCTGATACTTTAAAGGTTTTCCCTTTTGTTTATTGAGATCATCAGCTTTACGGGCAGCCCGTACTTGGGGAGGTACATTCTTTACGTACTCATGTAGATATCGGCGTAAGCGTTTCCGATATACCAACTGCTTGTCCATCTCTCCTGCCAGAGTTTTTTCAACATATTCCCTGACCAGTTCTTCTGGTGAATCTCCAGAGAATACTTTCACATACAGAGCTGTCTGGAATGACTTGGCCAAAGCGGTCCAGTCGGATCGAACTGTCTCCAAACCTTTGAAAACCAGCTCTTCTCCGTGTGCAGTTTTCTTGACCCCGGCATAACGTTTCTTGCTACCAGTTTCAGAACCCCGGATAGTAGGCATTAAAAATCGGGTATAAAGGGTTTCATACTCCAGCTCCAAGTAACAGTCGAGATCAAACTCCTCCCTTATCAATTTCTGCCAGCGCTGGTTGATATCTGATTCCAGCTGCTTGCCAATGCGATCTGTCTCCTGAAAGCTAACCTTGTCTCCCAGTAATACAAAAGTGGAGTCGGTATCACCATAAATCACCCGGTACCCCTGCTCCTCAATCCACCGTGCAGTCTGCTGCATAATGGCATGCCCGCGCATGGTAATTGAGCTGGCCAAGCGGGTATCGTAGAAGCGGCACCCCCCTGAACCAAGCACGCCGTAAAAAGAGTTCATAATTATTTTCAATGCCTGCGAGCGTGCAGAATCCTGTTCTCTCTTGGCTTCATCCCTCTGTTGCCACAGCGAAGTGATAATATCTGGCAGAAAATTTCTTTCCCGTGAGAACATAGCACCACGAAATCCGGGAATCGCGATCCCAGGCTCCAATAAACCTTCCACCAATCCCATAGGATCAATTTTGAACGTACGGATAATAGAGGGATACAGGCTTTTAAAGTCCAGGACCAGAACATGACTGTACAGCCCTGGTACTGAATCCATGACATAACCACCAGGACTGGCCAGCCCGCCAGCACTGGGAAGATTGGGAGCAATATAACCCGCCCGATGCAACAGGGGCAAATAAAGGTTGGTAAAGGCAGCAACTGAGCCACCCTGACGATCAAGCTCTAGTCCAGTCAGATGACTGCGAAGACGAAGATAATCCAGCAACCGGGTCTTCTCGAAGATATCCCAGACCAGACGACAGTCTTCAAGATTGTATTTAGCCAGCTTTTGCTTGTTGTGAACAAAGTCATGGGTGATAGCATCCATGGGATTATCGACATCTTCCATTGCCTTGCCTCTGCCTAGCAGAGCCTGGGCAACAGACTCAAGACTAAAACTGTCAAAGTGCCATGTTGCTGCTTTCAGACCATCAATCCCATCAATAACCATCCTTCCAGGGATAGTAACGTATCCTTGACCACTCTCTCCCTTTCGATCCCTCCAGATGGCAGGTCGCCGCCCACGTCCAACAGCCAGCTTAATACCATGGATGTCAGCGCGCTGAATCAATAGCCGGAAATCAAAATTTATTACGTTCCAGCCAATAACAATATCTGGATCCCAACTACAGATGGCCTCAACTAACTGAACCAGAAGAGTTTTTTCATCATTGACCCATGTTATAGCCGGATCAGCACAAGATTCCTGTTGCCCTATCATCAACACTAATCCCTGCTCTCTGTTGAGAGATCCATGACCATAAAGGCCAACGGAATACAGCTCTCCTCTGGCAGAACACTCTATATCCAGAGAAACAACAGAAAATTCAGGAAGGTAACTGGCGGGACGAATTTTTACATTACGGTATTCGACATAATCATCACACTCTCTAACCTGACCGACAAAATCAAGCCCGCCATAGACAAAGCGTTCCATGAGGTAGCGATCATGGAGACGAATATCAGCTTCGTACATTGTGAGACCTGAATCAGATAGGTATCGCCTAACTTTCCAAGTCAGATCCAAAGTCTGAAAATAGAGCGCACAAACAGGAGATTGATCAAACTGTTTCAGTGACACTATTTTTTTTGTGTATCGAATATCCTGCCGGATGAGAACCTGATCTGCCTGATCCAGCTCTTTTATTGGAATAAAGAAAACTGGCTGTTCACCTTCAACAACCAGTCGTACCGGTCCATCAGGCGTAACCACCCACAAGATAATTTCAGTATGCCGGTTACGATCATAACTGCTCCGACTTAGCAGAAACCCCGTCTGGACATGACCGGTATCCCTTTGATCCTTCACTTGTCTCATTTTTTTCTGTCAGCGTAGGCGCTATTCTACCACGTCAGATGAGACTGAAGCCCAGAAATGACAACAGATAAAAGCAGACTGGAAATATTAATAACAACACAGGAAGACAACTCTACAGACAGATCATCCTATAGCTGAATGCTCGAGTTAAGCGGCGGGGGCATCGACCAGGACTGTTGAATCATCAAGAAAGAAGTGGCTAAGGTATTCGCCAATCTTTCTCTTCTGGTTCTTGGTCAGATGGCGATAAGCTTTAAATGATGCGCCGTGGAGAGTTGACCTGGCTGTATCAATACCCTTTTCAGCCAATCGACTTGCCACAGAGTCCAACTGCATCATTGCCAGAGGCTTAGCCAGCACAACATCAAGCCAGGCATCCAGCACTTCTCCGAGGTGAGCACCAATTTCTTCCCGGGTCAGTTTCTCTGGCTCAACCTTGCTGCGCTCAATCATCTCAAGGATGCCAACAGCCGTTGAATGCTCAATCGGAATAGCAAGACAAACACTGGGGCCTTCAAGTGGGTGGTCAACTTCTTTAAGTAAATTCTTCATATAAAACGCCGCCATCTGATGATGACTCGAACCCATCTGCCGGATAACTCGCTTGAGAATGGAGTTGGTCACAGCCAAAACCGCCTTCTCAGCCATTGTGGCAATGAAATAAATGGTGTGTCCAAGCTCAGCATGTTTGAGAATATCCAGACCCACAGCTCCCATAGACTCTGCAATAGTCATATTCATAACAGATGTTAATCTACGAGCATCTCCCCGACCGGGTTGCTCCTCAACACTGTTGATATATTTTTGGCAGGTTCGATACAAGGTTTCTGAGACGGGGATTGCCAGATTCACAGCCATGTGATTTCGGTTCCTTTCCTTATACTTCTTATTCTGCTCGGCAAACGAAAGTTCAAATTTTTTTCAAACTATTATCAACGTAGCAGATAAGAAAGGGAACATCACTAATCCGTGAGATGACTTAAGCAATAAACAGGAAGAGGAGCCCTTCTCTGGTGCTTGTGGATGCTATCCAGGTGAAGATCTACAGAAAGGCTAAACTGAACTTGAGGTCTGAAGTCTCCATGAGTTCAAACACTTGCTGCTCCAACAAAGTTATCTAGCACTACTGTTTTTTCGTCTTGTCTTCTTTCTTAGAACCCGTCACGACATACAGCGTTCTAGTCGTATTATCACTCTTCAGCCACCTTTCAGCGTCTCTATAAGAAGCAGATATTGGCTGTTCACTCTTCATAGACACTGTAGAGTCTTGCCTATTAGCAGATGCGTGCTTATTATCGCCTAATTTATCTTTATCAGTACTTCCCGAGCACTCCGCACTGACCAGATCAACATGCTGGTCACCTATATCTACATGTATTGTACGACAGTCTTGATTCGCAGCTTTCGAAATTATGTCATTGTAGATCACACCAACTGCGTGCTCAGATCCAACCTGAATACCTATTTTGTAAACATTATCCTTCAGGTAATTCCACATCGTAAAGATAAAAAGTGGAATAGAGATTAACAGCCAGATGGTATTAACAATTCTATATCCACTTATTCTACCCGCCCCCATATAGGAACCATCGTTCTGCTTAGGCATAGCAGCAGCCTCCAATTTTCTTTTCGCTAAATTAGAAGGTTTCATCTTCTTAGAAGACTTAAAATCTTTTCGAGGACGTCTTTTGTTTTTGAGATTGAAGCCCTGAGCACGGTTTGTCTTGCTCTTTGCAGACTTTTTAAAAAGAGTATTCTCAATTTTCCCTAGTTGAGGTTCTATTCTTTCTTGTCGTTCCCCTGCAGGCTTGGATTCTGTACTTAGAGGCGCTACTGCTTGCGCCTTTTGACTCTGTAGCTGTAGCTGTAGCTGTGGCTGTGGTTGATCGGAGCTCTTAACAACCTCTTTCTTCTTGGCCTTGACCTGTAAACCAGGAGCCTTGGGAGCTGCAGCATTCTGTTCTGGTTGCTGTATTGGTGGCTCCGGTTCCTTAGGTTTCTCTTCTTTTTTGGGTTTTGACTTGGTAACAACCGAAGCTTGAATAGTGACAGGTTGATTAGGTTCAGGCTTTGGCTTTGGGCTTTGGCTTTGGCTTTGGCTTTGGCTTTGGCTTTGGCTTTGGCTTTGGCTCAGGTGCAGGTGCAGGCTGAGCAGATACAGAAGCATGTGCTGTCACCTGATTTTGTGGCTTTTTCTCACCTTGAGAGCTTGATCCGTCCATGATCTGCTATTACCAAAGTTACCTTATATAAACAAACGCCTTATCATTCCCGAGATTGATTCAACAAGAACCAAATCATATTATCGTTCAGTCAATGCGTTTTCCTTAGCTCTTAAAATTGGCTTTAGGAAATATTCCATCAACGTTTTTTCACCTGTTATAATGTCAACATTTGTTTCCATTCCTGGAATAATGTAAAGTTTATTTTTATCGCTCCCGATATAATTTTTATTTGCTTTTACTCTTACGATATAGAATTCCTCACCTTCTTCATCTTTTATTGTGTCTGCACCAATAAATTCCAAAACCCCTTCAAGCCCACCATATATTGTGAAATCATAGGCAGTTAGCTTCACAACAACTTTCATACCTTTTTTCAAAAAACCGATATCTTTGGGACTGATTTTTGCCTCAACCAACAACTCATCTTCAACCGGAACAATTTCCATCAAATCCATTCCAGGCTGCACTACGCCACCAATAGTATTGATGTGTATTTTATTGACAATTCCATCCAATGGAGAACGAACAGTTGTTCGCCTTATTTTATTATTAAGTCCATTTTGATATTCGATTATCTGATCAAGGCGAACTTCAGATTTCTTCAGCTCCTGAGCAGTCTCTTCACTGAATTGAAGTATCATTTCTTGTCTTCTTGCAATTGCCTCCTGAAAGGAGTCTTCCAGCTTGGGGATACTTAATTCAGTTAGAACCTTCTCAGAAGCCAGGTTATTAACCTGCTGTTTGGTCTGCAAAAAATCTGCTTTTGATACAGCCCCTGTAGCTGCCATAGGTGACATAAACTCGAGCTTTTCTTTCTCTAACTTATAGCTTTCTATTAGAAATTCTAATTTTGATTGTGCAGAAGTGAGTTCATGCTGTAATTGAGATATTTGTCTATCTGCAATCTCCAGCTGTGCTAAAAGCGTTGAAGACCTCTTATCAAATACCACTCTTTCTCTACTTATATAATCCTGATGGTTTTCAAGTTCAGCGGGAAACATTAACACAGTGCCATAGAGCTGGGCCTTTAAACGTGACACTTTTGCAAGTTCACTGTAGTACTCTACAGCACTTTCCCTGAAACTGGCACGGTAAATTTCGTCACTTAATTGCATCACAGGTTCTCCAGAAGAGACTCTCTGCCCTGAGGAAACGAGGATATTTTGAAGAATCCCACCTTCCAGGTTCTGCACAACCTGAACACTTGAAGAAGGTATAACTTTTCCTATTCCTCTTGTCACCTGAAGTATCGGTGCATATGTGGCCCAGACTATAAGTGCTGCAAGAACCAAAACCATGGTATAGATTAAGAAGCGGGCTCCAATAGGCCTCTTGACCATCACAGCGGCATTCAGGTCAGAGATGAATTTCATATCTTCATCATGAATAGACTCTGAAGATAGATCTTCTACATACTCTTTACCTGCATCATCATCAGATGAATCCTGGTCCTGATAATCATCATCTTCCCACAGCTCCTCATCATCATAATCATCTTCGTCATTATGAGGCTGTTGATAATTATTAGAAGCCATAATTAACCACCCAGGTTAAGTTTCCCTTCCTTAAGAGCTGCATGCACCTGTTCTTTTGGTCCATCAGCTACGATCCTGCCACTATCCATGACGATAATTCTGTCAACCAGCTCAAGCATTGAAGCCTTATGCGTGACTAAAACAATGGTTTTATCACTACAATGTTCAATTAACTGATGACGCATCTTCCGCTCAGTTGTGTTATCCATTGAGCTGGATGGTTCATCAAGCAAAAGAAGTGGAGGATCTGTTAATAGTGCTCTGGCTAGAGCAATACTTTGCCTTTGGCCGCCGGAAAGGTTTTGCCCTCTTTCACCAATGATCAAATCCAGACCATTTGGGTTTTTATTTGCAAACTCAGCAACTCCTGATATCTCTGCTGCCCGTATTACCAGAGAATCTTCAACATAACTTGCCCCAAGGGTAATATTTTCTTTAATGGTCCCATAAAATAGATTGATATCTTGAGGCACACACCCAATATTACTTCGCAAGCTTGTCGGATTAATTTGTCGCAGGTCAACCCCATCAACACGAACAGCGCCCTCATTTGGTTGATAGAGTCCAAGAATTAGCTTTTCAATAGTTGTTTTACCTGAACCAATACGACCAATTATTGCAACCTTCTCGCCTGCTTCAATCTTTAATGAAACATCATGAAGAGACAATGTTTCTGTTCCCGGATAATTAAAGCTGACATGTTCAATCTCAATACTACCCATTAGATTTGGACGATTCACATAGTCACGATCATCAGGCCTTTCTACGGGCATCTCCATAATCTGGTTTAGCCCATCCAGAGCAGTTTTTGCTTGATTGTAACGAGTAGACAATGCTGCAATCTGTGCCATTGGAGCCATGCACCTACCAGATAGCATTACACCTGCTATCAATCCACCCATAGTCAAGTTGCCATCAGCTATCAGATAAACACCAAAAATAACCATACCAATATTTGCCAACTGCTGAACAAGTGAACTAAATGTTGAAGCTGAGGCACTCAGCATCTTGGTTTTGATTGCCCATGTAGCAATATGCCCTACTGATTTCTCCCATTTATACTGGATCTCACTTTCTGCCTGCGAAATTTTAAGAGCCTCCAGTCCAGACAAACTCTCAATCAGTACGGCATTTTTTTGAGCACTTGAGCGAATGGTTTTCTCCACTGACCGACGCAATGGCCCCTGAATAGCAATACTGTAAATGACAATAAGAAGCATACTGACTAAGGGGACAATAGCTAGAGGTCCACTCAGCAAATAGATAATGAATACAATCAGAAATGTAAAAGGGAGGTCTACTAATAAAGTCACGGTTGACGAGGTTATAAATTCCCGAATACTATCGAAATCCTGTAAGCTTTTTGAAAAAGCACCAACTGAATTTGGCTTTGCTGCCATGCTAAGCCCAAGAACCCTCTCCATAATGCGTGAGGAAAGCAATATATCAGATTTTTTTCCTGCCAAATCAATAAAATAGCTTCGTACCATTTTTAGTACAAAATCTGAGATAAAAACTATTGCAGCTCCAATTGCCAAAACCCAAAGAGTTTCAAATGCCAGATTAGGAATAACCCTGTCATAGACATTCATGATAAACAACGGGCTTGCTACGACAAAGATATTAATTAGAAGAGAAGCAATAAGGACATCACGATAAATCTTCCAGGAGTGGAATATGGTTCCCCAAAACCAGTGCCTTGACCTGATATTTAATTGTCTTGGAGTTCTACTATCATATCGATGTTTTTCTCTGACGTAGATAACATATCCACTATAGTACTCCTCCAATTCTTCTAAACTGACGAATTTAACCCCGTCTCCTGCTTCAGGTGTAATTATTTCGGCACAATCATTCTGATGATCAATATCAACCAAAACACATGCCATATTATGGTCAAGTAGCAACACTGCAGGAGTAACAAGGGATGAAATTTCTGAAAGCTTTCTTTTTTGCACTTTTGCAGATATGCCAGCCCTTTCCGCAGCCCTGATAAACAGCTCAACAGTAAATCTGCCATCTTCCAGGGGCATGCCTACTCGCAGGGAGTCAAGCGAATATGAGTAGCCGTAATGACGGGTTATTATTGCCAGGCATTCCAGCAGCATGTCTGTATTGGCGGGAGGATTTTCAGAAAATTCCCAGCTTCCATCTGAAGGTGCTGCGCTGTCCATGAATTAGCAAACCCTGTCGCGAGTCATTTCTAAAGCGCACAGCAAACGAACTGGCGCTTATGCCTGATAACTATAGCTATCGGTTTAATTAGGAAAAACACCAACACGAATTGGTGAATGACTTTCAACTGATGGTTCACTTCTTGGCAAACGTCAATTTTTAATTAAATAAAACCACCTTATATCATCAATCAGCATTTAACAGTCACCATTTCGATATTTTAAAATTCATATAGAAGTACAACTC
>CBDEWF010000125.1:0-194621 GCA_965243775.1 Sansalvadorimonas sp.
AGTGACTTTAACTCGGGATAAATTTCCTTGATGACCTGATGCGTTTCTAGCTCCCAGTCAAGTTCAGAGGGTGAGAAGTCACGGGCTGATCCTTTATAGACCGATAAGCTGTTCAGTGCGCCTTTGGTCATGAGTATCTTGTTCAGTTTATGTTGTGTAGTTTCAGACATCTGATGTGACAGAACAGCTTCGATGCGCTGCTGTTCACCCACAAGAGCCTCAGTCACCATATTTTGCAAACTGGTGTAACCTGGCAGAGCTATCCTCTGCTGACCAAGAAAGGAAAGCCCTTCATCAAAGATATATCTGGGATCAGTACAGACGGTGGCAACATCCTTCATACGTGTAATCAGGTGTGTTTGGTGAGCTTTCGACAAACGAGTAAAACCCAGTGTTTCCAGCATCTTTCCAACAAGTTTGGAGCGAGTACTTTTGGGCAGCTGATCCAGAGAAATTTTTTCATCAGGGAAATAGTTTTTTCGAATGTACTCTGCATCTTCGGCTACACCGCCCAGGGTAAATTTTGGAATTACCGGCTTGGCTCTAAAGTAGCCAACCAGAAGGATAAAATAGAGTCTGGTTTCCAGTTTTTCCAAACTAGCAATGATTTTCTGCATATGAGGATCAAGGGAAAAATACTCCTCCCGATCGGCCTGATTAAATATGGGCCGTTCATAGAGTTCCCTGACTTCATTTGGGCTTAGAATGTGAAGCCGCTTCTCGTTCTTCTGAGTCATACACCACTTATGCTTTTTTAGTATCAAAATTTGTAAGTTTTGATACCTTACAGGAAACGGTGAAAATAAGTATCTAAAATCTTGTTTTTGTCATTCTGAGACTTGATAGTATCAATTTCGACTTTTGATACTGAGAACAAGGAAAATGGCACTTCTGGGTTACGCAAGAGTTTCAACTGCTCAACAAAAACTAAATGTTCAGATTTCGGCCTTGAAAAAAGCCGGCGTTCGTGAAGACCGGATTTTTACGGATAAGCTGACGGGTAAAACTGCAGATAGAGATGGACTGCAGCGACTACTGATCAGAGCAGAGAAAGACGATACGATCATCTGTACTAAGATGGATCGCTTAGGCCGCAATACCTCGGACATGATCAAGATTGTCGATAGCTGTTACAAAAAAGGAATTTCTATACGTTTTCTGGATAACAGCCTGAGTACGGAAGGGACGATGGGGAAAATGGTTGTTCAGATTCTGGCTGCGGTTGCTGAGGCAGAGCGTGAACGTATCCTTGAGCGGACTAATGAAGGCCGGGAAGCTGCCAGAGAATCTGGAGTCAAATTTGGCAGAAAGCCTCACAGAAGTGCAGACCAAGCTAAAGAAATGATTATTGAAGGTGCGCCCATGAAAGAAGTCATGGAAAGGACGGGGGTTTCCAGGGCTACCTACTTCAGGCTAAAAAAGGTGGTTTAATTTTGTACAGTGAACTTTTCGAGGGAATGGGCGCATACCCCCAGCTTGGGAACAGGACGTTCAAGGTCAAGCAGATTAGGTGACACAGGCAGTGAATGCTTACTGTCTGTAGTCACTTTAAATTTACGTGCCGCTTTCGGAATCAGGTTTTGTCGTTTCATACTGGCCTAGATTGTCTTTATGCAACAGGGATAGCCATCATCTTGCAGATCCTTCTGAATACGCCGGGCCCCAGCCCTGCTTTTATTGCGCAGAAATGCATCATGAATAAGCTGGTCTCGCATCAGCTGTTTCTGTGTTCGAAGGCTGGGCTCATGGCGACCTTCCAGCCAGTGGTCACGTTCATTAATAATGAACAAGTCATAATTATGAACAAAATAGCTTCAAGAGCCCCTCAAATAGCCAGCAAACCATAGTATTTTTATACAACCACTGGAATCTGTTCACTTTTTTATTGTGTTCATTAATAATGAACAAGCTATAATAGTGAACAGAGATACTATCCAGGAGGTGCAATATGGCAGGAGCAGCATATAAGAAAGATATCCTGGAACAGGCTGTTGTGGCTATTAACCAGGTAATAGGCCAGCGTCTCACCATCGCCCGTGAACACTACGATAACGACCAGGATTTTCTGGGGGCAACACTCTACCTGAATAACCAGGGAACCTTGTATGCCCAGGTAAAAAAGTGGGCTGCTCACAGCAATATAGGAACGGTGATAAACCAGCTTAAACAGTGTCCGGAGCCAAACGTTGTTCTTGCTGCTGACTATATAACGCCCCAGAAAGGTAAGGCTCTCAAGCAAGCCGAAGTGCAGTTTATTGATACTGCCGGTAATGCCTATATAAACCAGGGCAATATATTTGTGTATGTAATGGGCAACAAACCTGAAGTCATTGCTGCCACAGAGAAGCCCGGCAAAGCATTTCAGACAGCAGGCATGAAAGTTGTTTACGCCTTTTTGCTTAAGCCAGAGTTACTCAATGCTCCCTACCGAACAATTGCAGAACAGGCAGGAACAGCTCTGGCAACAGTTGGAGCCGTTATTCGTGATCTGGCAGCCATGGGATATATCCGGGCAAGTGCCGACAAAGACAAGCGAGTGTTACAAGAGAAGGGAAAGCTTATCGACCAGTGGGCAGAAGCGTACCCCCATGTGCTTAGAAACAAGCACCATATAGGTACATTCACAACAAACAAACCAGACTGGTGGAAGAACATTAACCCTGCAGGCCTCAACGCCCAATGGGGAGGAGAGGTTGCGGCAGAAAAATATACCAACTATCTGAATGCTGCTCATACCACCACATATATAAAGAAAGCTGAAATGGGTGAACTGATGCGTGCCGGAAAACTTCGCAAGATGAGGCCTAATGAGCGGAGGCTTAGTGTGGCGGACTTGTATGAACCATTCTGGACCAAGTACCTGGCAGAAGGGGATGACCTTGTCCATCCACTGATTGTCTATGCAGACCTCATCAGCACAGCCGACCCAAGAAATATAGAAACAGCGCAGAGAGTTTATGAAAAATACCTTCGTTGATATCAGCGGCAAGCTCAACAAAGGGCTGGTAGAACTGTATGCCGAAATCTGCAGTCATGCCCATGAATTGAATATTGAGATTCTGGTCGTCGGAGCCACTGCCAGAGATCTTGTACTCGTGCATGGTTTTGATGCCACCATAGAACGCGGTACCAGGGATATTGATTTTGCCATCAATGTTGGCAGCTGGGATGACTTTGAAGCTTTGAGAGGTCGGCTACTGGACTCTGGATTTCAGGCAAATAAAAAACAACAGCAGAAGTTTGAGAAACAGGACAGCGACGGCCTTCCCTGGGAGATCGATATTGTTCCCTTTGGCGAACTGGCCGAAAGCGATGAGATCAGCTGGCCTCCAAAGCATGATTTCAAAATGAATGTCCTTAGATTCCCTGAAGCATTAGCTTCAGCGTTGCAGATAAAAATCAGCTCTGACCTTGCCATTGTGATTCCGGTCGCCTCCCCCGCAGGCATCTGTCTGCTCAAGCTGGTCGCCTGGCTTGATCGCACTATTGAAAAGAGAGCCAAAGATGCATCCGATATCGAATATCTGATAGAGACCTATCCAAAAATCAAAGAAATTAGCGATGCTCTCTATACCGATGGCTATATGGAAGCTCATGATTATGATGAGACACGGGCCAGTGCCATGAAACTGGGTCTGGACACTGGTGCCATTGCATCCGGTGCCGTCAAATCCTTTCTCCAAAAAGAGTTATTTGATCAAGAAGACAAAAAAGAACTATTTGCCAATGACATGCAAGGAGGCCGGGCCACAACTGCAAATGGTGAAACCATGGCCATACTGAATATTTTTATTGAAGCCTTTACCAATACATAACCCTGCACTGATAGAGGAGGGCTTAGTTACAGAGTTATAAGTATTTCTTTTAACGGAATTATCCTGCCTGATTTACCCTTCCATCCCCCCATTAAGTCATGTGAAGCCATCCGACAAGCAAGAGAAGCCCTATGGGAAGGTAGACAGGAGAAAAATCCGCCACTGCAAAACGGGCTGTATATGGAAGAAATCCGTTTCACGTGAGACCAGCCTGCCCGAGAGGCATCCCACTGGGCTTCTATGAGATTGGACTATAAATGGACTTCACCATCAATAACTGAAGTGTCAGGGATTCTTACCCTGCCGTGATCCAGCAAACCTCTGATCAGTTTCTAAAATTCTCACTCCCTAGGCCGATGTAGCTGATAAATTTCCGCCGAGACCACAATAATGGAAAGCAGACCTTTACCCGAAACGTATTTAACCAGAAGTGTTGATGAAGTAAATAATGACCTCATGGCACTTTGCAGTAACGGGTCAAATGTCAAAGATATAGGCATGACACGAGATGGCCACTTAGTTACAAGAGAGACATTTGAGCGAGAAAATAAAGGTTACCTACAATTTCTAATGGGAGAAATAACAGACCCTCAAGGTGATACTTTTCAGAAGTACCGCGAGCGTTATGGCACTTTCTGGGCGCAGTCAACACCTATAGAGAAACGATCAGTAAAACATGCACCATATCCAATTGAAGGCCAAATTGATCCCTCTGCCCAAGAACAACCTGGTTACAAAACACCTCCAGAGTACTCTCCGAGCGGCACACAGAATAAACCGCTCATTGGTGCAAATCTGCAATCAGGCTATCCCCAGAAGATATCTGAACTAGACAGCGAACTTGACGGTGCCCAACAGAAATACGGGCTAACCGCAGGCGATATACGCATTATTCGCAACTCTCCTCCTACCCCTTTGGTTCCTGATGCATTCCGCACATGCATGGATGCATGGAGAAGAGTACGCATGCTACCAAATCACTCTTTAACGTTCACCAGATTCTGGACCGCAACACAAAGAAGCACTGCAAACCTGGAAACCGTGGAAAAGATAATCCACGGCTTTGAGCATAACCAATCTACAGAGATTGAGGAGGGCTCTACAACATTGATTAAAACCTGGCTGGCCCAACGCCCTTACCCAGGACTTGACAGGCCTGAAAATATGGGGCTTTCTCAGGTTGGCAGATCATATCTGAGCCTCCTGCCGGATTTTCAGATACAGATATTCAAGGTCGTTATAGCCACAAGCCTTGTAGACAATACGTTTGATCACACCGTTAAAGGCCTCAATTTTTGCACTGGTTATTCGGTGCTGACAGTATGACAGGAGTCCTTCTCTGGCCCGATCCAACCCTTTGACAAACCGCCTGAGTTCGCCAATGCCTGTTTCTGTGGCCAGCTCGATCCACCTGTCGAGAAACTTACTGGCACAACCTTTGTAAGTGTACGTCCAGAGCTGCTTGAGCATATCCTTCAGGGTGTAGGCTTGGTACAGGTCTTCGTTCATAGCCAACAGTTCTTTCAGACAGCTTTCTCCCTTGGGGGTGAGGTTCTCAGGGTTCCTGAACAAATTGAAGCGCTGCCCCTTGATGAAAGGCTTATCATCAACTTCAGCCTGCCTCCATTCCCGACGACGGATTTTATCTATGACATCGTTGTAATTGGCAATAATGTGAAACTTGTCGTAAACGATATCGGCGTCAGGAAGGTGCTCCCTGACCGACGCTTTGTAGCTACCACCACGGTCTATACCCACACATTCAATGCGAGACTTTTGTTCCGGAGTTAAGCGGCTGAGGAATTGGTCCAGGGTGGCTTTTCGCTTGCCTTCACCAAGGAACAGGGTTTCGCCCGTATCAGCATTCAGAACAACAGTCAGGTAATGGTGTCCTTTACCAATGGATTTCTCATCAATCAACAGGGCTCGTATGTTATCCAGGTCAGGGGCTGGCAGAGTTTTCATCAATATCTCTTTATCCCAGCGCCTGGCCGTATGATGCGAGATAGAGATGAATTCAGGAATCTTGTTGCAGGGCATATAGCGGCAGAGATGACTGACATGTTGCTTCAGCCGTTCAGTAGCCTGCGCTTTGGGAGCCAACCCGGGAGGCGTGACAGTTTCAATGTGCCCACAGTGGGAACACCGTCCCTGGTAAACAGTGAAGCATAATTGCACATCCAGAGTACCCAGCGGCAAGTCCAGCACGGTACGCTCATTCTCACGGATTTTACCCATTGGGTTCTGACACTGACTGCATCTGAACTGCTGTATGCGACCATCCCTGCGCAGGGAAACTGTAGCCACAGATTCATCCCAATTAATATCAATGTGGTCGATTACCCAGCCGGGAAATGAGAACATAGGACGCAGTGAGGGCGTTGTAGACATGCCTGATCCTTCAGAAATGTTGATCCGTTCAAATCAACCTTTGCCTGAAGGCTATTTCTGTTTCAACCCCTCACTTTCATCTGCCAACCTGAGAAAGCCCCGAAAATATTGGATTACTCACTCAAAAAGAGTTGCTCAATAAGCAGATAATCGATGATATTGAGATACTGTATAACTGTTTCAAACTCGAAAGTTGCACGACACATCCCGATTACTGCATGACCAAAGTTGATATATGCAAAGGTGCGAAGGATAAGCTCCTAACAGATAGTGACAGGTTGCTTTTAGGAAGTACTTCCTACAAGTGGCTAAACGAACAGCGAGAGAAAGCATTGCAACTACCAGCAATACAGTCTCTTCTCAAAGTTCCTCAGATTAAAGACCTGCATGATGAAGGAGAACCTCAAGCGCCTAATATGAGAGCATTATGCACCTGCTTTCATATAATGGGTTACCATGACGATGATAAATACCTCAAGGAGGAGGTGCAAACTTGGGCTCATAACCCTTTGGTCTATGGAATAAGAACTCTTGGGCTAGAAGAACTCTCAAAAAATATGGAGACTCTGGATACACCTGAGTTCCAACACTCACTTCAGGAACACTATCGACTTAATGAACATTCTGCAAAGACTCTGGCCACAAATCTTAAGTTTGCTATACCTTCGATTATGGATGGAAAAATTTCATTGCAGGTTTGGCTTCGCCAGCTTGGTGAGCCGAAAGCGCAAGCAGCAAAAGATCTCTTATACCACCAATTCCTTAAGGTTCGTTCTGACTTTGTTGCTCAAATGACGTCTTTGGATCCTCTCATGGAAGTTGCTGGTCGTATGGAGAGGCTGCTTGGCAAAATGGCGAGGCCACCTTCTTAAGTGAAATGTAGAAGTCGAAGCTCTGGATGAATGGGACAGACAACTTACTAACTTGAAGTATCTCTCTCAATATCTTCAGTGCTGTCACTTTTATCATCTGGCTTTTCACGCAAAATACTTTCCTCTAAAGAAAAATCTACAGACTCCTGCAGCTTAGCTTCGTTTTGATTCTCCTTGTCTAATTGAAGCTGTTTCAATCTGGTTATGGTCTCCCGATACGTTACAAATGCCCCATTTGCTTTAATTATTTTCGGGTCAATAGTAAATTCCACTCTTTCAAGAGTCTCCCGATGAGGTAATTTTCTCAATGTGTTCAAGTAGGCCTGATCTCCTTTATCAAATTCAGGATATATTCCCGTACCCGTTGTCTGTGTAACATCCATACTATCATCTACACCTTCCAGATCTGGGTATAATCCTGATGAACTGACAGCAGATGTTTTTTCATTCTCAAACCTATACACATTTAAGCTATTTTTATCTGTGACTCGTTTTTTAACCTCATAATCTCCCTCTGGCTCATCATACATTTCACCAAATCGGTTTTTTCTTTTTTGGGCTCTTACCTGAGCAACAGGTTCTTCAGCCCCCTGATTTGAAACAGATGTTTCAACCACGGTTACTTTTTCTACATCTCGGCCAAAAGCAACAGCTTCCTTTGGTTTGGGAGGTTCACTAGTCTTTTCCTGCGCCTGTTCCCCTCCTCTACCGGTTACATACCCTAACAATTTGCTAACACTAGAAGTAAATAGGTTCATTTTTGATTCCTGCTGACACTTAATATAATCGGTAGACAGTAAAAAAATGAACCAGATTCATCACTGACAAAATAGCCAACGGAATAAACATTCTATAAAGAGCAGCTTTAATATGAGTACTTATTTGAGATAACAATTTGGTTAAGATTCCCGACATCCTTATTTTCCATTTACTAACCGGAAATATCCTGCCTGATTAACCTGTTGACCACAACACAAGGCGTGGCTGTTCAGCAACAACCAGAAAGGGGCAGATGCCAGTGCCAATCTGTACAGCCTGATTGAAACCGCCAAAGCTTGTGGTGTGGAACCCTATGCTTACCTGAAAGAGGTTTTTACCCAGTTGCCTTCCGTGAAATCTGTTGAAGATATTGAGCAGTTGCTTCCCTGGAATGTTCAGAGCATAGAAATCAACCGGGTTTAAAATGGCCCCTGACTGTTCTGCTAACCTTTAAGGCCGGTTTGGTTCAGGGAAGCTGACTTGTTTTCTGGATTGTTAAAGCCAACATGCTTTTGCCTTGTCCTGGTCATTGCCACAGTTCAACCTGCCAGTTCAGGTACAAATAAGCAGGAGAGCTGCACTCTCGTTTTACCCGCAGGCGAAGGGGAGACAGAGATTCTCTCAACAGGAGCCATACGCACTCACGCCCCAGCGGCCCACCCACTGGATGATACTTACTGTGTGCCTGTTTCAGGTGAAGGTTTCGAATGTCGGGGCATTGAAAGTGCATCCCGAATAAGGGTGCCACACTTGGATGATGACACCCTCAAATTGAGTGCTCCAGGATCAGCTTGCACAGCAACGTCCCGTTCAGGCACCCCGCCACCTGAAACAGATGAGGTGATCATTGAAAAAGAATCATGGGGTCCACTTAGGATGTCTCTCAATCCTGAGCTACTGGCCTGGGAAATTCATTGCCAGAGGGTGGTTAAAAAAGAACCCTCTGTTACCTCTTCCGTTGAAAGTTATCCAGGTTACGACAGTCCTCTCACTCTGGAAGTGGAAATAGTGACGCAAAGTGAACAAGCTGCAGTATTCAGGAAGAAGCGCAACACCACCTGTGGCTGCGGCCTATCCTTTGATTCGGCGAAGCTTCTTGAATCCCACCGACAGGGCAGCACGGATGCGCGCTGCAAGGGCAAGCTGAACACCACCTGTGGCTGCGGCCTGTCCTTTGATTCGGTGAGGCTTCTTACCTCCCACCGCCAGGGCAGCACGGATGCGCGCTGCAAGGGCAAGCGCAACACCACCTGTGGCTGCGGCCTGTCCTTTGATTCGGCGAGCCTTCTTAACTCCCACCGCCGGGGCAGCACGGATGCGCGCTGCAAGGGCAAGCTGAACACCACCTGTGGCTGCGGCCTGTCCTTTGATTCGGTGAGCCTTCTTACCTCTCACCGCCAGGGCAGCACGGATGCGCGCTGCAAGGGCAAGCGCAACACCACCTGTGGCTGCGGCCTGTCCTTTGATTCGGCGAGCCTTCTTACCTCCCACCGCCAGGGCAGCACGGATGCGCGCTGCAAGGGCAAGCGCAACACCACCTGTGGCTGCGGCCTGTCCTTTGATTCGGCGAAGCTTCTTGAATCCCACCGCCAGGGCAGCACGGATGAGCGTTGCAAGGGCAAGCTGAACACCACCTGTGGCTGCGGCCTGTCCTTTGATTCGGTGAGCCTTCTTACCTCTCACCGCCAGTGCAGCACGGATGCGCGCTGCAAGGGCAAGCGCAACACCACCTGTGGCTGCGGCCTGTCCTTTGATTCGGTGAATCTTCTTACCTTCCACAGCCGGGACAGCACGGATGCGCGCTGCAAGGGCAAGCGCAACACCACCTGTGGCTGCGGCCTGTCCTTTGATTCGGCGAGGCTTCTTGAATCCCACCGCCAGGGCAGCACGGATGCGCGCTGCAAGGGCAAGCGCAACACCACCTGTGGCTGCGGCCTGTCCTTTGATTCGGCCAGCCTTCTTGAATCCCACCGCCAGTGCAGCACGGATGCGCGCTGCAAGGGCAAGCGCAACACCACCTGTGGCTGCGGCCTGTCCTTTGATTCGGTGAATCTTCTTACCTTCCACAGCCGGGGCAGCACGGATGCGCGCTGCAAGGGCAAGCGCAACACCACCTGTGGCTGCGGCCTGTCCTTTGATTCGGCGAGGCTTCTTGAATCCCACCGCCAGGGCAGCACGGATGCGCGTTGCAAGGGCAAGCTGAACACCACCTGTGGCTGCGGCCTGTCCTTTGATTCGGTGAGGCTTCTTACCTCCCACCGCCAGGGCAGCACGGATGCGCGCTGCAAGGGCAAGCAGAACACCACCTGTGGCTGCGGCCTGTCCTTTGATTCGGCGAGCCTTCTTACCTCCCACCGCCAGGGCAGCACGGATGCGCGCTGCAAGGGCAAGCGCAACACCACCTGTGGCTGCGGCCTGTCCTTTGATTCGGCGAGCCTTCTTAACTCCCACCGCCGGGGCAGCACGGATGAGCGTTGCAAGGGCAAGCTGAACACCACCTGTGGCTGCGGCCTGTCCTTTGATTCGGTGAGCCTTCTTACCTCTCACCGCCAGTGCAGCACGGATGCGCGCTGCAAGGGCAAGCGCAACACCACCTGTGGCTGCGGCCTGTCCTTTGATTCGGTGAACCTTCTTACCTCTCACCGCCGGGGCAGCACGGATGCGCGTTGCAAGGGCAAGCGCAACACCACCTGTGGCTGTGGCCTGTCCTTTGATTCGGCCAGCCTTCTTGAATCCCACCGCCGGGGCAGCACGGATGCGCGTTGCAAGGGCAAGCGCAACACCACCTGTGGCTGCGGCCTGTCCTTTGATTCGGCGAGGCTTCTTGAATCCCACCGCCGGGGCAGCACGGATGCGCGCTGCAAGGGCAAGCGGAACAAAAGAGGGGGGGGACATAAAAGACTGTAGAGTACTTTCTTAATAAAGAGGGCGAGCAAATGCAGCTGCCTCGTCACTTCCTGCCGTCCCCCGAGTACCTTTCACTACACTTGGACAATCTGGTGATATAGCACTGCCAAATACCCTGAGCCGCTTACAAACCCCAGATTCTGGCGAGTCCTGATGGGCTGATTTTCAGACTGCTGCACTTAAACTGCACTTATTTTTCTGCTTTTACAGAATACTTCGATATATCAGGGATTTAGGGGTTTGAGGACAGGGGTTCAAATCCCCCCGCCCCACCATTTCTAATAAACTTCTCTACGCAGCTATATGCAGCCAGAGACAGTTAAAAGATAAATAAATTAGGGACTTATAGAGTCCCTTTTTTTGTTTTAGGGCTGTGTACGGTTGTTTCAAATATACCCTGAAAGCTTCCTGAAACCTTGGCACAAAAAAAGAATAATGTTGTCACTGTTCTTCTGGTGAGGTGCTTTAATCCGGGCAACAAG
The DNA here is from genome assembly GCA_965243775.1 of Sansalvadorimonas sp. Lineage (GTDB taxonomy): Bacteria > Pseudomonadota > Gammaproteobacteria > Pseudomonadales > Endozoicomonadaceae > Sansalvadorimonas. The sequence goes on from CBDEWF010000125.1 coordinate 11,227, forward strand.
ATTTTGTCAGCTAGCTGACTTGTTTGCAGATTCTAACTGTAACTGGCGTGTGAGCGCATATAACCAACCCTCTCTGAACCTGTCTTTCTCAGTAACTTCTAACCAGAAAGAGTTATCGTAATCGGAGGCTAGTATAATGGAGAAAATGACATCGGCAGGTCGCTATGGAGGAGCGGTAGCAGGGGGGGCACCCCTTCAATTTACCGAGAAGGATTTAAAGTGGGTGGCAGAACGCATTACAGACGAGTGGGAAAGGATAGGTACGAATCTGGATATTGCTGCCCATATACTGATACAGATAAAAAACACCTACCCCGGCCAGAGTGAAAGGCAGGCAGTTGCCTTCATGTGGCATTTTTATCTTTCAAGTAGCTTTAGCCTGGAAAAGCTTGTTGATGCCCTACAAAGTGCAAGGAAGGTGGCTCTTGCAGAGGAGATAAAACGAAAGTTTGGTGTTCTGCTGGAACATCAACAAGCCCCCCAGGGCATTTGGGGGCCACAAATCGTGACTCCTCATGCTGCTCCGGCCGCATACGTTGCACAAAGCCCCCACCAGCAGCCACTCGTTGAAGTAGCCATCCAGGGGCGAACAATCAGGGTACCCAAGGGTGAAAAAGATACAATCCACGATTTAAATATACAGTGTGCAATAAAAAATGCTGAACTCGAACGCCAAATCGATCGCCAAAAGGCCGAGATTTCTTGTTTAAAGGAACAAAATAAGCAATTGGAAGGCACTGCTAAACTATGGGAGGCTGCTCATAAGCTGTTGTTAGTAGAGAAGGCTCAGTTGGAATCCTGTAACGTCCAATTGCAGGTCAGTAACAACCGGCTTACGCTACAGCTACAAAAACTTCAGGCCGAGCTAGAAGAGCTGAGGCAAGGACAACAGGCAACTGCACATGCCCCCGTCCCCATGATCAAGGGCTGGCCTCGCGCTACCCCAGGCCAGTATCCTGACAACCCTGGCAGAGAGTCCAGTCTGTTTGGCATTACGCCGATCGACTTTAGTACCGTGAATAGTCTTGTTAACGATGAAAAATTCTCACTGCTAAGGCAACACTGGAAACTATTTGGGCAACAGCTTGGTATCAACCCTGAGTCTCTCATCGATATTGAACGCACAGAGCAAGAGGCAGCAGGCGCTTTGACCCAGGTCCTTAATTTATGGAATGATGAACGAGAGGGATTGAAAACATGGGGGGATGCGTCAAAAGCTGCTTTCGATGCGGTAGCATTTGGGGGAGCTTCTCAGGTAGAGGCTGAGGCACTGTTTTCTTTCCTGGGAGAGCGCGTGGTCTAAGCCTTAAAAAACCAGAAAAGCTCCACTGTGCGGAGCTTTTCTGGCGTTCGTTCCTATTACAGCGAGTGTTACAGTGAGGCAGGATCAACGCATCAACCCCACGCTTCCCCTCAAGTGCTTCTAGAAACTGACTCAAACCGGACTTTTTCTCGCTACGGTCTCGGTTAAGCTAGAAGTGTGGTGAGCTGAAAGCTGTACCGATGCCCAGTAGAATAAAAACAGAGCCCGTCACCCATTTCCCCCAGTGGTGATCCTGCCTTCTTCTCTGCAGATATTGCCCAATCCATCCCGACAACCAAACCACCAGAATTGAATAAGGTATGGATATCAGTTCACATACCAGGCCCAGCCTCATGACTTCCCGGCTTGTAGATGAATTGTTCTGGTCAATAAACTGGGGAAAGAAGGCCAAAATAAACAGGATAACCTTTGGGTTCAGTAAATTGGTCATCACACCCTGACAGTAGACATGAAGCAGGTGTGTAGGCTGACAATCTTCTGCTTTTTGCGGTGAGTGCGTGAACCTATCGTTGATAGACTAAGATAGATCAGGTAAACCGACCCGGCATATTTGATACTGGTCAAAGCACAGGGTGATGATGCAATAAGAGCAGATAGTCCGACGGCTGCTGAAACCAGATGAATGACCATCCCTGTATGAATGCCAAGTACCGACATGAGTCCGGCGGTGTATCCCTGGGCGAGACTTCGGGCGATAATGTATAGAAGATCCGGTCCGGGAGTTATGATCAGGGCAGTGGTGACCAGAATGAAGAGAGCTAGCGAAGAATCTAACATCACGGCTTACAGGAGATCACTCCAGAATGTTCCACGCTCTGCCGGCAAGTATACTGTTCTTGGTTGCGTTAATCTTAGCCCGCACCTCTTCGCTGTCGGGTTTAGTCGCAGCTTCCCACTCAATACCGTACCGCTCAAGAAATGCTCTGGCCTGATCCTTGGCGACGGTCGCTGCAGCATCCGGTATTTCTAACGCATTATTGTAGTTTTTGAAGCTGGTTTCAGACGGTGTATAACTATGCTTGTCGGGGTAATGATAGCCTTCCAGACAAATGTCATATGTTGTTTTGAGCATGTGCTTGTTACCAAAGGATTCTCTGGCGGCAACAATGCCACAGCTTGCCTGAGCGTGCGCTTTATACATTTCCAGCATGATCAAACCAACTTTACCTGGCCTGCCATCGGGTAAAGACTGGTAATGAAGTAAACCGGCAGCCGTCAGGTCGCTGACGATACTGGTCCAGTAGATGGGAATGGTATACAGGTGTCGTGGAGTTCCGTTGTTGTCTTCAGCATATTCATACCAATAGAGATCATCTCCCATTACATTTTGCATTTTAGTCAGGGCAGCTACCAGCAGACTGACACGATCAGCAGTCAGGCTTACGTAAGGGTTGGAAGGGACTGTGGATACGGACGTTTGGGACAGACTTTCACCATTTTCAGGTCTTATTATTGCGAAGATAACGCCCAGAGTGCGCATAAGCTGGTCTTTAACCATAATGCGCCCATTAAGACCTTTTCTTTTTTCTGAAGCCCAAAGAGGGTGATTATCCGCGAATCCATCAATTGTGTAGTTCAGCTGGATAATCAGGTTATCCAGAAAATCATCACAGCTTGCAATTGAGATATTTTTTTTCTCTGTCTCTCCCGTGTCTGGATCTCTATTGTCTGAACCTTCATTGCTGAAGACTAGCTCTCTGTTCTGACAAAGCTGCCTTACCTTACTATAACGCTCTGTATGATGAGGGTAGTAAGTCATAAAGTGATCAATGACAATAGCGTTCTGCTCTGTTGTGAGGTTGTCTGCAAGAGTGTGCTCCAGGTCGGGAATGTCGTGTTCGATACTATAAACTGATGAGCAAACTCCTCCTGACAGTGCTATTAAAAAAAGTGCTTTCACTAAGTCTTGTATTATTCGCACCCTATCCACTCCGTTTGTTTCATACCACTCATCATGCGAATAGCCGCACCGGCGTAACCCCACTGATATTCGATCTGATCAATATCACCACTTTCACGCCCTTTGATGGCAGCCGTCAGAGTTGAGGGATCAAGAGAGTAAAGTGCTTCTCCCTGGCAATGCTCTTTTCGTTCATCCCGGCTCCTGATCGTTTCATCGAATGTTCTCCAGCAGGTTTTGTAGTCCCAGACCTGACCCACTTTTTTCAACGCGGGGAATGCCCGCAGGCTCAGAAAGATGTGTTCAGGTTGATCTTTCAGGCGGTGGGTTGACCAGAGATCAAACATAACGGCAACCAACACTAATGCCATACGATTTTGGTGATGGTTGAGAGAATGCATGGTATCAATATTGTTTATGGCAATCCTTTCAAGCGCTAACAGAAAGTTTTGGTCGTGAATGGCCTGGGGAACATTGGCTAGAATGACGTGTATTTTTTCAAGAAGTGACTCATCGTCTATCTCTATGTTCATGTGGGGTTCGGAACGACCATCTCTGGATTGCATTTTAAAACAGGAATGATGTAACCCCAGGTGAATTGTTCGCAGCCCAATATTTGGCACCAGATAGATATGCAGTATTGTTAACACTTTATATAGAGTTTCCGGACTATCACTGGAAAGGCTGCTGGTGAATACGGAGATAACATCTTGATAGTTGTACTGGGACAGTGTGGTTATAACCAGACTATCAAACGCCAGGCGCAGTGATTTGCTCTTGCGCTCCCAGCGCTGTTTGGGGTCGTCCAAAAGTTTGTCGACTCGCCTGAGTTCTTCTTTGAGACGCTCAATGTCCTCCATTATCTCAAGCGTTTGATCTGATCTAAAAGGAGTTTCTGCAGGTTCTTTATAGGATGATATTTTACTGGACGATACGGTGCTGCTCTGTGTAGTGTCAGGCGTTGTGGTACTGGTTCGTGTGCTGCTGGGTGATGTAATACTGGCTCGTGTGGTGTCAGGCGTTGTGGTACTGGTTCGTGTGCTGCTGGGTGATGTAATACTGGCTCGTGTGGTGTCAGGCGTTGTGGTACTGGTTCGTGTGCTGCTGGGTGATGTAATACTGGCTCGTGTGGTGCCAGGCGTTGTGGTACTGGTTCGTGTGCTGCTGGGTGATGTAATACTGGCTCGTGTGGTGCCAGGCGTTGTGGTACTGGGTCGTGGGCTGCTGGACACTATATTGTTGGGTGATAAGTTACCTGTCAGCAGGTCTACGATGTTGAGGTGATTTTTATATACGTCCTTGACCGCATTCGTGCCTTTCTCCCAGTCCTTCCACCGTAAAATTTTGTTGGTAAGACTCTTCATTACTTGCAGGGTGATAGCGGTAGTATCAGGAACCTTCTTAGCAATTTTTAAATAGTGATCATGAGCTTTCTTATTAAGTTCTTCCTGGCTTTTAAGAAGAGTATAGGAAGTAGCGGAAAAAGAGCGGGTACCAGAAGAGTTGTCGGTGTGCTCTAGAACTTTATTCCAATTATTAATGGCCTCGTCGAACTCGGTAATACCTGTCAAAGCCACTTGAGTTGGGTTGTTGTCAGCTGCGGCATGCAGGAAGAGGCAGAGTATGAGAGCTCTAAACAGCCATGCGCAGGTTCTACCCATGGCAAAGAGTTTGGAACTATTGTTGAATATTGTTCTCATATCCAGACCTTTGTAAGAAGAGTGGTTGTTTTCTATGACAAAGGATTGGGTTAAGTGTTAGTAACTGTCCGGTCAGCTTACAGGACAGAATCCGTCTGAGGGCAGGAAAGGGAGATCATCTCCCGGGCATGGGCAAGAGTCTGCTCGGTCATTTCCAGACCTCCCAGCATACGTGCCACTTCTCTGGTACGGTCTTCACCGGCAAGTGAGTTGATCTGAGTGCGTGTGCTGTCTTTTCTAAGCTTTTTGCTAACGTGCAGATGGGTATGCCCCTGGGCAGCTACCTGGGGCTGATGGGTAACACAGAGCACCTGGCCCTGTTCCCCGAGTTCCCGTAGCAGGCGACCGACAATTTCAGCTGTGCCTCCACCAATGCCAACATCCACTTCATCGAACACCAGGGTAGAGATTCCCGATGTCTTTGCAGTGATAACCTGGATGGCAAGGCTGATCCGGGAGAGTTCGCCGCCAGATGCAACCTTGTCGAGGGGGCGGGGAGGCATGCCCGGATTAGTACTGACCAGGAAACGAATATCCTCCATACCCTGAGCCTGGGGTTCTCCAGCTGTCTCGGTAATATCCGCAAAAAACTGTCCGGCCGGCATGCCCAGCCCATGGATATGCTGGCTGACAGCCCTGTTAAGACGGGTTGCACCCTTGCGGCGTTTGTCACTGAGTTTTGCTGCCAGTTTCAGATACTTTTCTTTCAGGGTATCAAGTTCGGACTCCAGCTGCTCCAGCATTTCATCACTGCACTGCATGGACTCCAGTTCCTGCTGCAGGCTGGCGTGGAGAAGGTGCAACTCTTCGGGAGAAACATGATGTTTCCTTGCCAGTGTGTACACAGCAGACAGACGCTCACTGACTTCAGCCAGACGAGCCGGGTCGGCCTCAAAATTATCCACAAACCGGTTGAGTTCACCGGTCGCTTCCTCAACCTGAATCTGGGCTGTAGCCAGCAGGTTCATGGTCTCCTGCAGCTCTGGGACTTCAAGGCCGAGATCGGCAATCAACTGCTGGCAAAGGGTCAGGCTGTGAAGAATATTGCCAGTATCACTTTCTAAACAAAGGTGTACGACCTGCTGACAGGTGTGCAGGCTGGCCTCGGCATTGGCAAGCTGCTTCTGTTCCAGCTCCAGGCTTTCTACTTCACCCTCTGATACTGAGAGGTGGCCAAGTTCGTCAGTCTGGTACTGAAGAAGTTGCAGGCGGGCATCCTGGTCCTGGCTCCGGGTGCGCAGGGTCTCGATTTTTTCATGGTGCTGCCGCCACTTCTGCCATAATTCCTTCACCTGTAAACTGAGCTTCTGGCTATCGGTGTATTCATCCAGAAGGCGGAGATGAGTGGCAGGCCTGAGCAGGGACTGATGTTCATGCTGGGCGTGGATATCAATCAGAAACTCACCGAGCTGCCGCAGGTCAGACAGTGGAGAAGGTGTACCGTTTATGTAGCCACGGCTTCGTCCATCTTTGGTGATGACCCGGCGCAGGATGCAGTCCTTTTCATCATCTAGATCTCTGGCCTGTAACCAGTGCAGGGCATCCGGCAGTGCTGTGATATCGAATGTGGCACGGATATCAGCCCGCCCGCAGCCTGTGCGAACACAATCTGTTCCGGCGCGGGAGCCCAGGGTCAGGGATAAAGCATCCAGCATAATAGACTTGCCGGCACCGGTTTCACCGGTAATCACCGACATTCCCCTGGGGATCTCCAGATCCAGCTGGTCAACAATGGCAAAATGACTGATAGACAGATGGGTAAGCATAATGGAAGGAGCTCTGCCATAAACCTGTTTATTTATACAGTAATCCGGCAAGACCTCCAGTGCAATCTTTTATTGCAGATTATGAGCCTGACCCCCCTTGAATGTTGGAAAAGCTTGCCCCATATATGCGTTTTAATTGCTTACAGATCTGTGTCGGAGTTGCAGGATGACTGAAGAACAGGCCAAACCAGAAGATCAGGTAGAAGAAACAACTGCAGGTGAAGAGACTGCACCTGAAGCGGAGATGGAAACTCAAGAACCGGTAACGGAAGAAACTGGCGCGGCTGAAGACACCCATTTGGCTGAAGATATCAATCCAGCTGAGGGCTCTCTGATCGAGCTGCAAAAGGAGCTCACCCGCGCCCAGGAAGAGCTGGCCAAGGCTCAGGATCAGGCTCTGCGCGCTGTTGCCGAAGCACAGAATGTTAAGCGCCGTGCCCAACAGGATGTAGAAAAGGCCCACAAGTTTGCCCTGGATAAGTTTGTTGAATCCCTGCTGCCCGTTGTTGACAGTCTGGAAAACGGCCTGAAGAGTGTTGAAGCTTCCGACGGTGAGCATGATGCCATGCGCGAAGGTATGGAACTGACGCTGAAGTTGTTTGTTGATACTTTGAACAAGTTCAATGTTAAGCAGATAAACCCGGTGGGTGATCCTTTGGATCCGAATTTCCACCAAGCCATGACAATGGTTCCAAACCCGGATATGGAACCCAATACTGTTATGGATGTTATACAAAAAGGTTACACCCTGAATGGGCGTGTTGTGCGCCCGGCCATGGTTGTGGTTGCCAAGGCTCCCTGATTTGATGAGCCGAGTAAAATGAGAGGGGTTGCCAATTGGTTGCCCCGTTTTTTTATTAACTGTTTGTGTTTTTTGGGGAGTTTAGTCTTTACCGTCAGCTGGCCGGGTTTGGCATTTATTGGTACATGGATCTATATTGATCTGTTGCAGACTGATCTGAGGGTGCGGGCAGGTATTGGGTAAGCCCTGCTGTTACTCTATTCAGGTTGATCGTTTGTTATCTGATATCTGTTTTTTGGTGGAGGTTGTCGCGTTTTTATTATCTGGATTAACGCAAGTATGAGTGGTAAGAGTATTGAGTTTTTATGCTGGAAAGATTTTAAGAATTTTTTTACTACTTGTTAGTGTTTTTTACTGTTGTGCTTCTTATTCAGCCATTGCTAGATATTCCATTTGTTATGGAGGGCATAAGGTTGGCACGGTAACCACTTGGCCAGATGAGCTTTCTTTTTTCCAGAAATTTAACCTTAAGGTAGCGAAAGAAGTTCGAAACGGTATTGTGGAGCAATTTTCTGCTAACGGTGATAGGTTACCCCGCTTGCTGAAGTATATTGCTTGCAGGGATCAGCTTAGGGTAGATCTATCCTTTTATAGCCTTGAAGTTGAATCCAGAAAAGTATGGGATGAAAATGGATCATCGAATTATTCAGTTGCACCACTGAATTGCTCTGCACACTTGAAAGTGATGCTGTCTTTCGAAAAAAAAGAAAACGGCATAAGATTGTTAGAGTTATTCAGTTATAAATGGGGCAGGGAGTCTACATGTGCCAGGGAAAAAATATAAGGTTTATGACCCTGATTGGCTGGGTGGTCTTTTCCAGATTGAAATATTAAAACCTGAAAACTCTAATCAATCAGAAGGTGCGGAAGCTGATGTAGAAGTTGTTTCATGGAGAGGGGAATCTATTGATGGTCGTAGAATAAAAGTTGCTGGTAAATTTGAGTATACACATGGCCAGTCTGTAAGTGAAAAATTAAAATATTCCGTTTTTGGAGGGGAAGAGATTTTGCTGATAAAAGAAAGTGAACAAGCTCCGGAAGGTCTTCATAATATTTCACCTATTCCATCTTTGGGGTGCTGTGGGTTTTTCTTCCCTGCCATCTCCAGTCGTTGAAGATGATAATGAAAATAGAAAAAGTATTGAAAGTGGGTATGGATCGTATGGCTCGCTTGGCTCAGGTGTTCATCATGGACGACCACGCCTTATGAAAAATAATAATTAATACATTTATTGCTTAAACACTGGTATAGCGAAAAGATGCCAGGTCGTAGCCATCTTGGGCTGAGCTTACAATAGCCTGCTGGGCCTGTTCCAGTTGGGCGATAACTTCATTCATCTCTTCTTCTTGGGCATTCATCAGAGCTGCCATTTCTGCCAGCCAGGCATTGTCGTCGAATGTTGATTCTGAGGCGGCTGTACTGCTGGTCGATGTTCCAGGGCTACCATCTAAACCATCCGGTGAGACCGGAATCTCTGGCAGGGCTTCTACTGATGCAGCCTGGCCTGCATCCAGCTGCGCCTGCAGCAGGACTACCTCTTTAAAGAAAGCAATCTCTCCGTTTTTCCCATCGCCGGTATTATGTTTGTTAACCAGCTGGTTAAGGGCCGCATAGGTGCTGCCGTCAATTCGGTTTTCCTGGTGCAGCCTGTCGATCACTGCTCTGGTATCTTTTTTGGGCTTATTGGTCAGCTTTTCAAACGGAGCATGACTGTTGAAAGTATCAACAACCTCACGCAGTTCAGGTGAAAGTGTTGGAGGAGGAGTGCTAACCAGCCCATTAATCTGCAGGTCGATAATGGCAACCTTCTGCATGGCCTTGTCATACTCGGCATTCATTTTCTTCCCGAAGCCGGTCTTGCCGGCAATGCCAAGGCTGAAGACATTGGCAAAGGCCAGTTTCACTTTCGCACATTTGCCCTTTTTCTGGGCCTGGGCTCTCTCTTGCTGGAGTTTTTCCAGTTCTGCCTGGCGATCTTTTTGAGCTTTCTGGACATCAGCCTTGTTGGCCTGCGCATTGGAAACAGCAAATTCATCATGGACTTGGGTCGTTTCGGCATTCAGGTTGGCAAGAAGAGCCTGCAGATCATTGGGATTCTGAGTGGCCAGATAGCCAACTGCACCTGGGTCGGGGGCTGGGATGCCAGCGACATGAACCCTTGTTTTTCTTTGTTGCTGGCCTTCCGTATGGCTGACGGAGAGGTTGCCTGGGTCGGTTGAGTGGGGAGCTTCAGTATGGCCAACCTGACCTGTTCTGTTAACCTGCCCGGTATCTGTCCGCCGGATAGGCTGTTGGCCACCTATGCCTCCATCGACTCCAGCCATCTGTTACTCCTCACTCCTCTTACTCTTTTTCTTGCCTGAACCTTCAAGAATGCGGTTGGCAAGCTTCCATTCGTAGGTAAACTCTTTCTTATCCTGGGCCAGCTTTTCGGCCAGTTGCATGACACCCTTGGCCTGCTTTTTCTGGCCGCTTTTCAACAGACTGAGAGCCAGGTTCAGCATGGAGCGAGGATCCCGGCTGTCCATCTCCACAGCCTGTTCCAGTATGGCCTGGGCTGCCTGGTAGTTACCCATCCTGTATTCGCAGGCTCCAAGGGCGGAGAGGTAATCGGAATTAAGATGATCATGGACACACAGATAGCGCATGATACTGCGTGCTGTTTCAAAGTTTTCACTCTCATAGTGCTGGTGACCAAGGGCGTAGATGCCGGCCATCAACTTCTCATCCATGCCCTTAAGGCTGGCAATGGTATTCCCCTGGTAGAGAATGCCCGCCCCCTCTTTGGGAATGCCACTGGCTTTAAGTACTTTTTTCAGTACATTCATGGACGCTTCCTGATACTGTCAGACTGGTTGGTTCTTCTTACTTTCTAACGGCATCCACAGGATTTTGGTTTAGGAAAAGGGAATCGAGAGGATGATTGACTTCCAGTTTTTGTCACGCATGCCCAGTAATTTTCCGGAGGTGACCTTGGGGTGTCATTTTCTGACACCATCGGGCAAAGGCCAGAAGAAAAATAAAAAAAATTCAATTCATCCCTTGAAATCATTTTCAGCCGTTCCCATATATCGACCCAAGCAGTCAGTAAGGGCGGATGGTCAGGGCAGTGGTTCCAGCCGTAGCCGCCACCAGACTGACAATCGGGCATCTTATTTTTGGTATTTATTTTCAGTTCAAGCCTTCGCCCAGGGCGAAGTGAACGGAGAGGGTTTCGATGAGCAAAGGCAGAATTATTGGTATCGACCTGGGTACCACCAACTCTTGTGTATCCGTACTGGACGGTGACAGCGTTAAGGTTATTGAGAACGCTGAAGGTGCGCGTACCACGCCTTCCATCATTGCTTACACCGACGACGGTGAAATCCTGGTAGGTATGCCTGCCAAGCGTCAGGCTGTGACCAACCCTGACAACACTCTGTTTGCTATCAAGCGTCTGATTGGTCGTCGCTTCGAAGACAAAGAAGTTCAGAAAGACATCGAAATGGTGCCTTACAAGATCGTTAAGGCCGACAACGGTGACGCCTGGGTTGAAGTTAAAGACAACAAGATGGCACCTCCTCAGATTTCTGCGGAAATTCTGAAGAAGATGAAGAAGACCGCTGAAGACTATCTGGGCGAGACCGTTACCGAAGCTGTAGTAACTGTTCCTGCCTACTTCAACGACTCTCAGCGTCAGGCTACCAAAGATGCTGGCCGTATTGCTGGTCTGGAAGTTAAGCGTATCATCAACGAACCTACCGCTGCGGCTCTGGCTTACGGCCTGGGCAAGAGCAAGGGTGATCAGACTGTAGCCGTATATGACCTGGGTGGTGGTACTTTCGATATCTCCATCATCGAAATCGCTGATGTTGACGGCGAGCACCAGTTTGAAGTGCTGTCCACCAACGGTGACACCTTCCTCGGCGGTGAAGATTTCGACATGCGTCTGATCGACTTCCTGGCCGACGAATTCAAGAAGGATCAGGGCATTGACCTGAAAGGTGATCCTCTGGCCATGCAGCGTCTGAAGGAAGCTGCAGAAAAAGCCAAGATTGAACTGTCCTCTGCAACCCAGACTGATGTGAACCTGCCTTACATCACTGCAGACGCGACTGGTCCTAAGCACCTGAACGTGAAGATCACCCGTTCCAAGCTGGAAGCTCTGGTTGAAGAACTGGTTGAGCGCTCTCTGGCTCCTGTACGTCAGGCGGTTAAAGACGCAGACATTAGTGTTTCCGAGATCGACGAAGTGATCCTGGTTGGTGGTCAGAGCCGTATGCCTCTGGTTCAGCAGAAGGTTCAGGAATTCTTCGGTAAGGAAGCCCGTAAGGACGTGAACCCAGACGAAGCTGTAGCCATGGGTGCTGCACTGCAGGGTGGCGTACTGTCCGGTGACCGTACCGACGTTCTGCTGCTGGACGTAACTCCGCTGACTCTGGGTATCGAAACCATGGGCGGTGTGATGACTCCTCTGATCGAGAAGAACACCACTATCCCGACCAAGAAGTCCCAGGTGTTCTCTACTGCTGAAGACAACCAGGCGGCAGTAACTATCCATGTACTGCAGGGTGAGCGTAAGCAGGCTCATGGCAACAAATCTCTGGGGCAGTTCAACCTGGAAGGTATTCCTTCAGCGCCTCGCGGTATGCCTCAGATCGAAGTGTCCTTCGACTTGGACGCCAACGGTATTCTGAACGTATCCGCTAAGGACAAGAATACTGGCAAAGAACAGTCCATCGTGATCAAGGCCTCTTCCGGTCTGTCCGATGACGAGATCGAACAAATGGTTCGCGACGCTGAAGCCAACGCTGAAGAGGACAAAAAGTTTGAAGAGCTGGCTCAGGCGCGCAACCAGGCTGATGGCATGATTCACGCGACTCGCAAGACTCTGGAAGAGGCTGGTGACAAGGCGACTGAAGAAGAGAAGAACGCTGTTGAAGCTGCTATCAAAGAGCTTGAGGAAGTTGTGAAGGGCGACGATAAGGAAGCTGTCGAAGCCAAGACCCAGGCTCTGGTTCAGGCCAGTGGACCATTGGCCCAGAAGATGGCTGAACAGGCCCAGGCTGAAGGCGCCGCTGCCGGAGCCCAGGCTGAAGCAGGCGACAGCAAGGATGAAGATGTTGTTGACGCTGAATTTGAAGAAGTAAAAGAAGACAAGAAGTAATCTGTCGCATTCTTTAGTTGATTCTTCAAATTGTAGATTCAGGCGCGGGAGCTCTCACTCCCGCGTTTTTGCTGTGAAAAGGTTAGATCCGGTACCAGGTTAGAGCGGTTATGTCGAAAAGAGATTATTACGAGGTACTCGGGATTGCCCGTGATGCCAACGACAAGGAGATGAAGAAAGCTTATCGACGTATGGCGATGAAGTTTCATCCTGACCGAAATCCCGGAGATAAAGAAGCCGAAGATAAGTTCAAAGAGGTTAATGAAGCCTTTGAGGTTCTCTCTGACCCTCAAAAACGCAGTGCCTATGACCAGTATGGTCATGCCGGTGTCGATCCCAGCATGGGTGGTGGACATGGTTTTGGCGGCGGTTTTGATGGCGGGAACTTCAGTGATATTTTCGGTGATGTTTTCGGTGATATCTTTGGCGGTGGTGCCGGCGGTGGTCGCCGTCGTTCCAATGTTCAGCGTGGTGCAGATATGCGCTATGACCTGGCGCTGGATCTGGAAGAAGCCGTACGTGGCATCGAGAAGAAGATTCGCATCCCTACACTGGTCGCCTGTAGTACCTGCAACGGTTCCGGTGCCAGGAAGGGCTCTTCTCCTGCAACCTGTAGTACCTGTGATGGCCATGGTCAGGTCCGTATTCAGCAGGGTTTTTTCGCTGTACAGCAGACCTGTCCGGAATGTCATGGCTCCGGCAAGGTGATCAAGGACCCCTGTGGCGACTGTCATGGTCAGGGCCGTATCAAGGAGTACAAGACTCTATCGGTGAAAGTGCCGAAGGGTGTGGACACCGGTGATCGTATCCGCCTGTCTGGCGAGGGTGAAGCTGGAGTTAATGGCGGGCCGGCTGGTGATCTGTATGTGCAGATTGACGTCCGTGAACATAATATCTTTGAGCGTGACGGCAAGCATCTCTACTGTGAAGTGCCAATTACCTTTGCCGACGCTGCTCTGGGTGGTGAGCTGGAAGTACCAACCCTGGATGGCAAGGTGAAACTGAAGATCCCGGTGGAAACCCAGACCGGCAAGATGTTCCGCCTGCGCGGCAAGGGGGTAACTCCGGTACGCGGTGGTTCCCAGGGGGACCTGATCTGCAAGGTTGTTGTAGAAACACCAGTGCATCTGACAGCCCACCAGAAAGAGTTGCTACAGGAGCTGCAGGCAACCTTCGACGCCAGTGATGACAAGCATTCACCCCAGAAGCGCAGTTTTTTTGATGGTGTTAAGAAGTTCTTTGATGATATGACTTCCTGACCTACAGAAGCGTCATTAAGCCCGGCAATTGCCGGGCTTAATCTATGAGGGTCTAATTCCCCGCAGCTTGCTGCGCTTCCACGACGAAGTCGTGGTAAAAGATAAGACCCAAGAACAATACCCCGCTTTCGCGTAGCGAAAGTTCGAGCGAAGCGAGAAGGGCTTGTCCCGGGGTTATTTATTGTTAACGCTGCTGGGTTACCAGAAGAAAGGGGCTATTTACTATAAATCCTCGGAATTGCCTCCTAAAGTTTCAAAATCGTCAACCAGTTCTTCACGTCTCCGCTGAAGTCTGGAGATATCCTGATTCCTCATATTAAGAGAATGAATACTGCTCTCAATTTTTCTCAAAAGGTCCAGCTTCTGCGCGAGTGTATCAGAATAATCATGCCGGCTGGTTAGGGATATAATTTCTTTTTGAATCCAATCCTTCAGTTCCTGAATATTATTGAAACTGTCGGCCAGTGAAGGAAGAACCTCCCCGCCTTCACGCTTAACAAATGTATTCAGCCTGTTATATTTCACTGCAATAGAGCAGATTGAGGGAATCGATCCCAGAAGTTTAAAGACAATCTTTCGATCGAGTTTTCTGATCAGCAATTCCACCTTATCCTTGGGAGTCATGTAATAAGCCTTTTTGGCTCCAACATAGACCCCTATGGGAGCTCCAATAGCGGCTCCGGCTCCCGAGCCTGCTGCCATGCCAACCCCCAGAGTAACGAAGTTGTCCGTACAAGCAGCCCCAATACCACCACCAATAACGCCACCCCAGAAGCCAGCCTCAGTCCAGAAAAGGGCTTTGTGGGCGAAATGAGACATAAATGCCTTTACCCTGTCCAGTGGCTTGATTCTGTATTGTTTAAGAAGCTTAACTTTTTTTTCAGAAGTTCCGGCTTCCATATGGCCAAGCTGGGTTTTAGCACTGTCCAGTGCAGCCACATGACCCGATTTATTGCATCTCTCTGATGCTGATAAATGTGAGGAAACGGCCCTGCCGACTGATGAGCAAGATTTCATCGATAGGAACATAATACCTCCCTCTCCCTGATAGTTTTTTTAGTCTTACTATCAGTATCGAAAGAAATACACATGCCACCATTGAACTTTGGTCATGTTCTGGACTTTGGTCTTAATGAGGTTTTTATGGATGTTGGTGGACATTTATGAACAATGGAATGGTGGAGACGGCGGGATTTGAACCCGCGTCCGCCAATGCTCCGCCCTTAGCTCTACATGCTTAGATCCGCCTTTGTTTTAGTCCTGCCATGACCCAGCGGTCGGGGTAAAGCAGCACGAGCCTGTCAGGTTTTAGCCGATCAAAGCCAGGCGCAGATCACGGCGAGTCTGTTTGCGATGACAGTCTGAAAAACCACCCAGCAGACAAAGTGGACAGACTGGATGGGTGCTGTTTTTACGCAGCAGTATTACGGTTAGGCAGCCGCAGCAGCCAAGTCGTACTCCCCATCATTTATAGCTACAGTTTTGGCAGCTAATAAATAGTAACCAGTTGATTAACGAGAGTGATTACCCCCTCTCGGCATGCACCTCAGGTTTCGTCATCGTCGTCGAATCCGAATCGTCCCCATATCTATGACAGCAGATTTTCCCAAATTACTTCATATAGCATAATAATATTTAGTGCAGTCAGTGCTTCCTAACAAGTTTCGGAGTGAAAGAAGGGGAATTACAGGGGACTCTGGCAGATACGAAAAGCCCCAATCCGGAATCAGATCAGGGCTCGTGAGTGCTGCTTCGCTAAGGAATGGATTTGGATTGGCAAGGATTTAGTCAGCTCTTCTGACTAGAGATAATCCTCGTCTTCTGCGGGTACCCCAGCGAGAGACTTTACCAGCCTCATGGCCTGTTCAAGGTTTTTAAAACGATCCAGAAACTCGTCTTCAGGCGTGAGCACTTCATAGGCTACAGATACCGCTCCCTGTTTGTTGGATTTTTCTACCCGAAAAATCGAGTAACCAGCAAGGCCCCCAAAACGTTGACGATTCGTATCGCTCATATGGTTTATTCCATGGATATGTCCCCTGAAATCTACTTGTACCACTCCTGAAGAAATATCTCTATACCCTGATATGAGGGACGAAGGGTTTAATACCAGAATACAAGTACCCTGAACTACGGCTCGCCAGACTCTGGATTAGTGCTGTCTGACAGACTTGGTGGATCATCAAAGTGCAGGTCATCTGGAAGCTTTGGTACTGGCTGATCTTTAAAAGAGACTTTTGTCTGTTTATGTGGCTCAGATCCTGGTGAAGTTTGAGGTCTTGTTTTGCTGATATCTGACCAGTGCCTACGGACATCTAAATTGCTATGCAGTACGTCTTCATAAGCTTGAGCTGGTGGCAGATGAAGGTGTGGGTATGACTGGACGATTTGAGATTGATAGGAAATCTCAAGTGATTTCATAGACTGAACAAGATACTCTTCTCGTGGAATTGCTCTATTTGGGGGCAGGCTTGTAATTGCACCGGGGATATATTGGCTTGCCTTTCTTGAACGGTGCTGGGTACTTAAATAGCTGTATCTGGATGGTGAGGCAGCAGAGAATGCTATACCCGTTCTTCTTCGGGGCGTGTTAAAAGTCCTATCACTATCCGCCCGATCCAAGTTTGCAGTATATTTTCGGGAGGAGTATGGATAAGCCTTATCTGTATTTTTGTCTAATGGCCTGTAAACCTCTGTGTTATGGAATGCATGTCGGAGAGGAGCTGGCAAAGGATTGTTGCTTGGAGGATTGGATATATCGGTGTCCGATCCTGATGAATACCCAGTGCTGGATCTTGAACTTTTATAGCTTAATTTGTTATGACGAGTTCCCAAATAATATCTCCCCCACTGATAAACTAAAAAATGCATATCTCCTACACTGAGTCTTGCGAGTGCTTGATAAAGAACTTGCTGAAAGGGGCTCTTCTGGACAAGTGATGTTTTGTTTAATTTTGGAAAGTTACCCCTGAATTGTGCAATTTTCAGTCGTGTAAGAACTTTATCGTTATGCTTTCTCCTAATGTAACTATGTAGTAAAGCTTTATAGTTTGACTGATCTGTGTTCTCACCTGTCACTTCCTGAATGGTTTTAAGTAAAATGTTAAGCTCATAATGATATTGCTGATTATCGAGATATTCGAGAATAAGGAGCAGGTCGTCAATAAATACGGAAAAACTTATATCATTTGAGATAATCATCTTCGATATGTATTGAATTAGATCATTGATATCGATGGTGGGCGTTAGTATTTCTGGGCTGGAATTATTTTGTTTTGTAAGATGTTTTATGAAAGAAGTTAATTTGTTACCCCTTAATGTCCCAATGCTATTTAGCTGTTCCCGATTGAGAGTTATTTTATTGTCTTTAAGGGAAGATGAGGAAAAAAGTTGATCCAATGGTTGCAAGTAATAATGTGATGGAATATTGAAAAAGAACACCTGAATGACTGTGTAGCCTAATCCTGCATTATTATTCAGTTTGTCATAGAGTTTATGAACATCTTTCGCAGAGCCTATTTTGATACCGTCATCCCACCAAATATCAGCCCCCGTGACATTATGCAATGCGTTATTGAGGCATTCGTGTAGTTTTTTTGGAACCCTCTGAAAGAGGTCATCAAGAGCAGATAGAATATGGTGTTTATGGAATGGTTCGTAAAGGTGTTTAGTCCAGCTTAGTTTCAGTGGCTTGTAAGCTTGTTTAATAATTCTGATAACTCTACTTTGGTCTTCTTCCAACATGTTAACAGAAATCAGCTGAGAGAAAGAAAGAACAAAGCAGGAACTGGAGTGGAGAGTTCCAGTATTATTCTCTAAGTGAAATATAGGGTTTGGTTCATGGGGTGATACTAACTTTCCCTGTTTGGCTGCAGTTATTACTGTCTGTTCAATTATAGCTTGATTTTGAGCAACTTGAAGCAGCTTCTTCCAAGTAGAATCCAGAAGAGATAAATGCTCAATGGTATAAAAATGGTTTTTAATTAGTTGAAAAACATTTTCTTTCTTTAATGCTTTGAGAAGCTCTGTTTGTTGATCGGCTTCAAATTTGATGTCATTAAGCAAAAGGCTAACCACATACTGATTTTCCTGGCTACTTTCATCAATTATCTTTTCGATAAGTTGTTGGTTACCGTCATTGTCCTCAAATGCCAGCGCGGGAACATGGATTGTGTGTGTGGAGAGAATGTCTCTATTGTCATGTAGTTGAGATAAATATTCGAGAAACTGCGAAAAGGTAGCAGTTGGTTGAAACACCAGCAGTGTAGTCATTAATCGGTAAAGACGTTCTTTTACATTATTCCGCTCAAAATAATCTTTTAGCAGCCAGTCTGAGACTGTGCGGACAAAGAGCCACCACTCTAGTAACTGGTCTGCATCATCCGAATTACCTGGTTCTGGAGGTTCCCGGTTTTCATCTTGTAGGGTATTCTGATTGGTGGCAGGGGGAGGAACAGGTTGTTGAGAAGAGTTTGGTTGACCTCTTAGTTCTGTTCCGGGCTTGTCATTGATCTGGTACGTATTGTCTTTGGAGCAGCAACCTCCTCGAACGACTGGCTTGAACTCTGTGCTTATATGGTCGTGTTCTTCGGTGAGGAGTGAGCTGCTTTGCCGCAGTTTTTTTTGGGCGTAACCAAGTAGCTGAATAGATAACAGGTTAGCTTTTCGCAGGGCAGATTTTGCAGGCTGAGTATAGAGGTAGTCTTGACTCTCAGTATGCTCAAAATATTGATTGGAAGGTGCTGGTGGGACAGATATACGGGAAACTGTGCTTGTCTTACTCTGGTAGGGATCAGCTTCGCCAAGTTTTGGAAGAGCAAAGAGAAAAGTGACTAAGATACCCAGATAATATCTTGATCTCGCTTTTTTCACACCTTGTCTCACTGTGATATCTAAGAACTGTGACGTAAGTATTGCACCAAATCCAGAGAGAGAAGTTCTCATTTGCTATATCAGGAACTCCGTACTTATGCAGTTCTTTAGAGGTTTGGAGCGACCCCTGATAAATATAAGTTATACGGTGGACTGTATGCTGTTTACAGAAGTGGATAACTCTCGATGGGATAACTTATCCAGAGTATCTGTGGATAAGGTTGTGTCTTACTTATGAATTATGCTCACGAACCCAGTGATGTGGGGATAGTCTACAAATTGTTTAATTTTCAAACAGTGTTTTGGCTCGTTTATATGGCTGGATAAATGACTGTTTTCAAACAAAAAAAGGCAGCTTTGCGAACAGAGCTGCCTTTTTTATCAACAGGCTGGAAGTGTTAACCGATCATTGTCGCCACACTCAGAGTAACCATCAGGAATACGGTCATGATGATAACCAAAGGCATAACAAACTTGACCCACTTGGCGTAGGAGACCCGGCCAATAGCCAGGCCGCCCATCACTACCCCGGAAGTTGGAGTCAGCAGGTTAACGACACCAGACGCAGATTGGTAAGCGGTTACAACAAGTTCGCGGCTTACGTTGGCAAAATCAGCCAGAGGTGCCATGACCGGCATGGACAGTACAGCCAGACCGGAAGTAGAAGGAATGAAGAAGGACAGAACAACCTGAATCCAGTACATCACGTTGATAAATACCACCTCGGATAGGCCGGTGACAGCATTTTCGCACCAGAACAGGATAGTGTCGGTGATATTGCCGGCATTCATGATAACCACGATGCCACGGGCAATGGCGATGACAAAAGCCACACCCAGCAGGTCACGGGCACCGTCTACAAAAGTGCCGGTCAGCTCTTCTTCAGACAGGCGGCCAACCAGGCCAATGGCAATGGAAGCAACCAGGAACAGTGCAGACATTTCAGCCATCCACCAGCCACCGGAAGATACACCCCAGATCATGATGCCGAAGGTTACTGCAAACAGAACCAGAATCAGCTTACGGGAAGCTGTGAACTCCAGAACTTCTGCACTGTTCTTCAGGAAGAACTCTTCGTTGGCTTCTTTCTGGTCAGCAACCATGGAGGTCTTGGGATTCTTGCGAACCTTTTCGGCATAGCGCATGACATAAACAACGCCGATCAGGTAGCTCAGAACCAGGATAACAAAACGCAGGTTCAGACCGTCAGCAAACGAGATGCTGGCAGCATCGGAAGCAATAACGGTCGCAAATGGGTTGATGGTAGACCCAAGAACACCCATGCCAGCACCCAGCATTACGATGGCAACACCGGTAAGAGCGTCATATCCCGCGGCGATAACAACCGGTATCAGCAGCATGTAGAAAGGCAGTGTTTCTTCAGCCATACCGTAGGAGGTGCCACCGGCAGCAAACAGTGCCATCAGGATAGGAATCATCCACTTTTCGCGGCCTTCAAGGGCCTTGGTAACCTGGGCAATACCGGCATCAATGGCTCCAGTTTTGGTGACGACTCCCAGGAAACCACCGATGATCAGAACAAACAGGGCAACGTCGATAGCAGCGGCTTCATAGGTAGAAGGATCGAAGAAACCGGCAATAGGAGCCATAACGACGTCGAATAAACCCTGTGGAGAAGATTCAACAACCTGGTAGGTACCGGCTACAGGTACTTCTTTACCCAAAGCTTCATTCATGACTCGGTCATACTGACCGGCGGGTACTATGTAAGTCAGTGCTGCAACGAAAACGATAATCGCCATCAGCACGGTATAAGCTGAAGGGAATTTAAATTTGCCCATATTCCACTCTGTCTGGTCGGTGAGAGAAATAACGGGAGGGGAGAAGCTTCTGGCTGAACCTCCCGCCGTAGCTTAAAGCGGGAGTCATCATAAGGATTCCGAATGGCCCATTAATGACCTGTGTCACGTTTTGTGACTTTCTTGTTTACTTAATCATCGGTGACTAAGTGAATTTACAGTTGGTCTTGTGGTTGTTTTCTACAGTTGGTTGGACTGATGCGTGGTTTTGTTGTGGGAGTGCGGAGGGGTTATGTTTTGTTTAGTTTGAATAGTTTCGCCAGCTCCTGCTTGTGCGCTCTTGCTGCCGGCACCGGTGGTGTGGTGGTGCAATATACGTTTACACCATCACCAGAGCATTGTGTAACTTCAGTTAATACCCTGCTCTCTATGCGTTGTTGCAGTTGATTCTGAATCTGGGGATGGTGTGAAAGGACTTCGGTGTTTACAAAAACATAGCCTGCCTGACATAACATGACGGGTGCATCAGGTGCTTTAGCCAGATCAATCATAGCTTGGATATCAACAGGTCTCATGATGCTGGTTCTCCACTCTTCGTTCTTATCTTTCGTTAGCTGTTGAGGCTAGTACAAGGTGAAGTTTGTCGCTTAATTGCCTGTTTCGGTTTGTACGTATAATTGTATAGTGCTATGCGGGACTATGAAAAGGCAATTTACAGTTTCAATCTCCACTGCCAGAATTTCCGCGTTTATTGATCACTGGAACTGTTATGAAACTGAAAAGCCCATCCGATATTCAACGGATGCGTGAGGCGGGTCTGTTGCTGTGGGAAGTACATGAGCAGGCTGCCAGATTCTTCGAACCAGGTATTACCACTGCTGAAATAGATGCAGAAGTGGAAGCTGCCATCCTGCGCAAAAAAGCTATTCCTCTGTTTAAGGGGGTTCCCGGGCCTGTTCCTTACCCTGGTTCAGCCTGTATTTCAGTGAATGAAGAGGTTGTCCATGGTATGCCTTCGGAGCGCAGACTTCAGGAAGGAGATATTGTCAGTATTGATATTGGCCTGAAGCTGAAAGGCTGGTGTGCGGATTGTGCGGTGACAAGAGCTGTGGGAGAAATCAGTGAAGAAAAACAGAAGCTGATGCGGGTTACGGAGGCCAACCTGAAACTGGCTATTGATAATCTCTGCCAGCAAAAGAAGTGGAGTGATATTGGCCGGTTAATGGAAAGGCATATTATTAAAAATGATTTTTCTGTAGTCACCGAATTCCTTGGTCACGGTATAGGCCGGGATATGTGGGAATCACCAGATGTACCCAACTATTACCAGAGACAGGGTGACTTTGGCCTCCGCTCTGGGCTGGTACTGGCTATTGAACCTATGGTCAATGCTGGAACAGGTGATGTAGAAACACTTGATGATGGCTGGACTGTTGTTACTGAAGATGGCAGGCCCAGTGCTCATTATGAACACTCCGTTGCCATAACGGATAATGGCCCTCTGATTCTTACCAGTGGCCCTGATGGGGAAGGCTGGGCAACCTGATAATAGCTATATAAAAAGCCGGCAGCTGTTTCCAGCTCCGGCTTTTGTCAGGTTTTGTTGATACGCACTTATATCAACAGAGCCTGGCTGCTTTATCCATGGTGGCTGGCTGCAGTATGAACATGGCCGTGATCCAGTTCTTCTTCGGTAGCATCACGCACTTCCATCACCTCAACATCAAAGTTCAGGTTTTCACCTGCCAGCTCGTGGTTGGCATCAATAATGACTGCATCCTCATGTACGGCCACAACAGTCACGATGCGGGGACCGACGGCGGTATCTGCGTGGAACTGCAGGCCCACTTCCACTTCGTGGTCACCAAACTGTTCATGGGGGACCGGCTGTACGAGACTGTCGTCATATTCTCCATAACCTTCTGCTGCCTCGACCTTGACGGAAAGCTTGTCACCTTTCTCTCTGTTTTTGAGCGCGTTCTCCAGACCGGCAATGATATTGCCCATACCGTGCAGATAGGCAAGGGGGTCATGGCCTTCAGAACTGTCCAGTACATCGCCCTGGTCATTTTTCAGGGTGTAGTGGATCTGGACAACTTTCTTGTCAGCAATTTTCATGGACTGAAGATACTCAAGGAATGAAAAGAGCTTCTAGCATAACAGTCACGAGGGAAGAAAGTACAAATCGCCTACTTTTCCAGAGTAAAAAAACCATCTTCAATGGTATTCCGCAGATAGTCTTATAATTGGTTAATGGATGACAATCATCGCCCTACTTAAGGAGGAGCTGAGGCCGGTAAAGGAGAGGAGTCTGTCCGGCATTCACCATATCGCCTATGAATGCAGCCCAGATCACCGAAATTAATAACATCCTGTGGAATTATGGTCTTGTCTATCTCCTTCTGGGAGCAAGTATCTGGTTTACGCTCCGCGGTCGTTTCCTGCAGTTCAGGTTGTTCCCTCTTGCTACCAGACTGCTGTTTCACTCCAGAGCGACAGATCTTGAAAAAAGCAACGGCATATCAACCTTCCAGGCTCTCTGTACAACCCTGGCATCCCATGTAGGAACCAGCAATCTGGCCGGTGTGGCCATTGCCATCAGCCTGGGTGGACCGGGAGCTATTTTCTGGATGTGGATCATGGCCATGCTGGGAATGGCCACGGCTTTTGTAGAGAATACTATGGCCCAGGTTTACAAAACCAAAAATGCAGATGGGTCTTTCCGCGGGGGACCCGCTTACTATATTGAAAAGGCCCTTGGGCAGCGTTGGTTGGGCGTACTTTTTTCACTCTGTCTGATCAGTGCCTTTGGTTTTTCCTTCAATGCTGTACAGGCTAATTCGGTGTCGGCGGCACTTGCCGAAGCTTTTTCTTTGCCTGAGTGGCTGACAGGTGTCAGCCTGTTTGTTTTGTCTGCTCTGATTATCTTTCGAGGCATTCAGGGCATAGCTTCCTTTGCCGAGAAAGTTGTCCCGTTTATGGCTCTGGCGTATGTAGTGCTGGCAACCACCATCACTATTCTTTCCATAGACCAGCTGCCGGCCGTTATCAGCCTTATTTTCCGCAGCGCATTCGGACTTGAGCATGCTGTTGCCGGAGGAACTGGTTACCTGGTGTCCCAGGCCATTGCCCATGGAATCAGGCGGGGGCTGTTTTCCAATGAAGCTGGTATGGGCAGCGGTCCAAACCTGCACGCTATTGCAACACCGTTTCCGGATCACCCGGTTACCCAGGGACTGGTTTCCATGTTCAGTGTGTTTTTTGACACACTGGTTATCTGTACATCGACTGCGGCCATTATTCTAGTGTCCGGTGTAGAATTTGGAGTGGAAGGGCAGACCGGTATTGTTCTGACACAGAATGCCATGCAGGCATCGGTTGGTGATCTGGGCAAGCCATTTATTGCTCTGACAACACTGCTGTTTGGTTTCACTTCCATTGTTGCCAACACCTATTACGGTGAATCCAGTCTGCGATTTATTTACGACAGTGACAGAAGCATTCAAGTTTACCGTTTCCTTGTACTGGTTATGGTGTACTGGGGAGCTGTTGGCAGTCTTCCTCTTATCTGGGCCATAGCAGATATCACCATGGGCTTTATGACTCTGGTGAATATCAGCGCTATCCTGATCCTGTCCCGTCAGGCCTTCTGGTTGCTTGATGACTATGAAAAGCAGCTGCGTGCTGGCCTGAGTCCGGTTTTTTACCGGGGTAATTTTCCAGATCTGGATCGGATTATGGACCACAATGTTTGGTCCGCTGAGAAGCGAAAAAAACCACTGACTTCTCCTGATTTTTAAAATTTTTTCTGGAGAAAGGTTTGTTTTTCGGAGTGTTTAGTTGAATTTTGTCGCTAGGTGTAAACCGTTGCTCGTCTAATGGTCGCCTGCTGGTCTCTCTTGGTACATCTGTCAATTTTGTTACGGATATGTGTAGAGCCTCTCGCGGTCATTCACCGATATTTTAAAGTTTAACCATCGTTAATATTTCGGCTGCTCTCAAGATTTTAATTATCCCAACATTAAGAGTGACCGTATGAGTGAACTGATTGACGCCGCTAACGGTGTGATATGGGGGAGTGTCCTCATTTATCTTCTGCTGGGTGCAGGTCTGTACTTCACAATTGCCAGTCGTTTTGTCCAGTTCCGGCGCTTCGGCTTCTCAGCAAAAACCATGCTGAACAGCCGGGCAACCAGTGACAACTCCCAAATCTCTTCTTTCCAGGCATTTTGTACCAGTCTTGCTGCCCGCGTAGGTACCGGTAACCTTGCCGGTGTGGCTGTAGCTATTTATACTGGTGGCCCGGGTGCGGTGTTCTGGATGTGGATGATTGCCCTGCTGGGTATGTCGACCAGCTTTGTAGAAAACACACTGGCGCAGATCTACAAATCAAATAACCATGACGGTACCTATCGCGGCGGGCCGGCTTACTATATCCAGAAGGCTCTGGGTATGCGCTGGCTGGGTATTGCTTTCTCTGTATCCCTGATTATTGCTTTCGGTTTCGCATTTAACAGTGTGCAGTCAAATTCTATTTCTGCCGCGCTGTCTGTTTACAGCCTTCCTCCTCTGGCTATCGGTATTGCTCTGGCGGCACTGACCGGTCTGATTGTGTTTGGTGGTATTCGCTCAATTGCCCGCTTTGCCGAGATGGTTGTGCCGTTCATGGCTCTGCTCTATATCGTAGTGGCACTGGTTGTTGTGGCTATGAACATCTCTGAGCTGCCTGGCATTATTGCGCTGATTGTAAAGAGTGCCTTCGGCCTGGAAGAAGCTGTCGGTGGTGGTGCCGGCTATCTGGTGTCCCAGGCTATCGTGCAGGGCATTCGCCGTGGCCTGTTCTCTAACGAGGCCGGTATGGGCAGCAGCCCGAATGCTGCTGCAACGGCAACTCCGATCCCTCATCATCCGGCAACCCAGGGTCTGATGGGTATGTTCGGTGTGTTTATTGATACTATCGTGATCTGCTCATCGACTGCGGCGATTATTCTGATCTCTGGTGTCATGGAATCTGGTAATGGCGTGACCGGCATCAGCCTGACCCAGGCGGCTCTGAGCAGCCAGATTGGTTCTATTGGCCAGCACCTTATTGCTGTATCCATTCTGTTGTTTGCCTTCACCTCTGTGATTGCCAACTATTACTACGGTGAGTCCAACCTGCGCTTTATCAATAACACAAAGGGAGCGGTCGCTATCTACCGTGTGCTGGTGCTGGGGATGGTTGTCTGGGGTTCTGTTGGTGAGTTACCAACTGTCTGGGCCTTTGCCGATCTATCCATGGGGGTTATGGCTCTGATCAACCTGGGTGTCATCCTGTTCCTGGCTCGCCATGTCTTCCCGGTACTGAAAGACTTTGACCAGCAGCTGGATGCAGGCATCATTCCTGAGTTCGATCGCAAGAAGTTCCCATTCCTGGACAAGACTATGGATAACGACGTTTGGGATGCTGAAGAAGCCGAGAAATGCCGCGCCATGGTGAAAGATTACGACTGCACCTGCAAGAAGTGTGAGCCCGCAGCTTAAGTGAAGCTATACACTTTTATTCGGCATCTGAGCCTGCGATAAGATTATGAACGGGCTCTAAGGAAAAAGGCCAGCTCCGGTGACTCAAAAGAATCATACGGAACTGGCCTTTTGCCAACGACAATCTTTATAGCAATAGCTTTTACAATCTTTTCAGCGATATCTTCGCCAGAGATAGCTTCTCCCATGGCAGCCATTTGGTTCAGCTACAGCTATTTGGTTCAGCTACAGCTATTTGGTTCTTCGATAGTTCGTTCTATAGACAGCATTCACGAGCCAGTTTTCACCAAAATATAGACCACTTCATCCAGCTCACCAGGTCGGTTTGACGGTCTATGCGGGGTCGGGTACTGTTCCCCTTCAATTGCCGGGTGTTTTCCGGTTCATTTATTCCCCAGAAGGGTCTGACATGGCAGGCAAGAAACAGGGTTTTGCTTTCGAACAATCCCTTAAACAACTGGAAACGGTAGTACGGGAACTGGAGTCTGGTGACCTTCCTCTTGAGAAAGCCCTGGAAGCTTTTGAGAAAGGTATAGGCCTGACCCGGGAGTGCCAGGAGGCCCTTGAGAATGCCGAGCAGAAAGTGCGTATTCTGCTTGAGAAAGATGGAAAGACAGAAACCCAGCCCTTTGATTCGTCTGACAGCAGTAATTCATGAATTTTCAGCAGTACCTTGCCGAGTGCCAGAAGTGGACTGATGCTGGTCTGAAGTCGGTTCTGGAAAAAGCTGATATCAGTGATGACCGCCTTCGTGAAGCCATGACCTACTCCACTCTGGCTGGTGGAAAGCGAGTGCGGCCATTTCTGGTGTGTGCTTCCTGTGAAGCTCTGGGTGGAGATAAAGAGCAGGCACTGCCCGCTGCCTGTGCCGTGGAACTGGTTCATACCTATTCCCTTGTCCATGATGACCTGCCGGCTATGGATGATGATGATCTGCGCCGGGGGCTTCCCACCTGTCACAAGTCTTTTGATGAAGCCACAGCCATTCTTGCCGGTGATGCACTTCTGACTCTGGCTTTTGAAGTTATAGCTGATTCTTCACTGCCCGGTGATATTCGTATCAGTCAGACCAAGACTCTGGCACGGGCTGCCGGAGGTCATGGTATGGTGGCAGGTCAGGCTATGGATATCGAAGCCACTGGCAACAGGCTGGACTTCCACTCTCTTAAAAAGCTGCATCAGCGTAAAACTGGAGCCCTGATCAAGGCTGCCTGTTCACTGGGTGGGCAGGCGGTGGGGGGAGCGCCTGAACAGGTACAGGCCTTATCAGAATATGCTGAAGCTGTTGGTCTGGCGTTTCAGATACAGGACGATATTCTTGATGTGACAGCCAGTGCCGAAGTGCTGGGCAAATCCCAGGGAGCCGATATTAATCTGGGCAAGAACACCTATGTTTCCCTGCTTGGTCTGGATGGTGCCCGGGAGCAGGCTGAAACCCTGCGGGACAAGGCGTTGACCAGCCTTGCACCTTTTGGTGAAAAAGCGACGATTTTGCGCCAGCTGGCAGATTACATTATCAACAGGGATCACTGATATTCCATGGGTTTACTTGATCACCTGTCTGTGCCGGAAGATCTTCGGCTGCTCGCTCCTGGACAGCTGCCTGAACTGGCGAGGGAGTTGCGACAGTATATGACTCAGTCTGTGTACCAGACTGGAGGTCATCTCGGTGCCGGGCTGGGTGTTGTTGAGCTGACAATTGCCCTCCACTATGTCTTTAATACCCCCGATGACCGGTTGATCTGGGATGTCGGTCACCAGTGCTACCCCCACAAAATTCTGACCGGCCGTAAAGAGCTGATGGGTTCTCTGCGCAAGACCAGAGGGCTGTGTGGCTTCCCCATGCGGGAAGAGAGTGAATATGATGCCTTTGGCACCGGTCATTCAAGCACATCAATAAGTGCGGCTCTCGGCATGGCAATGGCCGCTAAAGCCAAAGGTGAGCAGCGGCAGGCGATTGCCATTATCGGTGATGGTGCCATGACCGCTGGCCAGGCTTTTGAAGCCTTGAATCATGCTGCCTGTATGCAGGCTAATTTGTTGGTGGTGCTTAACGATAATGATATGTCGATCTCACCCAGTGTCGGTATGCTGGCCAAGTATCTTCGAGGCCTGCAGAGTGATGTTGATGAGCCGGATGCTGAGTCAGTCGTCCATCTGGAAGATCATGGCATGAGTATCACCGGCCCGGTTCCGGGGCACCATCTGCCAACTCTGGTTTCCACCCTGAAAAAATTGCGGGATAAACCCGGGCCAAAACTCCTTCATGTTGTCACCCGCAAAGGCAAAGGTTTGCCGGAGGCTGAGGCTGATCCGGTACGTTATCATGCGGTTTCGAAAGTCCTGAGCGAAACAAAGAGATCTCCCCGGCCAACCTGGGCTAACAGGTTTGGTCAGTGGTTATGTAGAACAGCGGAACGGGACAGGAGACTGTTCGGTATTACTCCAGCTATGCGGGAAGGCTCTGATTTGATTCAGTTTTCAGAGCAGTTTCCGGATCGTTACTGTGATGTGGCGATTGCCGAGCAGCATGCTGTGACTTTTGCAGGAGGGCTGGCCTGTGAAGGTATGAAGCCGGTACTGGCTATTTACTCCACCTTCCTCCAGCGTGGCTATGACCAGCTTATTCATGATATTGCCCTGCAGAATCTGGATGTGCTGTTTGCTGTGGACCGAGCTGGGCTGGTTGGTGATGACGGGCCGACACACCATGGTCTGTATGATATTGCTGCCCTGCGAGCCGTTCCCAATATGGTACTGATGGCTCCTTCTGATGAGCAGGAGTTAAGGCAGATGCTGGATTTCGGGTACCAGTATCCCGGGTCGGTAGCGGTGCGTTATCCCCGGGGAGAAGCTTTACAACCTGCTGTTCCCGGTCATGATGTTCCAGTGGAATATGGAAAGGGCAGAATATTACATAAAAGGAAGGGGATTGCTCTTCTGGTATTTGGCCCTTTGGTTGGTACTGCTTTGAATGTGGCGAACCGGATCAATGCGACTGTGGCAGACATGCGCTTTATCAAGCCCCTGGACAGAGAGCTGATAAGAGAACTGTGCAGAGAACATTCTCTACTGGTTACCATCGAAGAAGGTTCAGTTAAAGGTGGTGTGGGCGAAGAAGTTGCCAGCTATGTGCAGTTGCTGGCAGATACTCGGGTATTGAACCTGGGAATTCCAGACCAGTTTATTGCCCATGGCAGCCGTGCAGATCAAATGAAACAGTGCCAACTGACAGAAGAAGGTATTCGCAGGAAGATCTCCCAGATAAGGAGTTGAAGGGCAATGGCCATTATCTGGTTTTGCCCTTGTCATCATCGTTCCTAGCCGTTTATTTAAGCCATTTATTTAAGCCATTTATTTAAGCCATTTATTTAAGCCATTTATTTAAGCCATTTATTTAAGCCATTTATTTAAGCATTGTTATAAAGGTGGCCCAGCTTCCAGACCTTGGTAGCCAGGTAGCGCTCGTTATGGGGGTTCTGACCTGTCTGCAGGGGGATACGCTCAATAATCTCGATATCCAGCCCTTTCAGTGCATCAACCTTGCGGGGATTATTCGTCATCAGGCGCATTTTGCTTATGCCAAGATGGCGCAGCATAACGCCACACATATCATACTTGCGCAGGTCGGGGGCAAAGCCCAGTTTTTCATTGGCCTCAACGGTGTCAGCCCCCTGATCCTGCAACTCATAGGCCCGGACTTTATTCAACAGACCGATACCCCGCCCTTCCTGGCGTAGATAAAGGATCACTCCGCACCCTTCATCGGCAATCGCTTTCATGGCGGCTTCAAGCTGGGCTCCACAGTCACAGCGCATGCTGAACAGGGCATCGCCCGTGAGACATTCTGAGTGGATTCGCCCAAGAATTGGCGCACCGTCTTCGAAATCACCCATGGTCAGTGCCAGATGCTCCTTGCCGGTAGCCTCGTCCTGAAATCCATGCATTGTGAAAGTGCCGTAAGGCGTGGGCAGACGGGATGCTGCCACAAAAACAGTTGACACTCGACACTCCTAAACTGCTGGGTCGTGGGCAGGCATTGTATCAGTGGAGGACGCATCAGGCGAGAAGGGGGAGAGCGCAGCTTGGTCAGAGATAATGAAAGGAATGGAATATAGGAGAGCCTCCCCGCTACCAGCGAAAAAGTAACAAGGAGGCCTGGGGGTAATCAGTTTTTTAATAGAGCATCCTCACATATACGGCCAGACCAGAAGGGTTCTTAAATCTTTTTGGTTTGTAACTTTATTTTTTGTGTTTGCTGACGGAAAAAAAACCAAATCTACAAAACTGGGAATAACTTCTTATATATAAAGGCCTGTATAATCGAATGCAATCGAGGCGGTAATGGTTTCCATTTTTGCTCCTTGTTCAACAGTCATTGGCCTGCCTGCTGGATTAAGTGCACCGCCTTGGTTTTTCTTAATCTTCAATACATTTCAGTTCGCCGACCAGACCGACACCATTTCTTTTCTGATATTCATCTGGCAGAACGATGTTGCAGGAAGCGTTGTTTGCCAACTCAGCTTTGAGTTCTTTTTGGCCAGCAGGGACTTGAATCTGGAAAATCCCGAACTGGTCTGTCCTGCTGTAAATCTCATCCCCACGAATTGCAGCGGACTCTATAGCCTCACCCACATTATTAATGAGCTTACCGAGTAGAACCAACTGATCTTCGGATTGGAAACTCAATGTCTGCACGTTGCCAGGGTAGAGAGTAATCGTCTTTTCCCCCTGATCATATCTATAGAATTCATCGCCTCTGGGTCTGATGGCAACGGCATAGGTACCATAAGGTGAAAGTGGTACAACTGTGGAGCTGTTACCCTCTGCCAGTCCTGTGGTTCCGCCATTGACCAGTACATCGAATTGTGCACTTTCACTGCCTTTTATATCAATGATGACTGCGCTGTCATCCCGTCTTGATCCGCCCAGGCTGGCATGATCTGCATTCATGGCGAAAGAGGTGTCAAACCGGGCGGTATAGCTGCTATAACTATCCTGGATTTCCGGTTCATAATGGTCTGCAGAGAGTTCAGCGCCAAAGCGGGCAGTCTCATAGTTAATATCTCCACCGAAGGTATCCATATCCCGCAGGTGGGCATACCTCAGGCCAAAATCAGCAGAACCACCGAGTATTTGATCTCTGTACCAGCGGGAGTTCAGATTATAAAGCGTGGAGTTCTCTTTGCTGTCGCTGTCATCATATTTTTGCTGCTCTCGACTCACGCCTAGACTGTAGTTCCAGTTCCTGGAGTTCTGGCGTAAGGTTAAGCCAGCGGTTATGATTTGGTCATTTTCACTACGGGAATAATCCAAGTCGAAGTCAAGATCGTACTGTCCCTGTTGCCAGAGTGTTTTGAACCATCTGATTGATCTGACAGTCTGTTTTTCGTTGCCATCATTTTTGTTGTAGCTGTAACTGCCAGACAGATTACCCCCCCAAAACTGCATAGAGGCAGAAATGGAGTGCGACTTAAACCCCGCAGTTAACAGGTTGGTATTGGCTTCGGTATTGTTTTCTTCGTACTCATCATTCCAGAGCTGGCGATAATAATAGCTCAAGTAAACAGGCCCCAGGGATGTGGATGTGTCCAAAGCTGCCCCTTTGGCACTCTTGTTGCCCGCCATCACTGTTCCTGATATATCCCAACCTGTTCCCAGGTGGTAAAGCTCTGCTTCTCCTGTCTGTCTGTCTTCGGTTATGGAAGAGCGCAGATGCAGTGCTGAATTTTCTGCAACCCGAAAACTGACGCCACCACGAACCAGCCACTCGTCTAATCTCTCGGGAACAGTGTTATCGCTGCGCTCGGTCATATCACCACCCTCTACGTACCATAACAGTTCATCGCTGGGTGGCAGGTTGATAGATTTAACGTAAAACTGAGTGTATTCACGTTCGAGTGAACTTCCATTAAAAACCCTGACTGTGATGGTGTAAGCCCCTTCGGGGAACGTGCGTGTATCAATTTGCTGACTGCCTGCTTCAAGGGAGGTTGCATAAATCAGGCGATCATTCCTTATGATTTCAATACGCCGGGGACCATTGGAAAAAATTTGAATAGGTGTGGAGTTTATAGTGGCTATATCCAGTCGCGAGTTAGTCGATGTACCGGCTTTAAAGCCAAGTAGGCTGTAGCTGCCAGAAAACTCTGGTGTCATTGTGCTACTGGAGTTCAGGTAACCTGCTCCCCACTGCATACCCTGGGTATCTCTTTCCAGATAAAGAGTATCAACTGAGAAATGGCTATCTTTTGAATAGTCCCAGTCAGAGATCAAATGATTTTCATTCCAGCCGGCCAGGGTATTGCCAAACAGTGAGTAATTTTCCTGGTTATTGTCTGTACCCAATGTTCCCGTGGTCGTTGCAGAGAGGCCCTGAACGAGCCCGAGGGAATTGCTGGCCAGAGGAAGATATTTGCTGTTCAGGGCTGTTGTTGTAACCAGATAAGGTTCGGCAATAAAAATATCTGCCCGGAACCGGCTTGCATCAAAGATGATACCGGCAATGTCAGGCTTTAGGTCACCACACTCTGAATCTCTGGCATTAAAACACAGCTTATCCTGGTTGGAATCCAGCTCTCCGGTTAAAGCCTGTTGCACGGTCTGCGGGCGGGCAATGTTACTAATGCGTTGAACCAGGTTTTCCGGGTTGCTCAGCGTTATAGTTTCCGGGGTGTAAGTCACGGTTGCCGAAATGATATAGCGACCACCGTAATAAAAATCAGCCAGAGTCATCTGTGGTGCGGCCAGGTTACGAAACTCTTCCGGTATGATACTGATGTTTTGTGGTGCACCTGGGGCTGCTTGTAGCACCAAGGGAAGGCTGCACAGGGTGGCAGAGCAGAGAAGATAAAATGAATAATTGCGGCTTCTTATTGTATTGGTATTCATTGTGCCTGCACCCTGACAGTAAGCTGCCCGTTATATTTTCCAGGGCGGGATTTCATAACATCGCTGATTTCGGCATAGACTTGTACAGACAGGTTTTCTTTAGTACATCCAGAATCATCAAAAGCTTGCTCGGCGCTACCAACACCAATCCATGTGAAGGGGGCTGCATGTTGGTAGGGTGAACCACTGAACTTGACTTTTGCTTTGTAGGGAACTTTGTGTCCTTGCTTATCATAAAGCTCAAAAGCGTGCAGATTAATTTTATTCTCAAGGCGTACTTTAAATTGAGACTGCCTGTCTGCTATCGAACTCCAGACGCAAAACGGACGTTCACCTTTATAAGCATTACCTCTATTAAGTTCTACCGGATCATTATTAAATGATTGAATGCCATAAGGAGATGTCTGTTTTTCATAAACAATATAAACTTTTCTCGTTATTGTTTTTATTTGCTTATCTGAATTTTGGCCGGTCGTGATTATCTGAAGAGAAAGCTCACCTGTATACCGCGTTTCGGGAATAGCAAATTCATCATCAATAACAACAAATGAGAGTTTTTTGCAAATTTTAAGTCCAGATTTTTGTTGTACAATAGGGCATGCTGATTCTTGAATGCTGGCATTTTTAAGTTTGCCTGGGATAACTCTATTTTCATCGGTCAAGTTATATGGCCCACCAGCTGATCTTTTTTTATAGGGAAAATTCAGTGCAACTTTTACGAAAGTATCTTTCTTGCCTTGATGAGATTCTGCAGCCTTAAGAATAAAATAATCAGCTCCAGATGTATGAGGGTGAGATAAACTGCTAATGACAACCTGGAAATCTTCCTGGTCTGGTAAATCGATGGCAATATCAGTGCTAACCGCAAAATCACTGTCATTCAAATTAATTCTATAAGGTTCCATCATGCCACTAGCCGGGAATGACAGGCATGGCATCATAAACAGAAGCCAAATCAAAGGCTTAAGAAGACTTTTTGTGAGCATCACCTGTCTCCTGTCTTTAAGGCATGGCATGAATTGGGCAGAGGTTCTGCCCAATTCAGATGGCCGGTTATTATTATTGGGCCGCAAACGCCATATTCAACTGTGTCCAGTAATTTCCAGCTGGTGAACTATCAATGTCGGTTTGTTCTACCTCAAGTCTTATGCCAGCATTGTTAGTACTGTCTTCTATGGGATAGTTAAGTATGTCAAGCTTCTCTAATTGAGTATCTGTACCATTAGCTACGTAAAAGACTTTCATTGGAATAAATGGGTTGTTTCCAGCATTTTCCAAAAAACCTTCTTTTTTGAAAAGACCAAACTCTGGCTTCGAAGCGGTGCTCCCACCTATTGTATTTGTTGATATAATAGACACATTATAGGTATCAGCAGTGCCTGAAACAGTAAAATTAAATTCAGCAATATTGTTATCACCAATAGGGATACTATCTGGAATGCCAGTAACTGAAAAGTAATTTGACACCTCTAGATTAACGTCCATATCTTCTATGGCAAAGCCTGGATATGAATCAGCTATAGCATTCATGCTGATAGCCGCTGCAGCAATAGCAGTAAGTGCGAACTTTTTCATGTTGTGCTCCTTGTTTGAGGCTTGGCCTGCCTGCTTTTATTTACAAAAGCCCATTGTTATTCATGGTCATGGGCAACCATTTCCTGAATTCTGTCTTTCAATTCATTAAATTTTTTAAATAGCGGTGACCATGACGGTTAAATCAGTTGAGTAAGTCGCTGGAGGAGCATTGATAATCTGCTCCTCTGGAATAGTCAGAGTCATTTCAAGGTTTTCTGCAGGGACAGTTGAATCTATCCCGAGATAGGTTGTCAGCCTGTCAGACAGTTGTTCAAAAACCAGAGATCCTGTCCCCTCTTCTCCAGTGCCATTCTTGGTTGTATAGTTGATATTCATGCGAATGGTATTGGCTGCATTATCTCTATCGCTGAGATAGAAATCTGTACCACTTCCTGAAGCAGTGCCTGATACTCTTACGCTGTAGAGTCTGGGAATATTTAAATCAAGAGAGGCTCCTCGGCGCCTGACGATAAATGTCAGGCTCTCCTGCCAGTCACCAGTGTCCGGATTCTCAAAAGTGACTGCATTGGCAGGAGGATATGGAGATATATCGATCATATCATCCACGTCAGCTGTCACATCAATGCTTGCGCTTGCTTGCCCGGCAATCTGACCGTCAATCGCAGATGCATTTAAACTGAAGAACATTGCGCCGACTATTATAAGTATCAACGCTGATAGCGGAGACTTTTCCATCATTATTCCCGTTCTTGTTGTTATGGCTTTGGCCTGCCTTGACTAAGAGGTTGCCGCTGTTACGGGTTTTACTTATTGATCTGTATCAATATTTTGAGGGTTGTTATAGGCATGTCTATCATTAAAAAAATGATTGGAAAGGAATCTGATTGCATGTTGACCATAAACCGCTACTTTTGTACTGCAATTCTGTTTTGCAGCATCTTTAATATGCCAACAGCACTGGCGGCTCCTGCAAGTGACAGTGTAAAGATAAAAGTCTCAATAACGATCCCTCCTAAAATGAGCGCAAGTCTCAACAGTAACTCTGCTCAGAAAGACAGTTCCCTGTGTGTAATGGCCAATGGCTTGAGGCAGTACAGGTTGCATGCTGCAGGGCAGGGAAAAATTATCAAAAATGAAGATGAAGAAATTTATACGATTGAGCAGTCTGGTGAGCAAGATACCGGATTGGTCACAGCAAGCTATACAGAGAGACAAGAGACCCCGGTGGATTGTTTGAGTCAGACAGGCAAGCCTACAGCAAAGTTTTTTGGTACCCCACATATTGTTAATAATACAGATAAAACAGTGGGTCTGATGATATCGGCTGAATAATATCTAGTGCCGGAAAGCTCTAATATCTATACCGCCTCAGATATGCTCAGATCTGTCTGCCCAAGCCATCAAGAGTAGTAGCAAGGATGCAGGCAGATCACTGTAAATCTTTCACTCTAAGCGAACAGCAACGTAATGAACTTCAAAATATCGTTCGCAAGCGCAGCAGCACTCAGGCATTTGTGCTCAGAGCCAAAATCATTCTGGCCGCTGAACAAGGTTTGAGTATCAGGGCTTCGGCTCTGCAACTGAGTTGTAACCGGGGGACTGTGACTCTCTGGCGTAAGCACTGGGTTGAGCGTTCTGATGACATGTCAGCGATGGAGCGATTGCAAGAGGCTCCAAGACCTGGAGCACCGCCCAAATTTAAAGCAGAGCAAGTCTGCCAAATTATGGCTCTGGCTTGTGAAAAGCCGGAAAATCATGGCTATATCTTGAGTCACTGGTCACAGAATGCACTGGCCAAAGCGGCCATGGATAAGAACATTGTTGAATCCATTTCACAACGCCAGGTCGGCCGATTTTTAAAATCAGGCCGATATTCGCCCCGATAAAGTCCGGGGCTGGGTAGATACCCCCAAAGACGAGGCTTTTGATGAGCGCTGTGCGGATGTCTGTGAGACTTACCAGCTAGCTCCGGCACGAGCAGAAAACAAGATTCACACCATTTCCTTTGACGAGAAGACAGGGATTCAGGCTCTCGAGCCAGCATCACCAGGTAAATGCGTGAAGCCTGGGCAGGTCGAAAAAAGGGAGTTTGAATATGTGCGTCATGGAACACAGGCCCTGCTGGCAGGCATGAATGTCGCGACGGGAAAAATTCTGCCCCTGGTCAGTGAGACACGCACTGAACAGGATTTTGCGCTCTGGCTGGAGATAATGATACTCAGCGATCCTGAGGCCCGGGGTTGGCATATCGTTGCTGACAATCTGAATACGCACATGTCGGAGGCCGCTGTTCGATTCGTGGCAGCTATAGAGGGTACATCTGAGGAAGAGCTTGGTATCAAAGGCAAATCCGGGATATTGAAATCCATGCAAAGCCGGTCGGCCTATCTCTCAGACTCGTCCCACAAGGTCGTGTTTCACTACACACCCAAGCACGCTTCCTGGCTTAACCAGATTGAGATTTGGTTTTCCATACTGGTGAGGCGATTCCTCAAGCGCAGTGGCTTTGTCTCGAAAGAAGACTTAAAAAACCGCCTCCATGGTTTCATCGACTTCTTTAATGAAACCATGGCTAAACCGTTCAAGTGGACTTACAAGGGGAGACCACTGCAAGCATGATGGCGTGGTCTTTTGAGCTATGCGGCACTAGGCACTGTATAAAAAATTATGGGAGAAACCTGTTTTTCTATCCTCTTTCGAAGATAGAATAAAAATACCATAACCTTCGCAATAAATGATAAAGAGAAAAAGGTTATGAAAATAATAGGTTTATTCAGCCCGTAAGGTGTCAATATGAAGCATTCCTCTTTGGCGAAATTTTTTGCAGGTACCCTGTTGTTTTTCTGCCTGCCCCTTCAGGCTCAGCTGGCCGTAGACAAGATAATTATTGAGTTTGATAATGCATCTTCAGGGAAGAATGATGTCGCTTTGGCTAATACCAGCCAGGAAGAAACACTTTATGTAAAAATTGAAGTCCTTGAGGTCAGTGACCCTGGTACGCCCAAGGAGAAGCGCTTTGTTGCAGATGATCCTTTTAAAATTGGTTTGATAGCTTCGCCCACTAAAGTCATTATCCCTCCAGGCAGCAAGCGGCTGGTGAGACTGGTCAACCTGTTTCCCGCTACTGGTCAAGAGAGAGTTTTTCGTGTGAATTTTACACCAATAGCTGGGGACGAGCAGACGGAAGGAACGTCTGTTAAGTTGATGATCGGCTATCAGGCCCTGGTTATTGTGCGGCCAGAAAAAACGGTATTTGATTTGGTCGGTACAAGACAAGGTAACAAGCTTGTTTTAACTAATAATGGCAATACAAATGTCTACTTGGACTCTGTCAGGCAGTGTACAAGTGAAAAACTTGAAGAGTGCACTTCACTGACTGAAAACCGTCTGTATCCTGGAAATACCTGGGAAGTTGAGTTAACAGGAGATGGTCCTGTCGCATTCAATGCCAATGATGGCCAGGGCCGCAGACAAATGATTTATTGATTGTGGTAGATATAGGTAGGTGCACAGCTTAACCCGAATATTATGAAATATTCGGGTTAATACCTCCTCTCTAAAAACAATAAATTCCCTTTCTCCCGCATATCTACCCGCTTCAAAAAACTCATTCCCAGAAGAATCGGATGGTTGCTTGGTACGACGGAGGCCGAAATATTATTCTCTGTGATTCCTTGAATAGATACAGAATTAAGAAGTATACGATAACCGATCACAGTACCATTTGCTGTCTGATAGGGAAGCCGTTCACCATCTTTGTATTTCAGACCTAACCGTTTGGCTTCCGCTTCACTGATACTGACATCTGTGGCACCAGTATCGAGTACCATGCGCACAGAGTGACCATTAATTTTTCCATTGACCCAGTAGTGCCCATCTTTACTGCGGGCTAACTGGACAACGGGCTTTTCCGGCTTGACGTAATCGGTAGCTGTTTCCCGGCCCATCTTGAGTGTTTTACGCTTGCCATCAATTGACAGGGTTGCGGTTGTCTTGGTCGTTGAGATCAGAGTAATTCCGGCAATAGTTTTGCCTTTTTTTACAAAGTGCCGTTCATTATCAATTAACAGTAAGGCTGCGTCTGGAAAGAGGCCAACAAGGGTCACTTTTACCATAGACATATCTTCTTCACCGCTTTCAAGAGAGGATGAAGATATGTCCTGCTGAAGGTTGTCTGATGCTGAGAAAGCCTGTCCAGTCAACACAAGTAACAGAGACAGGGTGGCTATCCTTAATATTTTAAGCCTTATTATTTCCAGCCTTATCACCAGAAAATACCAAATTGCTCTTTGGGGTTCCTTGGACCTGCTGTGAAGTCACAACAGGTTCTAGTTTCAAGTTTATCCCATGTATGGCTCTCCATCCCGAAAACTCATACATGGGAAGATGATCAGAGTAGGAAAATCGTGCCCTGCAGCGCCAGAAAAGCCAAGAATCCTGCCAGAAGGTCATCCAGCATAATCCCCAGCCCGCCATGAATATGCTTGTCAGCAAGCTTGATGGGCCAGGGCTTCCAAATATCAAAGATTCGGAAAAACATGAAACCAAGGGCGATCCACGTCCATCCAGCCGGAGCTGCGATCATGGTCACCCAGAAACCGCAAAACTCATCCCAGACAATACCGGGATGGTCATGAACACCCATATCCCGGGAGGTACGGCCACAGATGGCAATCCCTGCCAGACTGGCGATAGCTATAAAAGCAATATAGAGAGGGAGTGAGAGACTCTGCAGAGCCAGATAAAAAGGGATCGCCGCCAGGGTACCAAAGGTACCTGGGGCCTTGGGAGCAAGTCCGCTGCCAAAGCCGAAGGCAAGCAAGTGCCAGGGGTTGGTTAAACGGGGTCTGGACAAGGGAGATCCTTAAAACCGGTGTTGATAAGGTTCAATAATACAGCCACTGCTATTGAGGATATAGCACTGCTCTTTGGGATTTATCCCTATGATCTCAAAACGAGTTTCCATTCTGATTCCGACACGCAGTATTTATCAATCTGATAGATAATGTTCGGATTCGTCATTCCGGTGTCTTGTGAGATTTGATACTTTTCATTCTGGTTGACCAAATTTGTATCTTTGTATCTTATTGAAAATAAAGGATAAATAAATTTATTTTGAGATTTTGGCAAAGTCTGGCACGGGAATTGTTATAGCTAGGTCAGATGGCAGGATTCCCGGTTCCCTTCAAGCAGCCATGAGCGAAAAACAGCCATGAGCGAAGTAATAAGCACCGGACACGTCCCGCCCCGGAAATTCATTTTCCAGAATGAAGCAGCCTTGAGCTGAAAATGCCGCCCATCATTCTCCATGAAAATGGTAAAAGTCTGATAGTGGCATTTTCATAGAACAAGCAAATTCACCGATATCCAGAACGGAACAGTGCTATGAGCCTTGATAAAATCCTCGACGAAATCCGCGGCCTTGAATCCAAACTGCACGAAAAAGATTTTCTGCTGACCTGGGAACAGTCTCCTGAAGAACTGAAGCAGGTTCTGCTGGTCGCTGAAGCTCTGCGCACCCTGCGTGACGAAAACATCTCCACCAAGGTTTTCGACAGCGGCCTGGGCGTGTCTCTGTTCCGTGACAACTCTACCCGTACCCGTTTCTCTTACGCTTCTGCCTGTAACATGCTGGGTCTGGCTGTTCAGGATCTGGACGAAGGCAAGTCCCAGATCGCTCACGGTGAAACCACTCGTGAAACGGCCAACATGATCTCCTTCTGCGCAGACGTTATCGGTATTCGTGACGATATGTACCTGGGCCACGGCAACAAGTACATGCGTGAAGTTGCAGAAGCTCTGGACTTCGGTAAAGAAAACGAAGTTCTGTCCCAGCGTCCTGCCATGGTTAACCTGCAGTGCGACGTTGACCACCCAACCCAGTCCATGGCTGACCTGGCATGGCTCAAGGAGCACTTCGGTTCTCTGGAAGAGCTGAAAGGCAAGAAGATCGCCATGACCTGGGCCTACTCTCCAAGCTACGGCAAGCCTCTGTCCGTACCTCAGGGCATCATTGGCCTGATGACCCGCTTCGGCATGGATGTAACTCTGGCTCACCCAGAAGGTTACGACCTGATTCCTGAAGTTGTTGAAACTGCTAAGAAGAACGCTGAAGCCAGCGGCGGTTCCTTCACTCAGGTTTCCACCATGGAAGAAGCCTTCCAAGACGCAGACATCGTATATCCCAAGTCCTGGGCTCCTTACCAGGTCATGGGCGAGCGTACCGAGCTGCTGTACGCCAACGACCAGGAAGGCCTGAAGGCTCTGGAGAAGAAGTGTCTGGAGCAGAACGCTCAGCACAAAGACTGGCACTGCACCGAAGAGATGATGAAGCTGACCAAAGACGGCGAAGCTCTGTACATGCACTGCCTGCCAGCTGACATCACTGGCGTTTCCTGTGAAGAAGGTGAAGTGACTGAAGGTGTATTCAACAAGTACCTGGTAGACACCTACAAGGAAGCGGGTTGGAAGCCATTCATCATCGCCGCCATGATCTTCAGCCGCAAGTTTGCTGATCCTGCCGCTGCTCTGGAAGCTCTGCTGGAGCGTGCCAAGCGTCGCGTAGAGGTTTAATTAAACCTGGATTTGTGTTGTTCCAGGCTCGGAATGTGCGAGCTGGGACACCAGTAAAGAGCAATCTCATGTCATTCCCGCGAAAGCGGGAATCCGTCGACAGTCATAGATTCCCGCTTTCGCGGGAATGACGGAAGGGTATGAGATGGCTCGAATAAAAAAGATTACGACGTTGATTCAACGTCAGGGACAAATAGAAATGAGCAAAGATATTCTGGCAAAAGTTCCGTTCTCCGAAGTCATGAAGAAAGCCGAAGGCTATCGTGCTGACATGACCAAGTTCCTGCGTGACATGATCGCTATCCCAAGCGAATCCTGCGACGAAGAAAAAGTTGTTCTGCGCATCAAGGAAGAGATGGAAAAGGTTGGTTTCGACAAGGTTGAAATCGATCCAATGGGCAACATCCTGGGTTACATCGGCCACGGTAAACGCATCATCGCCATGGATGCACACATCGACACTGTAGGTGTGGGCAATATGGATAACTGGACCTTCGATCCATACGAAGGCATGGAAGATGACGAAGTGATCGGTGGCCGAGGTGCTTCTGACCAGGAAGGCGGCATGGCTTCCATGGTTTACGCAGGTAAGATCATCAAGGATCTGGGTCTGGAAGACGACTACACCCTGGTTGTCACTGGTACCGTTCAGGAAGAAGATTGCGACGGCCTGTGCTGGCAGTACATTATCGAAGAAGATGGCCTGAAGCCTGAGTTTGTTGTTTCCACCGAGCCTACCGACGGCGGCATCTACCGTGGTCAGCGTGGCCGTATGGAAATCCGCATCGACGTTAGCGGTGTTTCCTGTCACGGTTCCGCTCCAGAGCGTGGTGACAACGCTATCTTCAAGATGGGCCCCATCCTGAACGACCTGCAGGTTCTGAACGAATGCCTGCACGTTGACGAGTTCCTGGGCAAGGGTACCCTGACTGTATCCGAAGTGTTCTTCACTTCCCCAAGCCGCTGCGCTGTTGCTGACAGCTGTGCAGTATCCATCGACCGTCGTCTGACCTGGGGGGAAACCTGGGAAGGTGCTTTGGAAGAGATCCGTCGTCTGCCTTCTGTTAAGGCGGCTGGTGCTGAAGTTTCCATGTACAAGTACGACCGTCCTGCCTACACCGGTCTGGTTTACCCAACTGAGTGCTACTTCCCATCCTGGAAGATTGACGCAAACCATGTTGTGACTGAGTCTCTGGAAGAAAGCTATCGTATGCTGTTCGACAAGGAGCCTCGCACTGACAAGTGGACCTTCTCCACCAACGGTGTTTCCATCATGGGTCGTTACGGTATTCCTTGCATCGGCTTTGGCCCAGGTAAGGAAGCAGAAGCTCACTTCCCGAACGAGAAGACCTGGAAGCAGGACTTGGTTGACTGCGCTGCTATGTACGCAGTGATTCCTCTGATGTACCTGCACAAGACTGCTTAATTGCGGGAAACTAGTAGGTAGTATTGCCTTATTCCCGCTCTTTCGTCATTCCTGCTCTATCGTCATTCCCGCTCTTTCGTCATTCCCGCGAAGGCGGGAATCCACCTCCGAATGGATCCCCGCCTTCGCGGGGATGATCCAAACAGGCGCCTTCGCGGGGATGACAAACAGGCGCCTTCGCGGGGATGACAGACAGGCGGCTTTGTGGGGGGGACTGGATATGTCAGTACTGATAAAAAATGCCACGATGGTCAATGCTGAAGAATCACGTCAGGGAGACCTGTTGATTCAAAACGGTGTGATTGACCGTATTGCGCCAAAGATTGATGCACCCGCTGATCGGGTGATTGATGCTTCTGGCTACTACGTTATCCCTGGTGGTATCGATGTTCATACCCATATGAACATTGATGTCGGTATCGCCAAGAGCTGTGACGATTTCTACTCCGGAACCGTTGCTGCGGCCTTTGGTGGCACCACAACAATCGTCGACCATATGGGCTTTGGCCCGGCAGGTTGTTCTCTCCATCACCAGCTTGATGTCTACAAAGAGTGGGCAGCTGATCAGGCGGTGATCGATTACAGTTTTCATGGCACCATCCAGCACATTAATGATGACATTCTCGATGAGATGGCATCGATGGTGGATGATGGCATCTCCAGTTTTAAACTCTATCTGACCTATGGCTACAAGCTTGGCGACAGCGATGTGCTGAAAGCACTGCTGCGCCTGAATGAGCTGAATGCCCTGACTTGTGTCCATCCGGAAAATGACAGTGCAGTGAACTTCCTGCGCAAGCGGATGCTGGCTTCCGGTCAGACTGATCCTATCTTTCATGCCTTGAGTCGCCCGGCGGAATGTGAAGCTGAAGCGATCTCCCGGATGATTAATCTGGCCGCTCTGGCCGATGCTGCGCCGCTTTATATTGTGCACCTGTCCAATAGCGCAGGCCTGGATTATATCCGTCTCGCTCAGCAGAAAGGCCAGCCGGTGTTTGCGGAAACCTGCCCCCAGTATCTGTTCCTGGATATGCAGCGTTACCAGCAGAAAGGTGAGGAAGGACTCAAATATATTCTTAGCCCGCCCCTGCGTGAAGCCTGGAACCAGGACAAGCTGTGGGCCGGTATGAACGACGGCAGCATTGATACCGTTGCCACCGATCATTGCACCTTTACCCTTGAACAGAAACGTATGGGGCTGGGTGATTTCACCAAATGTCCGAATGGCCTGCCCGGTGTAGAAACCCGTCTGCCACTGCTGTTCTCAGAAGGCGTGATGAAAGGGCGGATGTCCATTAACCGTTTTGTGGAGCTGGTCAGTGCCAAGCCAGCCAAGATGTTTGGTATGTATCCACAGAAAGGTGTAATTCGTGAAGGGGCCGATGCCGATCTTGTTATGATCGACCCTGCCAAAGAAGTGACCATTACCAAAGACAGGCAGCATGGTCATTGCGACTACACGCCTTATGAAGGCTTTAAGCTACAGGGTTACCCGGTCCTGACCATGCTTCGGGGGAGTATTCTGGTTGAAAACAACCAGTTCCATGGGGAAGCGGGTCAGGGCCGTTTTATTCGCCGTAAGCAGCTGGATGAGAAGTTTCGGCTGCGACGCTGATGCCCCTACACCAGTCTGAGCTTCTGCTATCTTCATGATCCAACCAACAAGAACAGGTAGTATCATGTCGGAAGAAGCAAGGCTGAAAAAGCTCGAAGCCCAACACAAAGCCCTTGATGCCAACCAGCACAGTCTGGCTAAAGTCTGTGCCGATATAAAAACCATTGCCC
The DNA here is from genome assembly GCA_965243775.1 of Sansalvadorimonas sp. Classification (GTDB taxonomy): domain Bacteria; phylum Pseudomonadota; class Gammaproteobacteria; order Pseudomonadales; family Endozoicomonadaceae; genus Sansalvadorimonas. Next base: position 55,491 of record CBDEWF010000125.1, read on the forward strand.
TGACTAATCAACATGATATAGCAGGTATTAAAGCCTGTATAACGGCCTTGGCAGAAGCGACCCATGCAGGCTTTGAGCGGGCCGATAAACAGCATAACGAGTTTGTTAAAGAGACTCGGGAACGCTTTGATCAGCTTGATGGCCGTGTGGACAGGCTTGAGGATCGTATGGACAAGCTTGATAGCCGTATGGACAGACTTGAGGGTCGTATGGACAAGCTTGATAGCTGTATGGACAGACTTGAGGGCCGTATGGACAAGGTTGAAAGTCGTCTCGATAAGATTGATAACCGTCTCGATAAGATTGATACTCGTTTCGATCAACTTGAACTACTCATCCGTCAATCCCTCTCATCCAACTGAACAGCGGCCCGAAGGGGCCGCCAGGGACAGATAATTCAAGGATTAAGCTGTCGTTAATTTCTCCATTTCCGCTGTTGTAGCTGTACCTGTTACCAGTTGTCTGACGTTTATTTATTTGTAAAGATTTTGGTCGCACTGTTGACTGTGATTTATCAATTGCATAGGTTTTTAGTATCTCTAGTTGTTACACCGTTCGATTCATCAGTACGCACGCTGTATAGGGTTATAAAACAGGTGCCCACCGGTTGGCACTTAGGCCTTGTATGGAAGAAAAGCGGTATGAATCGCCCTTCGTAGTATGCCCTTTTTTGCTGGCCACATGCGTAGACGACTGTTGGTCTTTATACGCTTTAAGGGGAGGGGGTTCGGTGTTTCGGCATGAACGCAGTCGAGGGGCGGTAGCGTGATTGAGGCAAGGCTCGGAAAGTATACCCCTGTCTGATCAATATTCTTATTCAAATCCTCAGTTTTATCAGTCGACTTGAAACGTAACTGCTCATATTTTACTGGCAAAATTGTCTGTTTTTTATACAGCTCCTCGCTATCACTGGGCTGTAGCCGAGTCGATGGTTGGTCTGCCAGTGAAATATGAGCAGTTACCTTGAAACAGCCACTTTTCGTTTTTTTGATTTATGATCTTCCTGTGTAATATCAGCTAATGCAGAAGGTAATAATAATTAATGCATTATGAAAAAGATCCTGTTATAGCGATTATCGGTTTGGGGTATGTGGGCCTGCCGCTGGCAGTCGAGTTTGGCAAAAAATATAATGCTATTGGTTTTGATATTAATCTTGATCGCGTTGAAGAGCTATTGGCTGGACACGATAGTACTTTGGAAGTAACTGATGAAGATATATCTTCCGCAGCAAAGCTTATATATTCTTCTCAGTTAGATGATCTGAAAGCTGCCAATATTTACATCGTTACTGTACCAACCCCAATAGATCAACATAAACGGCCTGATCTTACTCCATTGCTTAAAGCAAGTGAGATGTTGGGTGACGTTATCTCTCCTGGGGATATTGTTGTTTATGAATCTACGGTTTATCCTGGAGCAACGGAAGAAGAATGCATCCCGATAATTGAGAATGTATCCGGTTTAACATTTAACAAAGATTTCTTTGCGGGTTACAGCCCTGAGCGAATCAATCCTGGTGATAAAGAGCACCGTGTCACTACAATAAAGAAGGTGACTTCTGGTTCAACACCTGAAGTTGCTGACTATGTTGATGGTCTATACAGCTCTATTATTACTGCAGGTACACACAAGGCAAAGAGTATCAAAGTTGCTGAAGCTGCGAAAGTAATTGAGAATACTCAGCGGGATCTTAACATTGCTTTGGTAAACGAACTTGCACTGATTTTTAACCGCCTGGGTATTGATACAGAGGAGGTTCTTAAAGCTGCCGGTACTAAATGGAACTTCTTGCCTTTTCGTCCAGGTTTGGTAGGTGGTCATTGCATTGGGGTGGATCCTTATTACCTTACTCACAAAGCTAAAGAGATTGGTTATCATCCTGAGGTTATTCTTGCCGGTCGACGCATTAATGATGGTATGGGCGAGTACGTCGTCAGTCAGGTAGTTAAAAAAATGATCAAACGTCGTATCCATGTAGAGAATGCTAATGTCTTAATTATGGGGCTTGCATTTAAGGAAAATTGCCCTGATTTACGCAATACTCGTGTCGTTGATATGGTCACAGAATTCAAGGAGTACGGAGCCAATGTGTCTGCTACTTGCCGGATGTCTTTGATCCGTGGGTCAATGATGATGAGGCAAGGCATGAATATGGGGTTTCGCCAATCACTTATCCAGCTGATGCTAGCTATGATGCCATAGTGCTGGCTGTTGCTCATGAACAGTTTAAAGAAATGGGGGCAGAACCTATTCGAAAGTTTGGGCATAAGAATAGTGTATTATTTGATATCAAATATATATTGCCAGCGGAAACTGTTGACGGGCGTCTTTAAATGGAAGTGAGTAATTTTCTTACGGGTCTATAATTGCATGATCTTTCCGTTGATATAGGTTGATCAAATTCATAAGCTAGAAAGAATAAAAACTATGAAGATCGCAGTCGCTGGAACAGGCTATGTAGGTCTGTCAAATGCAGTTCTATTGGCACAAAACAACGAAGTTGTGGTGCTGGACATCCTTCCCGAAAAGATTGAAATGATTAATGCCGGAAAATCACCAATCCTGGATGTTGATATTGAGAATTTCCTTCAAAACAAAAATCTTAATTTACGTGCCACCCTTGATAAAAGTGATGCCTACACCAATGCTGACTTTGTCATCATTGCTACACCAACGGATTATGATCCTGAGACCAATTACTTCAATACCAAATCAGTAGAATCAGTGGTTGGGGATGTGATTTCCATAAATCCCAAAGCGACCATAGTGATCAAATCAACCGTCCCCGTTGGTTTCACAGCAACTTTCAAAAAAAAATACTCCCATCTAAAAGCTGACAATATAATTTTTTCCCCCGAGTTCTTGCGAGAGGGAAAAGCTCTACACGATAATCTTCATCCTTCACGCATTATTGTTGGAGAGCGTTCTGAGCGGGCTGAGGTTTTTGCCAACCTGCTCAAGGAGGGGGCAATAAAGCAGGATATTCCCGTACTCTTCACAGATTCAACAGAAGCAGAAGCCGTCAAGTTGTTCTCAAACACTTTTCTCGCCATGCGTGTAGCCTATTTCAATGAGCTGGATACCTATGCTGCTTCCCATGGTTTGGACCCGTGTCAGATCATTAAGGGGGTCTGCCTGGACCCTCGAATCGGCAATCACTATAACAACCCTTCCTTTGGCTATGGTGGCTACTGCCTGCCCAAGGATACCAGGCAGCTCTTGGCAAACTATCAAGATGTCCCGCAAAACCTCATTCATGCCATCGTAGAAGCAAATTCAACACGCAAGGATTTTATTGCTGATTCGATAATTGATATGAATCCAAGGGTGGTAGGTATCTATCGCCTTATTATGAAATCAGGCTCCGATAATTTCCGCGCCTCATCGATTCAGGGCATTATGAAGCGAATTAAGGCTAAGGGCATTGAGGTGATTGTTCACGAGCCTGTGCTTGATCAGCCCGAGTTCTTCCACTCCAGAGTCGTAAATAACTTTACTGACTTTAAACAAGAAGCTGATTTGATTATTGCCAACAGAAAAGCGCCAGAGCTCGCTGATGTCGAAGTAAAGGTGTTTACCCGTGACCTGTTTGGCGGTGACACATAGAATAAAATTAAAAAGTCACCAGGGAGAGTAAGCATGAAGGTGCTTGTTACCGGCGCAGCCGGCTTTATTGGCTCCACACTTGTACTACGCCTGTTGGAACGCGGTGATACTGTCATTGGTATCGATAATCATAATGATTACTATGATCCAGCTCTTAAGGAAGCGCGATTGGCGCGCCATATCAATCATCCCAACTATTCACACTGGCGCATTGATCTTGCTGATCGCGAAGCGATGGAAGAGTGTTTTAAGACACATAAGCCGCAACGCGTTGTTAACCTCGCCGCTCAGGCCGGGGTGCGCTACTCCATTGAGAATCCACTGGCCTATATCGACAGTAACATAGTTGGCTTTGCCCACATACTGGAAGGTTGCCGACATAACGATGTTGAGCACCTGGTTTATGCCAGCAGCTCCAGTGTCTATGGTGCCAACACGGCCATGCCGTTTTCTATACAGCAGAATGTTGATCACCCGTTAAGTCTTTATGCGGCCAGCAAGAAGTCTAACGAATTGATGGCGCATACCTATAGCCAGCTCTACGGTTTGCCCACCACCGGCCTGCGCTTCTTCACTGTTTACGGCCCCTGGGGTCGTCCAGATATGGCACTGTTCAAGTTCACCAAAGCCATCCTGGCCAGTGAACCCATTGATGTTTTCAATCACGGCAATCACCGCCGTGACTTTACCTATATCGACGACATCGTTGAAGGGGTGATTCGTGTGCTGGACAGACCAGCGGCGATCAATGCCGACTGGAACAGTGACCAGCCTGATCCCGGAACCAGCAGTGCCCCATGGCGTATCTATAACATCGGCAACAATCAACCCGTCGAGCTGATGGATTACATCGGTGCGCTGGAACAGGCACTGGATAAAAAAGCCAAAGTGAACCTGCAGCCATTGCAGCCTGGTGATGTTCCAGATACCTGGGCCAATGTTGATGATCTTGTGGAGCAGTTCGGCTACCAGCCAAATACATCGGTAGAACAAGGTGTGGCGAATTTTGTGGCCTGGTATATGGAGTACTACCAGTCATGAAATTTCTGATCACGGGGGGGGCTGGCTTCATTGGTTCTGCGGTCGTTCGTTTCTTGCTTAACAGAGCGCAGCACCAAATTTTAAATCTTGATAAGCTCACCTACGCAGGTAACCTCGAATCGCTTAACGAGGTCACTGGGAACCCACACTATCAATTTGTTCGAGGCGATGTCTGCGACAGAGACTTGGTTTCCCGGCTCTTTGCAGATTTCCAACCCGATGTTGTCATGCACCTTGCTGCAGAGTCCCATGTTGATCGCTCGATTGATAGTCCTGTCGAGTTTATCCAGACTAATATCGTCGGTACCTCAGTTATGCTCGAAGCGGCCAGAGATTATTGGCTCGGATTACCGCCGGAAAAAAGAGCGGCTTTTCGCTTCCACCACATCTCTACAGATGAAGTCTATGGAAGTCTGGACAGCACAGGCTTATTTACCGAAGAGACAAAATACAATCCAAACTCTCCCTATTCTGCAAGCAAAGCCAGCTCTGATCATTTAGTGCGTGCCTGGTATCGAACTTACGGATTGCCTGTCCTGATTACCAACTGCTCTAACAACTACGGCCCGTACCAATTCCCGGAAAAGTTTATTCCTCTGATGATTCTCAATGCTCTGGAAGGTAAACCCTTGCCTGTTTATGGTAATGGTCAGCAAATACGTGACTGGTTGTATGTGGAAGATCATGCACGGGCACTTTATCAGATTGTGACCAAAGGCAGAGTAGGCGAAACCTATAATATTGGTGGTCACAATGAGAAGACTAACCTTGAGGTTGTCCACTCCCTCTGCGATCTTCTCGACACACTCTGTCCAGAGCATCCTGATGGAATTACCAGTTATAAAGACCTCATAACTCATGTAAATGACCGTCCTGGTCACGATCAGCGCTATGCGATAAATGCCTCAAAGATTCAGCGCGAATGTCATTGGGTTCCAGAGGAGACTTTTGAAACAGGGCTGCTCAGGAGCGTTGAGTGGTACCTTGGCAACCTGACCTGGTGCCAGAGAGTCCTTGATGGCAGCTATCGGCGGGAACGTCTCGGGCTGGTACAACAGCGAGCTACAGAAGGTGCTACAGAGGGAACTACAGAGGGAGTTGAAGCATGAAGGGAATTATCCTGGCTGGTGGTAGTGGAACACGCCTTTATCCCATTACCTGTGGCATGTCCAAGCAGCTTTTACCGGTCTATGACAAGCCAATGATTTATTACCCTTTGTCGGTGCTTATGCTCGCTGGCATTCGGGAAATATTGATCATTACAACCCCCCGTGACCAACCTGTATTCAGAAACCTGCTGGGTGATGGTGGCAATCTTGGTATTCAACTCAGCTACGCAATCCAGCCTCGCCCAGAGGGTTTGGCGCAAGCTTTCATCATTGGCGAAGAGTTTATTGGTAACGATAACGTTTGCCTGGTACTGGGAGATAACATCTTTCATGGTCAGGGATTTCGACCGATGCTGGTTAAGGCGGTTGAAAAGCAACAGGGGGCGACCATTTTTGGCTACCAGGTGAAAGATCCACACCGCTTTGGCGTTGTTGAGTTCGATGCAGATAACCGCGTTATTTCCATTGAAGAAAAGCCAGACAAACCGAAAAGCCATTTTGCCATAACTGGCCTGTACTTTTATGACAACGATGTGGTGGACATTGCAAAACAGGTTGAGCCCTCTGACAGAGGAGAGCTTGAAATTACCAGTATCAACCAGGCCTATCTCGAACGCGGAGATCTACAGGTACAGCAACTTGGTCGTGGATTTGCCTGGCTTGATACCGGAACACATGAAAGTTTGCTGGCTGCGGCCCAGTTTGTTGAAACGATCGAAATGCGGCAAAGTTACAAAATTGCCTGTCTGGAAGAGATTGCTTTCAACCATGGTTGGCTGAATAGACAGCAAATCCTGGCGATTGCTGCCACTCTGAAGAAAAGTAGTTATGGCGAATATCTTTTATCCCTCGTTAACGAATAATTAGAAAATTTATCGTCAAATGACTCAGAGGACTTGTCCGGAAATGAGTATTCGATATAAAAGATTTTCAAAGCTAGGGTTTGATGACTTCCGAAAAATGGCATCAGATGAAAGTCTGAGCCGCTATGAAAAAGTCGGTTTCCCTGATGAGTACAGAAAAGACAGGGAACGTTTTATATTTGATGATATCCGAAGGAAAATGCCGGCACTTGATGCCCGTTCCAAGGTAATACTGGATATTGGACCAGGATGTTCCGATCTTGCCCATTACCTGATTGACCATAGCGAAGAAAAAGGGCAACAGCTGATTCTTGTTGATAGTGAGGAAATGCTCCGGCTGTTACCGGAATCTCCGGCTGTTCGCAAAGAGGTCGCTTATTATCCAAATTGTCCTGTTTTGCTGAAAGAGTTGGCAGGTAGTGTCGATGTCATCATCTGTTATAGCGTTTTTCACTATATCTTTGAAGAGTCTAATACCTGGGACTTTCTGGATCGATCACTGGCTTTGCTGGCTCCAGGCGGACGATTTCTGATTGGTGACATTCCCAATGTATCTAAACGGAAGCGTTTCTTTTCATCTGAAAGCGGAATCAGGCACCACAAAGCGTTCATGCAAACCGATAATGATCCGGTTGTCACATTCAATCAGATTGAACCCGACAGTATTGATGATTCGGTAGTAATGGCTGTCGTTATGCGTGCGCGTCTGGCTGGTTTTGATGCCTATGTTGTGCCTCAGGCAGAAAATCTTCCGATGGCTAACCGTCGGGAAGATATTTTGATTGTCCGGCCGTAATGGGAGGTGGATATGCAGAACAAGAAACTGATATTGATCGGCGATTCAGCCTTTGCCGAGATCGCCTATGAATACTTTACCCATGATTCGGATTATGAAGTGGCCGGCTTTGCCGTTGAGGGTGCATATCGGAAAAAAGATAGGCTATGCGGCTTGCCCGTGGTGGATGTGGAAACAATGGAAAATCATTTTCCGCCCGAAAAATACTCAGTCTATGTTGCCGTTGTTTACACCCAGTTGAACCGCCTGCGTGCCCGCCTTATGAGTGATGCAAAGAATAAGGGATACACACTGGCAAGTTATGTCAGCTCACGCGCCTTTGTCTGGTCAAATGTAAAGCTAGGTGAACACTGCTTCATTTTTGAAGATAACACGGTACAGCCTTTTGTATCTCTGGGAGACGATGTGGTGCTGTGGAGCGGCAATCATATCGGTCATCATTCGGAAATTGGCGATCACGCATTTATCTCTTCCCATGTTGTTATTTCTGGTTTTGTGAGTGTGGGAGCGAACAGCTTTCTAGGAGTGAATGCTACGGTTGCCAATAATGTCACTATTGGCAGGGATTGCTGGGTGGGGCCTGGTGCATTGATCGTAAAGGATACCGGGGAGCAATCATTCTATAAAACAGTAGCTGCGGAAGCTGGGAGAATAACTACTCACCGTTATTTCAAAATCAAGGAAATAAGTGATGCAGTGGAAGAAGCTCGGATTAGTGTACGGACCTGATGGTTCGCTACCGTGGGCCAAGTCACACGCAATGATCCCAACGCCAGTGCAGCTGAATGAAAATGTTATCCGTGTCTTTGTTACCTTCTGTGATGATAAAGGAATTGGAAGGCCGGGTTATGTAGACGTATCGGCCCATGATCCACTTAAGGTGCTAAATATCTCGGAACAGCCATTACTTGAGCTGGGAAAGCCCGGAACCTTTGATGAAAATGGCTTGCTTGCTTGTGGAGTGACGGATCTGGGAGATGACCGGCTTTATATGTATTACGTTGGCTTCGAACTGGGTACCAGGATTCGTTACCGTCTGCTGACCGGCCTGGCGATAAGTGACGATGGCGGAGAAACATTTACGCGCTACTCTCCAACGCCCGTCCTGGAGCGCAGCGCCACGGAGATATATTTCCGTTGCGGCCCATATTGTCTTTATGGACTGCAACGTTTCCGCCTCTGGTATGTTGCAGGGAGTGAATGGATTGACCTGGATGGCAAGTCCATGCCGGTATACGACATCCGTTATGCAGAATCAAAAGATGGCATTCATTGGCCCAGTGAGGGCGAAGTGCAAATCCCTATTACCGGGCCGGATGAGCATGGTTTTGGACGCCCGTGTGTTATACCTAAATCGGGTGGTGGGTATCGCATGTTTTACTCAGTACGCCGTTGTTCTTTTGGAGCGTATCGTCTGGGTTATGCTGAATCGTCTGATGGTCATAAGTGGAAACGTATGGATGACAGGCTGAATCTGGATGTTACCCCAGGAAGTTTTGATTCTCACGCCATTATGTATGCAGCCCCAATCGAAATTGGCGGTAAGCTTTATGTTTTTTACAACGGTAATGAGTTCGGCCGTGATGGATTTGCTGCAGCAGTGTTGGAGGCGGAGTGAGTTTTTGTGTTCAGCCCTACAACAAGGGTATGGCAGAAGAGTGGGATAACTTTGTCAATAAGAGTGCTGTAGGCACCCTGCTGCACACGCGCCGTTTTCTCTCCTACCATGGCGAGCGCTTTATTGATCGATCACTGATTGTGCGCAATGAGAAGGAAGATATTGTCGCACTTTTTCCTGCTGCATTACTGCCATCAAATTCATTGTCAGTTATGTCGCACCCTGGTATTACCTACGGTGGTATTATTGGAGGCGACAACTGTCAGGGAGAAAGCTCGTTACAGGTTCTGCGCGCGATATGTAGATATTATGGAGAGCAGGGATTAGAGCGGCTGCTATACAAGGTTGTACCGCATTTTTATCACCGAATGCCAATGCAGGATGATCTCTATGCACTCTTTCGCATGGGAGCTAGCCGCTACCGCTGCGACTTGTCTGCAACCATTGATCTTCAGCATCGAGGCCGGATCGGTTCCCGCCGAAAGCGGAGTTACAAAAAAGCAGTAAAAGCAGGAGTTAAAGTCGTTACCGGAATAGAGTACGCCGCCCAGCTTTGGAAGGTGCTCTCTGACAATCTGGTAAAGCACAATGCCAGACCTGTGCATTCGCTGGAAGAGATTTTATTGCTACATAAACGCTTCCAGAATGATATTCGCTTTGTCTCTGCTTTGGTGGACGGGCAGGTCGAAGCTGGACTGGTTCTTTTTGAGACCCCATTAGTGACTCATGCGCAGTATATCGCTTCCAGTGAAATAGGTTATTCCATTAATGCCCTTGATCTATTGTTTGAGCACAGTATTGCAGAAGCGGAAGCACAGGGGAGGCGCTATTTCGATTTTGGAATTAGCACTGAGGAGGGTGGCAGGACTCTCAATGAAGGGCTGTATAACTTTAAGTCTGAGTTCGGTGCGGGTGGATGTGTGCACGAATTCTATGAGATTGAGCTGGGGGAACAAGGTGATACTTGAAGATAGTAAAATAATCGAGCTACCAAAAATATCTGATCCTCGCGGCAATCTATCCTTTATTGAAGCAGGTGAGCATACCCCATTCAATATTAAGCGAGTTTATTACCTCTACGATGTTCCTGGCGGTTCCGGTCGCGGGGCCCATGCCCATAAAAACCTGCACCAGTTTATAGTTGCAATGTCTGGCAGTTTCGATGTTGTACTTGATGATGGGAAGGAGAAAAAACGTTTTCATCTCAATCGATCTTATTATGGACTCTATATCTGTCCAATGATGTGGCGGGATCTGGATAATTTTTCTTCAGGTGCAGTGTGCATGGTGCTGGCTTCCGAACACTATGATGAGGCTGATTATATACGGAATTATCATCAATTTATTGAACTGACGAAAAAACAATGAAAGTCCCCTTTCTTGAACTTCATCCTGCCTATTCGGAGCGAAAACCTGAAATAGATTCAGCTATTACCCGGGTGTTGGATAGTGGCTGGTATATTGGGGGGGAAGAGGTCGAAGCTTTTGAAACAGAATGGGCCGCTTATTGTAGCGCGAAATATGCCGTTGGTGTAGGTAACGGGCTGGACGCTCTGTATTTAGCGTTGAAAGCCATGGGGGTGGGTGAGCGTGATGAGGTGATCGTGCCCTCCAATACCTACATAGCCACCTGGTTGGCTGTGAGCCAATGTGGTGCAACACCGGTTCCAGTGGAGCCGATAGAAGCAACCTATAATATTGATCCTGAGCGAATTGAAGCCGCCATTACCCCCCGTACCAGGGTTATTCTTCCAGTACATCTTTACGGCCAGCCCGCTGATCTTGAACCTGTTCTCGCCATTGCCCGAAAACATGGGCTCCTTGTGCTTGAGGATGCAGCCCAGGCCCATGGAGCACGTTACCAGGGTAAGCGGATAGGAGCCCATGGTGATGCCATAGCCTGGAGCTTTTACCCGGGCAAAAACCTTGGTGCACTGGGGGATGGTGGCGCGGTGACAACGGATAATCCTGATATTGCTGACCGTATCAGGATACTTGGCAACTATGGCTCTCGAGAAAAGTATGTAAATGAAGTCAAGGGTGTTAACAGTCGTCTTGATCCCATCCAGGCGGCCATTCTGCGGGTAAAGCTGGCCTGCCTTGATGATTGGAATCAGCGCCGAAACATTGTAGCGCGCCTTTACTCGGAAGGTATATCCCACAGCGGGATCATCAAACCAAAAGTCATGGACTTTGGAGAGTCTGCCTGGCACCTGTACGTTATACGTCACCGGCAAAGAGACAGGTTACAGCAAGCTCTGGCTGAGGTTGGTATAGGCACGGTAATCCACTACCCTATCCCGCCCTATGAGCAGTCCGCCTATGCCGAAGATGCGTTCGAAACCTTAGATACCGCAAGTCAACTGGCAAGGGAGGTACTGAGCCTTCCAATGGGGCCACATTTAAGTAATGAGCAGGTTGAATATGTAATTACGCAAGTTAACCAGCATGGGTGAGATATGGCAGCGTGTTCTGCAAACAGGTAGTGTCAAGGTTTACGGCGTTCTGTTAAGTATGCTCTCAATCATGGTTACGGCCCGTATCCTCGGCCCTGAGGGGCGTGGTGAACTTGTGGCCATCAATACTTGGGTCACCACATTCTCTACCTTCGTCTATCTCAGTCTGGGGCAGGTTGCGCTACATCGTGCTGCAAAATCTGACGGGGACGGCTGGCTGGCTGAGGCGTACCACACCCTGTCAAGTTTTGCCCTGGTTGCAACGATGTGTGGCTGGTTCGTTGCTCTGGTTTTGTTCTATGGCCCCTGGGGGGCCGTATTCGGGAGTATTTCACCTCCGTGGTTGCTATTGGGCTTTCTATTACTGCCGTTTCGTATCTGGGAGCATTACAGCAGCTCTTTGCTGATGGCACTGGAGCGCCTTGATATCTATAACCGGTTTGACTTTGCTGGCAACTCTTCAGGTTTTCTCGCTTCTATGCTGCTGTTGCTGGTTTTTGGTCTGGGGGTGGAAGGTGTACTCATCAGCTATCTTATCAGCCAGATAATTATCGCATCGGGTGGTCTCAGGTTACTGCACGGCTCTGCTGGTGGTTGGGCAAGGCCAAAGCGAACCGCCTTGTACAGCTATTTGGGAAGTGGCTTAAAACTGCATCTAAATGCTATTGGTGCCTTCTTTATAACAGGAACCGATATTTTAATGCTGAACTACTACCGGGGGTCTGAAGAGACTGCTTTTTACCAGCTTGGAGTGCAGTTGATGGGGGTAATGCTGCTGGTTCCCCAGGCTGCATCCATGGTGATGTATGGCAAGGTGAGCAGTCTTGGGCCTGATGGTGCCTGGGCCATTCACCGAAAAATTCTCCTGGGGGTTACGGCTCTGATTGCTGCAGGTGCCCTTATCGCGGGTATCACCGCGCCTTGGTGGCTCGTTCTACTGGCTGGTGAAGCCTTTGCCCCCAGTGTTGATCTGTTTCAATGGCTGTTGCTGGCATCCGTAGGAATGACTTTCTCAACCGTTATGGCACCCCAGTGGATTGGGCGTGGATATTTTGGAACGGTTTCTGCGTTGACACTGATCTTTGGTTTTTTGAATCTCAGTTTGAACTGGCTGTTAATACCTGAGTTTGGAATGTATGGTGCCCTGTATGCGACTTTGGTGACCTATACGATATCGGTTCTGGTCAATGGTGCTATGGCCTTCTATTGCCAAAAAGTATCACGCTACCCGTAACCATTAAGGCATATTATTACATGAATATTGCGTTAATTGGAGAGTTTAGCTCTTTGCAGGCTATGCTCAGCCTCGGCTATCGTGAGCACGGTATTGAGACTTGTACTTTTTCCAGTGGGGATGGTTTTAAACAAATCAGCTATGACAAGTTTTTTGGATTTAAAGGTGAAGGATACCTGGATCTTGCTCGGCATCTGCTGATTAACCAGCCATCAATGCTAAAGGATATTTTCTCTAAATATGATGTTGTGCAACTTATAAACCCTTACGCTCTTCTTACTCCGAATAATGGCAGGGAACTCTATGCTAAATATCTTTTATCCAGTATTCGTTCAAAAAAAAGAGAGAGCGTGTTTTCCATGCTTGTTTCAGGATGTGACGCAAATGTCATGCCTGTAATGGAAAGTGACCCTCGCTCACCTTGTCAGGGTTGCTTGAAAGATAGTGGTTTAAAATCTTGCTCTTTTGCTCAATCAAGTAAAAAAAAATATGAAGATAACTTGATTGAAAAACTTGATGTAATAGTGCCGTTTGGAAGCGCTGCTTATGCTAAGGCTTATCGTCGATCCCTTCCTCCTCTGCCTTTTCCAATGACGGTTAACTCTTGCAGAAATAACATCATCAAAAACAAGATTAGAGTACTGCATGGGATGAACAGGCCTGGTTTCAAAGGGAGTGAAGTGATATCAGGGGTGTTTGATAAACTTGAGAGAGACTATCCGGGAGTTTTTGAATTTGTTATTCCGCGACGTTTGCCGTTAGAGCATTACTTAGAGTTGTTGATGTCTGTAAATGTAGTCGTCGATCAGATGTATGGTGGTGGCCTTGGAATGAATGCATTATTTGCCATGTCGCATGGCAAGATTCTAATGACTTCCTACGACAAAAAGTATATTAGCCAATTGTATGGTGAAAGCCCTCCTGCATTTCCAATAGAACATGAAGAAATGTTATATCGAAACCTTAAAGATCTAATAAGTTGGGATTCGACACAATTTGTGGTAATGGGAGAAAAAGCCAGGAGTTTTATTGATCGACGGTGTAACCCTGCAAATGTGGCTGGGAATATGTTGGAAATTTACAAAGAAACAGCTACTTCATAACAGCTCTGAATGAACATCCTTTTCTTTATATACTCCATGCATTCTGGTGGTGCCGAGCGGGTAACATCCAGCCTGGCAAATTATTGGGCGGGTAAGGGGTGGCAGGTTACGATTGTAACTTTGGCTTCAAAAGATCTGGATTTTTATAATCTGCATCCAGCAGTGAGGCGTATTGCTCTCAATCTTACTGGAGAAAGCCCTAACCTCCTTATCGCCGCTTTGAACAATTTTAAGCGGTTAATCGTCTTACAAAAGGTTTTACGCAAGAACAGGCCCGATATCACTTTAGGAATGATGTCTACGGCCAATATATTGCTCTGTCTGGCAGCTTTCGGTTTGCGTGATATGAAAGTGATTGTTTCTGAACGCGTTTACCCTCCCATTGTACCCATAGGACATTTATGGAAGTGGCTGCGCTCTTTCACTTACCCATTGTCTGACAGGGTTATTATGCAGACCTATAAAGGGCTGGAATGGCTCCTGCGAGAGGTTCCCAAAGCTCGGGGTGCAGTGATACCTAACCCTGTTTCCAGCTCTTTAGCCGTTTCGGAACCAGTGCTGGTTCCTGAAAAATGGGTAAAACCGAATTGTAAACTTTTGCTTGCAGCAGGCCGGTTTGGTCAGCAAAAAAGGTTTGACCAATTACTACAGGTCTTTGCTGAGCTGGCACCTACCAACCTGGATTGGGATTTGGTGATTCTTGGAGAAGGGCGATTACGATCTGAATTGGAAAGGTTAGTGCAAACATTAGGGTTGACAGGCCGTGTGCATATACCTGGCCGGGCAGGAAATATTGGGGACTGGTATGAACGTGCAGATCTGTATGTGATGAGTTCTCACTTTGAGGGTTTTCCCAATACTCTTGGCGAAGCTATGGCATACGGCTGTGCAGCGGTGAGTTTTGATTGCGATACTGGCCCACGTGACATCATTCGCCACGAAGTAGATGGCCTGCTGGTACCGCCGGGTGATGCTGTAGGATTGACTGCTGCGCTAAAGCGATTGATGAATGATGAAAGTTTACGTAAGCAAATGGCCGGGCGTGCTTTTGAGGTACGTGAACGTTTCTCCCTGGAGAAGGTTGGGAGAATGTGGGAAGAATTATTTATTGAGGTAAGACGATGAGTGCGCACAGGCATGAAGTTGAACTGGGGGAGCGTTTTGAATTTGGCGAGAACTGGGCGCGATTTCTAACGTTGCTGAATGATGAAAGAATTCAGCTTGCCGAAGATTCCCTCAGGCGTATGTTAGGAGTGGAAGACCTGCACGATAAATCTTTCCTTGATGCAGGCTCGGGCAGCGGCTTGTTCAGCCTTGCTGCGCGGCGTTTAGGAGCACGGGTGCACTCTTTTGATTACGATCCGCAATCGGTGGCCTGTACTGCTGAATTGAAGCAGAGGTATTTCCCTGATGACCCTGATTGGACTGTTGAAGAAGGCTCTGTGCTGAATGCGGACTATCTGATCCAGTTAGGCCAGTTTGACGTGGTTTATTCGTGGGGCGTATTGCACCACACCAACGCCATGTGGCAAGCGTTTGAAAATGTTGCTCCATTGGTTGCGGAAGGGGGGAAATTATTTATTTCCATTTATAACGATCAGGGAGGTCAAAGCAAGCGCTGGAAGATGCTCAAACGGATGTATAATTCGATGCCTGAATTTCTCAGGTTGCCCTATACCATACTGATTATGGGACCTCGGGAGTTGAAAGTAATTGCAGTTTCAGTTTTGAGACGCAAACCTATGGCTTATATCGATAATGTCATAAATTATCAGAAGCACTCGTTGCGGGGGATGAGCTATTGGCACGATATTGTTGACTGGATAGGTGGCTATCCATTCGAGGTTGCCAAACCTGAAGAGGTTTTTTCCTTCTATAGCAAGAGAGGCTTCTCATTGGAAAATCTCAAAACCTGTGGTGGTGGGCTTGGCTGTAATGAGTTTGTATTCACATTATAAATATAGCGCTGTTATTCATATTCATTACCTGATTCATATCTCATTCCTCACATCAATTACAGTCCTCAGTAAAGAAAAATAAGCTTTTCAAAATCAAACAGATAGTACTTACAGTGCACTTGACTTAATTGTCAGGCTTCAACCAGGGACAAATATGAGCACACAACACGCAGAAGAAATAGAGGCTGGCAGCAGATTTAACTTTGGGGAAAACTGGACGCGATTTCTGACCGAGCTGGATGATGACCGGATTCGCCAAGCAGAGCATTCACTATGTGACATGCTTCGAGTAGAAAATTTGCAGGGGAAACGATTTCTCGATATTGGTTCTGGTAGTGGCTTATTCAGCCTTGCGGCTCGCAGGCTTGGAGCAACAGTCCATTCCTTCGATTACGATCCTCAATCAGTAGCCTGTACCAATGAACTGAAAAGCCGCTATTTCCCTGATGATCTGCACTGGAACATAGAACAGGGTTCGGTGCTGGACGATAAGTACATCTCCAGATTAGGTTGTTTCGATGTTGTTTATTCATGGGGCGTACTGCACCATACCGGCCAAATGTATAAAGCACTTAGTAATGTTATCCCATCTATTGCAACTGATGGGCAACTTTTCATTGCCCTATATAATGACCAGGGTTTAATCAGTACATACTGGACTCTGGTCAAGAGTGCCTATAACAAAAACAAAATAGCACGGTACCTATTGGTAGCAATCCATACTCCATATCTGTTTGGGGTGCGCTGGCTGGTGCGTGCAGTGACTGGTCGCCTGTCTATCGAAAGGGGCATGTCTTTGTGGTACGACATGATTGACTGGCTGGGAGGTTATCCATTTGAGGCCGCCAGGCCAGAGGCTGTGTTGCGATTTTTTCGGGATAGAGGGCTTACGCTTGAAGAGTTAAAAACATGCGGTGGACGGATGGGGTGCAATGAGTTCGTTTTTCGCCGACAACCCCAAGGGCTAAATGAATGCATTCAGTCAGATAGAACAACTCACACCACCTCACGTTTTTGGCCAGAAATGGAAAGTGACACATAAGGCTTTTTTCAGGTACTCACAGCTCAATATCTCGCAACGGCTTTGCAATCATAGGAAACTCGGAGATGACTTTTTTGTCCATTGTGAATAACTCGGTTCCGAGGTTCATGGCCAAAGAAACATATTCACAATCGTATGCTGAACAATTGCTTTGATTTACAAGAGAGAGAACATTCAGGGATTTAATGTCATATTCATTTCCGGTCATTAAAGTTTCAGCTTCATTTTGAACCTGAAGCACTTTGTCGTAAGTGATTAGCTCTTTTCTCAAATACAAGGCTAAAACGTTTCTGAATTCACTACGCCAAAGATGGGGTGCTACCCACACAGGTTCACGCTCAAGGAGTTTCTCCGCGTGAAGGGTATATTTTGTTGGCAGGTACAAATAAACAAGTACGTTAGTATCGACAACAATCATAATCTGCCTTCATTAATTGCACTTTGGATATCGTCAATATCAACCTGGCTGGCATCAATTCCACGGCGTAATTCTCTGGCACGTTTCAGGTGCTCAGAAGGGTTTACCCGCTTAGGCAGGAGCATTTGCTCAAGGCAATGAATCAGCTCACTATTTATACTTCTATGGTTGGCAGAGGCAGACTCTTTAAGCCTGTTATAAAGCGCTTCTGGTATGTTTTTAACTGTAAGTGCTGGCATTTCTGTAACCTCAAAAAAATCGTGATGGTTGCATTGTGGTTGCAAAATGCCATTTGGTCAAACCGCGCCTGACAGGTGGTTCCAGATGACACCTAAGGCGCACCTGATTCAAGCGTTAGGCGCTAAAGTGAATATCTACATCCATGCTCTTGTGAAAAATTCTAATGATATGGATTTGACTTTTATCAGACTGCTTGAAGTATATAATGTGGCTGCCTTGAGGGAATTTTCGATAGCCTTTTCTAATTTCGTCACAAGATTTACCCAGCGAAGGGCTTTCAGCTAACAAGTAGAATGTTTCGTCAAACTGTTTCAGGTAGAGGTTTCGTTTTTCTCTTCCCCAGCGTTTCAGAGTGAATTTTGCAATCTCTTTTAAATCAGCCTTAGCTTTTCTGGTTAAATCAAAAGGTTTCATTTGTCAGCGTCGCTGTCCAGCTCGTCAATGAAAGTATCATAATCATATTCAGCAATACCGCTTTCTTCACCTTCAATAAGCAAATTCCTGAGGGTGTTTATTTTGGTTTCTTTGCTTTCCAAAAGCCGCAGTGCTGCACGAATAACCTCACTGGCAGATCCATAACGGCCACTTTCCACTTGACTTGAAATAAACCCGTCAAAGTGTTCGCCCAGGGTAATGCTTGTGTTTTTTGCCATATCAGCCACCTTTTCTCTTGTTGGTATTTATTATACCAATATATACCTAATTGTGGTATTCGAGGGTAGTAAGTCAAGTTCGAGTCAATTGATGATAAATGGTTCCAGGTGACACCTGCTGTTCCAGGCTTCTGGAGTATGCCTGAACCAGGCGATTGCTGCCGAAGAAGGCGGAAAAAGTATTGCTTGAATCCAGCGGTGCGTTGAAATGCAAAGAAAACAACAAAAGGTTTTGTTTCTAATTCCATCTTTACATGGAGGTGGGGCAGAACGGGTTATGATCACTCTGCTCAAGCATCTTGATCGCAATAAATTTCAGCTTGCTTTAGCAGTTGTTGATATGCGAAAGGAAGTTTACCGAGCCGATCTTCCTGCCGATGTTGAGCTTATTGATCTCGGAGTGACGAGAGTCCGCTACGCCCTGCCACGGATTATTGCCCTGATCTGGAAACGGCGGCCGGATGTGGTCTTTTCCACCCTGGGGCATCTTAATCTGGCCTTGGCCATCATTCGGCCTCTGCTACCCAATGGGATACGCTATATCGCCCGTGAAGCGGTCGTTGTCAGCAGTGTTTTGCCTGTCTATTCCTGCTCCGGCATCTGGGAGTGGCTCTATCGCAAGTTCTACAAACGTCACGATTTACTGGTTTGTCAGTCCCGTGATATGCAGGAAGATCTGGTCAAGCATTTCGGTTTTCCGGCGGAGCGGTCGGTTGTTATTAACAACCCGGTGGATGTTGGGCACATTCGAAGCCAGGCCTCTTCCCCACTCGATTTTTCTGAAAATCCAGAGGATTGTATTCGCCTTGTTGCGGCGGGACGCCTGACAAAACAGAAAGGCTTCGATCTGTTGATTCATGCCATCGCATTGCTGGGCAATCCGAAGATTCGACTCTGCATACTTGGTGAGGGCGCTTTATTGGATGAATTAAAGCAGCTTGCCTTCATCCTGGGGGTGGCGGAACAGGTGGAGTTTGTCGGTTTTCAGGCCAACCCTTATGCGTGGTACGCGTGGGCAGATGCCTTTGTGCTCTCGTCACACTTTGAGGGTTTTCCAAATGTGGTACTGGAGGCATTATCCTGCGGTGCGCCCGTTATCGCAACGCCAGCCCCCGGTGGAATCAACGAAATTCTTGATGGTATTCACGGATGTATTATTGCCAGGGACATTAGTGCTGCAGCACTGGCGGACGCTATTGGCAAGTGGCTTGATGGAACCAGAAGTCGAATGCCAGCGCCGGTTATAGAACCTTACCGGGTTGAACGTATAGTTAGTCAGTATGAGTCATTGTTTCTAACTGAAGAGACAAAACCTCAATAACGTCATAAATGTCTTTATTTGGCCTGCAGCCATCAGCCCTTGTGTATATTGTTCGACTAGAGATATCCAGGTTTGTTGTTTGCAGAATGTCGTCAAATAAAATGCCGTTAAATAAAAAGTGTACCCATGCAGAACGGTTTTATCGTGGCTACCCGGGCTTCTACTATTTCAGGAACGAAGAAGTTAGTTTTTCTGGTATTAGCGTTGAGTTATGGCTGTGTCCTGTCTCAGCTGCCTGATACAGATTTCATGGATTTTGAAAACTACCTGAGATATGCAAAAACTTCTTCATTGATGCTGAGTTTATGGCAGGTAAAAGGGGTGCTGGCCACTTTTGCAAATGAACCTGTCTGGTTGTTGATTAATGCGGGACTGGCTCACAACTTTTCCCCTGAAACCGTTGTCCGCATAATTATTTTTTGTTCTGCTTTCAGTGTGTCCTGGCTGGTATTGCGACATCACCCGGAGCATTTTGGCTGGCTGATTCTGTTTCTGTTGCTTCCACAGGTTATCAAAAATCACCTTATACACCTGCGGCAGGGGGCAGCGATTGCCATTTTTCTAATGGGCTGGTTTTCAGTGAATCGTAAAGTCCGCTGGTTATTGCTGGGAATTGCACCGTTGGTACATGCATCGTTTTTTTTTATTTTGGCACTTATGTGGCTGACCTTGATATTGAGAACGATTTACTACGGCCCGGTATTGCGAACAATAGCTTTTGTTGCTGCAGGTATTGTAGGAGGGGTTGGTATTAGCTGGCTGGCACAGGCTGTTGGTGCCCGGCAGGCTGGAGAATATGCCTTTCAGGCGGCCGAGGTGAGTGGTCTGGGATTTTTATTATGGACGATCATTCTGGCCATAATCCTCACAGCGAGGCGAGCCTATTTAAGAGAGCATGCATTTGAAACCGGTGTCATTTTTTTTTACCTGGCAACCTATTGGCTCATCGAAATAGCAGCACGGGTTTTTGAGAGTGGTCTGATGCTTGTATTGATATCTGGTTTGATGTTGCCAGGCTGGCGCAGGCAGGTGTTTCTGGCAGCCGTGTTGGGCAGTGGAGCATTGCAATGGATATTGCAACTGGGAAAGCCTGCCCTGGGCTTTGGAATTGGGTAGGGAGTTGGGTCGATGAAACTGGTTTATATTATTACCGGCCTATCTACCGGTGGCGCAGAAACTATGTTGCTGAAGCTGCTGCAAAACATAGATCGAAATCGATTTACGCCAACAGTGATATCCCTGACCACTATCGGAGAAATAGGTCCCCGCATTGAGAGGCTGGGAATTGTTGTTCATGCCCTGGAGATGAAACCAGGTTTGCCAAACCCAATTAAGTTCATGGGGTTAATTAGCCTATTACGCAAGTTGAAGCCTGATTGTGTCCAGACCTGGATGTATCACGCCGATCTGTTGGGTGGTCTGGCTGCCCGGCTGGCAGGTATTAAGGCAGTAGCATGGGCCATACGTAATAGCGATTTATCGGCAGAACGCAGTAAACCGTCCACTCGTATCGTTATGAAAGCCTGTGCCTTTGGCTCAGCTTTATTGCCACGGTCTATTGTGACCTGTTCCAGGAGGGCGGAGAGCATTCATGTGGCGGCTGGCTACCAGGCTGACAAGATGGTGCAGCTACCCAATGGTTTCGATCTATCGTATTTTCAGCCGGATCCCAGGGCCCGGGATCTGGTGCGAATGGAACTGGAAGTGGAGCAGGATACTCTTCTGGTGGGGTTAGTTGCCCGGAATGATCCACAAAAGAATCATCAAGGTTTCATCAAGGCGGCTGAGCTTTTGCACAAAGCCCTGCCGCAGGTCCATTTCGTACTGGTGGGAACTGGAATAGATCGAAGCAACAAGGTACTGACTTCTCTCATAGGCGGGACGGGTTTAACGGAACACATGCATTTACTTGGCAGACGCGATGATATCCCCCGCCTGATGGCATCGTTTGATCTGCTGGTTTCTTCTTCTTTTGGCGAGGCTTTTCCCAATGTACTGGGTGAAGCCATGGCCTGTGGTGTGCCCTGTGTGGTAACAGACGTTGGTGACTCTGCCGAGATCGTCGGTGATACAGGGCGCGTTGTCGCCTCTGGTGATATGACCGGTCTTGCACACCACCTTATCGAATTACTGCAGTGGCCCACCGAAAAACGTATTCAACTAGGCACCCTTGCGCGGCAACGTGTACGGGATTGTTATGATATTGAAGACGTCACCCGGCGTTATCAGGAGTTCTATGTGCAGTTAGTGGAAGAGGCCTGAATATGTGTGGAATAGCAGGTTTTATTGGTTATCGAGAATTACACGGAGATACCATTCCAGCTGTTGTGCAGCGTATGGGGGAAGCAATATATCATCGTGGTCCAGATGATACAGGGGTATGGTTTGATGACCAGGCGCAGGTAGCACTGGTACATCGACGCCTGTCGATTCTTGATTTGTCTCCGGCAGGTCATCAGCCCATGGTCTCTCCTTCTGGCCGTTTTGTGATTGTTTTTAACGGAGAGATCTACAACCACCAGGAGTTGCGGCTGGAGTTGGATCAGCATCACTGCGAGAGTGGTATCCCCTGGCGAGGCCATTCCGATACGGAAACCCTGCTTGTGGGGATTGATGTCTGGGGACTGGAAGAGACCCTACAGAAAGCCGTGGGAATGTTCGCTTTGGCACTTTGGGACAGGAATGATCAGGCGCTCTATCTGGCCCGGGATCGTATGGGTGAAAAACCGCTCTATTACGGTTGGCAGCGGGGGGTATTTCTGTTCGGTTCCGAGCTCAAGGCCCTTAAAACTCATCCCGCCTTTGAGGGTGAGATTGACCGAGGAGCCATCGCCCTGCAGATGCGTCACAACTACATTCCGGCACCCTACTCAATCTATCGTAATATTGGCAAGCTGCCTCCCGGGTACTGCCTGAAGGTTACGGAGGCGGGTGAGGAGAAACTTTGGCCTTATTGGTCATTCCCGCAGGTTGTTGAGTGTGGTCAATCCAATCTGTTTGCTGGCACTGATGTTGAGGCGGTTGATGAGCTGAATGCCCTGCTTCGTTCTGCGGTCGCTCAACAGATGGCCGCTGATGTGCCCCTGGGCGCTTTTCTCTCGGGTGGGATTGACTCATCTACCATTGTGGCATTAATGCAGTCACAGTCGTCCAAGCCAGTGAAAACCTTCACCATCGGTTTTAACGAGGAGGGCTACAACGAAGCGGTACATGCCAAAACTGTTGCAAAACAATTGGGGACGGAACACACAGAACTGTATGTGACTCCACAGCAGGCGCTGGATGTAATTCCACGGCTGCCTGCTCTCTACGACGAGCCGTTTTCAGATTCCTCCCAGATACCGACTTTTCTCGTTTCGGAAATGACACGCCGCCAGGTTACCGTGTCACTCTCAGGAGATGCCGGAGACGAACTGTTTGGTGGCTATAATCGTTATCACATGACTGGTAGCATCTGGAACAAAATCGGGAAAGTGCCACTGTTTCTGCGCAGCGCAGCTGCAGCGGGGTTCACATCTCTGACACCTCATCAATGGAACTGGATATCGAAATGGATTCCGGGAGCAGCCAGGTACGCAAATTTTGGTGACAAGATTCATAAGGGGGCCGGTGTATTAGAGTCCCGAACACCGGATGAGCTTTATCTGAACTTTGTTTCCCACTGGCCGGATCCAGCCTCGATAGTCATTAATGGGATCGAGCCCACAACACAGATCACCCAGCCACAACTGCACTTGAAGAGTATCCTGGAACAGATGATGGCACTGGATTCCGTCAGTTACCTCCCCGATGATATCCTCTGCAAAGTGGACCGCGCTGCTATGGGAGTTTCCCTTGAAACCCGTGTGCCAATGCTGGATCACCGGGTGGTTGAATTTGCCTGGCGCTTGCCCCTGGATATGAAAATCCGTAATGGCCAGGGAAAGTGGATACTGCGGCAAGTTCTGTACAAGTATGTACCCAGGGAGCTTATTGAACGCCCTAAAATGGGGTTCGGCGTTCCCATCGATAGCTGGTTACGGGGCTCGCTTCGCGATTGGGCTGAGAGCCTGCTGGATGAAACCCGCCTGCGTCAGGAAGGTTACTTTGACGCCAAGCCCATTCGCGAAAAATGGGAAGAACACCTGTCTGGCCGACGAAATTGGCAGTATCTCCTTTGGGATGTATTGATGTTTCAAGCTTGGCTGGAAGCGTAACAAAGCTACTGATAGCTACTAAAAGGGTAATGAATCAAATGCGTTGATGACCCTTTGCAACCTCGTCACTCCTGCGAAAGCAGGAGTCTACCAGCTTGAGATTCCTGCTTTCGCAGGAATGACGGACATCAACGCATTTCATACATGACCTACTAAAAGGAAATACATGAAGCTTAAGTCAATACTTCCATGGTGGCTCAAAATCGCTGCCAAAGTGGTCCTTGCAAGGCTGCAGTTTGGTTATTGGTTTTGGCAGAAAGTTGGATTATTCAGACATGGATATATGGATAACTCTGAGTATGCAATTGGTGTTTTTAATAGTCATTTGAAGTGTGCTGCTATAGATAATAATCTTAGCGGCAAAGTTATTCTTGAGATTGGTTCCGGTGATACTGTGTCAACGGCACTAATCGCGAGAGCATATGGGGGGAAGGCTATTCTCGTTGATGCTGGTGATTTTGCAGATAAAAAAATTATAACTTATCAATCACTGGCCAAGCACCTTGCTTTACAGGGGAAGGAGGTTCCCGAAATAACAAAGGCTGAGTCATTTGATGGTGTACTTGATATTTGCAATGCTCGTTATTTGACTGAGGGAATTCACTCGCTAAAGAACATTGAGGATAAATCAGTTGACCTGATTTTTTCACATGCTGTATTGGAGCACATCCGAAAAAATGAGTTCCTGGAAACTATGAGAGAGTGTCGGCGAGTTATTAAAGATAGGGGAATTGCAAGTCATCAGATTGATCTTAAAGATCATCTTGGTGGAGGGCTTAATAATCTACGCTTCAGTGAAGAGTTATGGGAGTCAAATTTTTTTGTCCGTTCGGGCTTCTATACCAACCGTTTGCGATATTCTGAAATATTGTTATTTATGCAGGATGCAGGGTTTGAAGTGGAGGTTGTCAATACTGATAGATGGGAACAAATGCCCATTGAAAGGAAAAAAATACATCCCATTTTTTCCAGTGTATCGGACGATGATCTACTTATCAGTGGGTTTCGTGTTTTGCTCAGACCTATCTGATTAATAGGTTGTCAGACAAGTTTTCCTAAAATAAGAAACAAAAAACGCGTGAAGCTGCTTTATATCATAAATGCCCCCGAATTTTTTCTATCGCACCGTCTTCCGCTGGCGCTGGCTGCACGTGAAGCAGGTTATTGCGTACAAATTGCTACGGGGCCGGGGACTGACTGCGAAAAAATTAAAGAGCTGGGGTTTACACACCACCATTTGCCTCTTTCCCGCTCAGGCATCAATCCCTGGATGGAGTTACGGAGTCTTTGGGCGCTATGGCGGCTTATGCGACAGCTTAAGCCGGATCTTGTTCACCTGGTGACCATCAAGCCTGTATTGTACGGTGGTTTGGTGGCACGACTGGCTGGTGTGCCAGCTGTGCTGGCAGCAATCTCAGGCTTGGGCTCTGTTTTTGTGACGCACCGCAGATCATTATTTGGGCTGCGTTGTGGTATTGAGGCTGTCTATCGACTGGCACTGGGGCATTCTAACATGAAAGTGATTTTTCAAAATCCAGATGACCAGGCTTTGTTAACAGATCTTGGGGCTGTGCAAAATGAACAGGCAGTGTTGGTTCGTGGTTCTGGAGTTGCTTTGTCAGATTATCCATTGAAGCCAGAGCCTGCTGGTATACCTGTGGTGACGTTTGCTGCCCGCCTTTTAAAAGAGAAAGGTGTGCTCGAATTTGTTGAGGCTGCCCGCATATTGAAAAAGCGCGGAGTTGCATCGCATTTCCTGCTCGTGGGAACTCCAGATCATGGTAACCCTTCATCCATCAGTGATAAGGAAATTGAACACTGGCGAACATCCGGTTTAGTTGATCCTTTAGGGTATCGAACAGATATTGCTGAAGTATTTGCTAACTCAAACCTGATTGTATTTCCTTCCTACTATGGTGAAGGGTTGCCTAAAGTACTGATCGAAGCTGCTGCCGCAGGGCGAGCAATTATAACGACGGACCGGCCTGGCTGTCGTGATGCCATTGTGCCAAACGTCTCGGGTCTTTTGGTGCCAGCCAGAGATGCTATGGCAGTTGCAGATGCTATTGAAGGTTTACTGAGCAATACGGAGTTACGTAGATCAATGGGTAAGGCTGGCCGGGAGCTGGCAGAGCGGGAATTTGGTATTGATAAAGTTGTTGCTGCACATCTAAAAACCTATCAACAGTTGATTAAATCACGCTTATCCCGGTCAGGCTGGAGAAATGGACGGGATGGTGTACACAAGAAAAGGAGATAAAAAAACGTGGCTGTTGGATATTCTGAGGAAGTAATAAAAGGTGAAAGATTTGAGTTTGGAAATAATTGGACACTTTTTGTTGAATCAATAAATGAGGGTAAATTAAAACAAGCAGAAGAATCATTATGCAAAATGTTAAAAACAGAATCTTTAAAAGGGAAAAGATTCCTTGATGTTGGATCAGGTAGTGGTCTATTCAGTCTTGCTGCGAGAAGGCTTGGTGCAACTGTACATTCATTTGATTATGATGAACAGTCAGTAGCCTGTACCAATGAACTAAAGCACAAATACTTTCCTAATGACAAATCTTGGTCAGTAGAACATGGTTCGGTTACTGACAAGGAGTATCTAAAAAATCTTGGTCAATGGGATATTGTCTATTCCTGGGGTGTGTTACACCATACTGGAGATATGTCTCATTCCCTCGAAAATGTTGCAAATTCAGTATGCAAGAATGGGCAATTATTCATTGCAATATACAACGATCAGGGCAGAAACAGTAAGTTCTGGCTCAAGATAAAACAGGCTTATAACAAGCTTCCGAAAGTAATGAGGTGGTTAGTCTTGTTTCCTGCAGCAGGTAGACTTTGGGGACCAACTACCATCAGAGATATCATTAAAGGAAGACCATTTTATACATGGCGTAATTATTCAAAGATAAGTATGCGTGGTATGTCTGCATGGCGCGACGTCGTTGATTGGGTCGGCGGGCTGCCTTTTGAGGTTGCATCGCCAGAGGAGATATTCTCTTTTTATCGGGACAGAGGTTTCGTACTGGAAGAATTAAGAACTTGTGCTGGAGGTCATGGCTGTAATGAATTTGTATTCAGGCGAGCCTAACAGATTTTCCAAGGGTATGCAGCAATCCCCCCAAATCTCCATAACAATTTATGGAGATGGATGCTGATTTATGAATAATTGTGTTTTAATTACTGGTGCATCAGGGTTTGTGGGAAAGAGGCTCGTTGATGAATGTAAGAAAAGATCTATTGATTTGAGGTTTGTTACAAGGTCTTGTGATTATCAATCTGATTCAAATGCTGTTTGTATTCCTGAAATTGATGGTGAAACAGATTGGAGTCTGGCTTTTTCAGATGTGAAAACAGTTATACATCTTGCAGCTCGGGCTCATATTATGAGTGAAACTATACATGATCCATTAGATGAGTACCGTAAAATCAATACCGATGGCACATTGAATCTTGCAAAACAGGCAGCACTTTCTGGAGTTAAACGTTTTATTTTTATTAGCTCCATAAAAGTTAATGGTGAAACAACGACTGGAGCACAGCCTTTTAATGAGAGTTCGTCAGAAAACCCGGAGGGGCCTTATGGGATTTCAAAGTATGAGGCTGAAAGAGGGTTACGTAAAATCTCAGAAGAAACAGGAATGGAATTTATCATCATCCGTCCACCTCTAGTGTATGGACCAGGTGTAAAGGCTAACTTCCTTAACCTGATAAAATTGGCAGACTCATTTTTTCCATTACCTTTTTCATTAATAAATAATCGACGTAGTATTCTATACGTAGATAATCTCGTTGATTTTATCATTATGTGTATAGATCACCCTGAAGCTAAAAACGAAATATTTATTGTTTCTGATGATTTTGATATATCACTTTCTTATTTACTCAAAGTTATTCGGGTTGCTCTAGATAAACCCGCTCATTTATTTCCATTGCCCTCAATGTTTTTTTGGTGTATAGGAAGGATAATAGGAAAGGTTTCAACTGTAGACCGGTTGATTGGAGATCTGCAGGTTGACTCCTATAGAGCTAGATGTGTATTAAGTTGGCAGCCGCCCTTCACCTTGCAGCAAGGTATTAAGGCTACTATTGCTGCCTACTTGGAAGGTAAAACATGATGCGAAGCAATTAAAGTAAACGCCACCTTAAAGAATCTGTTAACAATTCTAACTAAAATTCTTAATTCTTAATTCTTATAGCTCGAATGCGTTTCCATATGTCTTGGTACTTATGAATAGTTAATAACAATTAATGAGTCTTATTTAAGTATGCAAAATTACCCACAACCTTATCATCAGGATGCTGAAATAGACCTATTAGAGTTAGCTGAAAAGCTTTGGGATAGAAAAATACTGATTATATCCATCACATTTCTAATTACAGTAATTTCTTTGGTAGTTGCTTTTACTCTCCCTCGCATATGGAAAAGTGAAACCAGGATTTATCAATCTTCACCGGGTAAGTTAAGTGCTTACAACACTATTGCCTCGCAGTTGTCAAAGGCTACTCAGCCTACCTCATCCCGGGGACAGGGACAGGGACAGGGACAAGAGCAGGGACAGTTTTTTTTTCTTAGTGGTCAAAGTGCATTTAATGCTTTCCATCGGAATCTTTCTTCCCGTTCAACATTACGTACTGTATTTCAAAAAAGTGGTTTGCAGGAACTGGCAATAAAAAATGCTACAAAAAAAGATAAAGACATTGCTATTGCTACTGCCACTGCCACTGCCACTG
The DNA here is from genome assembly GCA_965243775.1 of Sansalvadorimonas sp. Taxonomy (GTDB): domain Bacteria; phylum Pseudomonadota; class Gammaproteobacteria; order Pseudomonadales; family Endozoicomonadaceae; genus Sansalvadorimonas. The sequence continues at coordinate 83,889 of CBDEWF010000125.1, forward strand.
CCACTGCCACTGTTTTTGATCAGTTTGTCCAGAGTGTAGAAATTACTCTATCTGATAACAGAACCAACAATATTAACTCGCTGACTGTAGCCTTTAGTGCGGTTGATAAACATTTTTCTGCAGCCCTGATCAATGATTTTCTACTACCAATAGCGATAGAAAAAACCAGGAAAGAACTGTCTGATGATATAAGTGGAGAGTTACAGGCTGAGCTTACCAAACTTGATCAATCAATCTTTTCTTCAGAGCAGGTGTTCATCGAGCAAAATCGATTGGATATCCAGGAATTTTCACAAGCCTTGTCCCTTGCAAAAGCGGGTGGAGTCAGCAGTAGGGAATCTTTTAGTACAGGGGCTATTTCCGGTAGCAAGCTGTTTCTATTGGGAGCAGAGATTTTGGAAACCATGCTTCAGAACAAGAAGTCGGAGCTGGCAAATTACAGATTTATTTCAAAGCCTGTACCCGACGATAGTGACAAGCCACTCATACCTGAAGTTAGTCAGTTGTATCTGACCCACCAAGCTTTGGAGAAGACGGATACTTCACTTAAAAATCTACTGCCAGTTATAGTCGATGAACCTGCAACAGTTCCTGTTGCACCGATCAAGCCCAAGAAAAAACTTATCGTTTCGCTGGGAGTTGTTCTGGGCGGTATGTTGGGAGTTTTTGTTGCCCTCGTTCTGATCGCCATAAACAGCCGCCGTGAACGGCTTCTTTCTTCTCAAGACCCCTATTAAATTCATAGTAACTGACTCTTCTGGCTGATATGAGCTAAAGCGCCCCTTGGGGTGAGCAGTTGGATCATGGCTATCGGTTCAAAATAAAAATTATGATTTCAACCCGCCTGCTGGATATTACTTTTTCTATTATCGGACTGATTCTTTTGCTGCCATTGATGCTTATCGTATCGGCTTTGGCCTGGTTTGATACCCGCTCCCCACTGTTTATTCAGGAGCGTGTAGGGCGGCAGCAAAGACCTTTCAAGCTGGTTAAATTCCGTACCATGCGTCCTGGAACGTCTTCTGTCGCTACTCACCTTGCCAGCCCTTCAGCTGTTACGCCTTTTGGACATTTTCTTAGACGTACCAAACTTGATGAGCTGCCACAGTTATGGAACGTGCTAAAAGGCGAAATGAGCCTTGTCGGGCCAAGGCCCTGTCTATTCAGCCAGAGAGAATTAATTAATGAACGGGAATCCCGGGGAGTTTTTGTAATCTCACCGGGCATCACTGGGCTTGCCCAAACCCGGGGTATAGATATGTCTACTCCCGCTTTACTGGCGGAAACTGATGCCAGAATGCTGGCAACACTTAATCTTGGTAATTACCTCCGCTATATTTTTTTAACCATTGTCGGTAAGGGGACTGGGGACAGGATAATTCACCATGACAGTCATCAATCCATAGAAGGCGGTTATGGAAATGGAAAAAAAATAACGGGGAAAAAACAGAACGCTGAATTTCGGCGACTGTAAGTACCCGGGCATATGGAATCGCATATTTCTGGCCAATAAACAGGTTGCTCAGTTGGGTTGCAGCGCAGGGAGCATAGCCCGCTATGTGACCGGAGCTGCGGCACGGCTGAGCGGCCTGGAGATTGAGTCAGAAATATATGATTTCATGCGTCCGGGTACTTACCTTTGAGTGTCAGGAACCAGGGATCAGGAACTATTAATCAATGATAAAAACACTACGGCGAACGTCTCTTCCCGTTCTCGCTTTGCCTCGCTATGCCAAGCGGATCGTTGCACTGAGTGTGGATATAAGTATCTGCATACTCACTGTGTGGCTGGCATTTTATTTACGCGTAGGTGAGTTTGTCACACTGACCGGCACTGCTCTTTGGGCCGCTGGGATTTCGATTCTGGCAGCCTTGCCAATTTTTGTACTTTCAGGTTTATACCGGGCTATATTCCGATATTCCGGCTGGCCTGCCATGTTCGCAGTTGCTCAAGCGATAGGAGTCTATGGGTTACTATATGCCAGTATCATCACGGCCATAGGAATCGATGGCATCCCTCGAACAATAGGGTTTATACAACCCATGCTGCTATTTTTTCTTATCGGAGGTTCCAGGGCTCTGGCTCGCTACTGGCTGGGCGGTATATATCATCGTCAGTTGCAGGTGGCAGCACTGCCCAGGACTCTGGTTTATGGCGCGGGCAGTGCAGGGCGGCAACTGGCAACGGCCCTTGATCAGGGTTTTGAAATGAGAGTGGTCGGATTCCTTGATGATGACAAGCGTCTGCATGGGCATGCCTTGAATGGCCAGCCTATCTTCGCCCCCGATGATTTACCGGACTTGATCGAATCCAAGGGCGTTACCCATGTCCTGCTGGCAATTCCTTCCACCAGTCGGCGTCGGCGCAATGAGATTCTGGAACGTATTGGGAAATACCATGTTGCAGTTCGAACTCTTCCCAGCTTGAGCGATCTGGCAGAAGGAAGAGTAACGACATCTGATCTTCGCGAGCTTGATGTTGACGATTTGCTTGGCAGGGAACCTGTGACTCCCAACCATATTCTGTTGACCAGGAATGTTGCCGGTAAGGTTGTCCTGGTCACGGGAGCTGGCGGCTCTATCGGCGGTGAACTCTGTCGGCAGATTTTAAAACTGGAGCCAGTCAAACTTCTTTTAGTGGAGATAAGTGAATACGCTCTCTATAAAATCCATGCTGAGCTTGAGGCTTTACAGAGGGAGGGAGATGCCAAAGAGTGCATACTGGTTCCTCTTCTTGCATCAGTCCAGGATGAGGAGAGACTGAGGGAGATTATGGATACATGGCAGCCATCTACTGTCTATCATGCTGCTGCCTACAAACATGTTCCCCTGGTAGAGCACAACCTGGCTGAAGGGGTGAAGAATAATGTCCTGGGAACCTTGACTGCAGCAGAGATTGCTGTTGAAAAAGGAGTCTCTGATTTTGTTTTTATCAGCACAGATAAAGCGGTAAGACCAACCAATGTGATGGGGGCCAGCAAACGTCTGGCAGAGGTGTGTCTGCAGGCACTCTATAATCATCATGGTAAAAGGGGGAAAACCCGGCTTTCCATGGTCAGGTTTGGCAATGTGCTGGGCTCTTCAGGATCCGTTATTCCAAAGTTTCGTAAACAGATACGCAAGGGAGGGCCAATAACCCTGACCCATCCAGACATTAACCGTTTTTTCATGACCATTCCTGAAGCTGCGCAACTGGTTATTCAGGCCGGGGCCATGGCCAAAGGTGGCGATGTTTTTGTACTGGATATGGGAGAGCCCGTGAAAATATGGGATCTGGCACGCCGAATGGTGGAGTTGTCAGGTCTGACGGTCTGGGATGAACAGAACCCTGATGGTGATATTGAGATTGTTATCACGGGGTTGCGCCCTGGAGAAAAACTCTATGAAGAGCTGTTGATTGGAGATAACCCCCTGCCTACCATGCACCCCCGCATTTTACGGGCTCAGGATCCTTTTACTCCCTGGGAACAGTTACAGCCAAACCTCGAGACACTGCGCGTTGTACTGAATCACAATAATGTTGACCTGATCATCAGCTTGCTGAAAAAACTGGTTGTTGACTATCGGCCAAGCCACAAAGTGGTGGATTGGGTCTACTCAGAGCAGATTCAGGCAGCCCAGCTTTATGATGATGTTTCCACATGATTCAAATTCTTTTACTGAAAAAGCACTGCCTTAAAAGTTTTGCAAAGAGCATGGAAACCCTCCAGAGAATAACTGTGGGGGATTAGAATTATTATAAAATGAGGCCTCCCTGAACAATGCAAGATAATGACCTGCCTTACGATGATGTTAGGGAAGCAGGAGAGGAGATTCTGCAGTTTTGCCATGGATATGAAATGCCGTTTCATGATGTAGCCAGGCAGTATGCGATTCTAATAAAGAAATCTGGTTTTAGAGTGTTAACAGTCTTTTTAACCGGTAAAAAAAATGATGCTATTGCCCAGGAAGTAGAATCGGATGAGGTTATTTTTCTGGAACACCGTTCCAGGGATATCCGTGGATTAAAGCTGAAGCAAATTCAACAGTTACGTGATATCTGCAGTAACAGAAACATTAAACTCTGTATTGCACACCGATATAAGCCACTCTACATCGCGGCACACATTCCAAAGTTACATGTTATTGGTGTGCACCATGCCTTTGGTGGCTATCAACGCTGGACACGCAGGTTTTTTGTACAGCACAGGCAGCACCGAATATCGCTTCTGGGGGTGTCTGACGCAGTTCGAGATGATATCAGGAGATCTTTAAAAGGCTTTCCGGAACGAAAAATACAAACCCTGCATAATCATATAGACATTTCAACTTGTCGATCTGTTCTGCTCCCTCGTGAAAAGGCCAGGCTTGAACTCAACCTTCCCCAAAATACATACATTTTTGGGAATTGTGGGCGCCTGCATCCTGATAAGGATCAAAGCACCTTGTTGAAAGCCTTTGCCCAGTTACACGAGGGGTTACCTGATGCTCTTTTGGTGATCATGGGTAAAGGCAGGTTGGAAAGGACATTAAAAGAACAAGCCAGGCAGCTTGCTATAGAACAGCGGGTGATTTTTACAGGTGTGGTGCCGGATGCTAACAGGTACTTCAAAGCTTTTGACAGCTTTGTGCTCAGTTCAGACCATGAACCCTTTGGTATGGTTCTTCTGGAAGCAATGGTAGCCGGTATACCTATGGTGGTAAGCGAAAGTGGAGGGGCTCCGGAAGTCTGCGGAGATAGTGGTTTTATGTTTCCATTAGGGGATGTTTATAATCTTGCCCGACAAATGCTGACAGTAGCAAAGCTGGGTGAAAATCAAATTGAGCAGCTGAAAAATGATATGGCCTGTAGGGTCGAATCTCGTTTTTCTGCTACAAGTGCGCAAAAGCAGTTCATGAATATTCCATTTGTCAGAGAACTATTCCGTAATGTCTGTAATGAAAGTACTGTTACTTGTTCAGGATGAACAGAGAATAATTCTTGATTATTATTATGACTGTATTGCTCAGCAGTTTGAAAAGACTGATATACGGCGCCTTAATTCTGCAGAGCAGGCCAACCTCAGACAGTATTTTTCAAACTATATTGAAACAGAACTGTACGACCGAATTATTCTTTTTTTACGATTTAAAAAAGAGATAAGACAGGTTCGGTTTTTACGAAAAATTCCTAACCTGGTCTTTCTTGAGCATGATGCATATCAGAATTATGTGAGTGATAATAAATACGAGGGAAAATTTTTTCAGCATTACAGCAAACTCCCGTGGGTTAGGGTGCTGTGTTCAGGTTTTGTGGTCTCACAAAAGCTGAAAGCACAGGGAATCGATGCTGTCTTTGTACCCAAGGCCTATGATGATAGGCTGATATACAACCAAAGAAGACAAAGGGATATTGAAACAGGCTTTATTGGTAGCCTGGGAAGTAAAACCTATTCCAGGAGGAAGGAGCTTCTGGATACCCTGCAGAAAGAAGAAAATATGCTTGTTACCAGGACGGGATCCGGGCAGGAATATGTCGAAACGCTTAACCGGATAAGGTTCTTTATCAGTGCAGATGTTGGTATGGGAGAGTATATGATAAAAAACTTTGAGGCTATGGCAGCAGGATGTGTTCTTTTTGCCTGGAGCCAGGGGAGAGATGAAAACTTAGCTCTGGGTTTTAAGGATATGCATAATATTGTTCTTTATAACTCTGTGAAAGAGCTGAAAACCAAATTGAGATTATTGAGGTCTGATGCCGGGTTATGTAGCCAGATAGCACAACGGGGGCAGCAACTGGCTGAAGAACGATACACCTATTCGAAAGTCTCAGTGCAGCTTAAAAATCAGGTTGCACGCCCTTTGAGGAAACCTAAAATCGGCTCTCTTGGCTTTATTCATACATATAGTTATGAAGAGTCAGAAGCATGATCCTCACTCAAACACTGTTTAAATTGAAAGAAAAAAAGCTAAGTTTTGAACGGGTGTTCTCTATAGGCTTGGCTGTCTTTATACTGAGTTATTTTCTACCCATTTCTAATAAGGCAAGTAATAATATTTTTTATGGGTTGGTACTGGTTCCCTGTTTGATCGCAATGGTAAAAAAGAGGGATATTTTCAAAACAGGAGAACTCTTCCCCTATTTTCTTGTTATGGTCGGGACCATGACACTAATTGCCTTTCCCGATGAACCGAAAGCGATCAAGTATGCTGTATATTTAATAGGGTTCTGGCTGGTGACAAGTACGGTATTTGCCAGAAATTATATTGATAGTGATCGTGCTGCAATATGGTTAATGTTAATTGCTACGCTTTTCTGCATAGCACTTTTGATAGATCATACCCTTCTGCAGGGAAATCCTATTGCATTAAGGCCAAGTCTTTACCAGACATGGAGAAGTGGCAACCCTATCATGGCCTGTATGCTTTTGTCATTGTTCACCGTGGTTGGCCTGAGTGTACTTATTAAAGATAAGCGCTACATACTGTCCACTTGCTTACTGGTAAGTTCCCTTATACTTCAGAGCCTGTTTCAAACCAGAAGTGGCTTTGTCGGATATGTGGCCGTATTAGCCACCTATCCGGTAGCAGGTATCCTGATGGAGACCAGGCATAATATAAGACACACGGTCTGGTTTATGGCCGTAGTAGGGGGGCTTGTCTTTCTGCTCTACCAGTTGGGTTTATTTACTGCTTTGATTGAAAAAGGGGATAGCTTCAGGCTGGAGTTGTTTCAGGTATCCCTTGAACACTACAGTCAATGCAGTGTGATGACTGGGTGTGGATATAATTATGATTTTGATGATGTGCTGCAGAATGGACTGTATATTGACCATCCCCACAGCATTTATATGTCGGCCCTGGTATACCTTGGACCCTTGAGTTTACTGGCACTACTGGTCTTATTAGTGAGAGCATTCTTAACAGGAATTAAAATCAAGACCAACTGGCTGTGGGGGCTAATTGCATCCTCTGCATTCTTTTTGGTTGATGGTAGCAAGATTCTTAATAATCCTTCAATAATATGGATTTGCCTGCTCTTTCCTCTGGCTGTAATTGATGGGTTGAGTCGAGAAGATCAGGCAAGCCAAAAATGAAGTCACACACCTCAATCAGCGGGAGATTCATTCTCTAGCCCTGCAGAGATACCATTTGTTATGGGGCGCTTTGTAAGTTTGGCAAGCTTCGGCTTATGTCCCGGTATCAACCCCCGGGTAGGTTCTACTCCATGTCGAACCACACTAACAGGCCAGCCTGGTGCAAGGTAGCGTGCATATATACGTAAAAGTTCAATAAAGACGTTTTTCCTGAGGGTAAAGTGGCATATATATGGAAAAGCCTGTGTCATTCGTTATCATGGCTGTAAATCTATTTCGACAGGGAACAGAATGACTATTGATACGGCTTTTTTCAGCCGCTGTATCAAGACTCTTGAAACAGCATATAATCTCATCCTCCAGTGTGAACCGGAGAGTATTGAATACGATATGTACAGATCAGCCTGTGTCAAGGAGTTTGAAATTATACTGGAACAGGCCGGTAAGCTACTCAGAAAGTGTCTGGTAGATTTTGTTCATAGCCCCAAGGCCGTCAGTCGGCTGGTGTTTAAAGACCTGTTTCGTCAGGCCGCGCAACATGATCTGATCTCCCTTGAGCAGGCTGAACGCTGGCTTGTTTATCGTGATAATAGAAATACGACGGCTCATGATTATGGCAAAAAGTTTGCGGAACAGACGCTGCAACTGATTCCTGAATTTATTGCCGATGCCAGTGCCCTGAAAGAAGCAGTCTGCAGGCATGTTGCGAGCCAGTCATGATAGATATTCGTGAAAAGGACAAGCAAGCCATACTTGGACTGGCTAACCTGTGTTTCTCTAAGGATACTGAAATATGGGCCTACGGCAGCCGCGTAAAAGGTACAAACCACGATACCAGCGATCTGGATCTTGTTGTTCACTTTCCTGAATATCAAAATAAGCTGAGTGATAGAGAGCAGCTGTCAGCGTTTATTGAAGCTCTGCGGGGTTCTAATATTCCCATTTTTGTTCAGGTTATGGACTGGAAAACAATTCCAGAGGAATTCAGGCAGAATATTAAAACCTGCTATGAAGTCTTTTGGCCCTGATATCCTGAAATACCGAACAATTTTCTCTTGCTTCTAGCAGCAGGGAAAACACACATCAATGAAAATACCAGTTCACCCCAAACACACTCAAAATGGTAGTAATCAGCCCCCCAAAGGTAATCCAGAACTGTCGTGAAATTGCAGCAATTTCAACCCTGAGATCACTACGAACATGATCAACCCGGCTATTCACTTGATCAATCTTGCTGCTGAGTTCGTGATAACTGCCCTCAATCTTATTGTTCAACTCATGGTAGCGGGCATCGGTACGCAACTGAACCTGCATAATCGCCTCCTGCATGATCAAAATATCTTTTTTGTTAGCGTTATATTCTGGATCAAGAGACGCGCTGACTTTTGCTGCCAGTTCTTCGTTAATACCAATATTTTTAAGCTCGTGATACAGACTCTGGCTCATAAAACCTCCGTTCAGGGTTCTATAAGTTAGTCGATTTTACAGTGTCTGGCTGAGATCCTTGCAGGGTAAAGAGATTTTATGATCTTGCTGTTTTCCCTGGAGGTTTTCCCTGCACAGTAGATATCCGACTTATCCGAAGTGCTTAACTTCAAGCTTTATAGCTCCTACTCCTAAAAGAGGCACTAATGAAAATACCAGTTTACGGCAAACACACTCAAAATTGTAGGTTTTCCCTGCAGAGCCAGGCCAAAGAAGGTAATCCAGAACTGGCGAGACATGGCAGCAATTTCTACCCTCAAATCTGCACTGACACGGTCCACCTTACCATCCAACCGGGTAATATCAGCCCTCAACTCCATATTGCTCCGTAGCATATCAGTCCGTAATTCCTGATAACGATCTTCGCTTTTCACCTGCGCTTGCAGGATAGCCTCCTGCATAACCAGAACATCTTCCTTGGTGGCAACACGTTCAGGGCTGAGGGACTTATCCACCTGGTGGGCCAGCTCCTCATCTATACCGATGGCTTTGAGTTGTTGGTAGAGGTTTTTTTCTGACTGGGTATCCTGAGCCATAGATGCCTCCGGACTGGGAGGAGTAAGTATAGGCTTTACGGACACCTGTTTCCCGCATATGTAGAACGGGAAAAAGGGCCGGGTCTTGCGCTGTACATTGCACAAATGCAAGGTTCAAGATGTGACCCCTTATCTTTTGACCCCTTATCTTATGACCCCTTATTCCTTTCGCCTTATTCGTATTCGTGTGAATTAGATACGGTATGATTGATTTGATATTGCCCTAAAAGGTTCTGCTTTGACTCATTACTTGCTCGATCTATTATTTTTTCAATAATGTAGCAGCTGCTTCTAAATCATTAATATTATCAATATCAATTGATGAAGATTTTGGCATCACATAGCTAGCAAGAGGTTGTTTAAACAGGTTACGTTTGCTAAGAAAGTAATCCCACTCAGATATATATATTGCGCCATTGATGAGGTATGTTGCTTCTAGCTGTTGCCTCGCTTGCGTTAGTTGTTCCCATTGAAAAACTGGTTCCATTATTCCATTTCGGCTGTATAGACTTTTTTGTATGGGGTGATCATTCATAACTACGCTCACAAGGCTTGCAGCAGTAGAGTTTTCAAATACCTCAACTGCTGCTTTTATATCATCCTTTGTTCTAAGTGGGGATGTTGGTTGCAAGAGTATAAAATGTGTAGTCTTACTATAGTGAGTGCCTGCTATGTCCAGCGCGTGTGCGATTGTGTCAATGCTGCTAGCACTGTCAGTTGCAAGATAATCAGGCCTATCGACAACAGTTATACTTGAAGATAAGCTGACAGTTTTGATCTTAGGACAATCAGTAGAAACTATGATGTTTTCAAATGACTGACTCTTTATAGCCGCATCAATGGTATATTTTATTAAAGGTTTTCCAGCTAGGTCAATTATGTTTTTCTGAGGTAAGCCTTTAGACCCCCCCCTAGCGGTAATTATTGCAGTGTATGTATGCTTGTTCATATTTAAGAAAGTGAGAAATTTATATCATTAAATAATTTCTGACTCGTTGCTTTCCATGTTTGATCATTTTGGATTATATCCATAAAACTACGTGTGCTATCTCCCCTTCCAAAATAATAGTCAGGATTGAATTTGTCATTTAATGCCGCAGTATTTATTGCTTTTGTTATTTTTTCAGAATCATAATCGGTATTAATAATGCTTTTAGAAAGATAACGTGCGTTTTGCCTATTCCCTATATTTACTGATGGTACCCCATAAAAAGTAGTTTCTCTTATTCCAGCGCTTGAGTTGCCAATAACGCAGTCAGAATTTTTAAGGAGAGTCAAGAAAAACTCAAATCTAATAGATGGAAAAATTTTAAAGTTCTCTTGTTTTATTAGTCTTTCATACTGCTTAATTATATAGTTGGAGCCATCGTCATTGTTTGGATAAATTACTACATAGTTGCGACTACTGCAAAGCAGTGCATCAACTAATGCTTTTGCATGGCACTCCATGTTGTTGATATCAGTTGTTACAGGATGAAATAATACAACGCTATAATTTTCATAATATATTTCATACCTCTGCTTCACTTCATTTATATGAGGTAGATTAGGCGAAAGCATGGCATCTATGTCAGGTGAGCCTATATTAAAAATAAAATCTTTTCGTTCTCCCATTTGAATTAATCTTTTAACAGCTTCATCATTTGAAACCATATGAAGATGAGATAATTTGGATACGGAGTGTCGAATGGATTCATCAATGGTACCTGATCGCTCTCCCCCCTCTATATGGCAAACCAGTGTGTTAGTTAAAGCCCCAACTATTGCACCGGCCAGCGCTTCAACACGATCACCATGTATAACCAACATGTCAGGTTGATTTTCATGAATATAACGTGACAGACCACTTATAGTGCATGCCAGTATAAGCTCCATTCTGTCACCAATATGCTGGTTCATAAATGTAAATACATTTTCTAATCCTGAATTATAAACCTCATTAGCTGTATAACCATATCTATTCAGAGTATGCATGCCTGTTACAAATATATGACAATCAAAAAGTGAATGATCGTCAACAGCTTGCATGAGAGGTTTTAACTTCCCAAAATCAGCCCGGGTACCTGTAAGAAATAATATTTTACGTTTGAGCATAATTCATTAATGCATAAATAAATTTTAAATATTTTCGATATCTGTTAGCTTAATGTGCTCATCAAGAGTTATGTTTCTAGCTGCAGTTTTACCTATCAGAGAGTTATAATCCTCAGCTTTGATTTCACCAATACCTGGCCTCTTAACCCATATATTTTCTTTGCTGAAAACTTCCCCCTTTTGGATCGCCTTTGTAGTGACGACTGTGGCGAACGCAAAATCGATAGTTGGCTGTTCTTCTTTAACTGGTGCTTTTGTACCCCCTAGTGTTTTGTATATTGTATTGGAACCAGAGATTAGTTCGGACATGGTTTGAACATCGTTTGAACAAACAATATCTGGACCCGGTCGATCCATTCTATCGGTAAAGTGTCTTTCGAGAATGCAGGCCCCTAAAGCTACTGCCCCAAAACAGGCGTAGTTAGATGTAGTGTGATCGGAAAGTCCTATTACTGCATCGGGAAATTCTATCTGCATCTCTTGCATCGCGCCTAAGCGAACCAGTTCGGGAGGTGTCGGATAAACATTGGTGCAGTGTAGTAGAGCATAAGGTACGTTGTGTCTTTTGAAGATTGTTACAGCCTTCTTAATGCTGTCAATTGTATTCATACCTGTACTAAGAATGATCGGCTTACCAAAAGAAGCTATATGCTCAATCAGTGGGTAGTTATTACATTCCCCAGAACCGATTTTATATGCAGGGATATCCATACGCTTGAGTCTATCTGCAGCTGCTCTGGAAAAAGGTGTGCTTATAAATAGCATTCCTTTACTTTCTACATATTCTTTTAGCTTGATTTCTTCTTCTTCATTGAGGGCGCAACGTTCCATAATTTCATAAATTGAAACGTCAGCATTACCTGGTATAACATCTTTAGCTTGGGTGCTCATTTCATCTTCAACAACATGAGTTTGGTGTTTTACAACTTCAATACCAGCTTCAGCTGCTGCATCAACCATTTCAAAAGCAGTCTTCAAACAGCCCTCATGGTTAATTCCTATTTCTGCGATAATAAGAGGAGTGTCGCTATTACTTACACGGCGGTTACTAATATAAAACTCAGTCATTATTTGCCTACAATTCTATAAGTAGTTGGTTTTAATTTAAATTATGTGGTTGTTTGAAAGCGATATGTATATCGGTTGATGCGGATGATTAGTGCTGTTTATGATACAGACCTATACAAGAACTATAAGCGTCGAGTGTGTTTTGACTCACCTATGACATGAGATTGGTTTCAGTCTATATTCGTTGTTTTATATGAACTGTATTAGAAATAGGCGTTTTCTTTAATACGAGGTAGGTAAGAATGTTGGCAATATAATCAGTTCCCATTCCTTGTTCTCCTAAATGCCAAGTGCCAAAACTACTTGCCCTTATAATTTCATTACTATACTCCTTACTGATTTTAGAAATTCTATTATTTAATTCTTGTTCGTTTGTGCATATACCAAAATAAGACTTTGCCATCCACTCATCTGAGAGTCTTGTTGCATTGAAATAAATAATTGGTAATCCTAAACAAGCTGCATCCATAATTGCATTTGAATAAATAGATATTACAGCAAAAGAATCTTTGCATAGTGATTCCATTGTCTGATCTTTTGATGCAATAGAAATTGCTGTAAAGTTTTCTTTGCCAATATCTGACATCGGATGAGGTTTAAGAACAACGTTGAACTTATTCTGGCTGAAAAAATTATCTAATAATTGATAATTTTTGAAAAAAATTTCCTTTTTTTCAAAAGATGGTCCCATACCTAAAATAATAATTTTTTTTTAGTGTCTTTTGTCTTGATCTTTGTATTGGTATGGCGTTGTTTGTTTTGAAATACGGACCTGTTGCAAGTATCTGTGAGGAGCCGAGTCGTACTGTTTTGTTTTTAAGGCTGGTTATAGAACTTTTGCCAAAAACAAAGTAGTAATCACATAGGTTTATAGAGAATTTTTTTGAGTCATTGGTTATTTTTGAATGTGCGAGATGTACTATAGTTTGTGTTTCTTTTTTAAAAAGCATCAAATAATACTGGAATATCGGGGTCATATTTTTCGGTTATAATTACTGATGCATGGCTGTATTTTTCTATTAAAAACTTAGCATAAGAAGCCTTTGTGTAATACCTTAATGGAGCATCGACAGGAATTAATGATTGGTTTTTTAAAAATCTCACTTTCTTTTTCTAGTGTGCAAGTTTCGATTTTGATTTTTTTAGTGAGAGCGTTGATTAGTTCTTTTTGCCTGAAAATTTTTTTTGATTTTTCTGAAGGGAAAATGAATACTGCTTTGGGTGTTCTCTTTTGTGGGGTGGAAGTATTCGTGGCTTTCTTTTTTGCTTGCCATCCCTTGATTCCATCTTTTACTATATGAATAATATAATGAGATGAAAGAGAAAATTTTTCATCGTTTCTTAAATACCAGCGCAAGAATTTGTTAAGCGTTTTTATGTCGCAGTTATAAGAGTCTTTTTTCATGTGCTTAAGTTGTGATTTGGCCTTAGATACTCTCTTAGATATTAAACTTTTCTTAGACTGTGTTCGTGATGTCTTTTTCCGGTCAAAAGCCAGACAAAAGCCTGAATAGCCTTCTTACGATAATTCCACTTCCTGGCCAAACAATCATTCATCTGCCAGGCAGTAAAGTAACACGACAATGCACGAGCATAATTCCCGGCCAGAAAAAAAGTACGAAACAGAGATAAGTTCCGCTGGGCGAAATACGGTTCTTTTAAAACCTGAAGTGCCTCAGGCATACGGCTAGGTTCAAATACCTCGTCAACCAGTTTTGTGCCTATGCTTTCTGCATGTTGGGTATTATGTCTGAGACTATCATCATGTTTGTAAATACGAGCAACTGGAAAATCCAGTGCAGAACATTCAAAGTTTGCCAGAGCATAGGCAAACATGGAGATATCTTCAGAATTACGAAAATGCTCCGGGTAGCGGTAGTGTTGAAAAATCTCACGGTGCATGGCCGTTGCTCCATTGGAAATCGTCAATGATTTATCCAGCAAGTAAGCCTGCAGCCTTTGTTGTGCGGTTACTGGTACCGGTTGAGCTTTATGAATGGTGTCACTGCCTTTTTGCCCATAAGAGTAGTGTCCGCCAATCACCATTCTGCTGTCAGGGTGAGCTGCAACATGTTGTTGCAGGGCATCCAGTGCGCCTGGAACCATTTCATCATCGGCATCAAGAAAAATCAGGAATCTGCCGCAACTATGGTCAATTCCATAATTACGGGCAGATGATGAGCCGCTGTTTTCTTGGGTGTGAAAACGGAAAGTATCCCCATGCTTTAATTTGAGTTTTGCCAGTAGCTCTTCTGTATTGTCTGTAGACCCATCATTCACCACAAGCATTTCGTAGTCATTGCTTTGCTGGTTTAATACAGATTCTACTGCTCTGGTCAGAGTATGGGCGTAATTGTATGCAGGTATGATAATACTGAAAAGGGGGGGCGTCTTTGGCATAAACGATACTACTTTGGTTACGGACTTGGTTACGAAGTTTTCTGCCTCAGATAAAAGAGGGAGGGTGAAGTTAGATAAGTTTTTTCAGGGCTGCTATTCAATCATTACAAGTATTCGCTGAAGCTGCAGGGCTACAGATTTCGCGGCATAGCTAATAGACCTGTCTATAGTATCTGCTCCATAATAACCGGCAGGCCTGTAAAACCATGCATAACCTTATGGAATATTTTCCTTTAAGCGTTGACCAGTATCTGGAAACGGAGAAAGAAACCCAGATACGCCATGAGTATATCAATGGCTATATTCATGCGATGGTGGGCGGTAGTCGCAGACACAATATTCTCACAGTCACTATTTCCCGGCTTTTTGGTAACCATCTTGCGGGAACGGGGTGTCAGGTCTATGCCTCAGATATGAAGGTCAAGGCTGGCAGCCTGAGCGACAATATCTATTTTTACCCGGATGTTATGGTGTCCTGTAGCCACCAGAAACAGGACCAGTACACGGAACATGAACCCAGACTGCTGGTTGAGGTGCTATCTCCATCAACGGAACAGTTTGACCGGCTCAGTAAGCTTGAAGCGTATACTCAAATTCTTTCTCTTGAAGAGTATCTTCTGGTTGACCAGCAGGTGCCCAGAATTGATCTTTACCGGCGTGCCGGGCCGCAGTGGATTTTAAGCCGCTACGGAGAAGGCGATACTGTATCTCTGTTGTCTATCGATCTGAATCTTTCCGTCGCTGCTGTTTATCAGGATGTTGAAGATATTAACTGAGATTTTCATCCACGCTACCGCCCTTCGACTGACACACTTGCCGAAAAGCAAAGAAATATTTATGTAACCATGGACTCTTTTTGAGGGGAAAATCAGGAGCTGAATAGTACATATTCTGCTGATCTGCAACCAGTCATATTTACCGCTATGCGGGTAATGCTGGGAGGGAGATCCCGGCCCGCCTGAAAGCAACAGATCAGGTGTCTTCCCGTTCACCTCTGCTATGCTGCCCGCTCTGTTCATTGCAAGCGAGTTAATCCAATGAGTCTTAAAGCCAGAGTCGATGCGGATCACAACACTTTGACCGACATTGTTAATGTTCTCGGTGAAACCCGTGTGGAAATGCACAAGAGGTTTGATCAACAAGAGCAGAGGTTTGATCAGCAAGATCAGAAGATAGAAGGCTTCCAGCAAGAGAATCGTGAGCGTTTCGACCGGCAAGATAAGGAAATCTCAGAAATCAAGGAAACCTTAAAACTTATTCTGTCTAAGCTCTCCCAGTAACCAGCATGTCACCGGGCAACTCGTTCTACCTGACCACCTGTGGTGGGTAAACTCAGGGGGATGGCACCCATAGGACGCATGGCTGCTTGAATCGTGGTATGGCTTTATTATGCCCAGGTCATATTTTTGTAATAATGCGAGGGGTTCCCATGCTTACTATCCGGAAAACAGGCGGAGCAAGTGCTGTCACCTTGCCTCAATCGTTGCTCAGATCCATGGGCCTGAACAACGGCTCCAAGCTGTCCTACAGTGTTGAGAATGGTGCTATTGTCCTGCGTCCCGTTGTCGAGAAGGTCTCTCTTGAGCAGCTTCTGGATGGCGTAAAAGACGGTGAATGCTACGATGATTCTGGTGAGTTCAACATTCAGCCTGAGGGTAAGGAGTGGTTGTAAATGGATCGTGGTGAATAGTAGAAGCCATAGTCACCTGATCTGTCATTATTACCCTATTACCCTTTCGACCTGCTATTCAGCAGGCTGATTTTGTCTCCATCAAAAATTTTACCCTTCAAGTTTGATGGTCTCTGCCTTAAACCCTTGAGGAGGGGCCACATAAGCATCCTGTGCAGCGATCAGTTGTAACTCCCGGCTCTTGGTCGCCCAGGTTTTCTCAAACAAGGCGTAGATTGCTCCGGCAGTATGTTCCAGTGATTGCTGAAGGTTTCTGGTCTGCAGGTATTTGGCAAGAAAAACGGCTGTTGTCGCATCACCAGAACCATTGACCGGATAAGGGAACTCCAGTTTAGGGGTGGCAACCAGCCAGGCTTCATTCTCTTTTACCGCGAGCATTTCAATTTGTCCGGCGTCAGCATCTGAACGAATCAGACTGGTCACCAGAACCAGGGAGGGCCCTTTTTCCTGCAGGCTTTTAATGGCCGACAGTGCATCAGCAAGGGTGCTGACTTTATGGCCGGTCAGCAGCTCCAGTTCATAATGATTGGGGGTAAGAATATCAGCTCGTTTCAGCACACTGTCACGGAAGAACTCAGGAATACCGGCCCGAACAAAAACTCCCCTGTCGGTGTCACCAATAACAGGGTCGCAGCAGTATAGGGCATCGGGGTTGGCTTTCTTGACTTTATCCACAGAGCGGAGAATCACATCTCCCAGTTCAGGTGCGCCCATATAGCCGGAAAGAACAGCATGACATTGTGGCAGGACATTACGTTCCTCAATACCAGCAATGACCTCCTCTACAGTAGTGGGGTCAAAAATAGGGCCGCGCCAGTCTCCGTGCCCTGTATGGTTGGAAAACATGACTGTGTGTACAGGCCACACTTCACAACCCATGCGTTGCAGCGGAAACACGGCTGAGGCATTGCCTGCATGGCCATAGGCGACATGGGACTGTATGGAAAGGATATTCATGGGTAAGTCTGAAATGGCTCTTAACGGTGTATTAAGACAAAGTGTATCAAGGCAACAACAGCTGTTATCAATTTATAAGACTATCGCACCAGAGCTGTAAAAATGTTGATTTGGATGACAGAAATAATAATTGATCTTTGCGATGTGATATTACGCTGCGATAATTGCCTGACCAAACGACAGGACAAGAAGAGATGACAAGAATTGCTGTTGCAGGTGCCGCCGGACGTATGGGCAGGGCACTGGTTCAGGCTGTGTCGCAGGATCCGGCAACAATACTGGCCGTTGCAACTGACCGGCATGGCAGTTCGCTGATTGGTGCCGATGCCGGTGAGATGGCCGGTATTGGAAAACTGGGGGTGCTGGTATCAGATTCACTGGCCGATGCTGCAGCAGAATTTGATGTGCTGATTGATTTTACTTCCCCTGCAAGCACTATTGATCATATTGAGACATGCCGAACCCATGGCAAGGGTATTGTGATCGGAACCACAGGGCTCAGTGAGGATCAGAAACAGCAGCTGAAAGATGCAGGCAGGGATATTCCCGTTGTCTTTGCTCCCAATATGAGTGTTGGGGTTAACCTGATTTTCAAACTGCTGGAAACTGCAGCCCGGGTTATGGGGGAAGAGAGCGATATTGAGATCGTAGAAGCGCACCACCGTCATAAGGTTGATGCGCCTTCAGGAACAGCCCTGCATATGGGAGAAATCATTGCCGAAACCCTGGGGCGGGATCTGAAGAAATGTGCGATCTACGGCCGAGAAGGTCACACTGGTGCCAGGGACAGTGAAACCATTGGTTTTTCCACTATTCGTGGTGGCGATATCGTTGGTGAGCACAATGCCATGTTCATTGCTGAAGGCGAGAGGGTTGAGATAGGTATACGCTCTGCCAGTCGGGCAACTTATGCCAACGGGGCGGTTCGGGGGGCCAAGTGGCTGTCCTCTAAAACCCACGGTCTGTTTGATATGCAGGATGTGCTGGAGTTACGCTGATACTTCCATAGTACGTCCATGGGAAGGACTCAAATAGCGGCATTTTTGTGATAAAAAACTATGCTGGTTGAATGATGTCTGTAGTGTAAAGGGAGGTGCACAATGACAGCTTCCAGACCGCCAAGATCTGCAGGAACATCAGGTTCTTCTACTTTTCGGCTAAATGGCAGAGCTGGGAAACCAGTAAAAGTACCTTCCCGGATAAAGGTAAAAGGACTCACCTACAAAGTTACTACTCATCCCCGGGTGCGGAAGAAAATGCCTGGGGGGTAAAAATACCTGGCCGTACCCTGAAGGAGCGATCCGTTCACCATGCTGTTATTTCACCTCAACCACAGGTTGCTGGAGTGAGCAGCAAGCCTGATGAGCCTGTTTCCAGCTCTTTGTGGAGTAACCTCAAATCTACAGTAAAGTTGCTGGTAATTTTTCTACGCACAAAATCACTCGCGAGCGTAAAAAGTGTCAAGGCTTTGGGAGATTCACCTGCACTCAAACCGAAACTTGGAAGAGATACTCTGCGGGGCGAGCAGGCTAAATCTGGCCCGCTGAAGAGGAAAGTCAATGGACTTTTACAACAGCTGGTAAAAACAGCAGTCAACAAGCTTGCTATAGCTGAAGGTCGGGATATGAGCCTGGCTGGCGAAGTAGCAAACTGCCCTGTGGCCGTGGTTGTCCAGGAGTTGGCACAGCTTCCTGATGCCTAGAGAATAAAAGCTTTGGGCTGTATTCTTGAATTTTTTAGGGAGGAAGCCGGCGATAATATAAAAGCTGTGGATTTGGTGACTCAATTGATGAAGCAGCTGGGTATTGATCCATCAATACATAAGGCTGATCTGACCATGAGTGTCTGCCATGGGCTGCCCCATGAAAATGCAGTGACAGCAAAGCACCTCTTTGATATCGGCATGCTGGATATCGGGCTTCTGGCTGTTATCGGTCAGAACAATACCCTGCTTATTGGCGGTATGGAGATGATAGAAAGGCCGGGAGCACAAAGACTGATTGAGAGCCTTGATCGAGAGAAAGTAGGGGAAACGGAGTCATGGAAAGTTGTAGCGGCTCAGGGGGGGGTAGGAACTGCGGAATCTGACGGCTCCCCTGCCTTTCAGAATGATGGTTATGGCTTGGGATAGAATGGTGATGAAAGATATGAAACTGAGTACAATGCATCCATTCCGCCGGAGAAAAGAAAGCTAAAACTGGATATTGCTGATCCAACTTTTATTGAGGAACTTTCCAAGCTTAACAGTGAGTATTTCAAGAAGCTGGAAAAAGGGCTTTTATTGCTCAGGGAAACGAGTTGGAACAGTCTTCCCGATGGCTGGCAAAATAACCCTGATATCACACCAGACAGAAAGGAAGTTATTTCTGGCTTTTTCGCCCGTCACGCACCTGGAATTTTGCGGCTGTCTAAGATGCTTGGATGATTTTGAATCTGTGCGTATTTATCGCTATTTAGCAGCTCTAATGGACGTAGTTTTACGTGTCTGTTAGGATGTCCTGAGTTTGTCAGAGAGCCGGTGAGAACAGGTTCGATGAAAAAATTATAACGATCAAGCGAGATGGAACTTATGTCAATAGAACCTAAGTGACATCTCGCTTTTTTACAGAAAAGACAACTCTTTTTCTGTAAAGGCAGTATCAGCAGCACAAGCATCACAATAAGTACAATAAACACAACGAGCACAGCAAGCACAAGTAGTGTATTGGGAGGACGCCTTGAGCAGAACAGCCATACTCGCTCTTGAGGACGGCAGCATCTTCCATGGAACCGCTATCGGCAGTGATGGGGAAACCAGTGGTGAAGTTGTCTTCAACACAGCTATGACCGGGTATCAGGAAATTCTTACGGATCCATCCTATGCCCGTCAGATAGTTACGCTGACCTATCCCCATATTGGTAACACAGGTACTACACCGCTGGATGAAGAAGCGCTGCAGATCTGGTCCGCCGGTCTTGTTATTCGAGATCTTCCCCTTCTGGCCAGTAACTGGCGACAGAGCCAGTCTCTGGGTGACTACCTGAAAGAAAATGGCATTGTTGCTATCGCCGATATTGATACCCGGAGATTGACCCGCATCCTTCGGGAGAAAGGGACCCAGAATGGCGCGATTGTTGCCCATGGCAGTGTTGTTAATAAGGGTGTTGTTAATAATAAAAATGAGGTTGAAGCCTCTGAGCTCAGAGCTCTGGAGCTGGCCGGTGCCTTCCCTGGTTTGAAAGGAATGGATCTGGCTAAAGAGGTCACAACAGCAGAGAGTTACCTTTGGACTGAAGGTCTCTGGAAACTGGAGGATGACAGCCATGAAGACCGTGCTGGTAAGGCCGGTTTCCATGTTGTGGCCTATGACTTTGGGGTCAAGCGCAATATTCTGCGAATGCTGGCTGAACGGGAATGTCGCCTGACTGTTGTGCCAGCAACCACTCCAGCAAGGGAGGTGCTGAACCTGAACCCGGATGGTGTTTTTCTCTCCAATGGGCCTGGAGATCCTGAACCCTGTGATTATGCAATCAGTGCGATACGGGACATTTTGGCCACAGGCCTGCCTGTCTTTGGTATATGTCTGGGGCATCAGCTGCTGGCTCTGGCTTCCGGAGCCCAGACCGAAAAAATGAAATTCGGCCACCACGGCGCCAACCATCCTGTTCAGAATCTGCGCACTGGTGAGGTGATGATAACCAGTCAGAATCACGGTTTTGCCGTGGCAGAGCAGAGCCTTCCGAATAACCTGCTGGCAACTCATAAGTCTCTGTTTGATGGCTCACTGCAAGGCATTGAGCGTACTGACTGTCCCGCTTTCAGTTTTCAGGGGCATCCAGAAGCCAGCCCGGGGCCCCATGATGTCGCTCCTCTGTTTGACCGCTTTGTTGCTGCCATGCGGGAACGACGATAGTCGTGTTGATTATGCCTGTTAGTTACGCTTGCGGCATGGGTGCAAACAGCATGGAATAGCAGTATGGAATGTAAAGTACGCCTGCCGCCTGATTACAGAACCAAGAAGAATATGTCATGGCAAAACGCACAAATATCGAAAGTATCCTGATTCTTGGAGCCGGTCCAATAGTAATTGGTCAGGCCTGTGAGTTTGACTACTCTGGTGCCCAGGCCTGCAAAGCTCTGAAAGAAGAGGGCTACAGAGTTGTTCTGGTGAATTCCAATCCGGCCACGATCATGACTGATCCGTCCATGGCTGATGCGACCTATATCGAGCCTGTCCGCTGGCAGACTGTTGCCAAAATTATTGAAAAAGAGCGTCCTGACGTTCTTCTGCCCACCATGGGAGGGCAGACTGCCCTGAATTGTGCCCTGGATCTGGAGCGGGAAGGTGTTTTGGAAAAATTTGGCGTGGAGATGGTTGGAGCCAACGCCCAGACTATCGATAAGGCTGAAGATCGACACCTGTTTGACCAGGCTATGAAAAATATTGGTCTGGAAACCCCCAGGGCAGGTATCGCCCACTCCATAGAGGAGGCTTACGGTGTTCTCAGGCAGGTTGGCTTCCCCTGTATTATTCGACCGTCGTTCACTATGGGAGGGTCCGGCGGAGGTATCGCTTATAACAAGGATGAGTTTGAAGAGATCTGTAACCGAGGTCTTGATTTGTCCCCGACCAATGAGCTGCTGATCGATGAGTCATTGATCGGCTGGAAAGAGTATGAAATGGAGGTGGTACGGGACAAGAACGACAACTGCATTATTGTCTGCGCCATAGAGAACTTTGACCCCATGGGGGTCCATACCGGCGACTCCATCACCGTAGCTCCTGCCCAGACTCTGACCGACAAGGAGTACCAGATCATGCGTAACGCCTCCCTGGCGGTGTTGCGGGAGATTGGTGTGGAAACGGGTGGTTCCAATGTTCAGTTTGGTGTGAATCCGGAAGATGGGCGAATGGTGGTTATCGAGATGAACCCCCGGGTATCCCGCTCTTCTGCCCTGGCCTCCAAGGCTACCGGATTTCCCATAGCCAAGGTGGCGGCCAAGCTGGCAGTCGGTTATACCTTGGATGAACTGCAGAATGATATTACTGGTGGTGTCACACCGGCTTCTTTTGAACCGGCTATTGATTATGTTGTCACCAAGATTCCCCGGTTTGCCTTTGAGAAGTTTCCCCAGGCGGATGCCCGTTTGACCACTCAGATGAAATCTGTTGGTGAAGTGATGGCCATTGGCCGGACTTTTCAGGAGTCGCTGCAGAAGGCTCTGCGAGGATTGGAGGTTGGCGTTTCCGGCTTGGATCCAGTCGTTCAGGTTGAGGCGACTGACGCTGTCAGTCGGATAAAAGAAGAGTTGATTACTCCGGGAGCAGAGCGGATCTGGTATATCGCAGATGCCTTCCGGGCAGGTTTGAGCCGGGACGATGTTTTCGAATTGACCAGAATTGATCCCTGGTTTCTGGTGCAGATAGAAGATCTTGTACAGGAAGAGGCTCAGCTGGCTGGGCGACAGCTACAGGATATCAGTTATGGAGAAATGTGGCGCCTGAAGCGCAAAGGGTTTGGTGATGCCCGAATGGCCTGGCTGCTGAATGAACAGGAAGATAGTGTCCGCAACCATCGCCAGACACTTGGACTGCGCCCGGTTTACAAGCGGGTTGATACCTGTGCTGCCGAATTTGCTTCCGATACGGCCTACATGTACTCCACCTACGAGGAGGAGTGTGAGGCGGCTGTATCTGATCGCAAGAAAATCATGGTTATTGGTGGTGGGCCAAACCGTATTGGTCAGGGAATTGAGTTTGACTACTGCTGTGTACATGCAGCCCTCGCTATGAGGGAGGATGGTTATGAAACCATTATGG
Source organism: Sansalvadorimonas sp. (assembly GCA_965243775.1). Taxonomy (GTDB): domain Bacteria; phylum Pseudomonadota; class Gammaproteobacteria; order Pseudomonadales; family Endozoicomonadaceae; genus Sansalvadorimonas. The sequence continues at coordinate 106,975 of CBDEWF010000125.1, forward strand.
TCAACTGTAATCCTGAGACAGTCTCTACAGATTATGACACTTCTGATCGACTCTACTTTGAACCGATCACTCTGGAAGATGTACTGGCTATTGTCGATGTCGAACAGCCGGACGGTGTGATTGTTCAGTATGGCGGTCAGACTCCGTTGCGTCTCGCTCTCGACCTGGAAGCGGCAGGTGTAAAAATTATTGGTACCAGTCCGGAAGCCATTGATATGGCCGAAGATCGTGAACGCTTTCAGCAGATGATCAGCAAGCTGGAGTTGATGCAGCCTCCAAATGCTACGGCCCGCAGTCTGCAGGAGGCCGTGTTCAAGGCTGGTGAAATCGGTTATCCCCTGGTGGTTCGTCCTTCCTATGTTCTGGGCGGACGAGCTATGGAGATCGTCTACGATGAGAGGGAATTGAACCATTATATGCATGATGCAGTGCAGGTTTCCAATGAGAGCCCGGTGCTGCTGGACTATTACCTGACCCATGCCGTAGAAGTGGATGTGGATGCGGTCTGTGATGGCCGGGAAGTGGTGATCGGCGCCATCATGCAGCATATTGAACAGGCGGGTATTCACTCTGGGGATTCGGCCTGCTCTCTGCCGCCTTACGACCTTCCAGAAAATATTCAGAACATTATTCGCCAACAGGTTCGGGCCATGGCCCTGGAGTTGGGGGTAGTAGGGTTGATGAATGTACAGATGGCGGTTCAGGATGGTGAAATTTATGTCATCGAAGTGAATCCCCGTGCCTCAAGAACCGTACCTTTTGTCTCCAAGTGTATTGGCGTTTCCCTTGCCAAGGTGGCAGCCAGGGTTATGGCGGGAGCAACCCTGCAGGATCTGGGTTTTACCGAGGAGATTATTCCGCAAACCTGCTATGTCAAAGAGGCCGTTTTCCCGTTTAACAAGTTTCCTGGTGTCGATCCGATTCTCGGGCCGGAAATGAAGTCTACCGGTGAAGTTATGGGGGCCGGTGATACTTTTCCGGAAGCGTATTCCAAAGCCCAGCTGGCGGTGAAAATGGCGCTGCCTGAAAAAGGTCGGGCTATCCTGAGTGTTCGTGGGCGGGACAAGCCGCGTGTTGCCGAACTTGCTGCTATTCTCCATTCCGCTGGATTTGAACTGCTGGCGACCCGTGGCACGGCAGCGGCTCTGGCTGAGGCCGGAGTTTATGTGCCGGTGGTGAATAAAGTGAAGGAAGGTCGCCCGCACCTGGTGGATATGATTGTAAATGGCGAAGTTACGCTAGTGGTTAATACTACAGAGGGTCGTCAGGCGATAGCTGATTCCTTTACAATCCGCCGATCAGCACTGACGCATAAAGTTCTATACACGACAACAATGGCAGGGGCCATCGCTATTGCCCAGGCGATCAGCTTTGGTCCTGAGCGAAGCGTCAGAAGACTACAGGATTTGCACGAAGGTATTCACTAAGGTATTAGCATGCAGCGATTCCCCATGACGATGGAGGGTGAAAAGGCTCTCCGCGAGGAACTTCAGTTTCGAAAAAGCAAGGAGCGCCCAAAAATCGCTGAAGCGATTGCAGAGGCCCGCGAGCTTGGCGACTTGAAAGAGAATGCCGAGTATCATGCAGCCCGTGAGCAGCAGAGCTTTAATGAAGGTCGGGTTCAGGAGCTGGAAGGCAAGCTGTCCAACGCTCAGGTGATTGATGTCACTACGATTGAAAATACAGGCAAGGTTATCTTTGGGGTGACAGTCACCCTGATTAATACTGATGATGACAGTCAGGTATCCTATAAGATTGTTGGTGAGGATGAGGCAGATATCAAAAAGGGCAAGCTGTCAGTGACTTCACCGATTGCCCGGGCATTGATTGGCAAGGAAGAAGGGGATGTGGTCGTGGTCCATACTCCAGGTGGTCAGATGGAGTACGAAATTGAGGAAGTTCAGCATATTTAACTGATATGTGAACAGCCTTGAGCAGGAAAAAGCCTTGAGGAAAAGCTGAGCCAGAAAACAGCTGAGCCAGAAAAAAGCCGTGTCAGACAGCACGGCTTCATATTTCCGTCCTTAAATCGCTCGGAGCAGGTTAGACAGGCGAGGGTTTGGTTCTTTGGCAGGCTTGAGAATCAGGGCGATCTTGCCGATAGTCTGGATCATTTCAGCACCACAGGCTTCGCACAGTTCAGTCATCAGCTGCTTCTTGGCTTCACGGTCAAGCACAGCAAACTTGACTTTGATGAGTTCGTGATCACCCAGAGCGCGCAGTGTTTCTTCAATAACGCCGTCAGTGATGCCATTTTCAGAAACAATTACAACGGGCTTAAGCTTGTGCCCAATGGCACGTAATTCCCGTCTTTTTTCGGCGTTCAGCGCCATGTCAGAGTCTCCGGATGGAATAAATCAAGGTGGCGCATTCTAACTCTAAGTTGTCCCGATGCAAGTACACTGTGGCAATTGCAGTACGTTGTGGCGATTAAAGAAAGCGTTTGCCGTTAACGGCAGTCACTGATTGGGGGCTGAGAAAGGTTTGGGTAACATACACTACTTTTTGCCGAATATTTCCGGCTAATGGCTGTTTGAGGAATCTTATCTGTGGCGAGATCAAAAAGTAGTGCCAGCTGGCTGAAAGAGCATTTCGATGATCAGTATGTGCAGCAGTCCCAGAAGGATGGATACCGCTCGCGGGCCAGCTATAAGCTTCTTGAAATGGCGGAGAAGGATAACCTGTTTCGTCCCGGGATGTCTGTCGTGGATCTCGGTGCTGCGCCGGGAGGCTGGACCCAGGTGGCGGCTGAGAAAATTGGTGAAAAGGGGCGGGTGGTAGCCTCGGATATCCTGCCCATGGATCCTATTGCTGATGTGGCTTTTTGTTCAGGGTGACTTTACCGAAGACTCTGTTCTGGCCGAAATCCTGGAGGCCATTGGTGATGACCAGGTTGATCTGGTGATTTCTGATATGGCTCCCAATATGAGTGGCGTGAAAGCGGCAGATCAGCCCCGGGCCATGTATCTGGTAGAGCTGGCGCTGGATCTTGCGCGGCAGGTGCTCAAGCCAGGCGGTTCTTTTCTGGTCAAGATCTTCCATGGCGAGGGTTTTGATGAGTATCTGAAGGATATGCGTACCAGCTTTGGCAGTGTTGTGACGCGCAAGCCAGGTGCTTCAAGGGCTCGTTCCCGCGAAACCTATCTGCTGGGGTCGTCAGTTCAAAGGGTGAAGAATTGTAAAAATCTGCTCTTCCCGGTTGTAAACTGAAAGATCAGTCCCCATATGCTTACCTAAGCCTGTATGGGGAATGAATTCCTGTGTATGGGTGATAGATTTCGGTTATGGATTTGATGGTTTGAACGCGCTGTTTATGGCGTGGAATCTGTAGTAAGGTGACACTTGAGTAACTGCATGGTAATCATGCGGGGTTCCTCTTCGATCTAAGCCGTACCGAATGCGCTCGGTGAGGGTACACATTTGAATGACATGGCAAAAAATTTGATCTTATGGGTGATAATCGCCCTGGTGTTGTTGACGGTTTTCAAGAACTTTGATGGCATGCAGACCTCAACCCAGAAGGTCAATTATTCCGATTTTGTTACACAGGTGGAGAGTGGTCAGGTCAGCCGGGGTGCTGATTGACGGCTACACCGTGAACGGATCCTATACCAATAATGAACGCTTTGAAGTCAATCTCCCTCCAGCTATTCGTGATGACCGACTGATGGATGACTTGCTGGCTAGCGGTGTTCAGGTAGAGGCGAAACCCATTGAGAAGCAGAGCATCTGGTCCCAGCTGTTGGTAGCCAGCTTCCCGATACTGGTTATTATCGCGGTCTTTATGTTCTTTATGCGCCAGATGCAGGGCGGTGGCGGCGGCAAGGGCGGTCCCATGAGCTTCGGCAAAAGCAAGGCGCGTCTGCTGTCTGAAGACCAGATCAAGACAACATTCTCCGATGTGGCGGGTGTTGATGAAGCGAAGGAAGACGTCCAGGAGTTGGTGGACTTCCTGAAAGATCCCGGCAAGTTTCAGCGTCTCGGTGGCCGTATCCCCCGTGGCGTACTGATGGTTGGTTCCCCGGGTACTGGTAAAACTCTGTTGGCCAAGGCTATTGCTGGCGAAGCCAAGGTGCCGTTCTTTACCATCTCCGGTTCCGACTTCGTAGAAATGTTTGTAGGTGTGGGTGCATCCCGTGTCCGCGATATGTTTGAGCAGGCCAAGAAACAGGCGCCCTGCATTATCTTTATTGACGAGATCGATGCGGTTGGTCGTCACCGTGGGTGCCGGTCTGGGTGGTGGTCACGATGAGCGTGAACAGACCCTGAACCAGCTGCTGGTGGAAATGGATGGTTTTGAGGCAAACGACGGCATTATTGTTATTGCTGCGACCAACCGTCCCCGATGTTCTGGATCCGGCGCTGTTGCGTCCTGGTCGTTTTGACCGTCAGGTGGTAGTACCACTGCCTGATATCCGTGGTCGTGAGCAGATCCTCAAGGTTCATATGCGCAAGGTGCCCTGCGGTGAAGATGTTGTTGCCAGCGTTATCGCCCGTGGTACACCTGGTTTCTCTGGTGCGGATCTGGCCAATCTGGTGAATGAGGCTGCCCTGTTTGCTGCCCGTGCCAACAAGCGCACTGTGGGTAAGCTGGAGTTTGATCAGGCCAAAGATAAAATCATGATGGGCGCTGAGCGCAAGTCCATGGTGATGAGTGAGAAAGACAAGGAAATGACCGCTTACCATGAAGCTGGTCACGCTATTGTCGGGCGTCTGATGCCTGAACATGATCCGGTTTACAAGGTCACCATTATTCCGCGAGGGCGGGCCCTGGGTGTGACCATGTATCTGCCTGAGGAGGATAAGGTTAGCTACAGTCGTCGTTACCTGATTGGGCGTGTGGCGTCTATGTACGGTGGCCGGATAGCGGAAGAGATGCTGTATGGCAAGGATGGTGTTTCTACCGGGGCATCCAACGATATCCAGCAGGCTACCCAGATGGTTCGCAATATGGTGACCAAATGGGGCTTGTCAGAAAAACTTGGCCCTCTATTGTATGGAGAGGAAGAGGGTGAGGTATTCCTGGGCAAGAGCCAGGGGGCACACCATATGAATGTCAGCGGTGAGACGGCCAAGCTGATTGATCAGGAAGTCCGTGACATCATTGATCACTGCTACACAGCGGCAGAGAATATTTTGACCGAAAACCGCGACAAGCTGGAATTGATGAAAGATGCTCTGATGGAATATGAAACTATCGATACTGAGCAGATTGATGAAATTATGGAGGGGCGCAAGCCTAAGCCACCCAAAGACTGGAATGAAAATGATGGTTCTGGTGGTTCCGAAGTCAAAGCGGAAGAGGATGCAGGGGAATCCACTGAGCAGGATACTCTCAAGGTTGATGATTCTAACAAAGGTGACAAGCCGGTAGGTGGTCCTGCTGAGCTGCACTGAATGTGATAGATAAACGACAAAGGGAGCTGCGGCTCCCTTTGTCGTCCCTGCTGCGATATTTTCAAAATATACTATCTCCTCTGTATACTTCCCCGCTATTCATCCTCTGGAGCTGGTTGTAAACGACCATGGAAAATCAACTCGATGATAAAAGGCTCGGTGAACAACGACTCGATTGCGCCGGACGCACTCTTGATCTGAATCGCCCCAATGTCATGGGTATTCTGAATGTTACCCCTGACTCTTTTTCTGATGGTGGACGTTATAACAGTTTTGATCGGGCTCTTGTTCATGCCCGTGATATGGTGCTGGCGGGGGCGGATATTATTGATATAGGTGGTGAGTCGACCCGCCCAGGGGCCCAGGCAGTCTCTGTTGATGAAGAGATAGACAGGGTTGTTCCTGTTATTGAGGTTTTGGCCAAAGAGTTTGATGTGGTCGTCTCTGTGGATACCAGCTCTGCGCAAGTTATGAAGGCTGCAGCAGAGGCCGGTGTGGGCATGATTAATGATGTGCGGGCTCTTGGTCGTCCGGGAGCTCTTCAGGTAGCGGCTGAAAGTGGAGTGTCTGTGGTGTTGATGCACTCATTGATAGAGCAGCCGGAACCAGGGTTTGTGCCTGCATATGGTGATGTGGTTGAAGAGGTTTCCTGCTACCTGAAGTCCCGAATCGAAGCCTGTGTTGCGGCGGGTGTTTCAAAGGGTAGCATTGTGCTGGATCCTGGCTTTGGTGGTGGTATGTTTGGCAAAACGCCGGCTCTGGATTTAAAGCTTGTGCGCCATTTTTCTGAGTTGCATAAGTTGGGGTATCCGCTGCTGGCGGGGGTGTCCAGAAAGTCATTTATTGGAGCGGTGCTGGAGAACAAGGCTGAAGAGCGCCTTCCTGCCAGTCTCGCAGTGGCGTTGATTCTGGCTCAGTCTGGAGCGCAGATTATCCGCGTGCATGACGTGCAGGAAACCGTTGATGTGCTGAAAATGGCGCGAGCTATTGCGGCTGCCTGAGTATAGAGTGAAAAGTGTCTTTTTCGTTAGTCTGAGGCGAAGGAAAGATCATTTCCATGGTAAAGACCAAGAAGGAATTTGATATGGGTCGAAAATATTTCGGTACAGATGGTGTGCGTGGTCGTGTCGGTCAGTTTCCTATTACTCCTGAGTTTGTTTTAAAGCTGGGCTGGGCTGCTGGCAGGGTGTTTGCCGGTCAGGGGGCCAACCGAGTGATTATTGGTAAAGATACCCGGTTGTCTGGTTACATGTTTGAGTCTGCCCTGGAGGCTGGCCTGTCTGCGGCTGGTGTTGATGCTTGGCTGTTGGGGCCAATGCCAACACCCGCTATTGCATACCTGACCCGGACTTTTAATGCCAATGCCGGCATCGTAATAAGTGCCTCCCATAATCCTTATTATGATAATGGCATCAAGTTTTTCTCTGCAGACGGTACCAAGTTGCCGGATTTTGTAGAACTAGCCATTGAAGAGATGATGGATCAGGAGATGGTGGTTGCAGATCCCGCTGAGTTTGGCCGTGCCCGTCGGGTTGATGATGCGGCTGGTCGTTATATTGAGTACTGCAAGGCAACGGTTCGTCCCCACCTGGATCTTTCCGGTCTGCATATTGTGGTCGATGGTGCCCACGGAGCGACTTACCACGTTGGGCCGGATGTGTTCCGGGAGCTGGGTGCCAGGGTTGATGCGATTGGTGTCAGTCCGGACGGTCTGAATATTAATCAGGGGGTTGGTTCCACCAGTCTTGATGCCCTGAAAGAGGCGGTTAGGGAAAAACAGGCCAATATTGGTATCGCTTTTGATGGTGACGGTGATCGGGTGCTGATGGTTGATCACTGTGGCCGTGAAGTAGATGGCGATGAACTTCTGTACATTATCGCCCGCTATCGCCACAGTCAGGGTGAGCTGGCTGGTGGTGTGGTCGGTACTGTTATGTCCAACCTTGGGATGGAAAAAGCTCTTGAAGGAGCAGGGATTCCGTTTGTTCGTGCCAAGGTTGGCGATCGCTATGTCAATGAATTGATGCAGGCTAAAGGCTGGCAGTTGGGCGGTGAATCTTCGGGTCACTTGATCTGCCGCCATGTTTCTACCACTGGAGATGGTATTGTTGCAGCCCTTCAGGTTTTGCGTGTGCTGGTGGCAACCGGCCGCAGTTTGAGTGATTTGTGCAGTGATATGGTCAAGTACCCCCAGACCATGATTAATGTGCGTATGTCTGAGCGGATTGTTCCTGAAAGTAATCAGGCAATTTGTGCTGCAGTGCAGCAGACAGAAGCAGAAATGGCTGGTCGTGGCCGGGTGTTGCTGCGTACATCTGGTACGGAGCCGGTGATTCGGGTGATGATTGAGGGAGAGGATGCTGATGAGGTATCCAGCCGCTGTCGTTCCCTGGCCGACGTTGTTGAGGCTGAAGTGGGGTGATTATCACCTCTTCTGGCTGTATAAAGATCTAATTTTCAGGAAACATGGCCAGCTGATGGCTGTGCGGGGTGCATTTGGCTGTGTGCCCCCTTTCTGACATGTATATTGTCATGCGTACCAGCGGTGCGCTAACATTCCGTCCCTTTAATGAGGTTTTGTGATGCGTAAGCAGCTTGTGGCCGGTAACTGGAAAATGAATGGTTCCCGCGAGTCAGTAACGGCGCTGACTGAAGGGTTGAAATCCGGAGCTGCAGAGCTGGTTGGCAAGATAGACATGGCTGTCTTCCCTTCCTCCGTTTTTGTTCGGCAGGTCGCTGATACGCTGGCTTCTTCCGGCATCTCCTGGGGTGTGCAGAATATCTGTACCGAGGAAAAGGGTGCTTTTACTGGAGAAATTTCAGTGGCCATGGCTCAGGATTTTGCCTGTGATATGGTACTGGTTGGTCATTCCGAGCGTCGCGCCATTTATGGTGAAACCGATGCGGATGTTGTTGCTAAAGTTCGCAGGGCTGGTAAGGCTGGCCTGATTCCTGTTCTGTGTGTAGGTGAGACTCTGGATGAGCGTGAAGCTGACAAGACTATGGAAGTGGTTGCCCGTCAGGTAAAGGTCGTTCTGGATGAGGTTCAGCCTGAGTACCTGGAACAGCTGGTTATTGCTTATGAGCCTGTCTGGGCTATCGGAACCGGTCTGACTGCGACGCCTGAACAGGCTCAGGAAGTGCATGCTGCAATTCGCCAGCTGCTGGCGGAGCATGATGCTGAAATGGGTGCCCGTACCCGTATCCTTTACGGTGGCAGTGTTAAAGGTTCCAATGCTGCGGAAATTTTTGCTGGTGCTGACGTTGATGGGGGCCTGGTTGGTGGTGCTTCCCTGGATGTGCAGGACTTTCTTACTATTTGTCGTGCTGCGAGTTAAAGAATGGAAACACTGATTCTAATAGTACATGTTTTGGTTGCACTGGCCTTGATCGGTCTGATTATGCTGCAGCAGGGCAAGGGAGCTGAAACAGGTGCCTCTTTTGGCTCTGGTGCTTCCCAGACTGTTTTCGGCAGTCAGGGTTCTGGAAACTTCCTGACCCGCACCACTGCTATTCTGGCAACTGTCTTTTTTGTGACCAGCATTGGTCTGGCCATGATTGCCAAAGATAAGGCTAATGCACTGACTTCCAGCACAATCTCCGGTATCCCTGCTGAGGTGTCTGTTCCTGCTGGGGAAGTATCTGCTCCTACTTCTGATGTTCCGGAAGTTGGTGATTCTACAGTAGATTCTTCGGAAGTCCCTGTGGTAGACTCTAGCGCGTCTGCTGGGGGCGATGGTGCAAAAGAGGCTGAATAGTCTGCTTGAGTCGGGTCGTCCGTAGGCACTTCGGAGTCATGTTGCCGGTTTTGGTGTCAGAGTTATTCGAAGTAGTATCAGCAGTATCTGAAGCCGAAGTGGTGGAATTGGTAGACACGCCATCTTGAGGGGGTGGTGTCCTATGGACGTGCGGGTTCAAGTCCCGCCTTCGGCACCAGTTTTTGAGCGTTTGCAAAGTGAACGCTGTTGCCTGGAAAGCTTTTTTGTTTGACGGTTGGTGGTTTCGGGCAATATACTTCTTCAGAGTTTTTGGTGCGGGGTGGAGCAGCCTGGTAGCTCGTCGGGCTCATAACCCGAAGGTCGTCAGTTCAAATCTGGCCCCCGCTACCAATTTTAAAAAGGCCCCTCTATGTAGGGGCTTTTTGCTATGATCGGAAAAAATTGATCGTAGTGTTCCTGCAGGCAGATTAAACTGTCAGGGCTGAGTCTCTGATGGTGCCGGGGAGGACAGGGCTGTAACAGTCCTGAATTTTTTTTAGGGCCAGGCTGTCTATGTTGTCTGAGCCATAAAGGATACCCCAGGGCTGACAACCGTCATCTGGAGGTGTCAGTCGTGGATGGGCTTTTTAGCCCATTTTTTATTGCTGCAGTCTGTACTTTTTGATTTGTACTTTTGCTGTGGTTATTCAGTGCGAGGGCGTGTAAGTGGCAGGCAAGCTGGAAGTACTGCACGAACTTGTTGAACCCGTGGTGAAGTCGCTGGGATGCGAACTCTGGGGGATCGAGTTCATATCGCAGGGTAAGCAGAGTAAGCTGCGGGTGTTTATTGATCAGGAATCCGGCATCGGTCTGGATGACTGTGAGAAGGTCAGTCGGCAATTGAGCGCGGTATTCGATGTTGAGGATCCGATTGCCAGCGAATATACCCTGGAGGTGTCTTCGCCTGGTCTGGACCGTCCGCTGTTCACGCTGGAACAGTATGCTGACTTCGTTGGCAATCAGGTGAATATGCGCCTGCGTGTTCCGTTTGAGGGGCGTCGCAAGTACCAGGGTGTTATTCGGGGGGTTGAGGGTGATGAAGTCGTAATCATCTGTGATGATCATGAATACCTGTTTCCCTTTGACAGTATCGATAAAGCGAATGTGATACCGCAGTTCTGATGCCTGCCCGCCAGGGTTTCTGAGGGATGAGATTCCTTAGGGATGAGGCGGGTCCGAGAGGGAAGAACCGGTTTAACGATGCGCGAGGCAGAGCATGAGTAAAGAGATTCTGAACGTCGTTGAAGCCGTCTCCAATGAAAAGGGAGTTCCGCCCGAAGTGATCTTCGAGGCGATTGAGATTGCCCTGGCGACGGCGACCAAGAAGCGTTATGAAACAGAAGTCGACATTCGCGTTGCGATTGATCGGGCTTCCGGTGAGTACGACACCTTCCGTCGCTGGACAGTGGTCGCCGATGAGGATTTTGAAATTCCCGGTGCCCATCTGACTCTGGACGAAGGTAAGGAAAACGATGAAAGCCTGGAGATCGGTGATGTTTGGGAAGAACCGGTTGAGTCCATAGCCTTTGGCCGGATTGCTGCCCAGACTGCCAAGCAGGTAATAGTCCAGAAAGTACGCGAAGCCGAGCGTCGCCAGATGGTGGATTCCTACAGGGATAAGCTGGGTGAGCTGGTGAACGGTACCATCAAGAAGGTTAACCGTGATTCCCTGATTGTCGATCTGGGTAACAACGCGGAAGCGGTTCTGCGAAAGGATCAGATAATCCCCCGTGAGACCTTCCGTATGGGGGTTCACGTGCGTGCTCTACTGCATACGATTTCTGAAGAGAATCGTGGTCCTCAGCTGATGATGAGCCGGACATGCCCGGAAATGCTGATCGAACTGTTCCGCATTGAAGTTCCGGAAATTGCAGAAGAGGTTATTGAAATCCGGGCTGCTGCCCGTGATCCGGGTTCCCGCGCCAAGATTGCAGTGAAAACCAATGACGGGCGTATCGACCCGGTTGGTGCCTGTGTCGGTATGCGTGGCTCCCGTGTTCAGGCTGTTTCCAACGAGCTGGGCAGTGAGCGTGTTGATATCGTGCTGTGGGATGATAATCCGGTGCAGTTTGTTATCAATGCCATGCAGCCTGCAGAAGTGGCTTCCATCATTGTTGATGAGGAAAACCACTCAATGGATTTGGCTGTTGCAGAAGACAATCTGGCCCAGGCAATTGGCCGTGGTGGCCAGAACGTTCGACTGGCCAGTGAGCTGACTGGCTGGAATCTGAACGTTATGACTGAGGCTGATGCGGAAGCCAAGCAGTCCCAGGAAGCTGATCGGCAGGCCCAGGTGTTTGTCGAGCATCTTGATGTTGATATCGATCTGGCTCGTACCCTGGTTGATGAAGGGTTTACCACCCTCGAAGAGGTTGCCTACGTTCCCATGGAAGAGATGATGGGAATTGATGGTTTTGATGAAGAAGTGGTCAACGAGCTGCGCCAGCGCGCCAAGGACCGCCTGCTGACACAGGCTATCGCCAATGAAGAGCGACTGGAAGGCGAAAAGCCGGCCGAAGATCTTCTTGGTCTGGAAGGTATGGAGCAGCAGCTGGCTTACGCCCTGGCTGCCAAGGGTGTCCGCACCCTGGAAGATCTAGCCGAGCAGGCAACTGACGAACTGGAAGATATTGAAGGCCTGGACGCCGATAAGGCGGGTGAGCTGATCATGAAGGCACGGAATATCTGCTGGTTCGGGGAAGACTGAGCTGGCCACTGAGAGGAGAAGTTTATATGGCAGATGTAACAGTATCACAACTTGCCGAGGTGGTCGGGGCTCCGGTTGAACGCCTGCTTAAGCAGATGAATGACGCAGGCTTGTCTCACAAGAAGCCTGATCAGCCTGTATCTGATTCAGAAAAGGCGGCATTGCTCGCTTATCTGCGCCGTGCTCACAGTGGTGACACCTCTGCTCCTGCACAGCCTGTTGAGGCTGAGCCCAAGCAGGTTACCCTGAAGCGCAAGACCGTCAGCCAGATGAAAGTGTCTGGTGGTTCTGGCAAGAACAAGATTGTTAACGTTGAAGTACGCAAGAAGCGCACTTACGTGAAGGCTGACGCGACAGCTGATCTCGAAGCAGAGAAGAAGCGTCGTTCCGAAGGCCGTAAAAAAGATGGCGAAGTCGCCAAGGTCAAAGACAAGGCTCGTCGCCAGGAGGGCGAAGGCCGCCGTCAGGGTGAAGCCCGCCGCAAGGCTGACGAGACTGAGCAGCGCCGTCGTCGCAGCGATGACCGCCGTGACGATCGTCGCGGACCAGCTCCGACTCCGGCTGCAGCCGATCAGCCACCACCACCTCCGGCTGATGATGATCGTCGCCGTCGCCGCCCCGCCAAGAAGAAGGGGGAGTCTGATCGTAGTGATCGTGGAGATGGTGATCGTCGTCGCAGGGGCGGCAAGAATGCCCGTGGTGGACGCGGTGATGACCGTAATGGTCGTAACAAACCGCTGTCCCGTAAGCCGTTCAAGTCCAAAGAGCTTGAACAGCATGGCTTCACCAAGCCGACAGCTGCCGTTGTTCGTGAAGTTGCAATTCCTGAAACCATCACTGTTGGTGAACTGGCCAACAAGATGGCAGTGAAGGCGGCCGAGGTGATCAAGTGCATGTTCAAGCTTGGCACAATGGTGACCATCAACCAGGTGATCGATCAGGATACTGCGGCTATCGTGGTTGAAGAGATGGGGCACAAGGTTAAGCTGGTTAACGCTGATTCCCTGGAAGAGTCCCTAGAAGAGGCTGTAGGTGAAACTTCCGGTGAAGAAGTATCCCGTGCGCCGGTTGTCACCGTAATGGGTCACGTTGACCACGGTAAGACCTCTCTGCTGGACTACATCCGTAAGGCCAAGGTTCAGTCCGGTGAGGCCGGTGGTATTACCCAGCATATCGGTGCTTACCACGTAACAACTGACCGTGGCATGATCACCTTCCTGGATACTCCAGGACACGCGGCATTTACCGCTATGCGTGCTCGTGGTGCGAAAGCGACTGATATCGTAATCTTGGTAGTGGCGGCGGATGATGGTGTCATGCCTCAGACCGAAGAAGCTATCCAGCACGCCAAAGACGCCGGTGTACCGGTCGTTGTGGCTGTGAACAAGATGGATAAGGAAGCTGCTGATCCGGACCGTGTGAAGAACGAACTCTCTTCCCGTGGTGTTATTCCGGAAGATTGGGGTGGTGATACTCAGTTTATTCACGTATCTGCCCATACTGGTCAGGGTATTGAAGAGCTGCTGGAAGCTGTACTGCTGCAGTCTGAAGTGTTGGAGCTGAAAGCTGTCGCCGAAGGTTCTGCCAAAGGTGTGGTTATCGAATCCCGTCTGGACAAGGGGCGCGGCCCTGTTGCTTCCGTACTGGTTCAAGGCGGCACCCTGCAGAAAGGTGACAATGTTCTGGTCGGTCAGCAGTATGGTCGTATCCGGGCCATGCTTGATGAAAACGGCAAGACCATTAATACCGCTGGACCTTCCATTCCGGTAGAGATTCTCGGTCTGGATGGTACCCCTGATGCCGGTGATGAAATGCTGGTTGTTCAGGATGAGCGTAAGGCTCGTGAGATCGCCATGTTCCGCCAGGGTAAATTCCGAGAAGTTAAGCTGGCCCGTCAGCAGGCAGCCAAGCTGGAGAACATGTTCAAGGACATGGGCTCCGACGAGAAGCGTACCCTGAAGGTGGTTCTGAAGACCGACGTACGTGGTTCCCTGGAAGCGATTACCGCTGCGCTGCATGAGCAGGGCAACGATGAAGTGGATGTTAAGGTTATCTTTGGCGGCGTAGGTGGTATCACTGAAACTGATGCTAACCTGGCACTGGCTTCCAACGCTGTTGTTGTTGGTTTCAACGTCCGAGCAGACGCCACTGCCCGTCGCATTGTGGAAAATGAAGGTCTGGACCTACGTTACTACAGCGTAATCTACGACATCATTGAAGATGTGAAGCAGGCTCTGACCGGTATGCTCAAGGCTGAATTCCGTGAAGAGATCGTGGGTGTGGCTGAGGTTCGTGATGTCTTCCGGGCACCCAAGATCGGCGCTGTTGCCGGCTGTATGGTTGTTGAAGGTACCGTGTACCGCAGCGAACGTATCCGTGTGTTGCGTGAGAACGTGGTTATCTACGAAGGCGAACTGGAATCCCTGCGTCGCTTCAAGGATGACGTTAAGGATGTTGCCAAGGGTCACGAATGTGGTATTGGCGTCAAGAACTATAATGACGTCAAGATCGGTGACAAGATCGAAGTGTACAAGTCTGTTCAGGTTGAACGCTCACTGTAAGTGATGCCCTGATCTGGCAAGGCGCGCGGCAGGTTTATTCCTTCCGTGCGCTTTTTTATTATTGCTGTCTGTAATGTTTTGCTTCTGAGTGAAATGAAGCAAAGCAATGGACATACTTAATTCAAAGCGCGTGTTATGCCAAAAGAATTTAGTAGAACCCAGCGCGTGGGTGATCAGATCCAGAGAGAGCTGGCCACTGTGCTGCAGCTGGAGATGAAAGACCCCCGCCTCGGTATGGTGACCGTGAGCGGTGTTGATGTCAGCCGTGATATGGCTATTGCTACTGTGTATGTGACCTTTCTTGGTATTGAAGGTCAGAAAGCAATTGATCAGGCTGTTGAGGTATTGACCGATGCAGCCGGTTATCTTCGTACTGAGCTGTCCCGTCGTATGCGGATGCGTTTTACTCCGCAATTACGCTTCCGTTATGACGAAAGTCTGGTGCGAGGACGTCGTCTGTCGTCTCTGATTGATGAGGCGGTGGCCGGCGACAGTGGTAAAGACGGTCAGGAGAAGTAAAGAAATGTCACGTCGTAGACGTTTCCGCGGCCGTCCGGTCAGCGGTATTGTGATTGTGGATAAACCGACTGGAGCCAGCTCTAATGATGTATTGCAGCGGGTAAAGCGCCTCTATGGTGCGGCCAAGGCCGGTCATACAGGTAGCCTGGATCCTCTGGCAACTGGTATACTGCCAGTGTGTCTGGGTGAAGCTACCAAGCTGTCCCAGTATCTGCTGGACTCTGACAAAAGCTACCGTACGGTCGCCAAACTGGGTGTTCGCACGAATACCGGTGATGCCGAAGGTGAAGTTGTTCAGGAGCGCCCGGTTGCTGTTACACGGTCTGATCTTGAGCCTGTTTTAACCAGGTTCCGTGGTCCAATTGAGCAGATTCCATCTATGTTTTCTGCCCTGAAGCACAAAGGCAAGCCGCTTTATCAATATGCCCGTGAGGGTATTGAAATTGAGCGTGAGTCCCGCAAGGTTAATATTTATCGTCTGACCCTGCTGGAGTTTCGCGGTGATGAGATGGTGCTTGAGGTGGACTGCAGTAAGGGTACCTACATCCGCACTCTGGTGGAAGATATTGGCGAAATGCTGGGCTGTGGTGCCCATGTTGCTGACCTGCGCCGCCTGAAGGCCGGCCCTTATGAGGAGGAGCGGTCTTACACTCTGGAGCAGTTGGAAGAGGTGCGTGATGGTGGTGGTCATGCTGCCCTGGATGGCCTGCTGCTTGAGCAGGATTCCGCTGTCAGTCACTGGCCTTCGGTTCTGCTGGGTGAACACAGCAGTCATTATCTGACCCAGGGTCAGCCTGTGCAGGTGTCCCGTGCCCCAACATCCGGATTTGTCCGTATCTACCGGAATGTAGAAGGTGAGCCGCGGGTGTTCCTGGGCATAGGTGAAATTCAGGATGATGGTCTGGTGGCGCCTCGTCGTCTGGTGGCACAATCAAGCTGAGGATTCATCATTTTGCGGGTTTTTGAACAAAAACCCGGATGAATAATCCTGAATATGGGGTTAGAATACCTCTTTTGCTGGCGGCTCTGACTATGGATCATTTCATAGACAGGCTTCTGGTTTTTGCGAGGGTGGCTGTTAATATGCACGGTCATTCCTTGAGAATTAATGCATATTCTCTATTGGAGTAAACAGAATGTCCCTGACTGTTGAGCGCAAGGCTGAGATCGTAAAAGAGTTTGGCCGTGGCGAGAACGACACTGGTTCCCCTGAAGTACAAGTTGCCCTGCTGACTGCTAACATCGAAGGTCTGCAGTCTCACTTCAAGGCTCACATCCACGATCACCACTCCCGTCGTGGCCTGATTCGTATGGTAAACCAGCGTCGTAGCCTGCTGGACTACCTGAAGAAGAAGGACGTTGAGCGTTATCGTTCTCTGATCGAGCGTCTGGGCCTGCGTCGCTAAGACTTTTGGTCATCTCTCATCGGTTGGTTTTTTGCTGGCAGATATGAGATTTAAGCCGGGGCTGTTGCTACCGGTAAGTTCACTTCCTGATGGGAGTTGAGCTGCAAGCACCGCTGCTGCAATCCAAAGCCGTAAGGTTGGGATTAAAGGCAGCGGTGTTTTGTTATAAGAATCCTTTCGGAAAGCCATGTGCTTTCTGGGGTTGAGACTGTAAAGCCGTGGGGGTTTTGCATGTCAAAAGAACTGATTGATTTGATTGCTGGCTGGTAAATATTTGGGTGCAATCCAGAGGGAGAAAACACTCTTTCTGGATTGCATCCCGGTTAAAGACAGCGGTGTCATCAGTCAGGTCCAATTGATTGTTGAAAGGAAAGATATAGTGAACCCTGTAATTAAGACATTTGAGTTCGGTAGCCAGCAGGTTACCCTGGAAACGGGTCGTATTGCCCGTCAGGCAGACGGTGCTGTACTGGCAACCATGGGCGATCTGGCAGTTCTCGCAACTGTTGTTGGTTCCCGCTCCATGCGCGAAGGTCAGGACTTCTTCCCGCTGTCCGTGCATTACCAGGAAAAGACCTACGCAGCCGGTAAAATCCCCGGTGGCTTCCTGAAGCGTGAGGGCCGTCCCAGTGAAAAGGAAACCCTCACTTCCCGTCTGATTGACCGTCCTATTCGTCCTCTGTTCCCGAAAGGTTTCATGAACGAAGTCCAGGTTATCATCACTGTTGTCTCCACCGACAAGAAGACTGATCCCGATATCCTGGGTATGGTGGCTACCTCTGCCGCTTTGGCTATCTCCGGTATTCCTTTTGCCGGTCCTATCGGTGCAGCCCGCGTTGGTTTCAACGAAGACAAGGGCGGTTACATCCTGAACCCAAGCTACGAAGATTTGAAAACTTCTGAGCTGGATATGGTTGTAGCCGGTACCGACAGTGCTGTACTGATGGTTGAATCTGAAGCACAGGAACTGACCGAAGATGAAATGCTGGGTGCGGTTCTGTTTGCCCACCAGGAATACCAAAGCATTATCTCCGCTGTTAAAGAGTTTTCTGCTGAAGCTGGCAAGCCAACCTGGGAATGGGCTGCAGAAGAAGTTAACGAGTCTCTGCTGAACTCCATCAAAACGGCTTACGGTGACAAGATTGCCGGTGCTTACGGGATTCAGGAGAAGCAGGTTCGTAACAATACCCTTGGTGAACTGCGTACTGCTGCAGTAAATGAGCTCTCTTCTGAAGAAGGTTCTTCTGACAAGGAAGTGGCAGCTCTGTTCGGTAAGCTGGAAAAGGCTCATGTCCGTGAAACCATCCTGGACGGCAAGCCCCGTATTGATGGCCGTGACACCAAGACTGTGCGTCCGCTGCATATCGAAGTTGGTGTTCTGCCCAAGACCCACGGTTCTGCTCTGTTCACCCGTGGCGAAACTCAGGCGTTGGTAACCACCACTCTGGGTACTTCCCGTGATGCACAGCTGATCGACAGCCTGGAAGGTGAGTCCCGTGACTCCTTCATGTTGCACTACAACTTCCCTCCTTTCTCTGTAGGTGAGTGTGGTCGTCTGGGTACTCCTGGCCGTCGTGAAATCGGTCACGGCCGTCTGGCTCGTCGTGGTGTATCTGCCATGCTGCCCAGCGAAGAAGAGTTTCCTTACACCGTACGTGTGGTTTCCGAGATCACTGAATCTAACGGCTCCAGCTCCATGGCTTCTGTTTGTGGTACTTCTCTGGCGCTGATGGATGCTGGTGTGCCGGTGAAGGCCCCGGTGGCTGGTATTGCCATGGGTCTGATCAAGGAAGGTGATCGCTTTGCTGTTCTGACTGATATCCTGGGTGATGAGGATCACCTGGGTGATATGGACTTCAAGGTTGCCGGTACTGCTGAGGGTGTGACTGCCCTGCAGATGGATATCAAGATCCAGGGTATTACCGAAGAGATCATGGAGATCGCGCTGGAGCAGGCTCTGCAGGCTCGTCTGACTATTCTGGAGCAGATGAATGCTGTTATTCCTGCTGCTCGCTCTGAGCTGAATGACAATGCTCCGATGACCATGACTCTGAAGATCCATCCGGACAAGATCCGCGATGTTATCGGGAAGGGTGGTTCCACTATCCGCTCTATCTGTGAAGATACCAGCGCTTCTGTTGATATCGACGACAGCGGTACTGTTAAGATCTACGGTGAGAACAAAGACGTATGTCAGGCTGCTTACGACCGCGTTTACGGTATTACTGCTGAAGCAGAAGTTGGCAAGATCTACGAAGGTACTGTTGCCCGTATCGTAGAATTTGGTGCATTCGTGAACATTCTGCCCGGTCAGGATGGTCTGGTTCATATCTCCCAGATCGCTGAAGAGCGTGTGAATGATGTGAATGACTACCTGAAGGTTGGTCAGAAGATCAAAGTTGTTGTTCTTGATGTTGATAACCGTGGCCGTATCAAGCTGAGCATCAAAGAGCTGGCCAATATGCAGGATCAGGAGTAATTCCTGACCTTATGAGGAATCATTGAAACCTCAGGCTGTTATTTGATAAACCATACGGCACCACCTTTATCGCAGAGTGATTAAGGTGGTGTTTTTTTGTCCTGAAAAAAGCTTTCTCTGCTTGAAGGTACTTTTAAATTCTAACCCCTTGAGAGAAGTTCTCCCTTAATGGGGAGCTTCTGCTTTCTTACTGGGGGATCAAGCGGAGACTTTATGGAAAAGTGCTCTTTGATCATTTGAGTATATTTTTCTGCCAGAACTGGATGCTGCCTGGTAAGGTTCCGAGTCTCTTGCGGGTCCGAGTGTAGCTCGTAGAGTTCGGTCTCATCCTGCATCTGGTTATAAATGCACTTGTACCAAGTCTTGTCTGTATAGCTGATATAAGCGTAGTAACCGGTTCGGGATGAATGGTAGCTGGTTCGCTGGTCTGTCTTGCTGAGAAGGCTTTTTCCTATAAGATCATTTGGTGTTGGCAGAGATAACAGGTCCAGCACGGTTGGGACAATGTCCTGTAAGGTGGCGTAGCGGGTGTCCAGCTGGCTCAGGTCCATAGTGGAGTGAAAAATGATGGGGACGTTGATCTCTTCCTGATAGAGAGTTTTGTAATGACCGTAATACTCATGCTCGCCAAGGGCTTCACCATGGTCACCGTAAATAACTATAAGGTAGTTTTCCAGGTAGCCTTTCTGTTTTAGCAGCCTGTAGGCCTTTTTCAAAATGTCATCAGCCTGGAATAAATAGTTGTCATAGGTGTTGGTCGCCAGCTTACGGTCTATTGCAGGAAATAACAGGTGTAGAAGGCTTTTCTCGCTGGGTTTGTACTTTTGGTATTTTTGGAAGTGCAGGCCGAGTTTGTGGGACGATAAAAATCTCAGAAATAAAAACTGTCCGAATTTCAGGGATTCATCCAGCTTTGACAGTTTGTTAAGAACATAATAATCATCATAAATGCCAAACTTGGATTGCAGGTCCGAGCGATGAAAGAAGCTGGTTTTTGGCTGTAAATAAGATTGGACATTATCCCAGTTAAAATCCCCGACTCCAATGATTCCGGATCGGTAGCCATAATTGCTGAGACGTTGATGTATCAGCTGTGGATTATCGGCATGCTCAATATAGAAGCTGCCTAAAGCCCCCAGCATGCCGCAGATTGATTCTGAACATGTTGATAAGCCTCTTGAAACAGGGATTGCGCCTTGCTTCTGTACTAATTCATTTATAAAAGGCGTTGTGTCACGTCGATAGCCTGATATTGAGGTATGGTCAAAACGCATGGCATCAAGATGAATAAATATGATGTTGGGCTTATCGCTGTTGTTGATTAATTTCAGATCGCCCTCTGTTATGACGCTTTTATTCTGAGACTCGATCTCTATAAGCATGTAATCGTGGGTGTATTTGGCAAATAGCCTGGATACAGGCTCGCTGTGCCAGTGCTTCAAAAGAACAGGGTCGAAGCTCGTCGCCCAGAGAGGGTAGGTTATCAGGCAAAGCAGCCAGAACAGTCTGTATTTGCCGGAAGGTGCGACTTCTGGTTTGCCAAGCCTGATATGGCAAAACAGGATGATGGTAAAAATAAGGATAAAGAAAAGAATCAGTCCTGAGAAACCATAATTATATTCCTGTAGCATTTCTGGCAGGTCATTTACAAAAAGTGACATAAATGACAGGGAAATCATGTCGCCCCAATTGTACAGGCTCAGACTGTTGGCAGCGTAAAGGAAGAAAAAGCAAATACTGGTGAGACTAATGAATATTGCAAAGGGAAGTGCCCCTGTGTGCTTTGCCAGGAGGTACGATACTGGAAACAAAAGGCTGAAAATGATGATGGCATGCTGAAAAATGGCAACCCACTCCAACCCCTGCCAAATGCAGATAACACTGAAAATGGATGTAAAAAAGAACACATGGCTAATCAGCCAGTGTTCATACTGAACCCTGCTCAATAGCTCGTCCCTAAGCTAATTTCTGGTCACTTGTTAACACTAATAGATGGATAATGATGTTTCAAGATTGTTTCGGTGAGTTATAAACAAGGCTCCCAAGGGTGGTGGACTGCCCTATGGGCCAGATTCAGATTCTCAGCTCAGGGTAAGGCAAAGAAACAGGAGTAGTGAACTTCATCCGGGTTAAAACTGAAACAAAAGTTAAGGACTCTGTACGTAATGGTTATAGGTTGTAACAGTTTGCTGGATTGCTCCTCTTAATATGGAATTAAAAAACATCTACGGTGTCTGATAGAGTAGTGGAAAGTTTACCGGCATGACTTGATAACATGAACTTAAACAGGAATATAGATAATACAAGGAAAAGACCCGGAAGCTTTCTTGAAAGCAGTGTAGAAGGCAGCACAAGCAGCCCTCGCAAAAAAAAATCTAACACTTCTGCCAATTTAAAACGATCGAATAGTGGGGGCAGCAGACATTTATCAACACCATTGCTCTCAAGATTGGCAAGCAATACAGTTAGTCTGAAGCTGGATCCAGGTCAGGTCCTAAAGAATAAACCATCTTTCGATTGTCAATTTGTCTCTACCGATCAGGATGTCCTGAATATTGTGGATGCTATCACTGAAGCTGACAAAAGCGCTGATGTGATTCTAATGACAGATCCTAATGGCCTTGATCGTGATAATCTTACACGTCGTCTGACGGTTTTAGAAACGGGCGGTCACTGTCTGGTAGAGGGGCGGCTGTTTCAAGATCAGCCTCCGTTGACTCTGGTGCTGGACATTAGAAATATGTCCGCCAGTGAACTGACAGACTTTAATGATTTGCTGGATCCTGAGAACCCTTGTCTTTATAACAAAAAGACAAAAACAAAAAAGAAGCTTGGCTCCCATGTCAGTATTCTGGTATTGGCTGCTTTTCGGCAGTTGAGTGAAACAGGTTCCGCTGACTCCCAGGCTCCCGGAGTCGATTTTTGGCGCCGGGTTAACCGGTCAGATAATACCTGGAAACTTGAAAAACAGGCATCTGATGGTGAGCCTATGGTGACCGACCTTTGCCACTGTCTGCCAGAGTATTCATCATCATCCTTTCCCGTTGTTTCAACTGTTACCGTCGATTTGCATATTTATCCTGATTGGCGGTCTCAGCTCTTTGGCTGGACAGGTGTCAACAGCTCTGGGCGAATTTGTCATATTCCCGGTATACTTGAACAGCTGAAGGACGGCCAAGGAGTCATATTAAAAGGGGCAAATTGGCAGGATCTTGAATTTCAACAGCAGATCCGCCAGCTTCAGCATGGCAAACGTTACTATAGCAATGGTAAATCTTGCACCCTTCCTGATGCTATTCAGTTCTTCCGGGCTGATGTCAGCGAGGAAGAGGTTCGTGAGCTTTGCCTCTCTTCAATGACGCTTGTCACCTCTCCCCCAGAGAAGCCCGTTGTCATTAATCAGAGCAATTTGAGCCAGTGGCTTAATCCGATAACGATTAACGATGAGGGGTTAAGTGTACTCAACACTTCACTCCCCAAGCAACTCAATGCTGGAGCAACGCTGGCCATCACCTCGTAACTCAGTGAGTCTATGTGGCTTATGCTGTTAGGCCATCTAAAGGTCCATTCAGAAGAAGACAGGGAAAAAGGCTGAAATATATCTGGTTCATTCCAAAGATCAACCAGAGTGGATTCGGTTACCTGCTGTTGATTTAGAGAGTGGGCAAAAGTGTTTGCTGGAAAATTCCAATGCCAAGGTGGTCAAGTTCGGTTCTGAAATGCAACTGTCTGGGTGGATGAAAGGACAGCAATCTAAGCCAATGGTTATTAGAATCAATGCGCAGACACGTTCTGGTCAGCTGTTTGACAATCTTCATGTCCTGTCAGAGCAGACTCCCCGTTTTGGGCGCAAGACGACAGAACTGCAGCAAGCCCTGCTGAGCGGCCAGCCTGTTGTTTTTTTGGGGGTTGAAAAAAATCCCGTGCTGCAGCAGGTATTGGAATCACTGTTTTGTGTGCCCCCCTCGGTGATGATAAACGGTTCATTGCTGGAATTTCCAGAGGCTGATATTAGCCTGCTTTGGCCTGCCTCGGAGAAGAGTCATTCGACTTTGCTGGCGCAGGTTATTCAGTCTGCTGAAAGCTGTATGGATGATATTGATATCTGGGATTCAGCAGCCGCTCGGTATGGTATTAACCGCGCATCACTTCCCGAACAAGAACTGAAAGCTGTCTATGCGGCTTATGCAAGCCTGCCAAAAAATTTAAAGAATCACCCCGGGAAGCTGCAGGAGCTTACCAGTAGCCTGCTGGACAACCTTATTACAGCCGCCTTGCAGGCACAACAGGTTGAAGGTGAGGATCACTTAGGGCCAGCCCATTGGCGCAAGGCGATTAATAGTGTTCTTACACACCGCACAAGACATAACCCGGGTGTACGTGACTTTATGAAAGTCATCTGTGAGAGGCTTTTTCCTGATCCTGATAACCAGAACTGGGTTGACCGGGAGCAACTGGCCGATATTTTTCATTCCGCCACACATGTAAACAGGGAATTTGTTGAGAGGCATTTCTGGCGGTTGGCCCGGGCTTTTGGCCCGGGGGCTTTTGCACGGTTACGTCCTTGCTTCAAGCACCCTGAGCCTATTTGGACTGAGAATCCAGTGATGGATGTCATGTGTGCACTGCTGGTGAGCTATGGGCCTGAAAATATGCGCCACGGCCTGGCATCAACATTGCTGCCAAAACGGAACCTGATGAACTGCTGTCAAAATATTCCTGATCGCTCCCTTCGGCGGATAAAAAGGCTGGAAGATGCATTGGCCAGTGGCTGGGGGTTTCGGAAAAGGGGGGGCTGTCGCGCCCAGCTGATAAATATTGCGGCTACCTGTTATGCCATAGCGAATAACGCAAAACTTGATGAGCAAACCAGACGAAATAGTATCAATGATAAACTAGACGAAGCTTTGGTATGGGGGAGGCCAGGTGAAGCGCCATTAGCCAGACTGTCTGATGATTTGCTGTTCAGCAAAGCCAACCAGGCCGATAGGGAAAAGCGGAGGCTCAATCGCCTGAAAACCAGGTTATCAGAATCACCGG
Source organism: Sansalvadorimonas sp. (assembly GCA_965243775.1). GTDB lineage: Bacteria > Pseudomonadota > Gammaproteobacteria > Pseudomonadales > Endozoicomonadaceae > Sansalvadorimonas. Next base: position 130,842 of record CBDEWF010000125.1, read on the forward strand.
TTGTTTTTATCCAGGGTGAGACAGGGACGGGTAAAAGTTTTTTCGCAGCCCAAATGGCCCAGGCCGCCGGGCATCACTGGTTGTCTCGGTAGGACCTTCTACCGATGAAGGCGAGCTGGTACAGCGCTGGGTATGGAAGGACAGTCCGGTTGGATCCGATCGAAGCATGGTGCGCATTGATCAAGCGCTGCTTAAGTGGGCAAAAACACAGCCTGAAGCAGGCGATGACTATGTCACCCTGGTGCTGGATGAAGCCAACCTTGCTGAAAATGGATTACTGGAAACCCTGAAGGGACTGTGGGACACGCCTCCCCGTATTTTTGTCAATGGCCAGCCTTTTTCTGTCACCGCCAGGCACCGCGTTATTTTGACTGGAAATCCTGACAGCTATGCTGGTCGGCGCATGGACGCGGCTTTACAGGAAAAAATGCAATGTATTTATTACCCAGTGCTGAATGCAGCTTTCCTGCAGGACCGGGTGGTTGAGCCCGCCCTTTATCAGCACTTATTGGCACACCTGCCTGAACCGAAAGCGCAGCTGCTCGCTCAACAGGCTGCGAAAGGTGTTCTGCCTCTCTGGAAGTGTTACCAAGGGCTTTTGCCTGAACATGAATTTACTCCCCGTGATCTTACAGATATCTGTGCATGGATTGGCTGGTATCTTAACCAGCCAGATGTATCCAGGTACGATCTTTCCGAAGAGCATATTCATGCATTGATAATACAGGGTTTCATGGATGTCTTCGGGCATGAAACAGCGGAACAGGCCCAAGGTGCTTTGTGGGTGGTTGAGAACTGGTTTTCCAGCCACTTTCCAGTGAATGACGCCGTTCTTGCAAGTGTGCAAAGCACTATCCTGAAGCAACTCAGCGGCTGGTTCAGGTTTGAGACGTGCACGAAAAAACCTGATTTTGATGTGTCATCGGCTGCTGTTTCTGATCTGTCAGAGGCTTTGCTTCAGGACTTGAGCCGTACCCAGCAAGCTTATCAGTACAAAAGAAAGCATGGGGGACGTCAGGCGACGCTGATAGAAGGCCCGACAGGACGAGGTAAAGACGTCACCCTGCAGCTCGCTATACGGAGTTTCAGGGCGCAGATGAACCATAAACAAAAGGCAATGCCTGACGTCCACTATTTGAATGCCTGCGACTGCTCATGGGATACGCTGCGTGACCATATTCAAAGGGCAAGGGTGAAGGGAGAAGTCCTGGTGATCTCGGAGATAAACCTGATTGACAGTCAGTATCTGGAAGGAGAACTCAATGATATTCTGGCTGGGGATGCCTGCCCTGGCTTTCACCTGTTTGCCACCACGAATCCGCCTCGCTCTCAATATCGTGGAAGAAAGCTGTTCTCACCAGCACTAAAAGGGCGCTTTCGGCATCTTCCTATCAGGCAGTACAGCCAGGAGGAGCTCTTTGGAATAGCAGCCAAAGTCCTGCCAGACAGTTCAGCCGGTCGAACCCTGGCAGAACAGTTGACGAATTATCATTGTCGCCTTCGGCAGTATTTGCAGTACAAAAACATTCCATTACAGCCCACCAGTCTGGACTTGCAGAACCTCGCCCGTGCAGTTTCCGGGCAATCAGACACCAGTCAGGCTGCGATGCAAGAACTCTTCAAAGTGCACTACAGGTTATTTTTACTGGCGGCAAGGCAGACTATAGAACAACTGCCAGAACTGTGCCCTCACGCAGCGGTAAAGGCTCCGGTTGATAAGCCCCTTTGTCAATGGTTGCATCAAACTGTCAAGACGCTTGATCACCCTTGGCTGATTCGGCGAGGGGAAGCCAATACAGTTGATGCAGGACGCCACGCAATGACCGTGCAGGCGGATCTCAGTGAACAGGCTATCCGCGATCAAGTCATCAAACAGATAGCAGAAGTACAGTGGCTTGCGTCGGCTATGCCTTTTCAGGCCATGACATCAGACGATACATTAACTCAGGCGTTTTACATTCTCTGGCAGCGCCATTGGTTTGAACACAACTTTGCCATGACCGGTGTTCATGCGGAAGAGCTCTTTCCATTAACCGCGACTCAGTCATTGACCCTGTCTCTGGCTGCCAACCAACCTTACCTGCTGGAAATCCAGAAGTTTCTTGCAACAGCTGATCACACGAAACCTGTGCAGCAGGCTGGCAACTGGCTGCAGATAAAAGCCATTCTTCATACACCCGTTAGCCATTATTCAAGTACGGAAAAAGAAGAGCCTTCTAAAACAGAATCAGCACAGGATGCTCAAGCCAGCTTGCCGTCGACTGTCAAAAGGGCAGTTGACAGTGATACAGATTATGAAAAGCGGGTACCATCAGACTATGCGGTGGTTAGAACATTTGATAGCGTTCATGATCCTCGTATGTATCGACTGAGAGTGTTTGATCTGGCAGCGACGCTGGAAGGTGAATTGGTAGAAACGAGAACAGGGCGGGGAGAATATGGACTTGAAGTTGTTCAGCCCGGACTCATCCTTGGTCAGAAAACAGTAACCTTAAGTGACCGACAGACCTATGGGAAAGTCCAGCTGAAATATCAGTCGAAAACATGGCTTTATTTACCGAGCTTAAAAGCCCATGAAACAATCAGGGCGGTTAATCTAGTGTCAGGGAAAGACTTCACTCTCTTGCGGGATCGTTATACCGGCTTGCATATGATCCATTTGTCTAATGTGCAACCTGGGGAAATAGTGGATATTGACTACATTGTTGAGACCATTGAGGCCCCACCAGAAGATGATACTTTTTATAGATATCAGGAAACATGGCATGCACTGGAGGCTGTAAGGCCTGATGCGACCTGTGCGCCCGAAATCCGACAAGCAATTACAGAGCTGCTCAGCCCGCAGTGCCTGCAAACACTGCCTGAAGGGCAGCAAATGACATTAGACGCTATTAAACAAGCCGATAGTCAAATGGTGCGAATAGAGAAGATTTTCGCGTATTGCAGGCAGTTTAGTGGTGAGTCAAGACCTGAGGATGATAACCTCCTGGACTTTTTGCTAAAAAACAGGCAGGGGGCGTGCAGGCATCGGACATCGGTTTTTGTGGCTTTTTGCCGCTACTACGGCATTCCTGCAAGAATCGTCAAGAGTGAGGTGCACACTTTTCCAGAGTACTCTCTGGATAATGGCGCAACATGGGTTCCTGTCGACCTTGGCGGAGCCCCGGGGAACCTTAGTGAGCTGTCCTGGCAATTTCCAGCCAAACGCCCGGGTATCTCCCTGGCTTCGGGAAATCCAAAGTTCGAGCAGACCATGAGGGCAATGGATGATAAGCAGTCACAGGCGATGGCTCAGGTTCTTGGAGTTTCCCCGGATGAGCTGGCCAGATCAGTGGCGTCCGGGATGGCTTTACCCACAGATAAACAGGACTTGACCATCTGTGATATTGTAAGCAATCTTTGGGATCAAGGTTCAGAGTCTGGTTTTGCACTGGGTTGCCAGCTGTTAAAAGATCAGGATGCATTGAGTTACAGTGAGGAGAGCATGCTGGGTTCTTGGTCTCTTTGTACAAGTAAACTGGCGACTGTTCTTCACGAACTGCTTCAGCACACTGAGTCCATCAGTGTTATTTCTAAAGAGCTTCGTGGGCTGCATGATAAGGCCGTTGTTAAAGGCACAATGCAGAGCAGTGACTGGCAATATATTATTCGAAAGATTCTTAAAGACAGTTGTCAGCACTTTGGTGTCAAGAGTGCCCAGGTACAGGCTGTTGCCCATATGGCGCTAGAACTGGACTGGCTATTACCCTCCTCATGTTCCTTGCACGGTAAAGAACTCTATGATCTGTTGAATAAGCTGAATACTGTTGATGCACTGAAGCCGCAGGTAAAAAAACTCCTGGAAGAGTGGCACGTTTATTGGCTGAAAAATGAAGACAATATCAATGTTTCATTCGGTAATGATAATAATAAGATACTATCAGGCTTAGTCACTCACTCCCATGGTGGGTATTCACCATCCCTTGAATCAGACCTGAAGATGAGATCTTTGCTATCTACATGGACAGACGAACCAGAGGGTATTCCTGATATTGAACGGTTACTCACGAGTAGTCCTGCCTTTCCAGCCAGTGGTTCAGGCCGAATAAAACACCGTCCTGTATTGATGAGTGATTCTCCTCAATGGAAGGCAACAGATATTCAGAAAACAGTTAATAAGCTCTTTGCTCAATGTGTACGTAACAACCCTGAACTTGATAAGCTTCAATCAGAGTGCCTCTTATGGGATCAACTAGAACAGCAGGAAGAAAACGGGTCTCTTGAAGAGTATGAGAAACGGATAGAGATTAGTAATTATGTCGTGTTGCGACAAGAAATGAATATCAGCTGTGCAAGATGGCGCTTGGAACGTTTAAAAGAAGTCTGTTCCAAGGCTATAAGATATGCTTTTGCACACTATCTTTTTCAAATAGCGAACAGTAAAGGCGGGCATTTGACAGCTTTATGGTGTGATGCTGTTACTTGTTCATATCAATGTTATGTATTTGGTTCGCGTGAGCCGCAGTCAGCAGTCAGCATTTGAGGTTTTCTCTATTATAAGCAACGTAAAAAGATATGTTAACATGGAGTTGGACAATGATCAGATCAGAAAGGCTTTCAAAGCTCAGGATGCACTGGTTTTATACGGTGAAAACCTGAATAGTGTAGTGAATGAATTTCTTGAAAGCTTAGATATCGACTCACTTTACCAAGAGGTTGAGGAGTACCTTATGAATCTACCCGAATAACAGGGTTAATCCATGTTTGGAGAAATATAAACCAAAACAGAGCAATAGAGCTCTGTTTTGGTTTCAGGGAAGAGTAGGATTACTCGTCCAGGAAACTGCGAAGGTGGTCAGAGCGGGTTGGGTGACGCAGCTTGCGCAGTGCCTTGGCTTCGATCTGGCGGATACGCTCACGGGTCACATCGAACTGCTTGCCCACCTCTTCCAGGGTGTGATCAGTGTTCATATCAATACCGAAGCGCATGCGCAGAACCTTGGCTTCACGGGCGGTCAGGCCGCCAAGCACATTACGGGTTGCTTCGCGCAGACCTTCCGAAGTTGCTGAATCCACCGGAGAGTGAATAGCTGTGTCTTCAATGAAATCACCTAGGTGGGAATCTTCGTCGTCACCGATAGGCGTCTCCATGGAGATGGGCTCTTTGGCGATCTTGAGAACCTTGCGGATTTTGTCCTCAGGCATTTCCATGCGTTCAGCCAGCTCATCTGGAGTGGGTTCACGGCCCATCTCCTGCAGCATCTGCCGGGAGATGCGGTTGAGCTTGTTGATCGTTTCGATCATGTGCACCGGGATACGGATGGTGCGGGCCTGGTCGGCAATAGAGCGGGTGATGGCCTGGCGAATCCACCAGGTGGCATAGGTGGAGAACTTGTAGCCACGGCGGTATTCGAACTTGTCTACTGCCTTCATCAGGCCGATGTTGCCCTCCTGGATCAGATCCAGGAACTGCAGGCCGCGGTTGGTGTACTTCTTGGCAATGGAAATAACCAGACGCAGGTTGGCTTCGACCATCTCCTTCTTGGCTCGTCGGGCACGGGCTTCACCAATAGACATCTGGCGATTAATTTCCTTGATGTCAGGCAGGGGAAGGCCGATTTCGCTTTCAACGGCTTTCAGTTTGCGCTGGGCACGCAGGATTTCAATGCGCTGAGTTTCCAGAGCTTCAGCCTGAACCGTGTTTTCGCTGATCAGGCTATCCAGCCAGTCCAGATTGGTTTCATTACCCGGGAAGCGGGCCAGGAAAGTTTTGCGAGGCAGTTTGGCACGACGAATGCACAGCTGCATGACACTGCGTTCATTGGAACGGATCTGGTCGAGGGCGTTGCGTACCCGGAACACCATGAAGTCGGTAATTCTTGGCACCAGCTTGATGGCAATAAACAGCTCTGCCAGTCCGGCCAGAGCTCCACGTCCTTCAGGGCTTTTGCGTCCATGGGCTTCTATAGCATTGGTTGCAACTTCAAAGCTTTTGCGGAGTTCTCCGAAACGAATTCTGGCTTCTTCCGGATCCGGCCCGGTATTGGCATCCTCTTCCTCATCGTCGTCATCATCCTCCAGGGCATCTTCCGGGATGGCATCTTCATCGACGCTGGGGGCGGCAGGTTGTTCTGGCTCTGGATCAATATAACCGCTGAACAGATCGCTCAGACGTCCTTCTTCTTCGACAATGCGATCATAGTCGTTGAGAACCAGAGCAACAGTACCGGGGAAGTGAGCCAGGGCAGTCATGACCTCCCGCTGGCCTTCTTCGATGCGTTTGGCAATCTGGATTTCACCCTCACGGGTGAGCAGTTCGACTGTACCCATTTCACGCATGTACATGCGAACAGGGTCTGTAGTGCGGCCGGCCTCTTGCTCTACGGCTGCCAGAGCTGCGGCGGCTTCTTCGGCTGCATCTTCATCGGCTTCACCGCCGTCGCCATCATTCAGTAGCAGGGTATCGCTGTCAGGGGCGGTTTCGTAGACCTTAATCCCCATATCGTTGATCATGCGAATGATGTCTTCGACCTGTTCCGGATCAGAAATATCGTCCGGCAGATGGTCATTGACCTCCGCATAGGTCAGGTAGCCCTGTTCCTTGCCGCGGCTGATGAGTTCTTTCAGTCGGGATTGTTGTTGAGAATTTGCGGACATATCAACCCTTTAACAGCGAGACCTTTTCACAACGAAATGTTCCCGGCGCTTTAATGATAAGCGGCCAATTATAGCGTACAGGCCTTGCCGTACGCCATACGTTGAAAGCGTCAATCCGGTAAATTGGCCGGTTTGAAATGGTATGGCTTTTCAGTGCCAATACTGATAAGCGACATTGAGCAGAGTGCTTGTCCCAATGTTCTGAAAGTGACACTGCCGGGAATCACTTTATCTGGGGGCGTGTTGCTCTTATTTCAAGGGATATTATCAGTCTTTTATCTCTTTTGCTTCCTGTCGTTTTACCAGCCACCCTTTGCTGCTCTTTTGGGTAACTTGTTTCAAACGCTCTTTTTCACTGAGATTCCCTTTGTGGTCTTGAGCGTCAGTTGTCAACTGTTTAATGCATTGCTTGATGATGTGCTCAGCATTTTCCACAGGCATATCAGTTTTCTGCAGTTCAACCAGTCTTTCTCCCAATCGTGTACCATACCAGCTTCCCAGCAGGCCAAAAGTGCTTTCCATGGGGGACTGGCGAAGAGAAGCTGTTAACGTGGCCAAGTGTCGAATGTCTTCATCGGCGCTGTTAATGTTCAGCTTGTCTGGATCGATCAGCTCGGCGAGCTTTGGCTGGGCCAGTAGCAGGCGCAGAGCTCTCTGGGCTGGCTTTAACCGGATAACAGGTATTGGCGCCTGTCGTACAGGTTTTCTGAAGTTTTTCCTGTCGTAATGTTCGAGTCTGTCTGGAGCCGCTGTCTGCTCATAGTCCTGATAAAGTGCATGACTGATACTATCGGTCTGATAAGGCTCGGAGAATGCTCCGTTTTTGGGAACGCTTGGTTCCGGGCGGGTTTCAACAATAGACGATACTGTCTCTGTTCCCAGGTCGCTCAGTTCTCCCAGTTTTTTCAACATCAGGCTTTTAAAAGTACCTTCTGGCAATTTGTGGATATAAGGAGTCACCTTGTGGACCAGCCGTGCCTTGCCATCTAGGGTGCTGATATCAATCTCTTGCTCAAAGTGGCGGAAGAAGTAGTCATCGAATGGCAGAGCCTGGCTTTTATCTTTCAGGCGGAATAGGAATGCATTGGCTCCTTCCTTGCGTACCAGAGAGTCTGGATCTTCCCCCTGGGGAAGGAATAAAAATCGTATTTGACGACCGTCGTCCATTCCCGGAATGGCATTTTCCAGTGCTCGCCATGCTGCCTGTCGGCCGGCATTGTCGCCATCAAAACAGAAAACTACCTGGCTAGTGTGGCGAAACAGCTGGTTCAGGTGGTCAGCAGTAGTGGCTGTACCCAGGGTCGCAACGGCACAAGTGATGCCCTGCTGAGCCAAGGCAATAACATCCATATAGCCTTCAACCACCAGAACCTGCTCCAGGTTACGATTGGCTTGCTTGGCTTCGTAAAGCCCGTAGAGTTCCCGGCCTTTATGGAAAACCGGAGTTTCCGGTGAGTTGAGATACTTTGGTTTGTCGTCACCCAGAACCCGGCCACCAAAGGCGATAGTACGGCCCCTCTGGTCTCTGATCGGGAAGATGATACGATTACGAAAACGGTCGTAGGTAGATTTTCGCTCTTCATTTTCGACAACCAGTCCTCCGTCAAGAAGCAGTTGTCCCCGTTCTGGCGTGTTGCCAAGGGCGGTAATCAGGCTATCCCATCCTGGTGGCGCAAAGCCGAGTCGGAAAAGTTTTGCGGTTTTCCCATCCAGCCCCCTCTGTCTCAGATAGTTCTTGGCAGCTGAAGCGCTACTGTGACTGCGCAGCTGCTCTGAGTACCACTCGGCTGATTTTTCCAGAATCTGATAGAGAGTGTCGTAGCGTTCACGTTTTTGCTGAGTGCCTTTTTCCCGTGGGACTTCAAGACCAGCTCGTCGGGCCAGTAATTCAACGGCTTCCGGGAAGCCGACATGATCAAAGTCCATGACAAACCCCAAGGCGTTGCCGCTGGCTCCGCAGCCAAAACAGTAAAAAAACTGTTTGTCCTGGCTGACACTGAAGGATGGTGACTTTTCTTTATGGAACGGGCATAGGGCCTGATGGTTGCGGCCGGCTTTTTTCAGAGAGATACGGTCACTGATAATCTCAACAATATCTGTTCTGGCTAACAGGTTGTCGATAAAATTTTGTGGAATCAGTCCGGCCATAGGGTGTCATGCGCCTTGGTATCTGATCTGGTCAGAACAGCTTGGATATTTACAGGACTGTCTCGCTGGCAGGCTTGTCAACGGTGCCAGGTTTTTAAGTCCGAACGGGTGAAGTTATCACAATTTACAATAGAAATACCCTATAAAGGGTATTTTACCCATAGGGCATAGAGTGCGCCCAAGGCTGTTTTGTGCTCATGGCTGATTAAATAGGCGGAAGAGACTGCCTGAAATATTGGCCTGCTAAAGCTTTGCTTTCAGCATTTTGCTGACGGTGCCCATATCGGCGCGGCCCTGAACCTGTGGCTTGAGAATACCCATAACCCTGCCCATCTCCTTCATGGATGTAGCTTCTGTCTTGGTTATAGCTTCTTCAATCAGGTTGTTAATTTCCTCTTCTGTAAGAGGCTGGGGGAGGAACCCTTGCAGAACACTTATCTCAAACTCTTCCTTTGAGCAAGATCATGGCGTTCTGCCTGGGTATATTGGGACGCAGATTCCCGGCGCTGTTTGACCATCCTGTCCAGCAGTGCCAGCCCACGGGAGTCATCCACTTCAATACGCTCATCAACCTCGACCCGCTTGAAATCGGCCAGAGCCATACGCAGCACGGACAAGCGATCCTTTCCCGAGCACGCATGGCCTCTTTCATGGCCTCATTGAGGCGATGTTTCAGGTTGTTGGCAGACATAAGCCATCCCTGATGGGGTATTTTGAAGTTTCAAACCAGAACCATACCGTCAGTCAACACGGCTAAAGCAGGCTCCGGGCTGGCAGTGGGGAAATCAGGTTACCCTGCCTGAATTAATACAGACGCTCGCGACGACGCTGCTCGCGCTGTAATTTCTTCAGGTGGCGCTTGACTGCTGCTGCTGCCTGGCGCTTACGCACTGCGGTCGGCTTCTCGTAGTGTTCGCGGCGGCGAACTTCAGACAGAATACCGGCTTTTTCACAGGAGCGCTTAAAACGACGCAGGGCAATATCAAAGGGTTCGTTCTCTTTAACTTTGACAGCAGGCATGCGGGCCTCACCTTCCTTATATATATCAAGTGATTATAAAGTGGTCATTATTGACCGCGCAGATTACCCAACAGGATAGAAGGGTATCCGCAAAGGCGCGAATTTTAGAGGTCGGGAGGGAAGCGGTCAATAGCCGCTTGTCAAGTAGAAGTGTCATACCTGTCCTGTTATCCGGGTATATGACGCAGGCTCATCGGAATATGGGCGCAGGTTAGCGGGGCTTGTGCGTGTGTGGCCGACCGCTAGAGGTAGTTATTGAGGTGATTTTGCCGGTTTCTGGGTATAATCCTTGTCCTCATCACTGTATTATTTTTGCCCCCTGAATAGAGATACGCCCCAGCCCATGAAGGTTCTAGGCATCGAAACATCCTGCGACGAAACTGGTATTGCCCTCTATGACACCGAAAAAGGGCTGCTGGCTGATGCCCTCTACAGCCAGATTGACATGCACAACGACTATGGAGGCGTGGTGCCTGAACTGGCTTCCCGGGACCATGTGCGCCGGGTTTTACCTCTGATTAATGATGTAATGGAAAAAGCAGATTGTTCCCAGGAGGACATTGAGGCCATTGCCTATACCCGTGGGCCAGGTCTGATTGGGGCCCTGATGGTGGGGGCTGCCGTTGCCAAATCTATTGCCTGGGCCTGGGATATTCCTGCAATTGGTGTCCACCATATGGAAGGTCACTTGCTGGCTCCCATGCTGGAAGAGAACCCTCCTGCTTTTCCCTTTGTTGCTCTGCTGGTGTCCGGTGGCCATACCCAGCTGGTGGATGTCCGGTGCCAGGGGGAGTATCAGCTGCTGGGGGAATCTGTGGATGATGCAGCCGGTGAAGCCTTTGATAAAGCAGCCATGATGCTGGGTCTGGATTACCCAGGAGGTCCTCGCATTGCAGTTCTGGCTGCCAAGGGTACCAGTGGTAAGTTTAAGTTTCCTCGCCCGATGACTGATCGCCCCGGCCTGGATTTTAGCTTCAGCGGATTAAAAACATTTACCCGTAACACTGTGGCTGACAATGGTGGTGATCAGTGCGATGAGCAGACCAAGGCAGATATTGCCCTGGCTTTTGAAGAAGCCGTGGTTGATACCCTGATGATCAAGTGCCGTCGGGCACTGAGGCAGACGGGGCTTAAGCAGCTGGTCATCGCTGGTGGTGTCAGTGCCAATAAAAGATTGCGGGAAAAACTGGAGAAAATGGTAGCGGGAGAAAAAGCTTCCCTGTTTTATGCCCGTCCGGCTTTCTGTACTGATAATGGTGCCATGATCGCCTATGCTGGCAGTTGCCGCCTGCTGGCTGGTCAGGTTGATGAGGCTGGTATTCGTCCTGTTCCCCGCTGGCCTATGTCTGAGCTGGAAGCGGTATAGATATAGATGGAAAGATATATGTCCAGGTACTTAAGGGCGTATATATACCAGCTGTAGAGGTTTGAGATTACTGCTAGGTTTATACCCTGTTTTTGGTTCTGGTTGCTGAGGTCTGTATGGATAAGGTTCTGATTAATGATCTGTATGTAGAGGCGATTATCGGCTTCTACCATTGGGAGCATGACGAGCCACAGCCATTAATCTTCGATATTGAATTGGGGACAGATTTCAGCAGTGCCTTCACCAGTGATGATATCAATGATGTTCTGAACTATGCCGCCTTAAGCCGCAGGATAAAGACATTCTGCCAGGAGAGCAGGTTTCACCTGCTGGAGCGGTTGGCAGGGGATGTGGTAAAAATCGTGTTGTCTGAGTTTCCTGTTATTGATATCAAGCTGAAAATCCGCAAACCCCATGCCCTGCGTGATGGTGTTGCAGGTATTGAGTGCTATAGAACCCGTGAGCAGATGGGAATTCCTCTGCCGTGAGTTATCGCTATATTATCGGGCTGGGGAGTAATCACCGGCCCGAGGAGAAGTTTCCGGCAATGGTGAAGGCTCTGCTTGATCATTTTGGCGAGTTCTGGCTTAGCCCGGTCTGTAAAACAGCTGCTGTCGGTGTAGCTGGAGCGGATTATTTGAATGCTGTAGCCAGTATGATCAGTCCTTTACACCCACAAGAGTTTGAGCAACTTTGCAAAAGTATTGAGTCCAGTCTGGGGCGGGTACGACCTTCAAAAGTCTGCACTGCAGATATTGATCTTCTCGCCTGCTGGGATAAGCCTGCACCCACAAGCGCCCAGTATTTCATTGAGGAAAGTTATTACCAGCCTCAGGCTGACAGGGTTTTGGACAGCCTTGGTTTATATCTTGATAACGGTGAAGTATCTGATGTTGTAGATGGTATTAAACTGGAATTGCCTAATGGGATGGTGATCGGGCAGGATACGATCTATTTGCAGGCAGCCTGACAAGGTTCAGACTCCCTGCATTTCTGGTTTAAAGAGACATGGCACTCAAACGTGCATTTTGAATAGCTTCTGCCAACTCTTTTCCTTTTAGCCCCTGTTCGACCAGATCTTTAATTTCAACCCTGCGGCAGCGGGATAAATCTTCAATCAGCTGATTGGTGATGAAATCAGCTCTGTTGTCTGCTTGAGCAAGGATGGAGCAAGCTGAAAGAATATGCTTGAATCGTTCAGATCGGCGAAAAGCATCAGCCTGCTGCAACAGGCTTAAGCGCCTTGGTGCAGGAATGGGTTGGTCTTCCAGCCAAAGATGGATATGCATTGCAGTCAGTTCTGCAACTTCTTTGAACTGTTTAGGTACTTTTAGCCTTTTGCACAGGGCTTGAACTCTGCTCTGGTTATTTTCCTGTAAGGTACAACAGGCACAGGCAAAGCGGACAACGGTTTCAGCTTTAAGCGAGCTTGCTTTTGTTAATGCTCTGGAGGAGAAAGAGTTATCACCCTGGTAAAGATCTGCGATTTCGGGCATGACCACGTCCAGAGCCCCAGATTGACTTAATTCCATGAAATAACAGGACGGGGCATTTTCATCCAGAGCTCTGGCAGTTTCCTGCCAGACTCTTTCCGCAACCAGCCATGCAGCTTCTCCTTCCTGCACCATCTCTTTCATTAACCGTCTGGTTTCCCTGGCTACTGAAAAACTCATATCTTTGAACCGGGCAGAGAATCTGGCCACTCTGAGTATGCGCAGGGGGTCTTCTCGAAACGCCGGCGAAACATGGCGGAGAATTCGTTTTTCCAGATCCTGCAGCCCACCATAAGGGTCAATTAACTCACCATCCTGATCTTTGGCAATAGCATTAACTGTGAGATCCCGGCGCTTCAGGTCTTCTTCAAGTGTGGTGTCAGGGGATGTGTGAAAAATAAAACCCGCATACCCGTGGCCAGATTTTTTCTCGGTACGGGCCAAGGCGTACTCTTCATTGGTTTCTGGATGCAGAAACACAGGAAAGTCCTGGCCGACAGGCCGGTACCCCAGCCCGCTCATATCTTCAGGTGTGGCTCCAGTAACAACCCAGTCTCTATCCTTAACCGGCAGGCCTAATAGTTCATCGCGGACTGCCCCTCCCACCAGAAATATTTTCATATCCAAATCAACATCCAGTAGTGGCTGGTCATAATTAAGTTGTAAGTTTATCAGGAGGGGGAAGCCATTTGGCGGTGAAAGGTGATGAATAAGTGAAAGCAGAGAAAAACTGGTAGATTAATCAAGGGTAACCCGATTGACTTCCTCAAGGCTGGTTACGCCTTCCAGTACTTTTTTCAGGCCAGCTTGTCGAATATTGTTGAAACCTTCCTTCTGGGCCTGCTCGGCAATCTGCAAAGAGTTGCCCTCTTCCATAATAATGCGCTGTATGCCAGGAGTAATCTCGACCACTTCATAAATACCAACCCGTCCCTTGTACCCATGATTGCAGCTGTCACAGCCCTGGGGAGAATGGGCATAGATCACCGCGTCTGTAGCCTGTTCCGTGGTAAAGCCCTGTGCTATGAGAGCATCAGCAGGAATATCTATGCGTTGCTTGCATTGGCTGCATAATCTTCTCGCCAGACGCTGGGCAATAATCAAGTTGACGGAAGTGGCCAGGTTAAAGGAAGCTACCCCCATGTTGAGCAGACGGGTAAGTGTCTCTGCGGCACTGTTGGTGTGCAAGGTCGACATCACCATATGGCCCGTCTGGGCTGCCTTGACGGCAATATTAGCTGTCTCGATATCCCGGATCTCACCGACCATGATGATGTCAGGGTCCTGACGAAGGAAGGCCCTTAAAGCCTGTGTAAAGTCCATGCCCTGCCTAGTGTTTACATTAACCTGATTTATCCCCTCAAGGTTGATTTCAACCGGATCCTCTGCGGTTGATATATTTCTTTCAACGGTATTAAGGATATTCAGCCCGGCATAAAGAGAAACTGTCTTACCTGAACCGGTGGGGCCAGTGACCAGTATCATTCCCTGGGGTTGTTCCAATGCTTTGAGGTACATATTCTTCTGAGCATCTTCATAACCGAGGGCATCAATTCCCATCTGGGCACTGGACGGGTCAAGAATACGCAGTACGATTTTTTCACCCCATAAAGTCGGCAGGGTATTTACACGAAAATCGATGGCTCTGGTTTTTGATAGTCTTAGTTTGATACGGCCATCCTGTGGTTTTCGCCGCTCGGATATATCCATGCTGGACATGATCTTCAGGCGGGAAGATATTTTGGGGGATAGACCTCCTGGGGGTTGTGCCACCACCTGCATTACGCCATCAATACGGAATCGAATTCTGTAACTCTTCTCATAGGGTTCAAAGTGGAGGTCAGAGGCCCCCATCTTAATGGCCGTCAACAACATTTTATTGACGAATTTAACAATTGGAGTGTCTTCTCCACTGTCGGCAGCTGTATGGAGGTGGTCATCTTCTTCGTTGACCTGGTCAATATCAAGGCCGTCCAGCTCCTCGTCATCCAATTCTCCAAGATCCTGGTTGGCGGATTCCAGCATCTTTTCGATGGCAGAGCTGAGTTTGTCCTCTTCAACAATAACAACTTCTACATTACCACCGGTGTTGAAGCGAATTTCATCTATGGCTTTTTCATTGGTGGGATCGGAGAGCCCAACAAATAGCCTGTTGCCCCTTTTATAGAGGGAAAACTGCGATGCTCCCGAATCAGCTTTTCACTGATGGCATCGTGGGGGACATGCTCCATTTCAATGGTGCTTATATCCATCAGAGGTATACCAAACAGCTCCGAATTCACTTTTGCAATATCGTAACCACTGACCAGCTTGCTCTGAACTATGTGAGTAATCAGGGGAAGCTTATTGAGGAGGGCGTTCTGTACGGCCACTCTGGCTGCATTTTCATCCATCAAGCCTTCAGCGATAAGACGGCGGGCAAGGCCTGGCAGTGGTGCATCAGTCATCGGTTATGGTTATGTCAGTCATGTAATAAAGGAATATATGGTGTTATCGACATCAACTATCAAATTAAGACTGCTTTATATTGAATTTTTAGAGAGTTAGGTATTTAAAGCGTGCATTTTTTGACGAAATCTGGATTCTGTGGATTTTTGTATTTAAAGGCTGTCTGTATAAGTGGCATGATTGGTTTGAATGAAATTATGTAATGGCAATAATAATGAATAATTGTCTTTTCTATACTGTTTTTATTCTGGATGACTGTGTTAATGCCATTTTTTTCAAGAAAAAAATACTATTTCTATTTAATAAGGTGTCTTCTGAATATTTTTTTGATTGGAAATGCGACAAGGTTTATTTGTTGCTATTATTGGATTGGGTCTGAAAATAATTCAAAGGAGTGAATTATGAGATTTCGTTCTGCGGGGCGGCAGCAAGGCTTCACACTTATCGAATTGATGATTGTGGTGGCTATCATGGGTATTCTGGCTGCTGTGGCAATCCCAGCCTACCAGGATTACACAAAGCGTTCTCACGTATCAGAAGGCTTGAGCCTTGCCTCTGGTGCTAAGAGTGCTATCACTGAGTACTACTCATCTGAAGGTGATTGGCCTACTAGTAATAGTGAGGCAGGTATCGCTACTTCAATTACTGGTAATGCTGTTACTGGTGTAACGGTTACCAGAGCAACAAGTAATTGCCCAAACAGTGCTACCACCTGTGCTGTTATTACTGTTTCCTACAACAGTAAGGTTGATTCCTCTAACAACACCCTTGAACTGGCGGCTACTGCCACTACAGGAGCTATTTCCTGGACGTGTCGTGCAGCTGGTAGTAATGGTGTAGCGGCTAGCTATTTGCCAGCTAACTGCAGATAATCTGCTTTTTGCAGTAATTACCCTGCAGAGAAAAACGGAGCAAAAGCTCCGTTTTTTTTGCGTTTCTACTGGTGTATATACGCCTGTAGGCAGTATTGCATATGATTTAAAAGGGTTATTGATCTAATTGGGAGTTAGATATCAAGGGAGCTAAATATGAAGCAAGCGCTTTTATTTCAGGGTGGTTCAGATATGATTTGACGGCACTGGCTTCTGCCGAAGATAGCTTCAACCATTGTTTTATCTGCTTTTCACTTGTGCTTGAGATTATTGACCAGCTCTTTCCTTCCTTTGCCAACCATCCGGACTTTTTACGGCCAACTTTAGGAATTCCCAAGGCTCTGATTAATTGCACAAGTGATAGATAGGGAGTTTTCAGGATTATATCAGCTTCAGCTCCGATATCGTCTGCTTCAAGCTTGAAGATATCCTGTAACTTCTTGATCCGGCCTAAAGAGACAAGGTTATTGATACGATTGTAGTGAAAACCAGGTAAATCCAGACCGTTACGCCCAGTTAACCACTGTACTCGCGCAATAAACTGTTCTCTACACCCGTCTGATAGCTCCATACAGGTCATTCCGTTATATTGAGCTGGATCAGGGAGTTTTGGAAAGTTTCTGGCAGCTGGTCGGACAAGAACCTTACTAAGTATTGGGATTGCAGCCCCTTTGAGGGCAATGCTGATACTATCTGATATGGCAATATCTAGGGTTTTAAAATGCTTTATAGGTCCAACGTTAAGCGACCTGATTTCAATACCCTTGATTATGGTGGGAGTGATATCGAGAATAACTGTGATTTTCCCTGTGCGGCCGATGGTCCAGCGTATACCTGATACCTTGGATACAGATGAATGGGATGGTAACTTCCATGCCAGGGCCCAATAGGGGGTTCCGTCCCTATGGCCCAAGCGTTTCTGGGTCGCAGTATTATCAAACTTGATAACTACGCCATCAAGAGGGAGGACCCCTTTCTTATCCTTGATTTCATAGTTTTGTCGAAGAGAAACAATTTCTACAATGTCTTGCACCTGATAGGTATGAGAAATGGTGTCAGAAAAGCCCCATTTCTCCAGTTGCCTGGCATTTTCTCTGAATGAAGACAGGGGGCTATTTACCCAGTGCCAGGGGAAGAACTGAAGTTGTTGCAGTTCAATTCTTTGTGGATCTTTTTGATTGATCAGCCCTGCAACATAGTGCCTTGGTGATAAAACCTGTTGTGTCTCGCTGTATGTGTAGTGTGCGTAAAGCTCACCATGAATCACAACTTCTTTATGATGGCTCGAGAGCGTATCGGGGATAGCAGGAATTAACGAAATCAGGTGGGTTATATTTACTCCAGATCTTTTCATTTTACTGCCACGGGTCAGTGCATGTACAAGTCTGCCACCCTGGTAAGCCAGTTCTATGGCTATACCATCCAGCTTCGGTTGAAGGAGGATCGGGCTGTCAAGCCTTCTCCCCTTTTGGAGAAATTTAATAACTTCGTCCTTACTTTCAGCCTTGTTCAGGCTTCCCATTGGATATATGTGTAGCCCTTCGAAAGGAAACAAGGAACGGATATTGGCAGGTTTACTCCCAAGACAGTGGTTAAGGGTCTTCAGGTGAAGAGTTAGGGCATCATATTCGTTATCGCTGATAGTTGGCTTTCCTGCTTCGTACAGGCCATCATGATACTGAATGGCTTTCAGCACAGAATCATGCTCTTGCTGTAACTGTTCAGGAGATAAGTCCGGGCAAATAGCTAAGGACCTGAGTGAACAGAAAAGGAGAGTAAGGGCAAGATGTGGTGGGCGGATCATTATTATTTTGGGGCTTTCTCAGGTTGGCAGATGAAAGTGAGGGGTTGAAACAGAAATAGCCTTCAGGCAAAGGTTGATTTGAACGGATCAACATTTCTGAAGGATCAGGCATGTCTACAACGCCCTCACTGCGTCCTATGTTCTCATTTCCCGGCTGGGTAATCGACCACATTGATATTAATTGGGATGAATCTGTGGCTACAGTTTCCCTGCGCAGGGATGGTCGCATACAGCAGTTCAGATGCAGTCAGTGTCAGAACCCAATGGGTAAAATCCGTGAGAATGAGCGTACCGTGCTGGACTTGCCGCTGGGTACTCTGGATGTGCAATTATGCTTCACTGTTTACCAGGGACGGTGTTCCCACTGTGGGCACATTGAAACTGTCACGCCTCCCGGGTTGGCTCCCAAAGCGCAGGCTACTGAACGGCTGAAGCAACATGTCAGTCATCTCTGCCGCTATATGCCCTGCAACAAGATTCCTGAATTCATCTCTATCTCGCATCATACGGCCAGGCGCTGGGATAAAGAGATATTGATGAAAACTCTGCCAGCCCCTGACCTGGATAACATACGAGCCCTGTTGATTGATGAGAAATCCATTGGTAAAGGACACCATTACCTGACTGTTGTTCTGAATGCTGATACGGGGCGAAACCCTGTTCCTTGGTGAAGGCAAGCGAAAAGCCACCCTGGACCAATTCCTCAGCCGCTTAACTCCGGAACAAAAGTCTCGCATTGAATGTGTGGGTATAGACCGTGGTGGTAGCTACAAAGCGTCGGTCAGGGAGCACCCTTCCTGACGCCGATATCGTTTACGACAAGTTTCACATTATTGCCAATTACAACGATGTCATAGATAAAATCCGTCGTCGGGAATGGAGGCAGGCTGAAGTTGATGATAAGCCTTTCATCAAGGGGCAGCGCTTCAATTTGTTCAGGAACCCTGAGAACCTCACCCCCAAGGGAGAAAGCTATCTGAAAGAACTGTTGGCTATGAACGAAGACCTGTACCAAGCCTACACCCTGAAGGATATGCTCAAGCAGCTCTGGACGTACACTTACAAAGGTTGTGCCAGTAAGTTTCTCGACAGGTGGATCGAGCTGGCCACAGAAACAGGCATTGGCGAACTCAGGCGGTTTGCCAAAGGGTTGGATCGGGCCAGAGAAGGACTCCTGTCATACTGTCAGCACCGAATAACCAGTGCAAAAATTGAGGCCTTTAACGGTGTGATCAAACGTATTGTCTACAAGGCTTGTGGCTATAACGACCTTGAATATCTGTATCTGAAAATCCGGCAGGAGGCTCAGATATGATCTGCCAACCTGAGAAAGCCCCATTATTTTCCTGCCGAAAGCTGTTTGAAAGCTTATCGGCAGGAAGTAGCAGGGTTACTCTATCTTTCTATTCTCAATGACGAATAATCAGGCATCCCTGTAACCATTTGGATTGGATGACTGCCAGCGCCAGGAGTCAACCATCATGTCTTCCAGTGTTTTTTCTGCTTTCCAGTTGAGTTCTTCGGCAGCCAGGGCTGGGTCGGCCCAGCACTCGGCAATATCTCCAGGACGCCGGTCAGTGAACTCGTAAGGCACAGGGCGTTTGGATGCTTTTTCAAATGCTGACACCATATCCAGAACGCTTTGACCTTTTCCTACCCCCAGGTTCCAGGCCTTGATCCCGCAATCTGTACGCAGTTTTTCAATAGCTCTGACATGGCCAATGGCAAGATCGACGACATGGATATAGTCACGAACACCAGTACCATCGTGAGTTGGGTAGTCATTGCCGAAGACAGACAGTTTTTCCCGTATACCAATGGCTACCTGGGAGATATAGGGCATCAGGTTGTTGGGGATGTCGTTGGGATCTTCTCCAATCAGGCCGGACTCATGGGCGCCTGCAGGATTGAAGTAGCGCAGCAAGGCAATGTTCCAGCGATTGTCAGACTTATATAGATCACCGAGGATTTCTTCAATTATCAGTTTGGATCGGCCATAGGGGTTCGTAGCAGAAAGAGGAAAATCTTCCCTGATCGGAAGACTGACAGGGTCTCCATATACCGTGGCTGAGGAACTGAATACAATGTTAAATACTCCATGCTCAGCCATCTCCTGACACAGTGTTACAGTACCGCTGACATTGTTGTCGTAGTAATGCAGGGGAATGGAGCAGGACTCGCCGACAGCCTTCAGACCAGCAAAGTGAATAACGGAAGCAAAGTCGTAACGGTTGAACAGCTCGTTGAGAATACTCCGGTCACGAATATCCCCTTCTGCAAAAGTCGGAGAGCGGCCGGTGATACTTTCCACTCTTTTCAGGGCTTCGGGTGAGCTGTTGCTCAGGTTGTCCAGAACAACAACATCATAATCCTCTTTTAATAATTCCACACAGGTATGGCTGCCAATATAGCCGGCACCGCCAGTAACCAGAATTGTCTGTGTCATACTTCTTGTCCTGCTGTCACATGCGGGTAAAACGCATGGATAAATCAATGGCCCTGCATGATTTGGTCAGGGCTCCTATAGATATGTAATCAACACCTGTTTCTGCAACAGGGCGCAGTGTTGTGAAAGTAATGCCACCAGAAGCTTCCAATTGCGCTGTGCCAGCATATCTTTTCCTGTTGAGCTCAACTGCTTGATGCAGATCAAACAGGGAAAAGTTATCCAACATAATGATATCTGTGCCGCATTCCAGAGCCAGTATTAGCTCATCAAGGGATTCGACTTCTACTTCCACAGGTTTGTCAGGCGCGAGTTTCCTGGCTGAGGAGACCGCGGAAGAGATACTACCACAAGCGGCGATATGGTTTTCCTTGATCAGGAATGCGTCATAGAGCCCTTTTCTGTGGTTGTGGCAGCCACCGACCCGAACGGCATACTTTTGCGCCAGCCGCAGACCCGGGATTGTCTTTCTGGTATCCAGCAGTTTGACACCGGTTCCTTCAACATGTTTTGCATACACATTGCAGCATGTGGCTGTACCGGAAAGTAGCTGTAGAAAATTGAGAGCTGCTCTTTCACCAGTCAGCATGGCTTGAGCCGGCCCAGATATATGAAAGAGGGTGGTATCGGCCTGCACCCTTTCACCCTCTTTCACCCGCCAGCCAATCCGGATTTTCGGGCTTATCTGCCTGAATACTTCGTTAACCCAGGGTTGTCCACAGATTATGGCCTGATCTCTAATAATAACCCGGGCCTCACCATGGCTGTTATCCGGAATCAGTTCAGCGGTAATATCTCCAGAGCCAATATCTTCAGCCAGAGCCTGGCGGACATTTTCAGCCATTGCCTGCTGTAAAGGTGAATTCATAGGGTAATCTGTGTTGTTATTCGGCGAGGCAGAAATTATACCACCCTGTCTGTGCTTGATGCAGTATCGTTATCGGCCGCTGCTTCCTGATTCAGATTGAGAGCAATAGTGAAAGTGGTCCCCACACCAATAATGGAGCTGACACTCAGGGAGCCATTATGATTATTGGTGACAATAAAATAGGAGACAGACAAACCCAGCCCGGTGCCTGAACCAATATCTTTTGTGGTAAAAAACGGTTCAAAAATACGACGGCTGACCTCTTCTGTCATACCTGTTCCGTTATCTTCTACTGAAATTAGGGCCTGATCATCATGCTCTCGGGTGCGTATAGAAATATGTCCCTGCCAGTCTGGCTCTTTTCTTTTGCTGATAGCCTGGGCTGCATTTTTCAAAAGATTGAGAAGTACTTGCTGGATTTCATTGGCTATACAGGGAACGGAATGAAGGTTGGGGTCGAAATCCTGCTCAATACAGATGTGCATGAAGTCAAAACCCTGCTTCAGATTGAAGTCAGAAGCAGCAATTTCAAGAGTTTTCCGAATCAGGTCATCAAGATGAGTTGGAGTGAGCTTTTTGCTGTCACGCCGGCTGAACTGCAGCATATTGGAAACAATCTGGGAAGCTCTGACACCAGCACTATGAATATTATTCAGGAAATTGTTGATTTCCCGCTTTTCAAAATATTCATTGATGGCCTTTAAGGACATATTCAGATCTTCAGCTTGCTGCTGGTTAGCTTCAAGGTCTGGAGATAGCCTGCGTTGGACAGTTTGAATGCTCTGCAGGATAGCTCCAAGAGGATTGTTGATCTCGTGGGCCATTCCAGCGGCCAGTCCTCCAACCGACATCATTTTTTCGGTTTGAACCATCATCTCCTCCAGCTGAAGGCGTCGACTGATATCATCCAGGCGAATCACTGCTCCATGCTGGTCGGCATCGGTCAGTGGATAAATCATCATATCCATTTTTCTCTCACCACCAGGTAACAGGAATGACAGTTTTTCCAGCTGTACGGCAGCTTCATTGTCCAGGGCGTCCTGAACCTGTTCAAGTGAATCAGAGAGGAAGGGCATAACATCACCAAGGTAAACACCCATGGCTCGGTCATGATCAACGCCGGTCAGTACGGAAGCCGCCCTGTTCCACTGGGCAACAGCCAGCTCGTGGTCAACAGCAACCAAGGCAGAGGGCATGGAGTCAACAATACTGTTCAGGTGATTTTGCAGGCGCGTTAGCTGGCGCTCAGTCTGCTTCCTGTTGCGGACTTCCTGTTCCAGCTGCTTATTACTCATATGGGTTTCTATAGCCAGAGCCTGGGCTTTCAGACTTGCCTGCTCGGCTTTGTCTCTGGCATTAGTCAGAAGCCGATCCCGGGCTTCAATCCTGCTCAGCATGGTATTAAAGGTTTTTGCAAGAATACCTATCTCGTCGTGGTAAAATTTTTGGGCCCGAACACCATAATTTTCCTCTATCGAGACGGTATTGGCGATACTGATCAGGTGCAGCACTGGCTGGGTGATAAAACGCCTGATCATTCCGGCTGCCAGGCTGCTAAACAGTAGAATAAATACCAGAATGATAATGACGGCAGTGGTCATGCCGGCATAGAAATCCATGGGAAGAGCCGGATCGGCCTGAATGTAAATGGTGATTGCTCTTCCCTGGCTGACAATAACTTTTTTCAGGTAGTCT
This sequence comes from Sansalvadorimonas sp., assembly GCA_965243775.1. Lineage (GTDB taxonomy): Bacteria > Pseudomonadota > Gammaproteobacteria > Pseudomonadales > Endozoicomonadaceae > Sansalvadorimonas. The sequence goes on from CBDEWF010000125.1 coordinate 153,638, forward strand.
GTTTCGCTATTGGCCCGGTCAGGGGCAGAATCTGGAAGTGGGGAGACATCATCATGGCTGAAACCGACATAAAGGCTATTGTCACCATTGTAGATGGCAATGGCTCTGATCTGGGAGTATTCACTGGCCACCTGCAGGATTTCTTCAGCTTTCCGTTTTTCTGAAAGCAGCGTATTCAGTACAGTAGGCTCGGTCAGAATTCGGGAGACTGCCTGGACATTGGCAGGTACAAAATTGTTACGGGATACAAGGTAGGCAGAAATAATCAGGACAGCGCAGGAGACCAGGGCTACCCCCAGTACTACGCTGAGCATCACAAAAACCAGTTTCCGGCTGATGGATAGACGGGACAGATAATCCTGTAATCCGCTCATGTTTTTCCGCTTTTGTCAGACCAGCGTCCAGATTACAACGGCTCTGCCTCGTTCGAAAGGTGTTTTCGAGGAATGTCTGGAAAAAGGCTCAACTGATTCCCGCTGCAGCCAGCTTGCCCATTAAATCGGTATGACCTTTAGCTGAAATTTTGTGTCTTTCGGCGACTTTCAGCAAATAGCCGTTAATCCAGGCCAGCTCTGTCTGGCGTTGCTGACGGACATCTTGCAGAGTAGAGGATATATTATCAGCTGTGATGGTTAGTACTTTTCTGACCTGGCTGAACAGGTCAAGCTTATAAAGGTAACCATCTGCTTGCAGAATTTGTTCGGTTTCATCGCAGAGCTGCCGGACCAGGGGAAGGTTCTCCGGTTTCAATAAGTCTCCGTTTCGGCAGTTTATCAAAGCGGTCAGACCGTTTATGGCAGAGTTAATGGCCAGTTTTTCCTGCAGTTTAGCCTGTATGTGATCGGTCAGTTCAATATCCATATCCTGAAGCGCAGTAAGACAATTGACTGATACTGAACCTGGCTTATGGGCTTTTGAGGAGAAAGGACCAAGCCAGGTTTTACCCTTTCCGGCCCGTTGAACGCTTAAAAAACCATCCAGCCAGGCTCCGTCGGTTGTTGAACCCAAATAAATGCGGTGGTCTGGAAGGTGTTCGGTAACAACCTGCTGGCTGCCTATTCCGTTCTGTAACAGAATGATTGTTGCCTCGGAAGCTAGCTGGTGGGAGACAGATTTCACAGCCTCAAGGGCGTGAAAGGCCTTAGTGGCCACAATCAGGTTATCAATCTTACCTGGTCTGTCAGCAGTACTGGTTTGCACCTGCTGAGAAACACTGACACCATTTTCAATAAGAGTCAGATTATGGAAAGGAGAAGTTAGACGATTAAATGTTTCTGGACGCAATACTATTGAACAGCCAAAGCCACTCTGCAGTAATTTACTGGCCCAGAGGCAACCAATGGAACCTGCTCCCAGAATATGCCAGTGGGGCACTTTATCCTTTCTCACAACCTGATATCCCGACGGAGTCAATCTGGCCGAAATGGTATTACAGCAGAGCGGCAGCTGCACCCAGTAAACCTGACTGGCTGTGTAGGTTCAAAGTAACTGGGATATTGCTGGTATAGCCACACATACAGCCTTTGTCGTTAAAAGCATCAAGAAAGCTACTGGCTTGCAGAAGTTCTTTCATTCTTGGTAGAACTCCACCCGCCAGATAGACTCCGCCAAGGGCTCCGGTTACTAGGGCTGCATTTCCGGCTACACAGCCCATCCAGTCCAGGAAATGTTTGATCACGGTCAGGCATGTCTCGTCACCACTCTTGGCCCCTTGGGTGATTTCAGGTGCTCTTAATTGTATATCCCAGCCATGAATGGCGCTGTAGGCTTCAAACAGGTTTTCCAGGCCAGGGCCACAGAGAACATGCTCACAGGTGGCAATGCCAAACTTGCTGCGCAGGTGGGCGGCAATTTTTTCTTCCAATTCGTTTCGAACAGGAAGGTTGGTATGCCCACCCTCACCGGGTAAGGCGTGCCAGCGATCACCATCAGGAACCAGAGTTGCCATGCCCAGACCTGTACCAGGACCCATGACTAACCTTGATGCTGTACTGTTGGCAACTCCTTCGCGGATCACCAGTTTGTCTTCTTCGCCTAGGTAAGGCATGGCCATAGCCTGAACATAAAAGTCATTGACCAGTCGCAGTGCCTGTAGCCCGAGAGCCTGTTTCAGCTCACTTTTCGAGAAAACCCAGTGATTATTGGTGACATCAACAAAATCATTGTGAACAGGGCAGGCAAATGCCAGCAGGGCCTGTTCAGGGTAACTGCTGCCTGCAAAGTCAGACAGGTATGACCGGATAGCCTGTTCCGGTCCGGCAAAATCAGCGCAGGCCAGGGTTTGGGTGTTGTAGATATCCAGAGTACCCGTTTCTACCAGGGCGAAGCGGGCATTGGTTCCACCAATATCTCCAATAAGGGCTAGGTGTTCTTGTTGAGGCATAGAAAAAAAGATCCAGTCGATTTTGGCATCAGGCGCGCAATTTACCATGAAAAGTGGGCTGTTTTCGTACACTTGGGTCAGCTGAAAAGCTTTTCAGGACTTTTTCAACTTAAGGCATATACTGGAACGGCATGATCTCAATAACGAAGAGGGGAACACTGGAATGGGCGCACACGTTTACAAAAAAATTGAGCTGGTAGGCAGTTCGACAACGAGTACTGATGATGCTGTTCGCAATGCTATCGCCAGAGCTTCTGAATCCATCAAGAATATGGACTGGTATGAAGTTGTTGAACAGCGTGGACATATTGCTGACGGCAGGATAGCCCACTATCAGGTTACGGTTAAAATTGGTTTCCGCCTTGAAGATTAGTTGATACATTTCGGTTCAACATTGACTCAGTGATTCTAAAAGTCTCCAAATGTTGAATTGAGCGTGCACCCTGAGTACTGTTGATTGGGTGTGATGATTTGCCGGATCGGCTAAAATCGTTTCAACTATAAACGGAACTTACCAAGGGAGACGGGCTGATGCCTTCTTTCGATATTGTATCTGAAGTCGATATGCATGAGCTGACCAATGCTGTCGATCAGGCGAACCGTGAACTGACTACACGCTATGACTTTCGTGGTGTTGAGGCCAGTTTCGAACATAAGGATGAAAATATCATTATGACCGCAGATCAGGATTTTCAGCTGCGCCAGATGGTTGAAATGCTGCAGGGTAAAATGGTCAAGCGCGGTATTGATATCAAATGCATGGAAGTCAAAGACCACTATGCATCTGGTAAACAAGTGAAACAGGAAGCTGTTGTTCGGCAGGGACTGGATAAGGAAATCAGCAAGAAAGTCACCAAGTTGATTAAAGAGAGCAAAATGAAAGTGCAGGCCTCTATTCAGGGAGATAAGATCCGTGTTACCGGCAAAAAACGTGACGACCTGCAGAGTGCAATTGCCCTGCTCAAGGAAGCCGATCTTGATATTCCACTGCAGTACAACAATTTCCGGGACTGATTGATTTTCTTTCCCTAACTTTTCCAGGGGATACTGGTCAGACTTTAGCGCTTTTAGCCAGCATACAGCAGAAAAACTGTGAAAGGACTCTTAAATGAGTAACGAGAATACGGCACCTCAGCACTCATGGGAGGAGGCTCTTAAGGCCTGCTGCCAGCGGCGTGTGATTACCATGCTTTTCCTCGGGTTTTCCGCGGGGGTGCCGATTCTGCTGATATTCAGCAGCCTTTCCCTATGGCTGCGGGAAGCCGGTGTTGCCCGGGCTACCGTAACTTTTTTCAGCTGGGCTGCCCTGGGCTACTCCTTCAAGTTTGTCTGGGCTCCACTGGTTGACCGTCTGCCTCTTCCTTTCCTCACAAAACTACTTGGCAGGCGTCGTGCGTGGCTGATGTTCGCACAGCTGGCCATTGTTGGTTCCCTGTTTTTTATGGCCAGTAATGACCCCCAGAGCAGCCTGACCCTTGTAGCTATTGGCGCAGTTATGCTGGGTTTTTCGTCAGCTACCCAGGATATTGTTATTGATGCCTATCGGATTGAGGCAGCTGAAGAGGAGTGGCAGGCGCTGATGTCATCGGCTTATATTGCCGGTTATCGCATCGGTATGCTTGTGGCTGGAGCCGGTGCACTGGCGCTGGCCAGCTGGCTGGGGTCGGGTGATGGTCAGGGTTACAGTTACACCGCGTGGTCACAGACTTACATGGGTATGGCTGGTGCAATGCTGGTGGGAATTGTAACAACACTTCTGATTAGGGAGCCTAAACGTCCGGCAGAAGCCGCAGAGCATAAGTATGACACCAGGGACTATCTGCGTTTTCTGGGGCTGTTCATTGTAGCGACCGCCATGTTTGCCTTGGTGTTTGTCAATGTTGCCAGTGCGATGAAAGGGTTGGCTGAGGTCTTGACCAATATTGGCATAGATAAGCTTGTAGCGTCGTTTATTGCGGAAACACTGCGTCTTGGCTGTAGCCTGGTGGCCGCTCTGGTTGGTTCCTGGTTAATGGTGAAAAGCCATCTGGTATCGCCGGGTATGGTGGATGAAACCTATATTGCCCCTTTCCGGGACTTCTTCAGCCGATATGGAAAACTGGCCCTGTTTATCCTGCTGCTGGTGGGAACCTATCGGATTTCTGACATCGTCATGGGGGCCGTTGCAAATGTTTTCTATGATGATATGGGTTATACCAAGGAACAGATTGCAGCCATCACCAAAACCTTTGGTCTGTTGATGACTATTGCCGGTGGTTTCCTCGGGGGCCTTCTTGCCATTCGCTATGGTGTTTTGAAAAGCCTGTGGTTGGGAGCCTTTCTCTCTGCTGCGAGTAATCTGCTGTTTGCCCTGTTGGCTGTTTCCCAGCCGGAATCCTGGATGCTGGCAGGGGTGATTGTTGCGGATAACCTGAGTGGTGGTCTGGCTTCGGCAGCCTTTATTGCTTATCTATCTGGCTTAACCAACCGGGCCTTTACAGCTATGCAGTATGCCGTGTTCAGCTCTTTAATGACTTTACTTCCCAAGCTGCTGGCCGGATACTCCGGCACCATAGTTGATGGTATCGGGTATCCAGCCTTCTTTATCATTTCAGCCTTAATCGGTATGCCGGTCCTGTTACTGGTGACATACGTTGGCAGACGTATGCCTCACTCGCCGTCCCAGCGATAAATGGTTAGCTTGATTTTTGAATTCAAAAATACAATTCCCTCGCTTTCAAGCAGTTCTTTCTGCTTCTTGTAACGGGGGGTACCTTCGGGAAAAGACAGCTCTCCACGGCTATTGATAACCCGGTGCCATGGCAGAGTTGAACCAGCAGGAATCTGGCTGAGTACATTACCCACGAGCCTTGCCCTGCGGGGCATTTTGGCCATTTCAGCAACTTGCCCGTAGGTTGCAACTTTACCCTCCGGAATCTGGCTGACAATCAGCCAGATTTTCTGGTTTGCTTTCAAATCATCCACTTAACAGAACCTGTATCTACGTCAGCCTGTATGGTAACAGCCTTGCTTGTTTCTGGTCTTGTAGATGATCGCAGAGGGGGAGTGTTGGTCTATAAATCCAGGCTCTCAAGGAAATCCCTGCTGGGAGCGAAGAATGCATTGCCTGTCACTGCCTGAGTGAAGTTCATCAAATGATCAAAATGACCGTCACCATTGGCATGTATCATCTGCTCAAGCATCAGATCAAAGTGTCGGGCTGTATTACAGTAGGCGATAAAGAACAGGCCATGTTCCTGGCTATTACCATAAGGCATGCTGTGGCGCAGTATCTCCAGACTTTTGTTATCCTCCTTGAGGTTAACCCGCTTAATATGGGCGGTAGGTGCCTTTTCTTCGCTTGAAAACTCAACATCATCCTGTTTAGTGCGGCCAATGATCTGCTCCTGGTGTTGAACTGGGCAACTTTCCCAGGCTGGCATGTTATGAATATAACGCTGGCACTGGATGTAGCTGCCACCGGCCAGGGGCTGGCCTTCAGGGATCAGGGCGACTGCTGCCCGGTTATCACCTTCCGGATTTTCTGTGCCATCAACAAAGCCAGTGATATCACGGGATTCCAGATAGCGGAAACCGGATACCTCCTCTTCCAGCAGAACACTATCTTCCAGAGTGTCCATAATCAGGCGGCTTAGCTCAAAGTTAATATCTTTCCGGTTAGAGCGGATATGAATCAACATATCGCCAGGAGTAGACGGGGCCAGCCTCTCACCATCACGCAGGGCTTTGAATGGTGCCAGTTCTTTCGGATAGGGGTGATCCTTGAATAGAGTTTTCCAGGCTTGGCTACCAAAGCTCAAGGTGGCAAACAGCTTGCTGTCGGAGTACTTGCTGGCCAGCTTGTCAACCATGGCTGGGAAATTCTGTGAAAACTGCTGTACAGTTTTGCCACTTAGAGGATCATTCTGCAGCAGAAGAACAAGGAAGGTGGCATCAGTATTGGCTTCTGGCAGTATGCCTGACTGTGGTGTGCTCATTTTTTATCCTGCATCAATTTGTAACATACCTTAATTAAGCGGCTGGAGGCAGGTTGTACAGGGCCATACTGCCAAAAAATATGGTACGTATGTGCTATCAGGTGAGCTGGTCACGGAAAACTTGCCAACCAAGCAAGCGCTTGTTTAACCTTGCGTCATCATAAAAACAACAATGGACTCCCCATATGCTTACTGATCACTACTTCAATGATACTCACCGCCTGCTGCGGGAATCTGTCCGTCGCTTCGTTGAGCGAAATATATTGCCTTATATTGATCAGTGGGAAGAAGCAGAAGAGTTTCCTCTGGAGCTGTACCGCGAGGCTGGAAAGGCGGGGTTTCTGGGAATTGGCTATCCGGAAGAACTGGGAGGTTTTGGTGGTGACCAGTTTCACCGGGTGGTGTTCTCGGAAGAGATTATGCGGGCCGGTTCCGGGGGGGTGGCCGCAGGGCTGGGTTCCCATGATATCGGCTTGCCACCAATAGTTCGTTTCGGCTCGCAGACCTTGCAAGAAAAGGTTGTTCCTCCGGTTTTGCGGGGAGAAAAAGTTGCAGCTCTGGCCATTACTGAGCCGGGGGGCGGTTCTGATGTCGCCAACCTGCAGACCCGGGCTGTTCGGGAAGGGGATTATTATCGTTTGAATGGTTCCAAAACCTTTATCACCAGTGGCTGCCGGGCAGATTTTTATACTGTAGGAGTTCGAACCGGGGGCGAGGGTTTTGGTGGTATCAGCCTGATTATGGTGGAGAAGGGAACACCAGGATTTTCCGTTGGCAAGAAATTCAGGAAAATGGGCTGGCGTTGCTCAGATACCGCAGAGTTGTTTTTTGATGACTGCCGGGTTCCGGTGGAAAACCTGATCGGAGCTGAAAACCAGGGCTTTGCCGCCATTATGGGCAATTTCCAGCATGAGCGGCTGATGCTTACAGTTATGGCAAATATGACCTCCCGTATGGCTTTGGAGCATTCTTTAGCTTATGTCAGGGAGCGTGAAGTCTTTGGCCGACCCGTGGCCAAGTTTCAGGTGACCCGCCACAAACTGGCAGATATGGCAACTCTGCTGCAGGCCAGTGAAGCCCTTGCTTACCAGGTGGCTGATGCCATGAACCAGGGGAAATCTGTGGTTAAGGAAGTGTCCATGGCCAAGAACTTTGCTACAGATTGCAGCGATAAACTCACTCACCAGGCGGTACAGCTCTTTGGTGGGATGGGGTTTATACAGGAGTGCATGGTGGAGAGACTGTATCGCGATAACCGCATTCTCTCTCTCGGAGGGGGAACTCGAGAAATTATGAATGAGATTATCGCTAAGCAGATGGGGCTGTAGGTTTAAATCCCGGTGAGTCAGGAAAGATCCAGTTCCAGATTACGACAGTGAGCTTCGTCAGCTGTGACCGAAGGGTGAAGGCGTCGATAATCAGTGGGGCTGATCCCGGAAGCCTTGTGAAAACTACGACTGAAATGGCTGTGGCTATTGAACCCAAGCCGCCAGGCGATGTCTGATACGGGCAGGTGAGCAAGAGTAGGGTCTTTGAGGAGTGCCCTCGCCCGATCAAGTCGGCGGTTAAGAACCTCTTGGCGAAAGCTGGTGTGGTGTCGCTTAAGCAGCTTGAACAGGTACGCTCTGGAAATATGTGCAGCATTGGCAACGGAGTCAGTGCTGATTTCCGGGTTTTCAAGCTGCTGGTCTATGGCGCTGAGAATATCGGCCAGTCTTTGTTGTTCCGGGGATTTCCTGTTTGTTTCCGGAACTTCATGGTTGATAACCAGGGTAAGCATTTCGATCAGCATTTCTCCCAGGGTATGGCAGCTTTTCTCATTAGTTACACCATCAAGGCCATTAATCAGTCCCATGCACTGGTTGCGAAGTATCAGGCCAAGGCCGCTGCTGCTGTTCAGAACTCTGGGGCTGCTGTCGGGAAGCAATTTTGAAACATGCCGAAGCCTGGCTTCGGGAATCATTATTTGCAAACAGCTGGCAGGTGTCAGGTAAATTGTTTCAACTGGATAGCTCAGGTTGACCAGCAGGATCTGGTCCCTGATAAGAGGGATATTAACTCGTCCCTGCTGTATTAACATATTTCCGGTCATGGGCAGGATCAGAACATACTCTTCTCGAATCTTGCTTGAGACTGAGGGGGGCTCGTTGCGAAGGCAGTGCTCTGTTGCATGAAGAATACTGACCCGCAGATCACCCAAGTGTGCCAGACGTAGTCTGCCCCTGAATTTATTTGGTGTTTTTCCTGGTAGAGGCTCCAGGGCGACAGGTTGCAGGTGGCTGAGGAATCTCTCCCAGACATCAAGGGAGTTCGCGGATGGATGGTTATCCGTATCCATGGTTTTGAACATCAGTGTGCTCCAGGTCCCTGGTGACAATGTGTGTCTGCGTTGCATCATTTATATAGCTATATGCAACCCATTAATGACATACTGACTGAACCGTGAACTCCCACGGCAACATCTTGTCTTATACAACTGATGAAAAGTGATAGCGTTCTAAATTAAAACACCAATTAAATTTTATTGGAACCGTCAGTTATTAATTTTTATATCAGTAGAGTTTTAGTCAAGGTACTGTCTACTTACAGACAAGCACTGAGAAAAACATATCGGTATAAATAATTACACAGACATATAAACCCTGTATAAAAACAAGAAATTGTGTCTGCTCATAATAATCAGCACTTTTTTAAGTGGTTTTTGGAGGTCTTGCTTCATGATTGCGGGTGAAACATCAGCGATGGAAGAGCGAATTGAAGATATTTTGACCATGTATGCTGCAGGTGTAATGTCCAGGATGGATAATAACTACAGTAAGAGTCTTGGTTGGGCTCAGCGTGCTGAGCAGGCGGCATATCAGTTGGGTGTTGAATCCCGAAGGGTGAATAAAGATTTAAGCTTTGGTGTGCCGAAGCTTGACCGTGCCTATCGGCAGGGTTGGATGAAATCATCGGAGTGCAAAATCTATGATCTTACCGGGGCTTTGGTCAGCCAGGGAGAACTGCCAAAGTCTGCCTGAGATAAACATTGACCTAAGCAGTCATTAATTTAAGCCCGAAAGCCCTACACACGCAGGGCTTTTCTTTATATTTACTCAGTCGTCTATCATTAAACGACACAAGACTATGAGCGGGAAATGCAAAGTCAGTAAACTACACCCGCAGAATACGCCCGAACATGGCTTTTATATAAGCTGTTTCAGGAATGCATGGATGAATTGGGTGGTCTGCTCCCTGGTGGCATTCGGCAAACAATTGCATCTCCCGGTCAATATGACGGGCAGAAGCGCGCAGAATATCAAGCAGGCTGTCACGCTGCAGGTGCATGGAGCAGGAACCACTGACCAGAATGCCGTCATTGTTTAACAGACGCATAGCCATTTCATTAACCCGGCGATAGGCCTGTTCTCCGTTCTTGATATCTTTTTTCCGCTTAATAAATGCCGGTGGGTCCATCACCACGATATCAAATCTTTCCTGAGCCGCATGTAACTCTTTAAGAGCAGAGAATGCATCACCTTCAAGCGTAGCGACCTTGTCGGCAACACCATTTAATTCTGAGTTTTTGTGCACGTATTCGAGAGCAAGTGCGGAGCTGTCGACGCAGAATACTTCACTGGCACCAGCATTAGCTGCCTGCACTCCCCAGCCACCGATGTAACTGAATACATCCAGAACCCGCTTTCCCTGCACCATGGTGTTCAGATAGGCCCGAGCCGGGCGGTGGTCATAAAACCAGCCAGTTTTCTGGCCATCTTTCACCGGAGCCAGGAACTGAGTGTTATTTTCTATCAGAGGCAGTTCATCGGGAACTTCTCCGTAAACTGTTTCGATATATTCCGGCAGTTTCTCCAGAGAGCGGACGCCACCATTGTTGCGGAACAGGATGCCTGCAGGTTTCAGAACCTTGACCAGGGCTGCGATAACATCTTCACGCATCACCTCCATGCCCACGGTGCCAATCTGAACGACCAGGTAATCGTGAAAGCGATCAACAACCAATCCAGGCAAATTGTCACTGTCACCGTAGCAGAGACGATAGCAGGGCTGGTCAAACAGGCTTTCCCGCAGGCTGAGGGCAATTTTCAGGCGGTGAACCAGCAGAGACTGAGTCAGGGCATGCTTGGTGTTGCGGCTGATGAGCCGCCCGCAGATCAGAGTATTGGGATTGATATAGGCAATACCAATGGCTTTGCCGGATGCTGTTTCGATAATAGCCTGCTGGCCGGCCTCAAAACCAGCAAGAGGTGTCCTGGAGGTATCAACTTCGTTACTGTAAATCCAGAGGTGGCCTGCTTTCAGGCGTCGTTCGGCGTTTTTTTTCAGGCTGAGGGTTGCCAGGTTCATGATCCTATCCGCTAATTCAGGAGCCAGCAGGTGTGGCAAAGGGGGCGGTATTATAAGAGCTAAATCTGGATATTCCATCAACAGAGTCTGATACCCAACAGTGATACCTGGCCAGCTGTAATATCTGGATTAAGAAAAATGTCGTGAAATAATAAAAAAATCCTACGACTCAGTTCGGCAGGGTCCATACTTCTGCAGGTTCGTCGGATACTACAGAGTACCAAGCAATGACCAATAATTTATTGCTGACAATAACTGGCCCGGATCTGCCAGGTATGGAAGATGTGTTGAACCAGACTGTATCCCGGCATAGGGCACGTTCTCTTTCCAGCCATATGGCTCATATGGGAGGCCGGTTTGCCAGCATTATGTTCATCAGTGTGTCGCCGGAAGAGTTGAGTGGGTTAACCAGAGATCTGAAATCCATGAAGGAAGAGGGTGTCAAGGTACAGTTTGATGCCATGAACCCTGATGATCTGCCTCATAAAGAGAGACACCTGCTTATGAATCTGATTGCTGATGAGGCACCGGAACTGGTCACGGATGTTTCTCGATTGCTGGGAGAACAGCATATACGCATCAGTGAACTCCATACAGATACTATAACGGCGCCGTGTACTGGAGAGCATCTGCAGTCAATCCAGGCGCATCTGTGTGCTCCAGATGGTACGGATGTTGATACAGTCCGCGAACGGATTGAGTCATTGTCCCCTGAGCTTATGCTGGATATCAGTCAGGCATGAGTCAGCTGGTTTTACCTGATCTTTTGTTCAGCCTGCAAGAGCAGAGTCAGGCTCAAGGTTCAGGTCATAGAGATCATTGATTAGTCCTGTGAGCATTTCTCTGGACTCATTCAGTTCACTGTCGAGGTCTTCAACAACAGACAGAACATCCAGTTGGTCAGCAATGAAACTGATGGTTTCGGAGCGGGCTTTTATGCCATTGAGGTCTGCAGTTGTGCGAAGGCGGTTATAATCTTCCACAAGCTGCTGGATGTTTATGCGATGGGATACCTGACGGAACTGATCCTGACAGGCTACTAACCGGTAATCTATGTCCAACTTCGTTGATGCCGATACTGACGAGACAGGTGCAGCTTGCCCCATGTTGACCAGTCTGTAAAGAGTTCTGTGTACAATTGCCAGCAAGTATCAATAACGGTCATAATAACTCTTACCTGTTGCCGACGACAGCATATGACAGGGGCTATATTCCCTGCTGCGGTTTTTTATGGTTGGCGGTGACCACAACAAAAATAACAAACAGGTATCAGTGATGAATCCAGAGTTCTGGGATGACAAACGTCCTAATGGAGTGCCTTCCGAGGTAGCTTCCATGGATTACAGCTCTCTGATTGAATTAGTTGATGATGCTGTATCCCGTTTTGCTGAACGTCCTGCATTTACCGGCATTGGTTATTCTCTGACTTACCGGGATATTGACATTCAAAGTGCCCGGTTTGCAGCCTGGCTGCAAAATAATACTGATCTTAAGCCTGGCGATCGTATTGCCATACAGCTGCCTAACCTGCTCCAGTACCCCATCGCTGCCTACGGTGCTATTCGGGCAGGTCTGGTGGTTGTTAATACCAACCCTCTCTATACAGCTCGGGAGATTAAACACCAGTTAAATGATTCCGGAGCCAGAGCTCTGCTCTTCCTGGACAACTTTGGACATCTGGTAGAAGAAGTTATTTGTGATACTCCTGTAAAGTACCTGATCAGAACCGCCCTGGCGGATATGCTGCCAGCACCCAAACGCTGGATTATCAACAGCCTTGTGCGTCATGTGAAAAAGCTGGTGGTTCCCTACAACCTACCCAAAGCAATCTCTTTCCGTACGACCCTGGCGCAGGGAGCGAAACTGCCGCCTTATCAGAAGGTATCCCGTGTATCGGAGGATATTGCTGTACTGCAGTATACAGGGGGAACGACGGGCGTTGCCAAAGGAGCTATGCTGACCCACGGCAACCTGCTGGGTAACCTGGCACAGGTAAGCGGGGCTCTCGGCCAGAAAAAGGATAATGGAGAGCTTTGGCTGAAACCTGGGGCAGAAGTCGCTATAGCCCCTTTACCGCTTTACCACATCTATGCCTTTATCGTGAATCTGATGTTTTTTCCCATGCAGGGGCAGCACAGTATTTTGATCGCTAATCCCAGGGATGCAAGCCTGTTCATCAAGGCGATAAAGCCCTGGCCATTCACTTTCTTTGCCGGTTTGAACACGCTGTTTGTCAGTCTGCTGGAACATCCGGAGTTCAGTAAGCTGGACTTCAGCCATCTGAAGGTTACGCTGTCTGGCGGAACAGCCCTGTTGGAGGATGTTGCCAAACGCTGGGAACAGGTAACAGGTTGCCGGGTATCAGAAGGGTATGGATTAACAGAGTGTTCCCCTGTCGTCAGTGTTAACCCTATGGGAGAACTTGCCCAGCCGGGGACGGCAGGGTTGCCTTTGCCATCTACCAAAATCAAGTTGATAGATGATCAGGGCAATGAAGTGCCGCAAGGAGGTGTAGGTGAGCTTTGCGTGCAGGGGCCCCAGGTTATGAAAGGCTACTGGGGTCGGGCCGAAGCAACAGCTGAAGTGATTGACAGTGAAGGCTGGCTGAAAACCGGCGATGTCGCCAGAGTGGAAGAGGATGGGTTTATCCGCATAGTTGATCGTATCAAGGATATGATCCTGGTTTCAGGCTTCAATGTTTACCCCAATGAGATCGAAAGCGTGGTGTCTGGGCATCCCAAGGTTGTGAATTGTGCATGCATTGGTGTACCTGATGCCAAGACCGGAGAAACACCAAGGCTCTATGTTATTCCATCAAACGACTCCCTGACGGAAGAAGAGATCATAGTCTGGTGCCGGGAGCATATGACTGCCTACAAGGTTCCAAGGCAGGTGGTTTTCAGGGATGAACTGCCTGTGACCCCTGTGGGTAAAGTGTTGAGAAAGGAGTTGAAGGAAGAGTACCGGTTAAGCCAGAAAAATGTTAATTCCTGAAAGGAGATACAAAAACGGCAAAGGAGCAGGTTGAGTGCCCCTTTGCCGTTTTTACTTTATTTCAGAATTTTTTCAACAACATCCTCTTTACGGATCTTGCGTACAATCGCTGTTGTCGAGCAGTTATCCAGAAACTCCAGTACAGCAACCTCGCCACCGTACCCATGGACAATTGGCGCACCGACAACCTGATCAACAGTGTAGTCACCGCCTTTTACCAGAACATCGGGTTTGAACAGCTCCAGAAGTGTCTCCGGGGTATCCTCATGGAAAGGCACCACCCAGTCAACGGATTCCAGTCCAGCCAGAACGGCCATGCGACGTTCTACAGGGTTAATCGGTCGTCCTTCTCCTTTCAGGCGAGTCACAGATTCATCACTGTTAATAGCAACAATCAGCCGGTCGCCCAGTTGCCTAGCCTCTTCCAGGTAGCCAACATGGCCGGCATGAAGAATGTCGAAACAACCATTGGTAAAGACGATGCGTTCACCGTGATTTTTGGCTTCTTCTACAACCGTTGCCAGCTGTTCCCGGGTCATGGCACCACGCTCAACGCCGTGAACGGCACTGACTGCACGACGCAGTTCAGGCAGGCTGACTGTAGCCGTTCCCAGCTTGCCAACCACGATACCGGCTGCAATATTGGCCAGAGCAGTAGCTTCCGGCAGTGACATGCCACTGGCAATGGCTGCAGCCAGAACCGCGATAACGGTATCTCCGGCCCCCGTTACATCAAAAACTTCACGGGCCCGAGCGGGGAAGTGCAGTTCGGTTTCATCTTCCCGCAGCAGGGTCATGCCGTTTTCACTACGGGTAATCAGCAGGGCATCCAGGTCCAGATGCTTGCGCAGCTGCTGGCCTCGCTCTACCAGGGTTTTTTCATCCGGACAGTGGCCAACAATGGCTTCAAACTCACTCAGGTTAGGAGTAATCACAGTCGCACCACGGTACTTTTCAAAGTCAGAGCCCTTTGGATCTGCCAGAACCGGAATGTTACGTGCCTTTGCTTTTTTGACCAGAGACTGCAGATCCGACAGTGTGCCTTTTCCGTAATCGGAAAGAACCAGAGCGTCGGCATTGTCCAACAGCTTTTCCAGGTGTTCTGGAATCTGCTCCTGAAATGATTCGGCAAATGACTCTTCGAAATCCAGGCGCATCAACTGCTGATGCTGGCTGATAACCCTCAGCTTGGTAATGGTGGGGGCTTCTTCGTGACGAATAAAATCACAGAAAACACCGGCACTTTCCAGGCTGTTGGTCAGACAGTCCGCAGCCTCATCATCGCCGGTTGCACCCAGCAGCCAGGCTGGAGCTCCCAGAGAGGTAATGTTCAGGGAAACATTACCTGCACCTCCTGGACGATCTTCAGCGCCGGTAACACGCACAACAGGAACCGGCGCTTCCGGTGAGATGCGCCGTGTAGGACCATGCCAGTAACGGTCGAGCATAACATCGCCGGCAACAACAACGCGGGCTTTATCAAAACGGGGCAGGGTGAGCTTCATTCTCTATTGCCTTGTATTGATTTTAAAGCGACACCTCGTTTGATCTGATGCCGCTTTTCTTTATAGATAAATTAGTCGAGACTGAATTGAGGCAATGGCTGAGACAATGACTTAAGCCATTTCTCCGGATGCCAGCTCAGCCTGTTCCTGGAACTGCATATGATACAGCCGGGCATAGGCACCATCTTTTTCCAGTAGCTCAGCATGGCTGCCGGACTCAATAATCTGGCCCTTTTCCATAACCAGGATACGGTCTGCATTCTCGATTGTGGACAACCGGTGAGCGATAACCAGAGTTGTCCGTTTTTTCATAATACCATCCAGTGCAGCCTGAATATGGCGCTCGGATTCCGTGTCCAGGGCAGATGTCGCCTCATCCAGAATCAGCAAAGGAGCATCTTTAAGGATGGCACGGGCAATGGCCAGACGCTGTCTCTGTCCGCCAGACAGCAGTACGCCATTTTCACCTACAAGGGTGCTGAAGCCTTTAGGCAGGTTTTCAATAAACTCCATGGCATGGGCGGCGCGGGCTGCCAGGCGCACATCTTCCTCATCGGTATCCCGCAGATCACCGTAGGCGATATTGTTGCTGACAGTATCGTTGAACAGGGATACCTGCTGATTAACCAGGGCTATCTGCTTGCGCAGGTTGTGCAGCTTGTAATCCTGAACAGGTCTGCCATCCAGCAGTATGTCACCTTCGGTATGGTTGTAGAAACGGGGGAGAAGGCTGGCAAGTGTCGTTTTACCACTGCCGGAGCGCCCAACAAGGGCAATGACTTCACCAGGCTTCGCCTTGAAACTGATGTTCTTGAGGGCGGGGCTTTCAGCATTGGGGTAAGTGAAAGACAGGTTTCTGAACTCTAGCTCACCTTCTGCTCTCTCAATCTCCAGCGTACCGTTATCCAGTTCAGGCTGTTCATCAACCAGTTCAAAGACTGACCAGGCCGCCACGATACCTTTCTGAATATTGGGGATAACTTCACTGAGCTGACGCAGAGGTTTGGGTAGAAGACCTGCTGCCGTCAGAAAGCCCACCAGTTCACCGGGAGTGTTGGCTGTTGCACCCGAGGTTTGCATGAACAGCACGGTATACATCAGTGCCGCCATGGCAGAGAGAATAATCAGCTGCAGTGTTGGGGTCATGATGGCACTGACCTTGACCATTTTCAGCCCTTTACGGGTGTTATCGGAACTGGCGTTCAAAAAACGGTTTTTCTCATACTCTTCGCCGCCAAAGCTGCGTACCACGCGGTGGCTGGTAATTGTTTCAGATGTGATATGGGTAATATCACCCATGGAATTCTGGATTTTTTTGCTCAGCTTTTTGAAACGCTTGCTGGTGTAACCAACAATACCGGCAATAACAGGAACAATGGCGATAAAAATGAGGGTAAGCTGCCAGTTGGTCCAGAGCAGGTAGCCCAGTACTGCAAGAACAGTCAGGCCTTCCCGGACTACAACTTTAATAGCATCTGTGGCGGCAGTGGTGACGCCACCGACGTTATAAGTAATACGGGAGACCAGGTGGCCGGAATTGTTATCGTCGAAGAACCTGTTGGGCAGTATGAGCATGCTGTTGAACAGATGCACTCGCAGATCATGGACAACGCCCAGTGACACTCTGGCCAGAAAGTAATTACCCATAAATGACCCGATGCCACGGAATGTCGCCATAAAGACCAGGCCCAGTGGAACCAGCGGAACAAGTTGTTCCGGTGATAGTTCATACAGTCTCCCTATTGAAATCGGGGATTGGTTATCGCCAATCAGGGCGGTGGTAAAGAAGTCAACCAGCACCGGAAACATGGGCTGGCTGGCAGCGAAAAAGGCATAGCCCAGAAGGCTGAGTGCAAAAAAGGCCCAGTAAGGGCGAACATAGCCCAGAAGGCGCAGGTAAATCGCCAGACCGCTGTCAGCGGCGCGGGATTGTTCGGTCATACATCGAAACCTGCTGAAACAAAAAGAAAGTACATGCGTACGGCATGTATATAGGTATATAGAAAGTACATGCGTACAATTTAAAAGTACGTAAGGTACCGTTTAAACGAAACCCACGATAATAACATATATAAAGGGAGGAGTATCCAGATGCTTTCAGGCCATGCATGGCCTGAGCAAAAAGAGAGAATCAGGAGCTTTTATTCGGTATTTGCAGCCTGCGTTAAGATTATGAACAGGCTCTGAGTATTTACAGCTTTTTATGCTGAAAGGTTATCGGAGAGACACCCAGCCTTTTCGCTTCCTGTTGCAGGGAGGGATAGTCGGAACATTCACGCACATATACTCCACTGGGTTGTTCATTACCGAAGCAGTGGTTGCATTTTATCTTCAAAAGGTGGGCGATCCCCTTTTCAGGGGCCACTTTGTCCCTTAACAGAATAGCCAGGGCAGTTTTCCGCTGACCTTTTTTGTGGTGGAATTTAGCCAGATAATAATAATCGTCTGATTTTAATCCCCTCTCAACCCCTCCAGACTCAATGCGGCTGGTCAGATGCCGGGCTAATGAAGACGCTTCCAGTGTTTCCGCCTGGTTCAGAAGATCGATCAATTTGCCGTAAGGCATCATTTCTCCCCATATCTCCTTTTTGTAGTCACTTGAATTTCTGCTTCCATAAGCGAGTACCTCCCAGTCTCTATTTCCAGTGCTGGGGTCACCAGCAAGTCCTGTTAGTCTATTCAGAAGGCTTTTACTTATCTGCTCCGTTGCAAATCTTGTTTTCAGGAAATTCAAATCACACCGACCTATACGGACCCTCAGAAGGTTGTCATCCAGGTGAGCTATTGAAATCGGTAAAATTTTCGGGACGGCCACTTTCTGGTGGGTGGAGGGCTCTTTCATAAGCAGAGCTGCAAGTAGTGGAAATCTGTTCTCCTGTTCAATCTGTCTCCTTAAATCAGTGAGGTGGAGCTTTTCGCAGGCGGAGTATATCAAGTGGAGTTTGTCAGCTTTATAAGCTGTAGACAGTAAGTTGTAGCCAGGCATATCATGGATTTTTATCGCCTCTTTATCTTTGTCAGATAACCCCATTTCTGCAGCTATATGGTATGCCGATACATCAAGAAACTTTCCTACACTGGCCATTTCTGCCTGGAGCTCATCATCTTTTTCTGTCAGCTGCAATTGGCCTGTTCTGACCCTGTTAGCAAGACTGTTGAGGCTGATTTTCTCCAGCTTTTCAGCCAGGTAGTCAGAAGTTATATTCCCTGTTTTGTAGAGCACTTGCTTAAGAAGCTGAAAACTTGCTTCACAGGGATTGTTGTGCTGGTCCTTTATTGTACTGATTGTATTGTCATCCAGTAATCCATGGGTTCTAAGCAGGGCAGTTATAGTGTCAACTGTTGTGATGTCAGCCAGTTGCTGAAGATCGGTCTCTGTCAATTCACGGGCTGCAGACTTGCCCGCTGTTACAGAGGGCCTGGTTACATGGAGATGAAACTCATGGGGGGCCGAATCACAGGGCTTGAAATACATCAGGATCAGGGTGTTGGATTCCGGAAGGGAGGGTGATCCGGCACCGTGTACAATAGGGTATTTTTGCCCATCAATGATAAGGACAGGAGAGATAAAGTTAATTTCTTCGTGGTAAATGTTTTCAAATTTCATAGAGAAGACATGGCCCCGGGGGACTGTCAGAGACGGTTTTGAGACACCAGCATGGGTAATCGACGTACTTGCCGTGGCCGTCTGAGGCTGACCAATGATGTGTCCTCCCATAAGCTGGGTTATCACCATTTCATCTGTGGTAAGGGTGGGAGTAACCATTACCACTCCACCAGGTTGGGTAATATCAATACCCATTTCCATGGTGGTTTTTGTTTCATCACTTTCAGGATAACCAGAGACAAGACTGAGATAAAGCGTTCCCCTCTCTTTGCGGTGGCCAGCAGGACCGAGGTGTATATATCCCAAAGGGTGCTGGGGGGCGTGACTGATTTCCAGTGTCCCGGATTCTTCCTGACCTTCCTGAGTTTCCTGAGTTTCCTGAAGAGTCACGTGGCTAAAGGCTTTTTTGTCTTGCCCGGTGAAATCGCCATCAACTTCAAATATCACGCCGTGGGGGAGCTTGATTTTTACGGCCCCTGCTATGGAGGGGAGAAGTGCAGATAAAAGGACAGATAAAAGGACAGATAGAGATCCTGACAGCGGTCTCGGTTTGAGTCCCAGAAGGGGCGCAGGCACTCTTGCAGGAAAATGTGATTTAAGTAGTAACATGGGTTGGGACCCCATAGTAAGATACATTGACAGATATATTCAGGCAGCGATAACCCAGCTCATGTTTTTTTTGAGGGATAAAATTGATAAGGTGTAAGAGCGAGACGTTGTCTCTCAACCTCCAGAGATGGGCTGTTTCCACATTTTCTTCTGCCGTAAGCATCTTTGCAATCATACTCCTCACACTGAATGCCTAGGTTGTGTCCAAGATATTTTTCTATCCTGCTGCCATGACTGCCTGGTTTTGCTCTTGCCAGCAAAAAACGCAGGGATAGAGGTCTGTTTGTTTTGCTGTATTTTTGAGCCAGTGCAAGGAGGGCTGAGTCGCTGATAATCTGATGTTCTTCGGGGTTCTCCAGATATTCTACTGTACGTTGCGCTACACTGTGGGTCTCCAGGTCATCAATATCATTCAGGATGGCTAGCCATTTTCTGTAGCTGAGTCCGGTTCCGAACTCTCGCTGCTTGACCGAGAACAACGCGTTGTCTGCCGAAGTTATAGCCATACCACTTCCCAACGAAAAACTCATTGCCCCTTGAACCTGTTCCAGCATCTGGATAAAATTCTTTTGGCGTCTTTCATTTGGGGGCCTGCCCAGACGCATGAGATCACGGCCGGTCATTCTTAGATCAAGCAGGTATGGATCAAGATGGTTGAATACTACGGGTAATAGCCGGGCGTTCTTTGACTGTTTAAGTTTGGGTTTTTGCTGCTCTTGTATGCGGCTTGCCAAAATGGGATAAACTGTTGAATCTTTGACTTGATGGGGGAGATCTCCAAGCTCCGACTTTTTGCTAGCCTCGTAAAGCATGCCCAGACGTTGTTCCTGATAAGCCTTATAGAGCAGTTCATAGCCCGGCTGGTTGCTTTCAGTAAATGCAGATGTAGATGTTGGTGGAAAACCCATTGCCAAAGCAAGTTCCTCTACAAAGGGGGCAATATACGTAGATAAAGTGATCATCTCCTGCTGGAAATCCGCGTCATCAGCCGAGACTTCCAGCTGATTTTTTCGAACCCTCTCCGCAAGGGTACCGAGGTGCTCCTCTTCCATCTTTTCCGCCAGTGCTTCGCTGGTAAATTTATCACCCTTACTGTCCAGAATGGTTTTCAGAAGCTGGAAATTCAACTCAGCGCCTTGTGCTAAATAGGTCGATTTCAAGTTGCCAATATCAGCCTCTTCTATCTGAAACCGGCGGGCTATTCTTACAGCAATATCGGGGGTGATCAGGGTAGAGAGTTTATTAAGATCCGATTCCTGCAGCTCTCTGGAGCCCTGCCTGGCCGACTGTGCTTCTGGCGTAGAGCCATAAATTGTAAGGTGCTGGCTGGAGATTTTGTGTGGAATAAAATGCAGGATAACAACAGTGTCCCTGTCCGGTGGGTTGCCTGACTCTCTCTGTTGCAGGGTGTACTCCTTTCCCTGCAGCATAACTTTTGTTTTCATGGGGTCAAATGAACCATAGGGAATGCCCGGGATTCTTAACCAAGTCAGGTAATGCGGTGAGGCATCTGTTTGTAGAGTTGCAGGGGAGTGATTTTGAATTTGACCGCAAAAATTAACGTTTTCTGCACGGGATGAAAGTGAAGCCTCTGCTTCGACGCTTGTCTCCTCAATCGCCGTGATGGTATTTGTTGTCAGTATTGTTTCGGCCGTTATAACATCACTTTCGATCTTGCTCTCCTGCTGCCATTTAACGCCGAGTTCCAGCGGAGATCCGAAGTCCTGATCGTGTTTGACAAAAATAGCAATCAAAAGATCCCCGATGGCCCCAGTTGGGATCCTGGTCTCACCCGCCAAGTATTGGGCATAACCTTGTGAATGGGTAAAGGCTATCTCGGTACTGTGATCTTCTCTTTGTTCTTGAACGTAGCGAAACGCCAGCTTTTTGGTCTGGGTTATATCACCTTCGATGGTGTAGGTCAGCCCTCCAGGAAGAATAAAAGTCAGTGCCGTGGCATTGAGCGAGAGTGTATACGAGAGCAGAAAAAAGAAAGGGAGCAAGATCCGTATAATCCACAGAGTTGAAAAAATTCGTATAGTCGGGAAGAATTGTGGGAAAACCTCGCTTTTCATAGCCAACCTCTTATTCGTTAAGGGCGAGTGATTTCATCGGCAAACGCCAGAGTGTCCGTTATCGCAGGAGAACAGGATAGACGACGACACTTATTCTGCTTGCACATCCAACTGTTTTGGCACACCTCGTTATTATTACTGTCATTATTACTGTCATTATTACTGTCATTGTCATTATCTGGGGCAGGATCAGATTCTGTTTGCCCTGTTTGAAAAACAGCCGCCAGTGCAGTATGCGGAGCCTGATATACGACAGAGTTATTATTAGGGCTGGTAAAAACAGTGATAATACAATGCTAATAAAAAATGCTAATAAAAAAGCTAATGAAAACGCTGTTTTGCAGAGTGATTTTACTTCTGGAGTTTTCTTTCTAAACTTGCGCGGTGAGAATTCTTGAGGCCTTTGCCGGGAGTGGAGTTATGTTATGTCTGCCTTCGCTGTTGTTAACAATCCAGAGTTTAAAGCGGGGGGGGAGAGATTGGTGGAGGAGAGAGGGGCTGTTAATTATTCTGGCTGTTTGCGGGGGGCTGATCATCTGTGGACATGTTCATGCCGGAGGGAGTAAATATAACGATCTGAAATTTCGCCAGTATATCCAGCTTATTGCCAAGCGAGAAGGCAATAAGCCCACCGCAACAATTACAGAAATAGCGGGCTTGGTTCCTAAATCAAAAAGTATAAAAGAGTTTGTTTTAGGGAATGGATTGGCTTGGGTGGATGGCAAGGATTGCGGTGAATCTATTTTTAGTGCAAAAGATAAGCTCAAATTAACAAAAAATGCAGGTCTAGCTTTTGCCCCGGATGGTGCGGAGATACTGAATCGTTTGCTGGAGACATGCCTTACACTTGAGTTGAATGTGTGGCCAAGTGTCATGGAGTCATTTGAGAAGAGTGATCTGGCTGCGGTCTATGTCAAGCTGGATAGGGGGTTTCAAGACTATTTGCAGGAGGAGAGAAATAGGGAAACAGAAGAAAGCGGATCTTCCCACCCACCCGGGGGGCAACAAAGACGGGAAGACTACCAGTCATGGTCAGAAGCGCCACAGTATCAGGAGTATCAGGAGTATCAGGATCCTGTTATCGGTGGGTCAGGGCAGAACCAGGCCACTACTCACGAGAGCGCAGCTTCCTATCCTCCTCCTTCGCGCCCGAGTGCGCCTCCACTTCCTTCGTACCTATCGGGTCAATTGCCGGTAAATGCGCCACCTCCCCTGCCAGGCCAGCCGCCATCCTATAATTCCGCCTATTACCCACAGCAACAGGCAGGAATAGCTGGCACGGTACCGGTCGTCAACAAAACACCACTTCAACAGACATTGCCTGGTGGATTTGATGTTAATACGATGATAGGTGGGGTAGTGGCACAGGTTCGCCAGCAAAAGGCGCAACAGACTTATAACCACTCTGTAGCGCAAGGTAGCCATCACTCTGCTGAATGGACATTAACCTCAATGCAGCCAATCCTTCAAGTACCGGCAGGAAATTTTTTTGGGCTGCTGGATGGGAGTGCCAACTGGACAATAATTGCGGAGGCCTGGTTGGCAATTGGGGGATCTGAGCACACGGTTCTCAGGCTCTATGAAACAAGGGATTTGGGGGCCAGACGCAGTATTCTTACGGGTGCGCTAAACACAAAGGCTGGAATGGCGGCCAACCTTCTGATTAAGCTTGCTGATGTTGCACACAACCACAACCTACGCCAACAACTACAACTACAACTACAACAAAACCGCCCTGATCCATTTTTGTCATCTGTTGAGAATCATCTGAGAGCAGCTGGATTCTCCATTGAGGAAGTGGCCAAAATAGGAGGAGACAATTTTAAGACAAGGGCTGACATTGCCAGCTGGACCATGCAGGCCGCCGGTTTCTTAAAAAATAATTGTAAAAGTCTAGATGTGGGTTTTAAAAATGTAGTCGGTTTTTTTGATTATTTCGGTTTGGTGCTCAACCAATCTGTACATACGCTGGAAAAATTTATCAACTTGGCTCAACTGACTCAGGATGATCAAGGAGAGAAGTTACTGGCTGATGTTATTGTTGCCCTGTCACAAGCACAGCGAAATGCTATCAGTTATGATGATCCGCTCTCTATCACAATGGATGGTATATTGCAGGCGGGTGTTCAGCAGGCTGTATCCGGTGGTCGCCCCCCCCTGGATGAAATCGACCTGAAAAATACTGTTCAGGATGTACTTGCAGAATATGGCACACCGGTAGAACAGGTCTGTATAGCAATTAATACGAATGGGGGAATTAATCCCATCAGGTCGTCAAAGTATAAAAAGCTGTCCACAACGGTTGGCCCGGCGGTTGTGAGGTTGAACGCTGGCCATAAGAGAACGCTGATGACTCTACGGTCTGCCCCTGACCTTAATAACGACGCTTTGCTGGGGCGGGTGGCAGAGCAATTACTGCCGTTTAAGTGGAAACAATTAGCACGTTCCATGGGACTTCCTGACAATGATTTGCAGCAAATAGAAACTGCTTTTTCAAAAGATCTAAATCAGCAGAAGTTGGAGGCGCTTAAGTCTCTTAGAGCACAGGCTGTGAGTGAGGAGGTGTACAGTGACGAACTTGCCCAGGCATTGGACCAGCATGGGATGAAGCGTGTTCGTCAAATGTTCTGGGAGAAGAGTCAATAACCGACAGAAACAGACAAACCGTGGGTTGCTGTTCAGGTTGTTACTGGCCGACTCCGCTAATGGTGTGATTCTGGTGTAATCTATGCTGTTTACCATGAAAATGCCCTTCGCATTTTCATTTTTCGGGGTGGGCCTTTCCCGCTGATGGCTGTTTGAAATACAATCCTTGGGCCGTGCACAAGGATTGCTTCCCCTTTGCTGTTGCCGCGGGTAGAATACTCCGCCTTTGCCAGCAGGCACATAATCAGACTCTCTGATGGATTTCAATGCGGACTCTCACTGTTACTGACTACAACAGACTGCGAGAAGGCGGACGTGTTATCGAAGCGGATGGCTTTGGGGATAAGGTTATTGAACTGGAAGATGGAAACTTTCTGAAACTTTTCCGGCGCAAGCGCTGGTTCTCCAGTGCTCTTGTTTTCCCTTATTCCAGACGCTTCGCAAAAAACGCAAAGGCGTTGGTGCAGCGTGGTATTCCCACCGTGGAAATGCTGGACACCTACAATATTCCTGAGATCCTGCGAACAGCAGTCCTCTACCGTCCTCTGCCGGGCAAGACTTTACGCGCCTGGCTGAAAGGCTGTGATGACCTTGAGCGCCAGCACCTGGCTCGGGAGCTGGGGCGGTTTATCGCGTGGCTGCACCGCTCCGGGGTCTATTTCCGGTCATTGCACCTGGGAAATATCCTGAAAATGCCAGATGGCCGTCTCGGATTGATAGATATCTCCGATATGAACTGTCGTTGTTTTGCCTTGAGGGAAAGCAGCCGTTTGCGGAATTTCAGGCACATGGCCCGCTACCGGGATGATATGAAGCTGCTGGGAGATTCGGCAACGATCCTGGCGGAAAGCTATAACGATATGGCAGGAACTCAAAAAGGGTTCCGCCAGAAACTGGATAACATCCTGGCCGGCCGATAACCCGGACAGGTAATATAGAGGCATCTTTCCTGTGATCGAGTCAGTTATTGACAAGCTGCGGAACGTAGCGATCATCGCACACGTTGACCACGGCAAGACCACTCTGGTCGACAAACTGCTGCAGCAGTCCGGTACCCTTGGCCGCAAGGATCAGGGTACCGAGCGCATTATGGACTCCAACGATCAGGAGAAAGAGCGCGGTATCACCATTCTTGCCAAAAATACTGCAATTAACTGGCAGGATTACCATATCAATATTGTGGACACTCCCGGGCATGCTGATTTCGGTGGTGAAGTTGAACGGGTCCTGTCCATGGTAGATTCCGTTCTGCTGCTGGTTGACGCTGTAGATGGTCCGATGCCGCAGACTCGCTTTGTAACCTCCAAGGCTTTCGAGCAGGGTCTGCGTCCGATCGTTGTTATTAACAAGGTTGACCGTCCTGGTGCCCGTCCTGACTGGGTGATGGATCAGGTTTTCGATCTGTTCGATAACCTGGGGGCGACTGATGAGCAACTGGACTTCCCGGTAATCTATGCCTCAGCCCTGAACGGTATTGCTGGCACTGATCCAGAGCATATGGCAGAGGACATGACTCCCCTGTTCGAAATGATCGCCGACAATGTCCCAAGCCCCAAGGTTGACCTGGACGGCCCGTTCCAGATGCAGATCTCAGCTCTGGATTACAACAGTTATGTCGGTGTTATCGGTATTGGCCGTATCAAGCGTGGTCATGTCAAGCCTGGCACTCCTGTAAGGTTGATTACCCGTGAGGGCGATGAGCGCAATGCCAAGATCCTGAAAGTGATGGGCCACCTGGGACTGGAACGTGTTGAGAGTGAAGATGCCCGTGCTGGTGATATTATCTGTATTACTGGTATTGATGGCCTGAATATTTCCGATACGCTGTGTGATCCAGGTACTGTTGAAGCACTGCCAGCGCTTACGGTTGATGAGCCAACAGTCTCCATGACCTTCCAGGTAAACGACTCTCCTTTCTGTGGTCAGGATGGTAAGTACATTACTTCCCGGAATATAAAAGATCGTCTGGACCGTGAACTCATCCACAATGTGGCACTGCGTGTGGAGCAGGGCGATGATGCTGACAAGTTCAAGGTGTCCGGCCGTGGTGAACTGCACCTGTCCGTTCTGATTGA
The DNA here is from genome assembly GCA_965243775.1 of Sansalvadorimonas sp. Lineage (GTDB taxonomy): Bacteria > Pseudomonadota > Gammaproteobacteria > Pseudomonadales > Endozoicomonadaceae > Sansalvadorimonas. The sequence continues at coordinate 179,856 of CBDEWF010000125.1, forward strand.
ATCCATGCGTCGTGAAGGCTACGAGCTGGCCGTTTCCCGTCCGGAAGTTGTTATCCGCGACAACAACGGTGTGAAGGAAGAGCCTTACGAGCAGGTTGTTGTTGACGTTGAAGAGCAACATCAGGGCTCTATCATGGAAGAGCTGGGTCTGCGTAAGGCTGAACTGAAGGATATGGTTCCTGATGGTAAAGGTCGGGTACGTCTGGACTTTATCATGCCTTCCCGTGGCCTGATCGGTTTCCGTTCCCTGTTCCTGACCCTGACCTCTGGTTCCGGTATCCTGACTTCTATCTTTGACCACTATGGTCCGGTCAAGGAAGGTGAAGTGGGTAACCGTAATAATGGTGTGCTGGTATCCATGGTAAAAGGCAAGGCATTGGGTTATGCCCTGTTCAGCCTGCAAGAGCGTGGTCGTCTGTTTATTGATCCGAACGTTGATGTATATGAAGGCCAGATTATCGGTATCCATACCCGTTCCAATGACTTGGTGGTGAACCCGACCAAGGCCAAGCAGCTGACCAATATCCGTGCTGCCGGCAGTGATGAGAATATTCTGCTGACTCCACCGATTCGCCATACTCTGGAACAGGCTCTTGAGTTTATCGATGATGATGAACTGGTTGAGGTAACACCTAACTATATTCGTCTGCGTAAGAAGCATCTGACTGAGAATGAGCGTAAGCGAGCTCGTTCTGCCAAGAATAAGCAGGCTTAAAATTAATTAGAAACTTTAGCTTGGCCAAGAGCCTTGGAAGTCAGATTCCAAGGCTCTTTTTCTTTGTGCGCCGGATATGGCGCGTAGCGCCATGACGGCGCTGTTCCAGTACGCATGGTGGCGACTGGATGACTTGGTGGTGAAAGTCCACTATCGACCCGGCAAGGGGAACGATTAGCTGAACGGCAAGGGTGTCCATCGTGAGGTGGAATCTGAAGAAAGCCGAAGGCAAAACACTGGCCCGACGAACAGGAATCGCATAGGAGGCGGTCGCAGTGGGTAAGGAGGCAAAGTTCTTCAAAGCCCAATACTTGCACGGAAACTGCGGACGTATATGCGGCGGGTATAAGTGGGAAGGTCACGCGCATTACTCCGGGAGGTCTGCCATCCTGCCACAGGCTACCAGTGTCGTGAGGCATTGGGATGGGGCGGCAGAAATCAGCCGAGGCCATAGTAGGTCTGTCACCGCAGACTGAAGGGCTGAACATGTGAAATGGATTGGGAGCCGGACTCTCGATGACGACAGGAGCAGTAGTCAGGTCTGCTGAGATACAGACACTCTGTGCAGAGGGGCGCGGACAGTATCCGCGTGGGTCTGCAACAGAGGCGGCAAACGTCACGGCGGGAATGGACAACTTCCATGAGGAGACGCCAGATCTATTGGCGGCGATATTAGACCGATCAAATATGCAGCGTGCCTACGACCGGGTGATGCGCAACAAAGGCGCACCGGGCGTGGACAGCATGACGGTGGGTGACTTGAAAGCCTACCTGAAATCACAGTGGCCGGAACACCGGGAAGCCCTGCAGAATGGTCGCTATCAACCCCAGCCGGTACGGAAGGTAGAAATACCCAAATCCGGTGGAGGTATGCGCCAGCTGGGCATTCCAACAGTTCTGGACAGGCTGATACAGCAAGCGCTGCACCAACAGTTAAGTCCGATCTTTGAGAGCACGTTCTCGAACCACAGTTATGGCTTCAGGCCGGGACGCAAGGCAGGGCAGGCCGTACTGCAAGCCCGGAGCTATGCGGAGGCAGGTTACCGCTGGGTGGTAGACCTCGACCTTGAGAAATTCTTTGACCGTGTGAACCATGACATATTAATGGCAAGGGTAACACGACAGGTTAAAGACAAGCGGGTGCTGGGACTGATCCGCGCTTATCTTGAGGCCGGAATATTTGCCGGTGGTCTGGTAACGGCAAGGAAAGCAGGCACCCCGCAGGGTGGCCCACTCTCCCCGTTGTTATCGAACATCCTGCTAACCGACCTGGATAAAGAGCTGGAAAAGCGGGGACACAAATTCTGTCGTTACGCCGATGACTGTGTGCCACGAGCACAGGCTGCTGCGTAAGCAGCGCCGATGCGCCACTGCGCAGAAGATGAGGGTGGGCCCCTCGGAGCCGTCTTGCAGGAGGAGGCTTCAAACCACCTTAAGCGGCTGTGGTAAAGAGCCATGGTCGTGAGCGTTAAGGAAAAGGCAGGGCATGACCCTGTCAGGTGTGTGTTAAGGAGATGAACGCAAGTGAACCTTTGATGACGCGTCGAAAGCGTAGGAACGATGTCAAAACCGGGAGGGAGTCGTTAGCCCGGGATAAATCTGGAGGACACCTGTTTACTGTCCAGGTGGCATCCGGCGTGGAGAAGGCATGAACTTAGCACAGGCTTCTGTGTGGAACGTGGGAACCTGTCGCCTTGATGTTAAGGGAGCCACTCAAGCAGAGACCCTGCAAGAGTCTGAGTACCAATGCAAGGCACAGGGGCGGACGATCCCGTAGTAGTGATGAAGGCGCTGTAATGGCGTTGGAGTGAAGGGGATCGGTCATCCTGTTGAATTTGGAAATCAACCACTATGGTAGCTCGACGCAGCAGGTGGGAGGAGTTTTTGGAAACAACAAAACCGTTTGAAATTTCCAAGCATGACGTTGTACGTGCATGGCAACTGGTCAAAGCCAATAAAGGCGCTCATGGCGTTGATGGCGAGACCATAGAACAATTTGAGTCCGACCTGAAGAACAGCCTGTATAAAATCTGGAACCGGATGTCGTCTGGAAGTTACTTTCCGCCTGCTGTTAAAACGGTAGCGATACCGAAGAAAGCAGGTGGGGAAAGAAAGCTGGGCATTCCTACGGTATCAGATCGGGTTGCGCAGATGGTTGTGAAGCTGCATTTTGAGCCATTGGTAGAGCCCTGTTTTCATCCGGACTCCTACGGCTACAGGCCAAACAAATCGGCACATCAGGCGCTGGATATCACCCGCAGACGGTGCTGGCGGTATGACTGGGTGCTGGAATTTGATATCAAGGGGTTGTTCGACAACATCGACCACGAACTGCTGATGAAAGCCGTACGCAGGCATACAAATAATCGCTGGCTGACCCTCTATATCGAACGCTGGCTAACAGCACCGATTCAGCAGGAAGACGGCACGATTATTGCCCGTAAGCGAGGTGTACCACAGGGCGGTGTGATCAGTCCTGTACTCAGTAATCTGTTTATGCATTATGCCTTTGATAAGTGGATGGAAAGGAATTGCCCTGCGATCCCATTCTGCCGCTATGCTGACGATGGGCTTGCCCATTGTCGTTACGAGACAGATGCGAAGGCTTTGAAAGAAGCTTTAGAAGCAAGATTACGTGATTGTGGTCTGGAAATGCATCCTGACAAGACAAAAATTGTTTACTGTAAAGACGGCGACCGCAGAGAAGAGCACCCTGTCACCAGTTTTGACTTTCTTGGATACACATTTCGTCCGAGAAGGTCGAAGAACCGATGGGGAAAGCACTTCATCAACTTTACGCCAGCGATGAGTGCCAAGGCAGGAAAGGTAATCAGACGGGAGGTAAGAAGTTGGAAGCTGCACCTTCGCAGCGACAAAGACCTCCCTGATTTGGCTCGAATGTTCAGGGCTCAGATACAGGGCTGGATAAACTACTACGGTCGTTTCTACAAATCAGCCATGTACCCGACACTGCGCCATATCAATCGCAAACTCAGTTTGTGGGCGACGAGGAAATACAAAAGGCTTAAAAGACACCGGCGAAGAGCGGAACACAGGCTTGGAGAGATCGCAAAGAAATTTCCAAATTTGTTCCCGCACTGGAAACTGGGTGTCAGGCCATCGGTTGGATGATGGGAGCTGTATGAGCTGAGAGGTTCACGTACAGTTCTGAGAGAGCCTGTGGGGGAGGTTCCCACGGGCTACTCACCGCAATATCTATGTCAGAAGCGAAGAGGCAGGGCAGCGTGTTCTGGGCTCCATAACGGAATACCGCGAAAGCACATTAAAGCTGAAGGTAAACCGTGAAAAGAGTGGTGTCGGGCGGCCGTGGGAAAGGACGTTTTTGGGCTACACCGTATGTAGCCGGAAATATAATGTTCGGCTGAAAGTGTCAGCCAAGGCGGTCAGGCGCTTTAAGGGTGACCTGAAAGCCGTCTTCCGGCGTGGCCGGGGATGCTCACTCCGTAAAACGGTCGAGGTGCTGAATCCGAAGCTGCGTGGCTGGATGAGCTATTTCCGGGAAATTGGTGTAAAAGGCGTTCTCCAAGAACTGGACGGCTGGTTAAGGCGGCATCTGCGAAAACTGCTCTGGAGACATTGGAAAAGTCCAAAAGCTCGGTACAGGAAGTTGTTAAGACTTGGGCTGTCGAAAGAACGGGCGCGGATAAGTGCTTATAACGGTCGTGGAGCTTGGTGGAATGCCGGAGCGCCGCATATGAATCAGATGTTGCCCAAGAAACTGTTTGATGGAATTGGTTTGATATCGCTGGTTGATTACAATCAGCGGCTCAAGTGTTTGACATGAACCGCCGTGATACGGAACCGTTTGTCCGGTGGTGTGAGAGGACGGCGGGAGCAATCCCGCCTCCTACTCGATATGGGGAAGACACTGTTAGTTTCTATTATCGGTAATGCTTCTGCTCACATATGTTACAAGTTCAACCGAAATAGCGGTTACAAGATTACCCAAACATGCACCTGGAGCAATACCGTTGACACCAAAAGACTTATAACCGACCAGGCCGCCAGCAACTTCGCCAGCAAGAACTAAATATTTCTTGTCCTGATAGTTTCGAACGGCCGAGTAGGATGCAAATGATCCTGCTGCTGCTTGAAAAACAGTATTTGATAGTGTCCGGTTGCTAGCGACTGCAATACCCACTCCCGCAATAGTACCTGCCATTCCTGCACAACTTTGATAACTATTTGTTTCTGTTACAGCTTGTTGCATATATACCTCCTAGTATGACTTCCATGCAGTTAGCAGTGGTTTTGACTCTGGGAGGGGCTAAAAGTTGCGAATTCACTAATAATCTAACAGCCATGTCAGGATGCCTAACAAGACGTCATCAGATGCTTTAGTCAAGTGGGCTTTCTATAACCAACATATAAGAGTAATGTTACCTGTTAGAAGACAGGTATTTATTACCCCCTAAAAAAATTTGTTATCTGTTCATGGCTGTTGCAATCACCGGGCGGGAACTGACAAGGACAACGACAACGAATGCTGACCCTTTATCCACCCATTAAACCTTATGCGCGCCACAATATTCCTGTATCAGGTGGCCATAAACTCTACGTTGATGAGAGTGGCAACCCGGAAGGAATACCTGTGCTGTTCCTTCATGGCGGACCAGGAGCGGCCTGTGACAAGCACAGTCGACGGTTCTTCGACCCTCAGATGTACCGGATTATTATCTGGGACCAGCGTGGCTGTGGCCGTTCAGAGCCCCATGCTGAAATCAGCGATAACACCATGGACGATCTTGTTGCTGATATGGAAACAATCAGGACGCAGCTCAAGATTGATCGCTGGCTGTTGTTCGGAGGCTCTGCTGGCTCAACCCTTGCCCTTGTTTATGCCGCCCGTTTCTCTGCCAGGGTTCTGGCTATGGTGCTGAGAGGGGCTTTTCTGGCCAGAGAGCGTGATATCAACTGGCTGTTTGACAGGGAAGGTGCAGGCCGTATTTTTCCTGATTACTGGGAAGAGTTTGCGGGGCATTTTCCCGAGAAGGATCGTGATGATCTGATGGCGGCCTGTCACCAGCGCCTGACTGGTAAAGATGAACTGGCCCGAATGGGAGCTGCGAGAGCACTTTGTACCTGGTGTGCCCAGTGCTCAACCCTGAGGCCAAATCAGGAGGGTGCTGGACAGTTTATCCGATCCCCATCGTACTATCGCTCTGGCACGGGTATCTGCACACTATATGGTTAACAAGTTTTTCCTGGACAGTGATGGAGTTCTGCCACTGCTGTCCGGGCTGGACAAGATTCCAGGAATTATCGTCCATGGACGTTACGACCTGATCTGCCCCCTGGAGAATGCCCATACACTGCAGAAACAGTGGCCGGGTGCCAAGCTGCATATTGTCAGGGATGCTGGCCACTCGGCTAATGAGTCAGGGATTCGGGATGCTCTGGTCAGGGCAACAGACGAAATGGCGCGCCGGTTTAAATCGGAATTTGGTCTGGGTAAAACATCCTGAGGAATTTTTTATGTTACCAGGCGTTGTTTGTTACCGGGAGTTGTTTGTTATCGGGAGTTGTTTGAGGTGTGAGATTCAGGAAAACTGCTCCTGAATCTCAAAGTCATCCCGATCCAGTTTCCATACCCCTTTTTCATTTTTTTTCCACTCTTCCAGGGTGATTACTCCCCTGCCTACGTTCATTTTCCAGTTGGCTCCCAAGTGAACTGTTTGTTCATCTATCTGTTTTAACCAGATTTCAGAATAGACCAAGCCTGTTGCCCCAGACTGGAGGAATGGACGCCAGAAGTTGTCTATCTCCTGTTGGCCGGAGTATTCGCCCATAGGCTTAACTTTCATTCTGGCCTCGGTTGTATAGGCGGAAATACAGTAATCAGCATCTCCAGAGTTGAAGTGCTTGATCCAGTTTTTACTGGCGTTAAGGGTGGCGGTTAGGCTGTCATGATGCATGGCTGCGGTCTCCAGATGGAGTGAGTTCAGTTTAGGGTGTGTTCACAATTAAACAACGAGCTCAGTGCTTCCGAGAGTCTCTATGAGTTGTGAACACATCCAGATAACTCCTGTTACTATTCTCAGCCTGAATCTGAAAGAGAAGTTGTCATGAGCTATACCCTGATTACTGGTGCTGCCGGAGGGCTGGGAGCTGCGCTGGCAAAAGTGCTGGCAGCCAAGGGGGAGAAATTGTTACTGGTTGCCCGCAGGGCCGGACAGCTGGATGCACTGGCGGCAGAACTTTCCGGTGATCATGTAACTTTTTGCTGTGATCTTTCCCGTGCCGATGATGTTGATAAACTGAAGGACTTCGCTCTGCAGACACTGGGGGTACCTGCCACAATTTTAAACTGCGCCGGGTCGGGTATCTTCGGTGCACTGGAACAGCTGGATACTTATGACATTGCCTGCACCCTGAATAACAATCTCTTGCCAGTCATCCTTCCCTGCCAGGCTTTTGTCAAAGAGATGAAGGAGGCGGGTGGTGTTATTGCCAATATGATGTCTACTGCCGCCCTGAAAGGCAAAAATGGTGAGACTGTTTACTGTGCAGCCAAGTGGGGGGTCAGGGGATTTACTGAAGCTCTGCGAGAAGAGACCAGGGGCAGTGCCGTACGGGTAGTGGCGGTTTATCCAGCCGGTATGGCAACCAGGTTCTGGGATGAAACCGGTGTGGATTATCCTGTTGATAGCTTTATGACGGCTGAGGAAGCTGCAGAAATGATTGCTTCTGCACTGATCCAGGCCAAAAAAGGGTTTATTTCTGATATTACTCTGAGTCGCTAAGAAGATAGCCATGGGCAGAAATAGCCTTAGGTGGACTCTCTGCCCATGGGAAAAGTATTCAATGAAAAGAGCTAAGTAACCGGGCATATGGAATCGCATATTTTTGGCCAATAAACAGGTTGCTCAGCTGGGTTGCAGCGCAGGAAGTATAGCCCGCTATGTGACCGGAACTGCGGCACGGCTGAGCGGCCTGGAGATTGAGTCAGAAATATATGATTTCATGTGACTGGATACTTATGGAGTGTTAAATGAAAGGACTGATTCAAAGAGTCAGCCATGCCAGTGTAATAGTTGATGGTGAAACCATTGGTGAGATTGACAACGGTATCCTGCTTCTTCTTGGGGTAGAAAAAGATGACAATCTGGAAAAAGCTGGCAGGTTGCTGGACAAGGTACTGCGCTATCGTATTTTTTCTGATGAAAACGGCAAGATGAATCTCAGTCTGGCTGATACAGGTGGCGGCCTGCTGGTCGTATCCCAGTTCACTCTTGTGGCTGATACCCGTAAAGGTCTGCGCCCGAGTTTTAGTTCCGGGGCGTCACCGGCTCTGGGTGAAGAGCTTTATGATCAGTTTGTGACAATGGCCAGACAGAAGCACGATAAGGTTGCCTGCGGGCGCTTTGGGGCTGATATGAAAGTCAGTCTGCTGAATGATGGGCCAGTGACGTTTATGCTGGAAGTCTGATTTTTAAAAGAAACCGCCTGACGTTCGGCGGTTTCTTTTTAGTTAGGGGGGATGGTAATTACATCTGCTCAACAGTCTCAATGGTCAGGCAGCCCAGGCCCAGCTTCAGAACACGTGCAGTCAGTGCACACAGTAGCAGACGGCTGTACTTGACATCAGCGGCAACATCATCCTTGTTGACAGGGCAGAACTCGTAGAACTTCATAAAGGCGCCAGCCAGTTCGAACAGGTAGGCACACAGGATATGAGGCATACCTTCGCGGGCAACGCTGTTTACAGCTTCGCTGAACTGTAGAAGCTTCATGGCCAGTTCGCGCTCGGACTGTTCAGTGATCATGATATCGCCGGACAGGGAGGCTGCATCAACACCAGCTTTGCGGAAAATGCTCTGTACACGGGTGTAGGCGTACATCATGTAAGGTGCAGTATTGCCTTCGAAGGAGAGCATATTGTCCCAGTCAAACACATAATCGCTGGTACGGTTCTTGGCAAGGTCGGAGTACTTCACAGAACCCATGGCCACGGCATTAACCACCTGAGCTTTCTGCTCAGCAGTCATGTCTGCGCCTTTCTCTTCGATCAGCTTCTCGGCACGGGTAGTGGCTTCATCCAGCAGGGTCGCCAACTTAACAACACCACCGGCACGGGTCTTGAACGGCTTGTTGTCTTTACCCAGCATCATGCCGAAGTAGTGGTGTTCCAGAGTAACATTCTCAGGGATGTAGCCAGCCTTGCGAACGATGGTCCAGGCTTGTTGCAAGTGCTGTGCCTGACGGGCATCGATGTAGTACAGGACACGGTCAGCGCCGAAGGTTTCGTAACGGTACTTGGCACAGGCAATGTCGGTGGTGGTGTACAGAAAGCCGCCATCACGCTTCTGGATGATAACACCCATGGGGTCACCATCCTTGTTCTTGAACTCGTCCAGGTAAACAACCATGGCACCGTCGTCTTCAACTGCCAAACCCTGCTCTTTCATATCGGCGACAATTTCAGGAAGCATGTCGTTGTACATGCTCTCGCCCATGGTATCTTCAGCGGTGATTTTGACACCCAGACGCTTATAGGTGTTCAGGTTCTGTTCCATGGTGACATCAACCAGTTTCTGCCACTGCTGACGGCACCACTCATCACCACCCTGCAGTTTTACCACGTAGTTACGGGCGCGTTCTGCGAACTCAGGGTTTTCGTCATAATGCTTCTTGGACTGGCGGTAAAACTCTTCAAGGTCACCCAGCTCAGAGTTCATGACTTCAGGATTGGTTTTCTGAAGTTCTTCCAGGTGGGCAATCAGCATGCCAAACTGGGTGCCCCAGTCGCCGATATGGTTGGCACGTACAACCTTGTGGCCCAGAAACTCCAGGGTCTGGGAAACTGCATCACCGATAACCGTGGAACGCAGGTGGGCAACGTGCATCTCTTTGGCAACATTGGGAGCAGACAGGTCAACAACGATAGTCTGGGGCTTTTCATCCTTGTCAACACCGGCACGTTGGTCCTGTGCATAGCCGCTCAGGGTCTGGGCCAGCCACTCGGGTTTCAGGAATATGTTGATAAATCCTGGTCCGGCGATTTCAACTTTCTCGGCAACATCGGAAAGATCCAGATTTTCAATAACCTTCTGAGCCATCTCGCGAGGGTTCATGCCCAGCTTCTTGGCCACAGGCATTACGCCGTTGGACTGGTAGTCACCAAACTGGGCACGGGCGCTTGGGCGCATCATGGCGGGGCTTCCTTCGGGAGCGCCGGCGGCAACCAGTGCGGCGGTAGTCTTCTGGTCAAGGAACTTGAGCACGTTCATCTGGGGCAATCCTTAAAAACAATCAGGCTCTGCTGGTTAGAGTAAGTTTACAGTTGTTTGCGGTATTCGGGGGTTGCAGTTACACACTGCAGGCGAACTTGATCAGCAGGATCGTCGTCGCTGGGAGAGAGTGGTGTTGCGGGTGCTGTTTTTACGAGCAATAGAAACGGTGCCGGTACCAAAAGTACCGGATACAGCCTGGTATTCGGTCACGCTGGTAATTTCCGTCATCATGACTCGCATGCTATCGGAAATCCAGCAGAGCGACAAGACGGGGAAAAACCTGTTTTACCTTTTGTATTTCCAGTATGCAGAAGATTTTGGATTATGGCAGGATTGTCGATTAACTAGGAAGCGCTGAGTTGAATGTTTAATTGTCAACGTGTCAACGCTGCTTAAATTACCAGATTTGATTGGCCTCTGAGGGAAGCATGGCTGGCAGTCGTAAAAAGAGAACCGGAGCAAGACGTAAAAAGAGCAGAACTGCGCCAAAGGTGCCGGCAAAACTCTGGCTGGCAGCCGGTGTCGCTATCAGCGCACTGGCTTTTGGGTTGCACAGCCTGCTACCCCATATCAATGAAAGGCCAGATGCAGTTGCTGCCAGTGGAAACACCGCAGTAGCCAAAAAGGTCAGGAAACCTCAGCCCAAAGAACCGGTCTTTGATTTTTATACACTTCTGCCTGAGTCTGAAGTTTTGACTTCAGGAGATAAGCTTGCGCCTGCAAAGCCTAAACCCCAACCCTCTCAAGGCAAGCCAAAACCAGCTGTATCCCAGACCGTTGGGAAGAAGCCAGCAGTGAGTAAACCTGTACAGAACGAGCCACCTGTGGTTTCTGCTGTAGACAGCCATGGGCGAGAAATGGCCGCCCCGGAAAGTGAAAATGTAAAGGACATTTCCACGGTGAAGGGGAGAGAAGAGTTTCTGCTGCAGGCGGGTTCATTTCGGAGCAGCCAGGATGCCGAGCGCCTGCGAGTGCGCCTGATTCTGTCCGGTTATGACGCCAGGATCGCTAAAGTCACGGTACGTGGCAGTGAGCAGTGGCATAGAGTGCAGGTTGGGCCATACAGCAGTCGAAAGGCTGTTGATAAAGCAAAGAGTACACTGGCTTCCCAAGGGTTGAATACCATGCTGTTGCGCCAACATTAGAAGCCCCATGTCCTATCTTTAGGGGTATCGCAAACTGCTTTGAGAGAGTGATAGAGAGAACAAACCATGGCGATAAGGCCGATGGTTTATGAGCCTGATCCGGTGTTGCGTATTGAGGCGGAGCCTGTCACAGATTTTGGCGAGAAATTCCAGATGTTGGTTGACACTATGTATGCCAACTAGGGTTGTGGGTTGGCCGCTCCTCAGATAGGAGTTTCTCTGACGGTTTCCGTTATTGACCTTTCCCAGGATAAAAGTGAGCCGTTTGTGATCGTTAACCCTGAAATTGTTGGGCGCAAAGGTACCCATGAAATGTCAGCTGGCTGCCTGTCTGTTCCCGGCGCTTATGGCAAGGTAGAGCGTTCTGCCTGGGTGAGGGTAAAAGCCATGGATCGCTATGGTAAACCAGTTGAAGTAGAAGGTGATGGACTTATGGCCGAGTGCCTGCAGCATGAAATTGATCACCTGCATGGCAAACTGTTTATTGATCACCTGCAACCGGTAAAACAGAGAATGCTGAGGGAGAAATCCCGTAAGTTCCGAAAAAAGAACAAGCTGGAATAATTACCCCCTCAAATGTCTGCCAAGAAAATCCAGGGTTCTGTTTCCTATAGTCAGCCATGATTCATGGAGCAGAAGCTGGTGTCCTTCATCGGGAATAACCAGACTTTCCACTTCTACGGATCTGCAGCGCAGTGTATGTGCCAGGTGCAGGCTTTCGGCGAAAGAGATATTGCGGTCATCATCCCCGTGAACAATCAGTGTCGGGCTCATCCACTGGTCAAGCCATCCCCAGGGGGAGGAGTCCTCGGCAATCTTGGCCCTGGCTATGGATTCGGTTGCTGTTTCCCCCTGGTCACTGCGGAACAGTATTGATCCCCAGTGTGGGCGACGCAACTCTCTGGGAAAGTTGTGGCAACCATTAATAAGAACACCAGCCCGAATCAGTCCACTGTCCCTTGCCAGGGCAAGTGCGGCAAGATATCCACCCCAGGACTCACCAATGACCCCTATTCTTCTGCGATCAACTGCCGGGTGTCGGGTTAACCACAGGGCAGCAGCCTGAACATCCTGGTATTCACTGGCACCGTCCCAGCCCCGTTCAGGTGCCTGGCGAAATGTTTTGCCAAAGCCACTGGAGCCCCGATAATTAATATCTACAACCAGAAATCCACAAGCTGCCAGCAGCTGGCAGAAAGCATACTGGAAACTCATACCCAGCTCTGGATGAAAACCGGGAAGGCTCTGCATCCAGGGGCCTCCATGAATATTCACAATAGCCGGGAAGGGGCCGGGTCCATTCGGTATAAACACTTGGCTCTGGAACAGTTTTGAATCCAGCGACTTCAGTGTATGGATTTTTGGTGTAACAAAATTTGTGGATACATCATTAAATTTGGGAGAGGGCAGGGACAGGGGGACAGTTTTGCCAGTGGACTGATCGTGATAAGCCATTTGACATCCCGCTCTTTCTCCACCTGTCAGAAATAAAATAAACCTGTTGTCGTGGGATATAGATGGTCTCCAGTACTGTTGGTTGTCAGGCAGGGCCAGGTTGAGCTGTTCACCGCTGGAAGTGTCCTGTATGTCCAGGCGATACCGATAACGTTGCTTGCTATTGTTGCTGCTGGTGGCGATCAGATTGCCGTCAGGGCTGCTGCCAAAGTCCTGAACCAGCCAGTAACCATCGGTTAAGGGTGAGCAGGAACCGCTGATCAGGTCAAACTGGTAGATATGATCCCAGCCATTGGCATCATGGGAGAAAATCATTCTTCGGGAGTCGAGCCAGCTTAGGGGGCGCTGGCCATATTGCAGGGAGAAACCAGCCTTTTCTTCCAGACTGCTTTCCCAGGCAACGATTGTGGTTTTGGTTTCAATATTGCTGATCACAACGGCAAAACTGTCCGATCTGTCCGAGAACAGTTTGTGAACAACATCAGGTTCGGGGCCGCTGAAACGGAGAAAGGCTATATGCGAACTGTCTGGAGACCAGGCCGGGTTCATGTTCCGGTCAAAACCAGGAGAAATCCACTGTACATTGCTTTCACCGGGCGTGAACAACCCCAGCAGAGAGTGCTCATCACGGACACAGACAAAAGCCAGATGAGTGCTGTCAGGGCTCCAGTGTAAAGATGTAATTTCCCCGCGCACCTGGAACAGTTCCCTGATTGGTGAGTTATTCAGTGACTGAAAATAAACAGTGCCTTTCCGGGTCCAGGTCACACCACTTTCATCGGGTACAATAGTGGCTATGGGAGTATTGGCTAAAGGTCTGGCAGGAACAGTACCTCCAGTATCCAGAAGTTTCAGTACACCTTTAGGTGGAATAATTTTCCGCCGTGGGTTGGCACACTCTTCATAGCTGCTGAAGTCACCACAGGTGACAAGAAGATAGCGGCCGCTGGGTGAAAGTGAGACCAGTCTTACCGGTTCACCATCGTCACCATCACTGGCAAAAAGCCGCCTGGGCTGACCCTCAGGAATATCCTGAGCAAAAAGTTCATGTTGTCCGTTCTGATAATCTATCCAAACAATCCGATTGCTAAGGAAAGCCACACGGTAATCCAGGGTGTGGCGGAAGGAATAATACGCCTTGATATCTGGCATGCTTCCACCTGTAGCTGTTGTCAGGTTATAGGGCCCTTTAGGACATCAAACCTGAGCCCGGTTGCTAATTTCGGTATTTTGAACGGTCAAGGCGGGGAAAGTTTCAAACCTGTCAGGTTAGCGGTCAATGTCGTTGTCGATGTTGGAAGTGGTAACGGCTTGTTAGGAAGAAATCCTTAGAGCCTGTCTGGTGTTTTGTTGGAGTACTACCTTTAACTCTTCAGTATCCATGTTTCTCAGGCTGGCCATTACCTTGAAACTATCCAGCAGCGATAGAGGAGTATTGCGCTGCCCCTGCAGCCCTGCCGGAGGAATATCAGGGGCATCAGTTTCCAGAACAAAAGAGTCAATGGGAAGTTCTGTTGCCTGCCTTCGCAATCTTTTAGCTCTGTCATAGGTGAGGCTGCCACCGATACCCAGTTTAAACCCCAGCCTGAGAAAGGCATCTGCCTGCTGGTCACTGCCTGACCAGGCATGGACGATACCACCTTCATTGAACCTGAGCCGGCGCAGCAGGCTGGCTGCCTGGTCATGGGCCCTGCGGACATGGAGAATCAGGGGGAGTCCGTTATGGGCAGCAATAAGAATCTGGGCAGCCAGTAGCTCTTCCTGCCTCGGGAGGTCGGGATCTTCTATATGGAGATCCAGGCCGGCTTCCCCAATGGCCACTATGTTCTCTGGTTTGCCTGCAACCTTTTGATCAAGCTCTTGCAGATATTCATCCCTGTGTGCTTTAAGGAAATAAGGGTGTAACCCAAGGGCACCCCAAAGGTGGACGCCACTGGAGTGAGGGCCAAGATGGTTTTCCAGACGTTTCCAGTGCTCTCTCTCTGTAGCGGGGAGGCAGATATCCTTGATGCCCGTTTGGGCGCACTGTTCAAGAAGCTGTTCCCGGTCATGATCGAAGACAGGGAAATCGAGGTGGCAGTGACTGTCAAACAGCCGGTCAAATGGCATAGCAAAACCTGTTCATAATTCAGTTCATATAGTGTTTTCAGTTCATATAGAGTTATAGTCTTACGGGCAGCAGGGAGTTGGGCTTTTA
>CBDEWF010000126.1:0-26491 GCA_965243775.1 Sansalvadorimonas sp.
TGCGCTCAGTGCTCTGAATAAAACAGATAGTGCCAAAGGGGGATGTAAAATAGGGCAGAGCGGAAAGTATCAAAATCCCATTACGCAACAGTCTTACTACATCAAAGAGATCATCTGCAAAGAGAGCGCCTGCAATCAGGTATTGATGGCAAATATCGCCCGTGAGCTGGGAGTGAAGGTACCGGAATCCTTTTTCCATGAAGAGAATGGGAGGTTTTTTGTGATCAGCCACTGGCAGGAGGGGCTGAAAGGGGGGGAGGATGAGCTGAAAAAACTCCCCCGCCAGCAGTGGGCCAAACTGTTGTTGATCAACGTGATTGTTGGTAACGAAGATATCACCAACTCAGGCTGGCACAATATTGAAATTGACCAGTGCGGCGAGCCAGTGATGTTTGACTGGGACTGGGCAGGCCTTGCTACCCGCTACCAGAGAACAGAGCAGTCGGCAGATCCCGGTGTGGATGATTTCTCTTCTATGCCGGTGTTGTTGAAAAAGCTGCGCGACCTCAATGCCCCAGTCATGAATTTTCACACCGCAGGTATAATGATTGCCTGTCGGCCGCTGTTAGCAGAGTTAACGGATGAGGAGTTGGGCATGGCTCTTAGTGAGATAGAGTCTGGCATGCAGCCTGCCCGCATAAACCAGCTGATTGAGCACAGTGGTTTTCGAGCCGGGGATCGAACCTGGCTGCGCCAGACCCTGTGGGATCGCATGGCCTGGTTGTCAGTACGTTTCCCAACATCCCGAACAGGTCTGCTGTCCACTTTCGAATATGAAGCGATCCGCGCTGCAGGTACACGGGGAGGCTGGTTGCAGGTTGAAAATGCCGATATTCCCGCCGGACAGATGTGTGTTGAACAGCTGCTGGATAAAAATGCCCAACCCCTGACGCGTATGAGCCTGAAACTTTCCCGTGAAGCAGGCAACCGACTGGCTGACAATCTGGCCATTGAACGCAGGTACCATCACCTCAGGGCACAGATAGACTATTTGAATAAGCAGCCCAAAGATAAATACAAGGATTGGCGAGCCGATCTGCAGTATTTAGCTGACGAAAGCAGAGAACTGGCCGAGCAGTTGATCCATGACCAAGACCGCTGGCACGCAAAAGATCGCCCCCTCATTAATCAATTGATTCAACAAATGAAACAGGTTGCTTGTCAATGCCAGTCTTCTGCAAATGCCATCCACCCACAAGAACAGGAAAGCCTGCCCCTTATTTCGAAAAAACTGCCGCCACCAGCCTATCCGGCGCGGGTGACTTCCAGACCTGGGGAAGAAAAGGAAGCCGCAGTCCTGCTGGCCCGGCACAGCCATGGGTTTACCATGTTGACAGGAGAAGAGGTTCCTTACCTTGATCCGATGCAGTTGAAGGAGGAAAGATTTGAGCCCATCCGATGTATTCAGCTGGAAACCAGAACCTGCCACGATGGCATAATTCAGTTCTTTCCGGAAAACCTGCCGGATGCCTGCTCTTTTGAACACGAACTGATGATTACCTTGCCCGGGCACCATGAAACAGTGGTGACAAGTCTGCTTAAGGAGTTACAGGAGCTAGGTATCTTGGCAGACCGACCTGATGCTATCAGTCTGGAAGGGCGATGGCTGGACGCCCTGGCGGATTACCATGGTTGCCTTGGGGAAATGAATCAGACCACAGAGCAGAATATCACCGATACATCAGTTAACGAAAAGAAAAAAAATTTCCTTGGTGACAGATTAAAGCTGGAGGGCAAACAGCTCGACTGGGAGTGTCACATTCGTACCCGCTTTGGTCGGTTGGTTTTTTATCGACCCGGGTTACCTCATGGCATCAACTGTGATGCTGCATCCATGTTCAGTCCATTTCATAATCTCAGTTACAGGTCTGATCGACAGTCTGCAAGAGTAATAAAAACCATGCTGGCCAGTGAGGCCGTCCTCTCATCGTTTCAACGTCGGTGCGCGACTGGTATTAAGCCATTTAATAATATTAATGATCGCCTTCGGCAGATAAAGCAAGGTAGCACCGGTGAAACGTTTACACGGATACGTGAGAGAAACGAAGCTACCCATGGCAATATATGCGAGCTGTTGTCCATGCGCTTGAGACCAGCCTGTCTTGGACGTCTGGACGCCACTCTATTCCAGGATATATCCGGTTTCAAAAGCGAATTTGGTGCTCTGCATGCCCATATCCGCAACCAGAGAATGATATGTAGTACAGCCGACGAATATCGCAAGCTGGCAACAGAGCAAAGGCAGGAAACCCTGTATTCCATGCCCCTTTCACTGTTTGATGAACTGGATTCCCTGACTATCGGCAACCCTGAAGAACAGCAGCAGTTACTCCATGTACTCCAGCGTCGTTTCAGTCACTGGCCCGATGGCCGACCTGTCGAGAAAATATTCCAACACTCCCTGCGTTCGCTGTTTTATGAACTGATCAATGAGGAGAGTGGTATTCCCCACAGGGTTCGTAAATTCATTAAGGGGTGTGGTGTGGATAATTTTGAGCACCTGCATGGATATAATCCCAGAATGCTTGAGGGGCAGTTTCAAAATCTGGACAATCTGGTTATTAATCCCTGGTGCACAGCTTCGAATCTTAACTTTGAAAACTGCTCTATGATCGGAGCTTCCTTGACTTGCGTTTCTTTTCGGGGGTGCCAGTTGGCGTGCGAATCTTTTGAAGGGGTAAAGCTTGAGAATATCAGATTCTATGGCTGCATTTTTTCAGGAAACAAACTCCCCGAATCTGTTCTGGCAAATGCAACCTTTTTGACGCTAGGGAATGAATATTCCGGTGAGCAAATGTCTCCCGATGAAATTGGAAGTCTCTCCCGTCTTTTGCACAGGTCATGCCTGAAAACAACAGGCACTGATGGTGAAGAAGAGCTGGATCTGGATCTCTGGCTCCAGACCATGTTGAAAAATAAATTTCTGCGACCAGAAACCAGAATGCGCATAAAGCCTACAAAGCCCCTGGATACTGTCACCAGACAGTTTTTGGAAAAACACACTCCAACTATCAGGAACCAATGTCCAGAGAAACTTCCCGATATTATCAGTTCCGTTTTAAACCTGAAAATGTACGGTGGTGCAGATGAGGCAGTCGTCTTTATTGACAACAACCCCCGCTGGTCTCAACACAAAATTCAGACTCTCGAATTTTTAACTTTTTGCTCTCCATGCTGGCATGATTGCAATCACCCTGAAGCATTCACAGGATTAGAATTTACCAATGATCAAGTCGTTATAAACTGGTTGGCCGACTACCCCTATCACGCAATGGATACTTCATATCCAAAATGGCGGTGGGGTGAAAAAGGATTCAATATTAAATTCAAGTATCTGCAAGAGCATTATCCTGACAAGGGCTGTGTTAGCAGTACATGTTGGTGTTTTTCTGAATCCAGCGTGAAGCCTTGCTTTTCATGAAATTATAATAATCAATGGAACCCGCGCCACTACAGGGCTTTGAAAGTTTACCAACATCTATTGTGAACACAGCCCTGACAAGGCTGTCGAGTGTGCTGAGGATATTCACGGGCGGGTCAAAAGGGCCCCCCAAAAATACAGACGTTTTCAGACATTTGTCTATGATGCACTTATTCTGTTGGCCCAAAAGAATCGACTAAATAAAAATGAACAGGACTTTTGGCTTCACTGGCTTACCTTGCCTGCCACAAAGTGCACAAAGGAGGAAGAGCTCTTTGAAAGCGAAGAGCTCTTGTGGACTTACCGTAAAAGTTTTCTGACGTTCTGGCAGTCATGTTCCTCTGAAGAGGCAAAGCTAAAGTGTGCAAAAGAACTGCTTTGTTCAGCCAACACTATAGTGGATTTCAAGACAACAATAGAGATGTTTAAATGTCTTGTGAGTGCCGGGAAGGGGGCGAAGTATATGAAGCACTTTTTAGTAAATATGGAGCACCACTCTAAAGCCCACCTCAACGATTTGTACAGTAGCAGCGATTATTGTGAGCAGTGGGGTTTCAAAAAGAGCCTGGTAGAATTCGGTGAATGGCTGGAGGAAACATATCCCGTGATCGGTAAATCATGGCAAAAGAAATCTGCTGGCTTTCTGGCCAGACTGAAAACATAATAACAACCGGACTTTCAGGTGTTTGTTAAAGCCACTGAATCGATGTTGAATTGTGAACACATCCTGAGGACTTTGGCTTGGTTGGCCGTCCCCTCCGGTACGGCGCATCTTTACCAAAAGCCTTAGAACGACAGGACCCGCCATAATACATGGCTGTTTACGAACACACATCCAATTTGGCATAAGCGACCATTAGCCACTTGCTACCTTCATCATCAAAGTTCACCTGTACTCGGGCCTGGGCTCCCTGTCCTTCAAAATTAAGCACAACACCTTCACCAAACATTTCGTGGAAAACTCTCTGCCCCAGGCGAAGATCTGTTCCGGGAATATCTGCACTGGCAATGGCACGCCTTGCTGCCGTCACCGGGCGGCTGATACTGGCATTCAGCCTGACCTCATCAAGTAGCTCCCGGGGAACCTCTCTCATAAAGCGGGATGGCCTGTTGATAGTATCCTGCCCATGGAGGCGACGATTTTCGGCATAGGTCATATAGAGATTTTCCCGGGCACGGGTTATTCCCACATAACAGAGACGACGCTCCTCCTCCAAACCGTCAGGGTCTTCCATGGACATCTTGTGGGGAAACAGCCCCTCTTCCATTCCGGCAAGGAACACCAGGGGAAACTCCAGACCTTTGGCTGAGTGCAGAGTCATCATCTGAACACTGTCGGTAAATTGGTCAGCCTGGGTCTCTCCAGCCTCCAGGGCCGCGTGGGCCAGGAAGGCATCCAGAGGTGACATGGCCTCCTGTTCGTCGGTATCAAAAGCTTCTTCCGGATCAAACTCCCGGCAGGCGGAAACCAGTTCCTCAAGGTTTTCGATACGGGCCCGGCCTTTCTCGCCTTTCTCTTTCTTGTAGAGTTCGATCAGGCCGCTTATCTGGATACAGTGATCTGCAAACTCATGGAGGGGCAGTTCATCGCCGGAGGATGACATGGCTTCCACCATCTCTATAAAACCGGCTAGGGCATTCAGGGCCCGGGCGGGTAGCAGCTTCTGGCTGATCATCTGCCGGGCGGCACGCCACATGGAGACACTGCCTTCGCGGGCAACATCCCGAATAGCCTGAACAGTTTTTTCGCCAATACCCCGTGGCGGTACATTGATGACCCGCTCCAGGGATGGATCATCATCGGTATTATTCGAAAGCCGCAGGTAAGCCATGGCATTTTTGATTTCAGCACGTTCGAAGAAACGCTGACCACCATAAATTCGGTAAGGAATACCGGAACGCAGCATGGCTTCCTCCAGCACCCGGGACTGGGCATTGGAGCGATAAAGCACGGCGATATCACTGCGGGCTACATCTTTGGCAGAAGCATCCTGGATACGATCGGCGATAAAGCGGGCTTCATCCACTTCGTTAAAACCGGCATAAACACGGATCGGCTGACCATCAACACCATCTGTCCACAGGTTCTTGCCAAGACGTCCCGGGTTATTGGCAATCAGAGTATTGGCGGCTTTCAGAATGGTTCCGGTTGAACGGTAGTTCTGTTCAAGCTTGATCAGTCTGGCTTTAGGGAAGTCATCCTGGAACTTATGAATATTCTCAATCTTGGCTCCACGCCAGCCATAAATGGATTGGTCATCATCCCCAACAACCATTAAATTGTCACTGTCGCCCACCAGATTACGCAGCCAGGCGTACTGAACAGAGTTAGTGTCCTGGAACTCGTCCACCAGAACATAACGGAACCGTTCACGATAGTGATTACGCAGCTGCTCGTTGCCCAGCCATAACTCGTTGGAACGCAGCAGCAGTTCAGCGAAATCCACAACACCCAGCAAACGACACTGCTCTTCATAGGCGACATAAATGCCATGCATGGTTTTTTCATATATGTCATAGCCAGGCTCGTAGTGCTGGGGACGCAGGCCTTCATCTTTTTTGCTGTTGATATAGTGCTGGGCCTGGCGGGGTGGCCATTTAGTATCATCCAGCCCCATAGCCTTCATCAGGCGCTTGATAATTCTTAGCTGATCATCGCTATCAAGAATCTGGAAATTTTCCGGCAGACCGGCTTCCTGCCAGTGGGCTCGCAGCAAGCGGTGCGCGAGTCCATGGAAAGTGCCAACCCACATCCCCCTTACTGGCATATCCAGCATCTCTTCGATACGCCCACGCATCTCTGCCGCAGCCTTGTTGGTAAAAGTTACGGCCATGATTGACCAGGGAGAGAGTCCTTCTGTCTGCACCAGCCAGGCAATACGGTGTACCAACACACGGGTTTTACCACTGCCGGCACCAGCCAGAACCAGACCGGAACTCAGCGGAAGCGTGACGGCCTCCCGTTGGGCATCATTAAGGGAATCTAGGATTGCAGTGACGTCCATATATGCGCTCTGGGCAAAGATGATCAAAGTGCAAGTGTAACGAAAATAGAGGTGGGTGTTTATCCAGTTATACCTTATTCCTCTAAATAAAGCTGAACCTGCTGAAGTTATAGGGACATTTCAATCTGGAGCGGCGGGGAGAGGGCGGTCAAAAGGCATGTTACTATGGTTCCACATAATCAAGCCACAGCTAACTTTACCGATGTATATAGCATGTTCTGATACAGGAGACTGGAGTCATGCCACCAGGCTCAATCAATGATCACTATGGGAAGCTGGCTAACTGGCAACAGCAGGTATACCTGCTCCAAAAGGGAGCCCGCCCCGAAGCCGAAGTAAGGGTTGATGACACTAGCCTGAATGTCAGGCTGCTTGATTCAAGCGAGTTCGAAAAGTTAGTGGATTCTGAACTCTCGCTCGGAGAGGGAGGAAAAAGTTTACGTGACAGCCTTCAGGCTATAAAACTGGAAAGGAGGGCAATCACTAAGAGTAAAGAACAGCCTGTGGGGAACCTTAAGGTAGAACCAGAAATATGCAAATTTGTTGTCTGTACCCTGGATGAAATGGATGAGATGGTATCTGAAGGGCTTGAATCTTATAAAACCATTCTTGAAGCCAGATTAAAGGAGAAAATTGATTTACGACTGAGGGCGATTCAAGGAATGGTGAAAAATGATCCTAAGTTTATTGAAAGACAGTTATCCCTTATGGTTCAGGAGTGTCAGAAGCTGCTTAACGCGGCTTACTCAAGCTCACCAGAAGGAGCTGAACATTTGGTTCAGTGCTTGCGGTCTTTTATTCCACAATATCTGGATGAAATGGAGAGTTTAATTATTCATGCTCCCAACACGGTTTTCTTGAAAGAAGACCTGATTTGGGGTTTTCGAACAACAATGCTGGTCTTTCTGAATAACCAGAATACAATCAATTTTTCATCCTGGTGTGAATCACAAGAAGCCATCGTTTCACAGCCTCAGATTCCATCCTGCAAGTTTTATATAGAGCATCAGAAGGGACAGAATTGTGGTCCCCATGCAGCCAATGCCTTCTTTGGTGAAAAAGTTATTACCGATCATTTTGTTTCGCCTGTTGCCACTGAAAAACTGGTAAGCATGATGCAACGGGAGATCAGTGGAAATAAGACGAACTTGGATCCAAATACACGGATATGTGAATACACTGCAGTTGTGGATGAGAAGTTGTATAGAAGACTGGATAACCTGAAAAATGATCGTGTTATTATTTATGTGGGCTTGAGGGGGCACTATGTGGCTTTTCGCCAGGACGAAGCTGGGCAGTGGTATAAACTGGATAGCTCTCTTGGTTACCCTGTCCCGATAAAACCAGGAGAGTATCTTCGCCAGGTTTATAAGGATTTAGGTCAAAATTCAGGGGTGTTCAGGGACGACAAGTGGGTAGCCATGATCTGTCAGGAAGGTGAAAACAATCTGGGTATGGAAATACCAACGATTGAGTGAACGAAGAAATCGGGCCAGTCAGTGCATTCCAGCCAATTATTCTGCCAAGGTAGAGTTACATAGTCTTGTAAAGTAGTGGTAAACCGAAAAATCGTGTATAACACCCACCGACAGTTAAATATAGATTGATGCAACCAGAAAAGTGAAAAACAGCTGTATTGTTCTTCTTTTGCTCATGGCTGTTTAGAGGCTCACCCTTGATAAGTGGTGATTGCAGGATATGCCAACAAAAAACCTGCTTCGGCAGATAGAAAACAGGCGCGGCCAGCTAAGAAAGTCAGAACAGAAAGTCGCGGACTATGTAGAAAAAAATCCTGCTGGTGTTGTACGAATCAGTATTGCTGAGCTTGCTACTCACTGTGAAGTCAGCGAGCCGACTGTCGTGCGTTTCTGCCGGGCATTGGAGTGCTCAGGGTTTCAGGACTTTAAACTTCAGCTGGCGGAAACCTTGGCATCAGGAAGTGATTTTTCCCGCTTTGTTATTGCTGAAGATGATGACACCAGCGTTATTACCAGAAAGGTGTTTGATGCAACTGTTCACAGCCTGCTGGAAGTCTGCAGCAGTATCTGCAGCAAATCCCTGAACAGAGCCATACATATTCTCAGCAATGCACGACGAATTGAGTTTTATGGCTTTGGCGCATCCGGGATAGTCGCCAGCGATGCCCAGCACAAGTTTTTCCGATTGCAGGTGAGTGCGGCAGCTTATTCCGATCCGCATATGCAGTCTATTTCTGCAGCTACCCTTGGAAAGAACGACGCTGTCATTGCAATATCCCAGACAGGGTGTACCCGGGAACTGCTACATATGGTAACACTGGCCCGCAGGCAGGGAGCACGGGTAATAGCTCTTTGTCCGGGAAGTACGCCGCTGGCCAGGCATACAAACCTGACAATTGCTGTAGATGTACCTGAAGATATCGATATCTATACACCACTAACCTCACGTATTGTGCATCTTACGGTTATTGATATTTTGGCTATGGGGGTTGCCCGGACCCGTGGCCCGGAACTTGCTCAACAACTGGAAAACGTTAAACAGAATCTGCGCAGTCTGAGAATCGGTCAGACCTAACCGACTTTCAGCAGAGGAAAGGAAGCCGGCAGCTGGAAGCCAGCCTCATCAAGAAGAAGAAAAAGAAGGGGATTTATTATGGCCAAGATTTCTGAACGTCAAAATAAAGATCGCTATGATCTCAACACTGGCGAAACAGGGAAAGAAATGCCTGAGAAAGCATCACAGAAGCAACTGTATATTCGCAGGGCCATTGAAGACCGGGTTGAAAAGAAAAGACTCGAGTCCATGTCCGAAGAGAGCTACTGGGATAACCTGTAACGGTAAATTCGGCTCCGCCATAAATCATTGGCATGACTGAGCCCCTCTGGCTCATGACCAGGTAAAGAGAAGGTATTACTTATCACAATACAACCCGGCTGTACCTGCTGCAGCCGGGGAGTTAGCTTCTCCATAGCGCCAGGATACAGATAGCAGTAAATCAAACCGGCCTTATCAAGATCTTCCCTGTAAATACTGCCAAATTTTACTTTTAGGTTGGCAGCCCGGCTTAACTTTGCCCTGAGCCAGCATACCAGCCAGACCGGGGGACAGTTTTCTACAGCGATAATACTCTGTTCCGGGTACTTGCTTGCCAGTAAAACCATAACGTTTCCCCAGCCAGCTCCAAGCTCGACGATAGTCCCCTGAACCTGTTCTGGCAGAACAGTCTGGAGTCTATTGACCACTTTTCTATTGCTTGGTACGGGACCAATTCCATTAGTCAGGGTGTAAACCGCTATCAGAGTGACGGCCAGCAGCAGGAGAAGCAGGAGTATGTTCATATCAAAAAATATCGGCCAGATGCTTGTTTCCCTAGAGATGTGTAATAATATAACGTTTCATGATTTAGAAAGTAGTATCTCCATGGGGTTCCTCAAACACTCACTGTTATTTCCTCTTCTGGCGCTGGTCCTTTCGGGTGTGGCCCAAGCCAGTCAACCGGAGCCACCAACTGTACTTGTCAGTATTAAGCCCCTGCAAATTATCGCGGCAGCTATTACGACAAGGGTTTCAACCCCTGAATTGCTGCTGGAGCCGGGAGTCTCCCCCCATGACTACAGCATGAAGCCATCTGACGTAAAACGCCTTGCAAGTTCTGACCTGATTTTCTGGGTTGGAGAAGATCTGGAGCTATTTCTCCGAAAGCCTCTGCAGCGCTATGGCCGTGACAAGGGTGTCATCGCCCTGATGGATGAGCCCGGTATTCAGGTCCGAGAGTTTCTGAGTTTGGAAGAGCCAGATGAAGGTCACGGCACGGCAGAACATGATGGCCATGACCATAATCACGGCTCTCACGATCCCCATATCTGGCTGGATCCAAACAATGCCCTGGCAATAGCGAAATCAATGGCCGTTCACCTGGCAGAATCTGATGCTGTCAGGGCTCATGAATACCTGATGAACTATCAGAATTTTGAGCGGCAGGTGAAAGCAATCGACCAGCAGAACCGCCAACAGTTTAAGCAGCTGTCCGATAAAGGTTTCTTTGTATTTCATGATGCCTGGGGCTATTTCACCCGCCATTATGGCCTGACGGTTTCTGGCATCTTTACACTAAGTCCTGAGCAGAAGCCTGGAGCGAGGCATATTGCTGAGATTCGTGAAAAGCTTAAACAGAGCGGTAAAACCTGTATTTTCCGAGAGCCTCAGTTCAAGCCTGCCTATCTGGACACTGTTCTGAAAGATCTGGATGTACATGTAGAGGTACTTGATCCCCTGGCCAGCGATTTCCGCTCTGAGATGACCTCTTATCCGCTCTACTTGAAGGGGTTGGCAAGTATCATCAGCAGTTGCATGGCCAGCACCTGATATCCCTCTACTTCACTCCTCACCTGCCGATGATCTAGAAAAGCCGGCATTACTGCCGGCTGTTTATGAATTTCTGACAGGGCCGGCGCTATGCAGCTTTCATCATGGAGATATCTTTTCTATAACCTCAGGGTGACAAAAAAGGTATTTTACCCATGGGGCACAAAGTTTGCTCATAGGTGGATTACAGTTACTCTTATTCTTACCTTGCTGATGACAGGCTGTCAGATTTTCCAGTCAGGTAGAGTATTGCAGGCCACTGTTATCTACAGAAACCTTCAGGGTGAACCCCGTGTGGCTTTGATAGGGCTGGACAGAGTATTAAGCGAGCGCCGAGTAAAGCTGGGCGAAGAGATCCAGCTGGAAAAAACTGACAGATCTCTGGTCTCACTGAGTTACTGGTCAGATGGCATCTATGCAGAATCCAGGGCGGGAGATGCGGTGCGGCTGGTAAAGGGAAAAAATCTGACTGACCCTGTTCTTTCCATTACCTCCGAACCTAACACCTATGTGCTCAGTTATATTGCCATGCAGGGGCGCAGACCTGTTCTGAAACTGAGGACCATCGTGAATGGGCATATCAACAAAACTGGCTTTGTTGTGCCCCTATCTGAAGCTGTTGATAACTACGATATCAGCGACTTTTCCATGAAGGAGGCTCCATGAAAAGATCAGGCGCAACAGACTCTTCAGGGCCCACAAGTGCGGCTCACCCACCAGTTGCTCCCAGTGCTGGTGAACAGCCCCCATCATTAGCAAGAGACAGCACGCGAAGACGGAGTGTTTCTGCTGTTCCAGTCAGCAGTCATGTTGGCCCTTCTTCAACAGCCTCTGGCAGCCAGCCCAATCCTCAGCCTATACAGGCAAGAAATCCTGCCCAGGCTGCTTCTGCCTCTTCAGCATCTGCTGCTTCAGAAGTTCCAGCAGCAGGAGCCAGTTCAGCCTTTCAGCAGGCTTATAATCAGCTGCAAGGTGTGGTTGAGGAGTGCATGGTGAGAGATCAACTGGAGTTAATTCTAAAAATAATTAAAAACCCCTCTCTGGCGGACGCTCTTCACTGTAAAGTCAAAGTTAAACTTCCCAATACTGACAGAGCGGTTCAGGTATTCCCGGAAGTGTCCAGTGAAACGCCTCCCGCCCACAGAAAAAGATATGTAGAACTTTTACAGCAGGCATCGTCTCACACCCTGAAAACAAGGCAGGATGCCAACCCCGACCCCATGTTGTTAAACGCCTATGTTGCTTGCCGGGCTCGGGTTTGTGAAATTGGAGAGGATGAAGCCACTGGCAGGGGGGAATTTTTTGAATTTATGGATATTCTGCGTCGGATGCTGGTTGATCAGCACCAGAAGCAGATACAGAGTGGTGGAACAACATTCAACTTTACCAGGCTGCCCCCAGATCGGAGCATTGACCTCGACCCTGTGAGACAACAACAAGAGTGCAGTGGAGTATTCGATCCACCTTCAACAAAAAAAAGGAAAAAGACATCGTCTCCACAATCTCCGCCGCCTCAACAGCCACCACAGTCTGCCCTTCGTCCTGCCAGTATTGATCTGAGGCTACAGGCTACAGATGAAGGAATAAGGCAGGCTCTTGGTCACCCTTCTCGTACAGATATGGGAGAAGATCTGGTCCCCTCCACGGCTTCAGCCACAGTGCCACCTCCCCCCTCTAGTAACCCTCCGGTTCAATGATAATTGATACAGGCTGGAATTAACCTGCTTCGCTCATGGCATGTTTACCATGGAAGTGTTTTTTCGATTATCTCAGGGTAGCGAAAAAGGCACTTCCCACTCATTGCTGCTTGAGTCTGGGTTGGATTTTGCTCCCCAGACAATATGATACTGGCTGTACAACCAGAACATAATCACAATAATCGAGCGTAGCTTATGAGTATTTTCAAAACACA
This sequence comes from Sansalvadorimonas sp., assembly GCA_965243775.1. Classification (GTDB taxonomy): domain Bacteria; phylum Pseudomonadota; class Gammaproteobacteria; order Pseudomonadales; family Endozoicomonadaceae; genus Sansalvadorimonas. The sequence continues at coordinate 12,683 of CBDEWF010000126.1, forward strand.
TATTCGCCAGATGGGGGCTTACAAGCCGCCCCTGGAAGGTCGTAACCCAAAGCAGCACACTCTGCTCGATTTCAATGAACGTACAACTCCTGTCAGTGAACCTATTACCAGAGCTCTGGTTGAATATATTCACAGTGGTGCCCTGCAGACTTATCCCCACTATGGAGATATCACGGAGCGTTTAGCTGAATATTGTGACGTCAACCTGGACCAGGTCATGATCACCAATGGCTCAGATCAGGGGATTGATCTGGTTATCAGAGCTTCCTGTCATGGGGGTGATGAAGTGATTATTCCGGGGCCATCTTTCGCTATGTACAGCCAGTGCGCGAGAGTTGAAAACCTTAAGCTGATTGAACCCCAATATACTCTGGGAAAAGGTTTTCCGGTGAGTGATGTGCTGGCGGCAATGACTGATAAAACCAGCCTGATTGTTATCGCCAATCCCAATAATCCCTGTGGGACAGAAATTCTCCGGGACGATATTCTGAGAGTTGCCACAGCCGCGCCAGACAGCACCGTTCTTGTGGATGAGTGTTACTTTGAATACACCCGGTCGACTGTTAGCGATGTGCTGGAAGAGTATCCCAATATTGTTATCACCCGGACCTTCTCCAAAACCTGGGGGCTGCCATCCGTCCGTATCGGATATATTCTGACAGCCGCTGCCAATATCCCCCCTCTGTTAAATATCCGTGGCCCGTATGACGTTAATCAATTCGCAGTTGTGGCTGCCAAGGCAGCCCTGGATAATCCAGATTACACTCGCCATTACGTCGATATGGTTATGTCTCAGTCAAAGCCAAAGCTGGAGAAATGGCTGAAAGAGAAAAAAATAGCTTTCTGGCCCAGTGTGGCAAACTTTATCTGGATATTCCCCGACAACCCCGATGAAATGAACAGGGCTCTGATTGCTGAGAATATTCTGGTTCGGCCAAAAGTAGACGGTGAGGGAAACAAAGGCTTGCGTATTACTATTGGAACACTTGAGCAAACAGAGAGGTTAATTGACTGTTTGAACAGCCTTATCTAACAACTCTTCCCGCTATGGGCTGCTTCTCAAACTACAAAGGGTTACCTATAGAACCCAGAAGCAGTCCCATGAGGAAAGCGATTGCCATTCCCAGGGGAAGCAGAGCACCCAGTAATATTGTCCGGGTTTTTAGCTTTTCCTCTCCATTTCTGCGATTCCATTGATCAATACAGATAATGCGCTCGTCATTCATCTCTGTTGCCATTCCACACTTAAGACATGAGACCTGCCAAAGCTTGTCTCCAGAAACATCAAAATCAATAATTTCAGCCCGATCCCCACAAGAAGGGCAATTATGCAGTGCGTTCATAGCTGTTTGGTTATCTGTTTTCTCTCTCCAGCATAGCTCCTACACAAGAATGAAGGGCAAACGCCTCCTACACTGCAAGTATTTGTTCTGAAGGAGAGAGTTATGTTCCGTGTCTTGACTCTCTTGGTGGCTATTTTCAGCCTGTTTTCTCTGATACCGGCCATAGCACTATCACCCCCCCCTGCCAAGCCCATCTTTGCCAAGGAAGCCCCTGTTCAGATTAAGCATATGGTGGTCTTTGGTAATGCCCACAGTGATACAGGTAATACCCGGACTCTGTTTGATGAGCTGGCCGGGCGTAAAAAACCATCGCGGCTGCGTAAAGATATTCGTTACCATGGGCCGGATACTATTGATGCAGCATCCTCTGTAGTCATTGCAGCTCTGTTGTGGCTGCCAATATGGTATCAGGGGTGGGATACATGGCTTGATGAAATACCCCTAGTGTCCAGCCTGCCTGTTCCCTCCCGGGTATTAGCCATTTCTCTTGGCGGAACGGTTCTCTATCAGGCAGGCATTGGGCACTGGATCTCAAAACCTCTGGATCTATTAATAGATCGGTATGAGTTGATACTTAACTCTCTTCTCTGGCTGTATCCGGCGATTGGCCTTCCCGTTCTTCCCCCTGGACAGATATATGACAGAGGCGGACGCTTTACCAACAGCTCCCGGGTCTGGTCGGAAATGCTGGCCCAGTCTTTTGGGCTCGACCCGGATAAACCTTCTGACTTTATCAGTCTGGCTTATGCAGGTAGTCATATTCGACAACGGCTGTCAGAAGACGACATGCTCTCCTTTGGTGACTGGGTGACTTACATGGATATAGGGGCAGGTTTGGCTGGCTCTATCTTTAGCAAGGGAGCATCATCATCTGAACGTGAGAGCTTCTGGGGCCGGGCGGCTGAGAATATGAGTGAGGATGGCCGTGTCCGGTTTGAAAGCCTGCTAAAAGACGGTGTACCGCCCAGCTTTGAATTTATGGTGGATGATTACGGTAACCGTAAGAAATACCCCAGTGTGCGGGAGCCGGAAGCGACTTTATATGTCATCTGTTATGGCGCTGATGACTACATTATCGACAACGCAGCTCCTGGGGATGTTATCGAAAGCCTTGAAAGCAGCCTTGATACATTGATAACCAGGGATCGTGGGCAACATTTCCTGGTCAGTGAAATTCAGAACCCTTTGGGGTTTCCATTAACACGAAATTTTAGCGAAGAACGTAAACGCCATATAAGAGACAGAGTCGATGCTCACAACTCTATGCTTGAACAATTAATCAAGAAGCTTCAGGACAGTCATCCTGAAATAACAGTCACTCTTCTTTATGACGATGGTGTTCTGTCAGACCTGACCAGTAATAACAAGTTATCCTCTGAGCCCTGTCTGCGCCTGGCAGGAAAAGAGGAGATGGATACATCAACCCATTCCATCATCAGGGTTCCATCTCTTAGTAACACAACGCCATTTACCCAAACCATAACCCGGGATGGTTCATCTCTATATGCTGCCGGAAAGTTTGTTGGTCAGACTGTTGCTCGCTGCAACAATCCTGAACAGTACTTTTTTTATGATGATTTTAATCTCACTGCCCGGGGGCATCGCCTGATTGCTGAAGCTGTTTGTCAGAAGATGAAGAGGGCTGGTTATAAAGTGATATGTTCTGAAAATCGCTCAAATAGCCATGGGCGTGAAATGAACAGGCGGGAAATAAAAAGGTAAAAAGCCGGTTACTGCCGGCTTTCTTTTTTTTGCTCAGAGATTTTTCTTCGCAGGGCTCCAAACCTAAGGAATGAAGAAGGTCGTCCACCCTGATCCCTTTGTTCTTTTTCTGTCTTGATCAACATATATTTTCCTTATCTAGCTAGCTGTATTTAGATTATTTCTTCGATAGAAGAGTTTTGGTCTCCTCAAAGGATAAAAAGTTCCCTTCTCTCTACCAACAAGAGGGTTATCTACCGGAGGAAAGTTATCTATCGGCTGCGGCGGGCACTGCTTGAGGGATTGAGTCCAGCCGTATGAGGGGATTCCAGGTAAGCCATTTGGGGTCTGGTTCGGTATGTAGAGGAAAAGAAATATTGTTGGGAGCCGGCTGTTCGCAAGCTGGTGTAGCAAAGGCGATCCCCCCCTGCAGCAGGGACAGCATGGATGCCGTACGCACCTGGAGTCCACGAAAAAGCCCCAAGTCAAAGCTTACACCACTTATGTTCCAGAACTGACTGGATTTTGTCACTAAAGGTATAAATTTCTCTTCCAGGAAAATATCTATCTCTACCTGGTTGGCTGGATCGGCCAGACGGGTAGCTGACACCTCTCCAACCTGCACTCCCCGATACATGACCGGATTACCAGCTCGTATAGAGTTCAGGGTGGTCGTGAAAAGTGTAATATTCCGTCCACGTTGCAGAGCTTCTGTTTTGCCGGGATATAGAGGAAAACAGTCTCCATTCACTGCTGGGTCAGTTTCTGAACCTGTTGCTTCACAGGTGATACCACCAACCACAAGAGACTCCAGCGGCAGGCTGTGAAATTTAAACCCGACCAGACTTCCCGTGACATTCAGGCCATTGGTATTCCAGAACTTGCTTCCTTTGCGGACAAGGTGCTGAAACTCAGGCTCAATATGAACCATCAGTTCTATTTCCAGAGGTTTTTTTTCCATGGGAGTACTTTTTTCATCTCCTTTGGGTGGCGAAGCAAACTGAATAGTATTTACAGTCCCGATGGTTATCCCTTTCAGCCAGATTTCACTTCCAATCGACAAGCCTGTCGCTTTATCCGTTCTCAGCTTCAGGTGCAGGCCAGGTGTATCCAGGCTCGCAGGGGGACGGTGCAGATGTCCAATAAATGATGTTTTCTCTCTCCCTCTCTCCACTGCTTTCTGGGTGACATCCATAGCTATATATCGCCCGGATATCAGGGCATCTATCCCTTCCAGTCCCCGGGGAGTCAGCCTTGTATCAACCAGCCAGAAGACAGCTCCTTCTACCAGTGCAGGCTGGGCCAGGGGGTTCATGGAAACATTGATAACAAAACTACGAAGCCCTGGATTTATCTCATAGCTTTTTACTACTCCTGTCTCAATGCCATGAAACATGACCCGGGAACCTTCCTGAACAATATTTGCGCTCAAGGGAAATTCTATTCGTACAGGAATGCCGCTTTGGGCTGAGTCATAATCGGAATAGAGATGAAAAGACTCTCCGTCGATTGCCGCTCTCTTACTGGCTTCCCACTCTGGTGTTGAGAAAGCAATGCCACCTTTCAATATGGATAAAAGTGAATCTGTCTGTACCTGCAGATAAGGCAGGGTCCCACTGACACGGAAACCACTGATGTTCCAGAATAGGCTGTTTAACCTAACAAATGGCGCATATTCTGGTTTGATAAACAGTTCTATCCGGACATCTTGCCCGTTTTTAGCCAAAGTAACCTTAGTGACTTCGCCAACTGCGATACGCCGGTAATACACAGGGCTGCCTGGAGTAAGAGATGCAGCGCTGCTGGCATGTAGAGATATGCGCAACCCCTGTTTGTCTTCAGCCAGCGGTGGGACATCGTCCAGAGCCCGAAAATCCCGGGCAGGTTTTCCCTGCCCCGGGCGGAGTGTTACGTAATTTCCAGAAAGCAGGGTTTCCAGCCCGGAGACTCCAGCCATAGAAATCTCAGGATGAACCAGCCAGAAATCTGTTCCGGTGGTTAGCCAGGGTTTCATTTCCTGGTTCATCTCAATTCTGGCCGTAACTCCCTGCAGGTCAGGGTTCATGGTTACGGTTTCAACTTTGCCAACCTGTAAACCGTGGTATCGGACAGGTGTTCTACCGGCCTCAATACCTGAGCCGTCATAAAACACAACCTTGATTGCGATCCCCTGTTCTTGCCAGGCTTTCCAGCCAAGCCAGATAGCAATAACCAAGGCAATTATTGGCATCAACCAAACAGGAGACCAATGATTTTTATTTGCCAGAACCGGCTGGTCTGTCATAGCCCGAATCTCTTTTGGATATGTCCCAGAGCAGGCGGGAATCAAAAGCACTGCTTGCCAGCATGGTCAGAACCACAACTGCTGCGAAAGCTGTGGCCGCTGGGCCGGCTCGTATTTCAAGAACATGAAACTGAACAAGGGATATCAACACTGAAATCATAAAGATATCCAGCATCGACCATCGGCCAATCCACTCAATAAACCTGTACAGATTCTGCAGTTGCAAAGGGTTACCTCGCTTAAGCCCCGATGCATGCAGAAGCAGGAGAGACATTCCAATGATTTTAAAAATGGGAACCAGGATACTGGCGGCAAAGACAATAACAGCAATAGGTACCATTCCACTGCGTGCCAGGGCGATAACTCCAGACATAATTGTATCGGCTTTATCCTGGCCAAGTTTCACAATGATCATCATGGGAAGAATATTGGCGGGAACATAGAGAAAAATGGCACTGATCAGAAAAGCCAGAGTTCGTCTGAGGCTATCTTGCTTGCGATAACTCAAGGAGGCGTGGCAGCGAGGACACAATCTCCGGGAGCTTTGGCTGGTATAGCGGCACACAGCACAGAGCATGACTTTGTTGTCAGGCATAACCAAAACGGGACCACATGTTTTTCCGGGGCAGAAGCCGTGATGCCAGCATCTCTGCCAGTATCATTCCGGCAAGGCAACCTAACCCTGCACCAGGTACAACCTCAGCAAAATCCCTTATTTTGATGACAGCCACTAACGAAGCCAGAAAGAAAATATCCACCATCCCCCATCCATGAGAAGCGTGATGAATACGCATAAACCAGCATCCAAAACTTTGGCTGACAAACCCTTTGGGTAAGAGGATTAACCCCAGCACCATAAGCCTTAACAAAGGGATAACAAGAGCGGAAAGAGCAACAGCTCCTGCTACGGGATAAAGTTGCTCATGCCAGAGGGACAACACGCCAGAAAAGATAGTATTGCTCTCCTGTTGTCCGCCCATTGTGACCTGCAATATAGGTTCAAGATTGGCTGGGAAGTAAAGAATGAGACCCGTCAGGGTCAATGCTCTGCAGTTTTCCAGAGAACCGGATGAAGTGCGAAACAGATGTCTGCAGCGAGGACAGCAAAGCCCTTTTCCCTTTTGTTCTGAACGAGTCCCTCTGAATTTCAGGGGCAGGTCACAGTCAGGGCAAAGGTGAATATCTTCAGCCTTGATATTGTCCGGCGGTAATGGCGTTGGTGAAGGAAAAGACATTCGGGTGTACAGAGCCAAACTTGCCTACAGGTTGATCACTTATAGGCAAGCCTCTGGCTTCAGGCAAACCCTGTAGGCTGGTTACATTCTCAGGTGGGCGACAGCAAAATCAGACAGATACTGAATCAGGGTATTGGATGCTTCTTCAGCTCCTTCACTGTCGCCGGCTGCGACTCGATTCATGATGGAAGCATGTAAGCTTGTAGGGTGGTCAGTATTCGCTTCACGATAGCGAAACCAGAACAGACGGGAAGGCCCCTGCAAAGGTCGCATGACTTTACTGATGTATTCATTGCGGGCAGCTTCAACCAAGGCTTCATGGCAGCCACGCAGATGATCCATGAAAAGCTCATCATCATGATATTTGGCACATTGCATAATGCCGTCAGCCAACTCTGTCATTTGTGCTTTTTGCTCAAGGGTTGCTCGCTGGGCAGCCAGCTTGACACATAGAGCCTCCAGAGGACGGCGAACTTCCAGCAGTTTCAGCTGGTTCTCAACAGAAACGACCGGAATCTGGATACCTCGGCGAGGGTGGATAACTACCATTTGCTCCCAAGCCAGTTTTTGCAGAGCTTCACGCACAGGGGTTCGCCCAACATCCAGTTTCTCTGCAAGCTTTTTCTCTGAATACATCATGCCAGGCTTCAACTGTTGGAAAACTATCATTCTTTCCAACTGTTCGCAGGCAATATCAGTCAACGATTTTTCAGGACCCATAAACTCTCAATTTATAAAAATGCCAACCCGTTTGGTCATTGCTCCATACGGGTCAGTTTCATCTAACAGTCAGGGCTTACGCACCAGTTGCCACCTTTTAAAAACCGTTGATATTAAAGGGATTGAGAGAAATCACTGGACTGGGTGTATGAAAAAACCTAAGCATCATCACTCTTAGCAAGAGTAAGCAGTAACAGAAATTTAATTATTTCATTTGTCAAAATGCGCAATATGTAGTGAATATATCTACAATTTCAGAATGTTACAGCATCAACTGATGCGTAAGCCCTGATCTAACAGTACAGCCGCCCACAGCACTAAATATCACTAAGAAGGCTGAAGTTGTTTTTCTCTAGCTTGGTCTCGAAAGTGACGGAATATCCCCAGCAGGCTAAAGCAGGCCCATATTGTATTAGCAATGGCTGCTGAAAGGTTAAAGTCATTGGTCAAAGAAATAAGAAAACATGAAGAACCGGACAGGTTTAAAACTGAATAAGACAGGTCATTCGGATCATCTTCTTCATCTGTACTAACACAAAAGGCATAAGGTAAGTAACAACGCCTACCAGTCCTATCAAATCGTAGGGATTTACGAATTCTTAACTCCAGTCCCGGGTTTCAACCCACTAAGTAGTCAAGCAATTGCTTTCATATATTGACCATCCAAACTGCGTACGAAAGTACTATTAATCAGGGTGCTATATTTTCACAGCTGCTGTACAGAGTCTGTCGTTATGAAAAAATTGTCAGTACCATCACCGATAGTGCCATTATCCATACCCTGAAGTGTGCCATGCGCAATGGCCCTTTGCCCTGCGTAAGGGAACGTGCTCATGCGATACTTCTCAGCAATAAGGGATATTCTCTAGCTCAGATAGCTGATGTTTTCGATGTTCAATACCAGACAATATCCCGGTGGATTGATGACTGGGAGCTTTCAGGTATACACGGCTTATATAAAGATCACAAAGGTGGAAAACCATCAATTTACAATGATCAGGAAAGACAACGCCTCGCAGACCTGATTGCAGAAGAGCCACGGCGGATGTCCTATGCTCAGGCAAAACTTGAAGATGAAACCGGTAAATCGGCCTCATTGAAAACGCTGCAGCGGATGACAAAAAAATTGGATTGGTCTACAAACGTGTGCGGAAATCCTGCCAGCATAAACGCGCCCAGGCACCCTTTGAGCGTTGCCATCAAACACTGAAAGTCGCTCAGGAAGCCGAACGGAAAGGCTTTATAAACCTGTTCTATTTTGATGAGTCAGGCTTTTCCCAGCAGCCCTGTGTTCCTTATGCCTGGCAGCCAAAAGGGGAGCAGCTGAGAATTCCCTCCATCAACGGCCAGCGTATAAATATTCTTGGATTCATGAATCGCGATAATGACCTGTTTTATTACCCTGTTTGCGGATCAGTAACTGGTGATGAAGTTATCCGCGTTTTTGAAGATTTTGCTGAGCAGATACAAGACCCGAAATACAGCACAGGCGACCGTTACACTTTAGTTGTGGTAGATAATGCCAGCATCCACACTTGCAAGAAGTTCAGAGAAAAGTTGGATGACTGGATGATCGAAAAGAAACTGATTGTCTGCTATCTGCCCACATACTCCCCGGAGTTAAACCTGATTGAGATCTTGTGGGGCAAGGTGAAGTATGAATGGCTGAGCCTTATGAAGGTTATGGACTTCGATGAATTCCAAAAAGAGTTAAAACGTGTTTTTGATATGTTCGGTCAAGAATATATGATTTCATTTGTCTGAGTACTTAGTAAAAAAACTCGGGTTAGTTTATAAACGTGTACGTAAGTCCTTAGCGTGATCAGGAAGCCTTTGAGCGCTGCCACCAGACATTAAAAAAAGGGGGCTTTCTCAGGTTGGCAGATGAAAGTGAGGGGTTGAAACAGAAATAGCCTTCAGGCAAAGGTTGATTTGAACGGATCAACATTTCTGAAGGATCAGGCATGTCTACAACGCCCTCACTGCGTCCTATGTTCTCATTTCCCGGCTGGGTAATCGACCACATTGATATTAATTGGGATGAATCTGTGGCTACAGTTTCCCTGCGCAGGGATGGTCGCATACAGCAGTTCAGATGCAGTCAGTGTCAGAACCCAATGGGTAAAATCCGTGAGAATGAGCGTACCGTGCTGGACTTGCCGCTGGGTACTCTGGATGTGCAATTATGCTTCACTGTTTACCAGGGACGGTGTTCCCACTGTGGGCACATTGAAACTGTCACGCCTCCCGGGTTGGCTCCCAAAGCGCAGGCTACTGAACGGCTGAAGCAACATGTCAGTCATCTCTGCCGCTATATGCCCTGCAACAAGATTCCTGAATTCATCTCTATCTCGCATCATACGGCCAGGCGCTGGGATAAAGAGATATTGATGAAAACTCTGCCAGCCCCTGACCTGGATAACATACGAGCCCTGTTGATTGATGAGAAATCCATTGGTAAAGGACACCATTACCTGACTGTTGTTCTGAATGCTGATACGGGCGAAACCCTGTTCCTTGGTGAAGGCAAGCGAAAAGCCACCCTGGACCAATTCCTCAGCCGCTTAACTCCGGAACAAAAGTCTCGCATTGAATGTGTGGGTATAGACCGTGGTGGTAGCTACAAAGCGTCGGTCAGGGAGCACCTTCCTGACGCCGATATCGTTTACGACAAGTTTCACATTATTGCCAATTACAACGATGTCATAGATAAAATCCGTCGTCGGGAATGGAGGCAGGCTGAAGTTGATGATAAGCCTTTCATCAAGGGGCAGCGCTTCAATTTGTTCAGGAACCCTGAGAACCTCACCCCCAAGGGAGAAAGCTGTCTGAAAGAACTGTTGGCTATGAACGAAGACCTGTACCAAGCCTACACCCTGAAGGATATGCTCAAGCAGCTCTGGACGTACACTTACAAAGGTTGTGCCAGTAAGTTTCTCGACAGGTGGATCGAGCTGGCCACAGAAACAGGCATTGGCGAACTCAGGCGGTTTGTCAAAGGGTTGGATCGGGCCAGAGAAGGACTCCTGTCATACTGTCAGCACCGAATAACCAGTGCAAAAATTGAGGCCTTTAACGGTGTGATCAAACGTATTGTCTACAAGGCTTGTGGCTATAACGACCTTGAATATCTGTATCTGAAAATCCGGCAGGAGGCTCAGATATGATCTGCCAACCTGAGAAAGCCACCCAAAAAAAGCTCAGGAGGCTGAACGGGAAGGCTTGCTAAACCTTTTCTATTTCGACGAGTCTGGTTTTGTCCAACAGCCTTGTATTCCTTATGCGTGGCAAGAGAAGGGCGAGCAGTTAAGGGTGCCCGCCACCAGTAGTCAGCGTATAAACGTTATGGGCTTTATGAATCGTGATAACGACTTATTTTACTACCCTGTCAACGGCTCTGTGACCGGGGATGAGGTCATTCGTGTATTTGAAGACTTTGCCGAGCAGATGCAAGACCCGAAGTACAGTGCTGGAGACAGGTATACGCTGGTTGTCGTTGACAATGCCAGCATTCATACCTGCAAGAAGTTCCGGGCAAAGCTGGATGACTGGATGCTCGAAAAGAAGCTGATCGTCTGCTACTTGCCGACCTATTCACCAGAACTGAATCTGATTGAGATTCTGTGGAATAAGGTCAAGTACGAATGGCTGAATATCATGAAGGTGATGAGCTTTGATGAATTCGAAAAAGAACTAAAAAGGGTATTCGATCAGTTCGGTAAGGAATATATGATTTCATTTGTCTGAGTACTTACTCTCTGTAGGGTTTTCAGTGATGCAAGTTTCCCTGTTTCCTCTTCAAGCTTGGCCTGAGTATAGGAAAGGCGGCGTGGTTCTTCGGAAACCAGCTCAGCAATACGCTGGACATCCTGAGGAGTGTAGATAGGTGATGCGCCACCTCCATGGTCTTTGTACAAACCACGTATACCCGAACACTCCCAGTCATCGATCCACCGGGAAATTGTCTGATACTGCACATCAAAGACATCAGCTAACTGAGTCAGTGAGTATCCCTTTGAGCTGAGCAATACAGCATGGGCACGTTCTCTTACACAAGGCTGGGGGCCATTACGCATTGCGCACTTTAGAGTATCAATGATGGCGGTGTCAGTGATGGCGTGGACTGTCTTCTTCATCGGTGGCAGGCTCAAAACAGCGGAATGGTGAAAATATAGCACTCTGGTAAATGGCACTATGTAGTGGTCAAGTAAAAAAGGACACCAAGTTAAGCTGCTTTTTCCAATTCCTGTTGCTCAAAATCTACCGGACTCATGTAGTCGAGGTATGAGTGCAACCTCTCGTTGTTGTAGAACAAAATGTAATCAACAACATGTGCTTCAACTTCTGCCCGGGTATCGTAGATGTAGTGGTCTGTCCTCTCCCTTTTCAGACTGCCAAAGAAACGTTCCATCACTGAGTTATCCCAGCAATTCCCCTTGCGACTCATACTGCAAATCATGCCGTACTCCCTGAGCTGCTTCTGGTAATCCAGAGAGGCATATTGGCTGCCGCGATCAGAATGATGCATCACGCCCTTTTCAGGTTTTCTGCCCCAGTAAGCCATTCTCACGGCTTCCAGTGGCAAGTCTGTCGTCATGCGGCTGCTCATGGACCACCCAACAACCTTCCGGGAAAACAAGTCTACGACGGCAGCCAGGTAGACCCAACCTTCGCGGGTCCACAAGTAGGTGATATCTGCGACGTAGACCTTGTCCGGCTCCGCTATCATAAATTCACGGTTCAGCAGGTTGGGAGCAACTGGCAGCTTGTGCTTGCTGTTAGTCGTTACCTTGAATTTTCGGGATACCCGCACCTTCAGGCCAAGCTTTCGCATCAGGCTTCTTGCCTGATAGCGTCCCACGCAGTAACCCTTTTTTCGCAAGGCTTGCGCCATACGACGACTCCCATAGGAAGCATCTGACTGAGCAAAAATTTCTCTGGTATCAACTTCCATACGGAACGCTTCAGGATCAATTTGCTTTTTTGTTGCCTGACCTTTATCCCATTCATAGAAACCGCTGCGGCTGACTTTCAGCGTTTTGCAAAGCACGGCTACAGGGTAGGCCTTCCTTTCCCGCTGTATAAAGGCAAATCTTACAGCTGGTCTTTTGCAAAGAAGGCCATGGCTTTTTTTAAGATTTCCTGCTCCATTCTGAGCTGCCTGTTTTCAGCTTCAAGTGCTTTGATTTTTTGTTGTTCGGGTGTTAAAGCCTGGTTACCTTTACCGGGAAAAGCCAACGCTTCCTGCTCCTGATGCTGTCTGATCCACCGTCGCAGATTTCCTGAGCTGATCCCCAAGCTTCTGGCCACGGCAGCCGGAGATTGGCCTTGCTCAACTACCAGCTCTATTGCTTTGAGTTTGTACTCCTGAGAATAATTCTTCCGCTTTGCCATTTTTAACCTCGTTACTGATTGCACTATTGTGCTTAACGAGGTGTCCGGAGTCATTAGACCACTTCACTATCGTACGCTGCTTATGCGGTCAATATATGAAAACGGTTGGTCGGGTACTTATTACTTCACTTCTTTGAGGCACCTGAGTGACTACAGACAGGAAGCCTATCCAGGGAACAATAGGAACTATTATTTTCTTCATTACTCACCGCCGTGCTCATATCATTTTTGAGAGAGGATATTCTTGTTGTAGGAAACTCTCTCGAGTAAATACTGGGACAGCAAATTCGAGGTTTATTTGGAAGCCTGTATTGCCGTCCCTCCCATATAGGCTGAACAGGTACTCTATCGAAGGGATGAACCATCAGTAAAATTCCTGTTACTCCATTCAGAACATCTTCCAGAATATTTTCCCCAACGACTCCGGTGTCTACAGGGGTATATAATGTTTCTACGGCAATAGATTTCTCACCTGAAGTCCAAGTTATTTTGCCAACAGAGTTGGCCGATGGGGGTTTTTCTATAAAGAGTGAAAAGCCTGCTTTATTAGGGTTGTGCTGATTATACATAGGGGGGAACGACATAGACCTACTGTTAAGAAAGGGCAACCATGTTTGCGTTAATCTATAAGTAATTCCGTAATTTACTCTTTCGAGCGGTTCTTCACTGGATGAGATAGTTCTGTTCTTGAAAAGAGTTATTAAAGGAAGATGATTGCTTTTTGCACGAAAGCCGCTTTTGGGAGTCCAAACAGGGGATTCTTGGGTGGTATCATAAGGCAAGAACTGCTCAGGATTTTCAAGATCAATCAGACCAATCTCTACCGTTTGTTTTCCCAAGTACAGGCTTTGAGTAATTAACAGTTCATTATAAATAGTAACTGGTGTGAGTTCTGGTGTCTCAGCTAACAGAGATTGAAGTGATATATGCGCTTGCTTTTCTCCAACCTTCTTTATGTTATCCAGTAAGTCTTGTGCTACCTCTACCGAGACAGGAGAAACTGACTCAGAACTATTCTCATAACGCCAATATATAGAGATACCATATACACGCACAGGGCTATATTTTACGGAAAGAAAATACACCTCCAGGCGTATTATTTTTCTGGTAGCAACCTCTTCTCCTTTACTTC
>CBDEWF010000127.1:0-10336 GCA_965243775.1 Sansalvadorimonas sp.
GAAAGTGAGTTAGGGGAGAGTTAGATGAAGTTAGAGGAGAGTTAGATATCGGCCTTTTACGAAAAAAAGGCGAAAAAAAACCGACTCGAGGCCGGTTGCTTCTTTCATCTACAGGCTTGTATCAGGGCTCAATCAGCCACCAGCGATTTTGACCATTATCAATATAAGTTTTCCATTCTGTCTTTGTGCCCCACAACTGTTGCGGTGTCTTTGAAGCAATACCTTCCTCCTGCAAAACCTCACGACCCACTCCATGACAATTATTCATCCAAGCGTCATACAACAAAGAAACCACTGTTTTCTGCAAAGGACCATCAACAACCCAGTCTGGTAAACCATCGACCTGCAAAATACCGTTGGCATCGTCCCAGCGAATGGGTAACTCTTCCAGCACCTGATTCATAGCCAGCTTAACAGGGTCACCCACCAGCACATCCTTGAGAGCCTCAACCCGATGTCTGTCGGATAGACGAAGACAGGCTTTTCGTCGGGGCGGTTGCATGGCTAACACAAATCCAGCGGGCAGAGTCTGGCTGTTCAGGCTCTCTTCAACAGCATCATAGGCGCTGTCATCATACAGACGACGGGCCAACCAAACTGGCCAGCGCTGCTTTCTACGCTGGTAAAATCCTGCAAACCAGAGCGTATCCGGACACCAGCACTCCAATTTCTGCGCAGATTGCAACTCCCGTGAGATGAATTTTGGCAGCCAGTCTTTTGTGAACCGATAACGGCGAAGCATAAGTTCAGGAACACTTGCGTTGGAACATTCCAGAGATTCCCGCTCGAACTCTCCCGAAGAGACTTCTATGACCGGGTGCGTTTCACCGGAAGGATCAAGCATCCATTGCTCAAACTGATCAGGCTGCGCCAAACCACTGCCCAGTATCTCCTGAAAAAGTGAAGAACACTCAAACTGTATCTGGGAACCACTCCGGGTTGTTATGCCAGCGTCCCACCAAAGAGCCAGCTGCAGAAATGTTTTCAGGGATAGCGGATTCATTGATGGCTCTCATCCAGTAAACCGGATTCCAGAAAAATCCGTTGTATCAACAGCCGGTCCTCAGGGGTTAGCTCGCGAAGGTTATGACTGTTGGGGTGGGTAAACCGGACAAACAGTTCATGTCGTCTGGCCGATACTCCAATCTGGCGCTTTTGCACGCCAACAACGGCACCAGTGATCATCCAGCCTGAGCGATCCTCAAGAGCAGTTTTATATAAGTTGTTCTCTTTCAGAAGATCATAAATATCCCTGACAAAACGAAGCTCGAGAGGTACATCTACAATAAGAGGCTGTCCATTTATCCTTGAGCGTAAATGCAAACTCATAACCTGAATCAGGGCAATACCATCCCGCAAGGAATATTGAAAGCATGGCCTTTCCCGGAAGTGTTCCAAACCAAACTGCCTGGGGGTGATTCGCTCAGGAGGGTTATCCAGTTTTAAAACATCACGGGCATAAGTAAGAGCCAATAGATCCCGCATATCCCGGGTATTGGCAACCACCTCGACCACACCTGATCCCCATTCATGGGTCAGGGCATATTCTCTTGCTGGAGAGACCACCAGTGTCTGAATATTCGACTCTTCATCCAGCTCACTGATGGCTTGAGGAACACCCTGTCGGGTCACCGCAACATGACAGACCTGCCCAAGATGTTGCTTTATATCAGGGCGGGAATAACAAAATGACTCTGTCCGGAACCGCTGCCCCTGGCAGGACTTGGAAAGAGACTCACTGAAGGTCTGCAAAGGAATGTCTTCAACCGGGTCCACAGCAGGGTTTAATTGGTAGGAATCCCACATCCGGCCATAACGATAATGGCTGGCAAAGCGGCTGGACTCAGCATGGATTAGCTTATCAGATTTCGAGTCCATCAACTCGATAACCGTATCAAAAGGATTGCGGACTATGATCTTGCCCATCTGTTGGGCCAGCAGCTGCTGACCATCAGGGCGGGTCATATTGACGATTCGTGCAGCCTTTTCCTCAGCCTTGAGATAGAGCCTGTGGTCCTCTTTGCGAATGCGGTTAAACACCTCTCCCACATCCAATGTCTGTTCCAGTGCGAACGTATCACTTTCAACAGCAGGTAAAGACACTCCCACCATTTGGCAGAATTGCATCAGCCCCCTGGGGCTGGCATGACGTATAACCTTGGCCAGATTTGGCATGGCTTATCATCCCTGAAGTCATTGTTTGTACATCCTGTACCACTGTATATATACACAGATACTGCTTTGGGCATGACCGCCTGTCAAGACACCATTTTTCCTCTGAATAACACCGACAGAACACGATACGACCTCATCGCATTTGTGTTCATCCCGGCGTACAAAGAAAGAAAACCTGAACAAAAAACCGGATAGCACCTGGATCATGGACGAACAAAACGCACGCTCCCTGCCGCTTGATTCCCCTCGTGAAGAGCTGATTCACCTGCTCGCACTGGCAGTGGTACGCCACTACCGACGTAAGGCCGAGCGTAACCACCAGGACAGCAAAACTGACTGGACTTTCCCTGACAACAGAGCGTGTATGTCCCTCCCCTCACAACCGGAGAGAGATCATGTCAGACAGTGACAACAACAAGGTGCATGAGACGCTGGCGGCCCAAGTGGCCAAGATCATGGTCATGAACAACAAGCAGCTTAACCAGACCTGGAAAGAGCTACTGGGGACAGATGCCCCTCCATTACATACCAAGATTCTGCGCCAGCGTTTGGCCTGGAAAGTACAGGAGAAAGCGCTGGGCGGATTAAGTGACCTTGCAAAGAAGCGCTTACTTCAGGTCAAGCAATCAATATTAAAAGGCAAGAAAACACCCCGGGCAAAAACCAGCCACCTGCCAGCTGGAACCCGATTAATGCGTGAGTACCAACATGAAGAGCATGAGGTCATTGTAACCAACGAAGGCTTCGAGTACCGGGGTCATCTGTACAAAAGCCTGACTGCTATTGCCAAGGCGATTACAGGCAGCCAGTGGAATGGCCCGGCTTTCTTTGGCTTGAGAAAAGAACAACAGAAACAGAGTAGTCGCCGGAGGAAACGCAAGTGAGTGCCAACCCTATCAAACGCTGCGCCATCTATACCCGCAAGTCATCAGAAGAAGGATTGGAGCAGGAGTTCAACTCTCTGGATGCCCAATGGGAGGCTGGTGCCGCTTATATCTCCTCCCAGAAACATCAGGGCTGGCAGTTGGTGGATGAACGGTTTGAGGATGGTGGATTCTCCGGTGGGAATATTGACCGGCCAGGACTGAAGAAACTTATGGCGGCGGTCGAGCGGGATGAGGTCGATATCATCATCGTTTACAAGGTGGATCGCTTTACCCGCTCCATTTCAGACTTTGCCCGGCTGGTGGGCGTTCTGGATGAGCACAATGTTTCATTTATATCTGTCACCCAGCCCCTGAATACCACAGACAGTATGGGTCGACTTACCCTCCATATGTTACTCTCCTTTGCCCAGTTTGAGCGAGAGATTACCAGCGAGCGGATCAGGGACAAGTTTGCAGAGTCCAAAAAGAAAGGAATCTGGATGGGAGGTGCAGTCCCTCTCGGTTACGACACCAAAGACCGGAAACTTCTGGTTAACCGGGGTGAAAAGAAAGTCGTTAACATCATCTTTGAAACGTTTATCGAAACCCGCTCTCTCACTGAAACCTGTTACCGCATCAACGATATGGGCTTTCGGACCAAGCTGTATCGACGCAAGGATGGCAGTACCTGGGGTGGAAAGCCTTTCAACAAAAGTACCCTGCGAAAACTGCTGAACAACAAAATTTATCTGGGACTTATTCACCACAAAGGCGAATGGTATCCCGGTCAGCACACAGCCATTCTGAGCCAGACTCTCTGGGATAAAGCGGAAGCCATATTCCAGAGCAACCGCACCTACCGGCGCACAGAGTCCCGCTGGCGGCACAGCCCGGCCTTTCTGCGCGGGTTATTGTTTGGCCCCGGCGGCAAGGCCCTCACCCCCACCAGCGGGCGACGTCAGGGCAAACGCTACCGTTACTACACCGACAGTACAGCTCTGAAAGAAGGTTACCGGCAGAAGGTTCTTCCACCGCTGCCAGCTGAACCACTGGAACAGCTGGTTATCCAGGAAGTGCAACAGCTGATCAACCAGCCTACCCTGCTGATGCAGATTTTTCAGCACTGTCATGAGATTGAGGACCAGGTGAGCTATGAGCAAACCGTCAATGCCCTGCACACCCTGAAAGATATCTGGCAGGAGTTGTTTCCCAACGAACAACAACGTATCGCGCAACTATTGGTGGAGAGAATTGATGTGCAGGAAACCAACCTCAGCATTCGTTTCCATACCAAGTGGCTGCCCGAAATTACTGATGACCTGGCAGGAGTCGCATAACCATGAATATCACCGGCAAACGTCAAACCCGATTTTATCCTGACCAGAATATTCTGGAAGTAAATATTCCCATACAACTTCTGAGACGAGGGGGTCGTACCCATATCAAAACACCTGATGGACAGATACTAAATACCTCGTCCACCAGCGATACAGCCCTGATGCGAGCACTGGCTCAGGCTCATATTTGGTTGCAGAAGCTTGAGGAAGGAGAGTTTGAGAATGTGAAGGCTTTGGCCAAGAACTGTGGGCAGAATGAAAGTTATGTGTCTCGAATACTCCGGCTAACTTCACTTAAACCCGCCCTACAAGAAGCCATCCTGACCAGCCAAGAAATTACAGGGAAATCTTTAGCAGACTTCATGAACACAGTACCCCAATTGTGGAGTCACCAAGAGTGACTGCAATTTCTGATCATGTAAGAACAACGCTTTTTACTAAACATTGCAAATATGGAAGCCCTCTTCGCCAAGGAGGCAGTTGATCCGATTGTATCTTCTCAAAAGCTAACTTCAGCACCTTAGTCGCCATACACACGCAGCATGCCTAATCATAATCACTCTGATATTATTGCGGACGTACACGGCTCCAAACTCATATCTGGTAGATTTTAATATATCGTGCACATATCAATTCAGTAGGAAGGCCTGTAATAAAAATTTTCCAAGGATGATAGTAGAATGTTTTTGAAGAATCACACAGAGATGCTGCAAATATGGAAAATGCCAGATGATTGATGATGCCGATATGAAAAAAATCACTCCATCGGCGCACCCAAGCATCCCCTCATCTGCGCACATTCAGTTTGGAATACCTGTTCCTAAACCTATCCGTATCAAAAGTTTCAGTCCTGACGAGTGGGAAGACTTCACCGAAGAGTGGGCATCAAGTCTTGATAGTGTATATGTAAAAGTTCGCCGTTTTGGTGGCGCTGGCGACTGTGGCGTAGATATCGCTGGCTTTTGTGACAATAAGGGTTTTGAGGGTATCTGGGATAATTATCAGTGTAAGCGCTATGCCCACCCATTGAGAGGCAGTGATATATGGGTCGAGTTTGGAAAAATCATTTACTACTCATATATTGGTGACTATACCCCTCCCAGAAAACACTATTTTGTGGCCTCTCAAGGTATAGGAACCGCTTTGGAGAAGCTGTTAAATCGACCAGAAGAACTTCGTAAAAAGGTAAAGGAAAACTGGAATGGCTATTGCCGGGAAAAGATCACAAAAACGAAAAAAATCGAGCTTCGGGGCAAACTACTTACTTTTCTGGAATCTTTTGATTTTACGATTTTTTCATCCAAGTCACATATTGAGCTAATTGAGGCGCATAGCAATACTGGTTTTCACGCTGTTCGCTTTGGTGGAGGGTTGCCTGTCAGGCCTGTACCCCAACAACCACCAGAGACTCCTGTTACTACTGAAAGCCGATATATTCGGCAGCTTCTTGATGCCTATGGAGAGCATGAAGGTGTTGTATTTGATGACATCCGTTCATTAGCTAGCCACAAAGCGCTTGATAGAGATTTCCACAGACAAAGAGAACGTTTTTATCACGCTGAAGCACTTCGCAATTTTGCTAGAGACACTGTTCCAACAGGTACTTTCGAAGACCTTCAAAGTGAAGTTTACTATGGCGTAATTGATGTAGCTGATGACAATCACTCTACAGGTTATGACAGGATGAAAGCCACTATTTCACACGCCTCAACAGTCGCGCTTACAGCAAACCCTCTGGCATCAGCAACGAAATCTCAAGATCGTCAAGGGATATGCCACCAGCTTGCTAACGATGACCGCCTCAAGTGGGTGACAGATGATGAATAACCCCTTGCAAAGTGCACCTTTCAATAGCCCTTTAGAGACTGGTATTCGTTCTTTAGTAATTCTGGCAGTCGCTTATCCAAATGTTTTCGATTTGGAAAGATTAGTCGAAATGGATTATCTCGTTGTGCACTCCGGCGACGCTCAAGGCCCTGAAAGTCTTCACGCTGCTTTACCTATGAGGGCAGGAGAACTACTTATCCGAAGGAGTCTCATTGAAAAAGGCCTATTGCTGATGATGAGCCGTAGCCTAATCCAGCGAATACCAGCTGAGGATGGTTTCAATTACATTGCTGGTGACTCAGCTGCACCTTTCCTCTCATCACTTACATCTACCTACTCCCAGAAGCTCAAAAAGCGAGCTGCATGGGCTACGGAACAATTCTCTCATATGAGTACTGCCGAAATTAGGAAAATCACGCATCAAGTGTTTGAAAGCTGGTCCAGTCAGTTCCAGACAATCGATAGCCCTGGGGGTAATCAATGAGCAATCGCTACCTTCAACTGAAGCGTATCGGCTTCCATGGCAACAATAAATTATCAGAACTGACATTTACCCATGGTGTGAATGTAGTCTGCGGTGCATCAGATACTGGAAAATCATTTCTAGCCGAATCAATTGATTTCATGCTTGGTGGATCAGAGCTAAGAGATATTCCCGAGCGTGTTCCTTATAGTGAAATCCAATTTGACGTCGACGTAGTCCCAGATGAAAGCTGGAGGTTCACACGCTCATCAGCTGGCGGAAAGTTCAAGGCTGATGATCTAATCAATGAAAACTCAAAAAGTGAAACTCTTAGCCAAAGTCATGCCCATAACAAAACTAGCAATATGTCAGGCTTCCTTCTTGAAAAGATCGGGTTGAGAGGAAAGCGCATACTCAAAAGCAAGAAGAAAGGAACTACTCAAAGCCTTAGTTTCAGAAACCTTGCAAGGCTATCGATTATACAGGAGGGTGAAATCCAGCAGTCAGGCTCCCCTTTTTGGGGAGGGCAGTTCACACAAAAAACTGCCGAAATGGCAACCATTAAGCTTCTTTTAACTGGTAATGATGATTCTAACATTGTTGAAAGCCAAGAAGCTGGAATTGATAACACTAAGCAAATAGAGTTAATTGACGAGCTATTAATAGAAGTTAGGGATGACATTTCCGATCTTAATAAAGAAGAGCTTGAGCTCCAAGAGCAGATCAAATTACTGGACAAAACCATCGAGAAATCCAGAAAAAGCCTGAACAGCACGCAGTCAGAGCTTGATGCCTTTTTAAAACAGCGACATGAACTCTTAAAAAAACAAAAAGAGATTCAACAGAGACTTGATGAGATTGAAGAGCTTCTAGCAAGATTTGCTTTGCTTCAGGAGCACTACGCGATCGACATTGAACGCCTTACAGCTATTCAGGAGGGTGGGGTACTATTTGCTCATGAGGAAGAGGTATCTTGCCCGCTGTGTGGAGCTCTTCCAGGTAAGCAAGCACATGACCACTCTTGCGATGGGGACATCGGTATTATTATTCGAGCCGCATCTGCAGAAATTGATAAAATTAAAGGCCTTAAAATTGAACTCCAAGAAACTATAAAAGATCTGGAGTCTGAGTCTGCTTCACAAGAACTCATTCTTTATCGAAATAAAGAAGCTTTTATAGAAGTAAACACTCAGATAAACGAAATTGTTGCACCTACCGCTGCCGAAAAACAGGCTTCATTTTCAGAGCTCATTGAAAAACAATCTGAAGCCAAAAGAGGACTTGACCTCTATAACAGGGCAGCACAATTAGAGAGTCGAAAATCTCAATTAATTCAGGAAGAAAGCGAGCAGCAGCCTTTAGAGTCAATAATCACTACCTTGCCTGACTCTGTTATGCATGAATTTTCTAAAAGAGTATCAACCATATTAAAAGCATGGGACTTCCCAGGTGACTGTAATGTGCATTTCGACGAAACAACTACAGATTTTGTTATTGATGGAAAGGCACGAGGCAGCCGTGGTAAAGGTCTCCGGGCAATAACCCATGCAGCAGTCACAATAGCACTGTTAGAATACTGCCAGGAAAACGACCTACCCCATCCAGGCTTTGTGGTATTGGATTCACCATTACTAGCTTACTTCAAGCCAGAAGGTGATGAAGATAAAAAGTTACAAGGAACTAATCTGAAAGAGCGATTTTACTCATACCTGACCAACCACCACAGCACTAACAGTCAGGTAATCATCATCGAGAACCAACATCCGCCTGAGTCAATATTGAGTAAGTTGAACCTGACAGTATTTACCGGTAACCCAAACGAAAAAAGGGAAGGATTCTTACAGTAATAGCAATACGCTTTACACAGAAACCTAGCCCCATGTGATCACCTTTCGTGAATCACATGGGGCCAACAAAACTATTACTCATCCGCTGACTGTTAGAGAAATACACCTAATCCCTCACTTTCTCCTACCATCTATTGCACAAGAACAAATACGACCAAGGTTACTCAAAAGCGCCTGTACTCTTCTGATTTGAAAGAACTTTAAGAAACGTACCTCGAAAAACGCTCTGTACGCTAAAAACAGAGGACACCGCCAGAAACGGCATTTTGAGGAGTAAAACAGAGGGCAGTACGCAACAGTAAAGATACGTTTCCCAAACAGCGGAAAGTCTGCAACGACAGGGCTTTTCAGGGGCCAGAAACGCAAAAAATCCCGCCACAGAGAACTGTAGCGGGACTCTTGTATGTGGCGGTGAGGGAGGGATTCGAACCCTCGATACGTTTCCGTATACACACTTTCCAGGCGTGCTCCTTCGGCCACTCGGACACCTCACCAGAGTTTTTTGCTTCACTGCGGGGGCAGCCCTGCGAAGCGGGGCTTAATGTATAAGAAAATCAGTGAGATAGCAACACCAGCACAAAGCTATCGTAAGCATTCCGTGAACCCATAGTCCAAGCTCCCCATTTTCCATCAGGGTGACTCTCTGTACACGACAATTCCTCACGAGCCCAGTACCAGCCTGGGTTCGAAGAGTAACGCTATAAACTGAAGCGCATCACTGAACCATTGGTCGACGTGGCTGAGTGTGCGCTGAAGCCTGTCCAGTCCGGCTCTGAAGAGGCTCTTGGCCTTCCTGCCGTGTTTCTTGGTGCGAATAGGTTTCTCCTCATTCACCCTCTCGCCGGTCTTGTAACACCAGACAAAAGCGATAGCCAGAATGCCCAGTAGCTTTGAGGCTCTCTCCAACTTGGTGAGGTGTGTTTCCTCCATGTTAAACCCGCGTCCTTTCAGAGACTGGAACATGGTTTCTATCTGCCACCTTTCCAGGTAGTCCTGAACAGCACGTTCAGGGTCAGCCTGACAAATGAGAGCCATAAGACCTTTCTCAGACCGGGCAGCAGCAAGATAAACTGTATGCCCCCACACCTTACGAGGCTTGCGTATCACCATGTGTTCACCAGCCTTTATGGTGAAGATGCGCCGAACAGGCAGCAGGCGGTTTTGATGCTTGTTGGGTATCTGGGTATTCACTGGAATCCGAAGGCAGAACGGCCAGTTATATTCGACCAGGTAACCCAGCCATTTCTTTCCTTTGAACTCCCTGTCTGCCATAAGGCGCTCTACTTTCTGGTCAGGGAAGATGTCCAGAAACAAGTTCAGTAGATCAATGCGCTCCTGAGTATTCGAGTTGCCCTTCTTGTCGAGCATGACCCACAACAGGGGTATAGCCATACCTTTGTAGTTAATGGCCAGATAAAGAATGTTGAACTTGGATCGTCCCAGCATCCATGTTGTTCGATCCATGCTGAGCTTCCAAGGCCCTTCGGGGCCGAACAAACACGCTATAAGTTTGGCGAGAGTGACTGTATCGAGGGAGACCTTCTGGAAAAAATTCTGTATACGGCGATAGCAGGACTCTGTTTGAGCAAAACCCGGGAAGTTTGCGGCAAGGCGGGTAAGATTCACTGTTCGCAACTGAATAATGCTAATGACCAAGATGGAAATAAGCTCAAGCCGCGGCTTGCTTAGAGCGAGATATGGCTTAATCTGCTGGGAGAGTGAGCTGGTAATGTCCATGGCTGCTTCCGATGGCTTTTTTTGCACAGCCTTTCATAGCAGCTTTGCTACGTTGCCAGCTCACTTTTTTGTCGTGTACAGAGA
>CBDEWF010000128.1:0-118912 GCA_965243775.1 Sansalvadorimonas sp.
GCTGCGGCGGTCCCAGCCTCGAATGGCACCTTCAGCCAGAGTCAGTTCCGGGTGCTGAATAATCCGGTTGGAATCAAAGAACTGTTTCATGCCCAGGCCATCACAGGAGGGGCAGGCACCAGCAGGGTTGTTAAAGGAGAACAGCCGTGGTTCCAATTCGTTCAGACTGTAACCACACTCCGGGCAGGCAAAGCGGGCGGAGAACACAATATCTTCCTGTTCACCGTCCATAAAACTGATGGTTGCCAGACCATCGGCCAGATCAAGAGCTGTTTCAAAAGACTCTGCCAAGCGCAGCTGAAGATCATCCCGAACCTTCACCCGGTCAACAACCACTTCGATAGTGTGCTTCTTGTTCTTCTCCAGTGCTGGTGGAGAATCCAGATCAGTGACAATACCGTTGATACGGGCACGGATAAAGCCCTGGGCTTTCAGCTCACTGAAAACATGTAGATGTACACCCTTACGTGCCCGCACGATTGGTGCCAGCAGCATAATTTTGGAGCCTTCGGGCAGAGCCAAGGCTTGGTCAACCATCTGGCTAATGGTTTGTGCTTCCAGAGCATGGTGATGTTTTGGGCAGCGTGGAGTACCAACGCGGGCAAACAGCAGACGAAGGTAGTCGTAAATTTCGGTAATGGTTCCCACTGTGGAGCGTGGGTTATGGCTGGTGGACTTCTGTTCAATGGATATGGCCGGAGAAAGACCTTCGATATGGTCAACATCCGGTTTTTCCATCATGGAGAGGAACTGTCGTGCATAAGCAGACAGTGATTCGACATAACGGCGCTGGCCTTCTGCATAAAGAGTATCGAAAGCCAGAGAAGATTTACCTGAACCGGAAAGGCCCGTAATAACAATCAGCTTATCCCGAGGTAAGTCCAGATCGATATTTTTAAGATTATGAGTGCGCGCGCCGCGTACGGTGATCGAATCCACAGGATGACTCCACTTTAGAACCGGTCGATTATAAACATCTGCAGCAGGGAAAGGCAGTTGAATCCTTTTATCAGGACTATTGAGATGATTATTGTGAGATCATATTCATTGTTGCCAATAAGAGCCGTTGGGATAGTTTGAATTGAAGCAAGAGAGGAAAGAGAATTAAAACGATATGGAATTTTCTTCGGAGTACCTGACTCTATTTACAGTCATAGGGTTTCTATCCGGGCTGATTAATGCCGTAGCCGGCGGCGGAGGTATGCTGGTTCTGCCGGTTTTATTATGGGCCGGAGTTCCTCCTATCAATGCACTGGCAGTTAATAAGTTTCAGGCTGTATTTGGCACACTTTCGTCCAGTTTTAATTTCTATCGCAATGGTTTGATTGATCTGAAACCCATGCTTCCTGCCCTTGGGTTTGCTGTTATTGGCAGTGCTTTAGGGACGGGGTTACTTCAGATTATTTCAGGAAAGTTTCTGGCTCAGCTTCTGCCGTGGCTATTGATCGGAGCAGCTCTTTATACTGCTTTTTCGCCTCGTATTAGTGACGAGGGTTCCAACCCTCTCTGCTCTCAGAAAGTCTTTAACTTTACTGGGGGCTTTGGAATTGGTTTTTACGGCGGATTCTTTGGGCCGGGTATGGGAACGCTTGCAGCCTTATTCTTTGCAGTGCTGCTGGGTTACAACATGCGACGGGCAACCGCACATGCCAAGCCGGTTGTAGTGGTGTCGAATATTATTTCCATGCTGATCTTTGTGTTTGCCGGACAGGTGCTTTGGGCTGCGGCTGTTCCCATGGCTTTGGCACAGATTGTGGGGGGAAGAATTGGTTCAAACCTGGTGATTAGCCGGGGTGTAATGCTAATAAAACCCCTGATTGTGACAGTTACAATAATTATTGCCGTACGGTTGCTAATATAAGCGGTTCGGCTGATAGTATGCCGCACGGGAAATAACAAACTGATTAGAATGAATTCACTAGAAGTACGGGCAGCGTCTTCGCTGTCTTTGGTCTTTGCCCTGCGTATGTTGGGGCTCTTTATGCTGCTGCCGGTTCTGGCGGTTTATGCGGATGAACTGAAAGGCACAACGCCTGCACTGATCGGTCTGGCTATTGGCGCTTATGGCATCAGTCAGTCTCTGTTACAGATTCCAGCCGGACTTTTATCTGACCGTATCGGCCGCAAGCCGGTGATTATTGGAGGTTTGTTAATTTTTGTGGCTGGCAGCCTGCTGGCTGGCTCCTCAGATTCTATTACCAATATTATTGCCGGGCGTTTTCTGCAGGGAGCCGGTGCTATTGCTGCAGCTGTAACAGCTTTACTGGCTGACCTGACCCGGGAAGAAAACCGTACCCGCGCCATGGCGATGGTGGGGATCAGTATCGGCCTGTCTTTCTGTGTGGCTATGGTACTTGGACCATTGCTTGTGCAGCAGTGGGGGCTGCCAGGTCTGTTTGATATTTCTGCGGTAATGGCTCTTGGTGCTATTGCTCTGGTGGTCTGGGCCATCCCGACACCTGTGCGGCAAAAAGCTAATCGGGAAACTGTTGCAACTCTTTCCCAGTTACGACAGGTGCTTGGGCACAGGCAGCTTCTGCGGCTGAATGCTGGCGTATTTACTCTGCACTTTGTACTGATGCTGCTATTTATGCAGCTCCCTCTGGCGTTACAGAACCTGGCGGGTCTTCCTCGTGAAGAGCACTGGTGGGTATATCTGTTGACTATGATTGTTTCGTTCTTCGCCATGGTGCCCTTTATTGTTATTGGCGAGAAGAAGAGAATGATTCGACCGATTATGATTGGTGCGGTGGCTCTTCTTTTTGTTGCCCAGGGAATGATCTGGGCCAACCAAGCTAATCTGATGTGGCTGATCGCCAGTGTTCTGCTGTTCTTTATGGCTTTTAATTATCTGGAAGCCACAATGCCTTCGGTAGTGAGCCGGATTGCTCCTGCGGGTAGTCGGGGAACAGCGATGGGGGCCTTTGCCACCTGTCAGTTCCTGGGAGCGGGCCTCGGGGGAATAATTGCAGGTTTGGCTTATCAAATGTGGGGTGGGACTGGTATCTTTGTGGTTGGGGCAATTGCGACTGCCATATGGTGGTTGTTGTCTGTTACTATGAACAATCCCCCCTATGTAAGTAGTATCGTATTAGATCTTTATCCGGTGGTTCCATCAGAAGCCAACCGGATGAGTAATCGTCTGGCAGCGGTGACAGGTGTTAAAGATGTAACCCTGATCGTTGAAGAGCAGACTGCCTATCTGAAAATTGATAAGCAGCAGCTCGATGAACAGCATTTACGCCAGTATGGGGACTGGTAAGTAATTGGATTAGATGAAGGCTGGGAATCCCACTTTCCTGAATCAATTGCTATAGAACCGGATGCTTCCGGGACTTTGGATTATCAAAAAATATGGGAGAAGCCAATGGCTCGTGGTGGTGTTAACAAGGTCATACTGATTGGTAACCTTGGAGGGGATCCGGAAGTTCGTTACACCCCGAACGGCAGTGCGGTCACTAACCTGAGCATTGCGACCAGTGAATCCTGGCGCGACAAGCAGACTGGTCAGCAGCAGGAACGTACCGAGTGGCACCGTGTGGTCATGTTCGGCAAGCTGGCAGAAATTGCCGGCCAGTACTTGCGCAAGGGTTCCAAGGTTTATATCGAAGGTAAGCTGCAAACCCGTAAGTGGCAGGATCAGCAGGGCCAGGATCGTTATACGACAGAGATTGTTGTTGATATTAATGGCCAGATGCAGATGTTGGATAGCCGCCAGGATGGTGGAAACATGAGTTACGGTCAGCCTCAGCAGGCGGCTGCACCTCAACAGAACCAAGGTTATGGTCAGCCTCAACAGCAACAGGCTGCGCAACAGACTCAAGGCTATGGTCAGCAGCCCCAGCAGCAGAATCAGGGTTACGGCCAGCCACAGCAGCGTGCTTCTCAGCAGCGTTCTCAATCTGCTCCCCAGCAGCAACAGCAACAACAGCCTCAGCCTGCTCCAGCGGGTGGATTTGATGACTTTGATGATGATATTCCCTTCTGAGACTGACCGGAGGGTGTATTTTGTAAAATTTGATTAAAATCAAAGCTCTGTCCCTATGGGATGGAGCTTTTTTTCAGCGAAATCTTTTGCTTTTCGTATTACTTTTTCCTTTCCGGCTATTTATTTATTGCGCCTGGGTATTTTGGCCAGACAAACAACTTGCTTTTGGCTGGTTGCCATCCCAGGGTCGATTAATCCAGGCGTTGATGCCGCCGGCATATCGATAGACTTCCTTATAGCCCAGCTTCATAGCCCAGGCAGCTGCACTGTGGCTTCTGTCACAGGCTGAGCGACCACAGTAAAATACAAGAGGTCTGTTTGGATCAGGCCCCAGAATTTCAATAAAATCCTGCACCGTTTTTCCCTCCATCAGCTCGATATTCCACTGCTCAACAGGAGCTGGACTTCTGGGAAACCAGAATGAAACAGCACCTGGGATATGCTGAGACTGATACCGTTCAACTGGCAGAGTATCAATGACCAGACAGTTTCTCCCTGAGGCCAGAAGGTTTTTGATATCGCTGGTGGTAATCAAACGATATCCACCCAGGGTTGCCAGTCTGTGGGATTTCACAATGAGTTGATTAATCTCCCGCTCTGATGGCACTTGTTTTTGCGGACACAGACAGCAGCCTTGTAACAGGAGTACCAGGCAAACCAACAGGTTCACTGCGAATACATGCACACATAGCTCCTGTTTTTGATTTTTAATTAAGTGAGAAAGATGAGGCGAAAAAGAGTAGTCCATTTTGCGGGTTTTTCTCCTCTCTACTAACCTGTGTCGGCGATAGTGCCAGTGCCAGATAACAGATTTTCTGGAAATGGTGACTCTGGAGATATAACTCTGGAGACATGGCGGGAGATAGTGACTGCAGGACACAGCTTCGCTCTGGGACAGGCGTTGTTAATAAGCGGGAAAAATGGATGATTTATAAACCTGGCAGGTAGAAATACATGTGGTCATCGATCCGCAATAAGGTCGTGCTGTTCACCATAGTTCCCATCACTTTCCTGTACGGCATTATTTTTATTTTTCATATTTTTGAAATTCTGAACGTTTCCAGATCGGCTGTGGAAGAGTTCATGGAGCAGCAGGCAGCTCACTACGCCGGACTTCTTGATAACCAGTTGAAATATATAGAATCCTACGGCGAGTTTCTGGCCAGTAATATCCGCAGCCTTGAAGTTAAATCTGATAAGTTTCTGGAGCAGCTGCGTATCATCCTTGAAGGGAGCGATGTTTTTCACGCAGTATTGATTGGCAGACCGGGGCTGGGAAAACTCTTCCAGTTTAAGAATAATTCGGTCCAATACAATGAGTGGTCAGATGATCAAGCAGAGCCTTTGAATATCAACCCTTGGGGGTGGAGCCTTCCCTATGAGTGTCCATTAACAGGGAAAAAGGTGGTTTTGTTCCGGATTTCAAAGCTGAAAGATACCTACTTTATGGTACACGTTGAGGGTCTTTTGAACCTGCTGCAGGAAAGAAATCCGCGCAAATTCCGTTTCGTTATTGTTGACCGGGATGGTCAGTTTGTTCACTCGGATATGCGCAGTACCAAACCAGACAACTCCCTGTATGAAACGGCTCTCAGGCTGCAGTCTGAAACTTTGGAAAGATTAGTCACCGGACCTGTCCATGAAGGCAGGAAAGGTATGGAAGTGGTGTTCTTCAGGGACTGGCCCACCTGGTACTTTGCCAGCCCGGTTCCTGAATCAGGCTGGACGCTGCTGACTCATATCCGTGAAACTTATGCTCTTGGACCAGCCTGGCAGGCCGCCTATTCAAGTGGGTTATTGATGTTTATTGTTTTGCTTGTGGTGAGTGCAGGAGTTTTGAAGATATCAGGGTTTATCACCCGCCCTCTGGTGAAATTAACCAAGGCCGTTGATCATCTGGGAGATGGTCACTGGCACCTGCCCTTTGAACGAGTTTCCCATGATGAAACCGGTCGCCTTACCCGCAGTATATCTGCCATGGCCCAGCGCCTGGAAGAACGGGATGCAGCCCTGAAGGAGCTAAGGACAAATAATATCAGCCGTATCGCCGAGCGGCTCAGAGGACATTACTTCTATTACACCCTTGATGAAAGAGGACAGCTGACTTTTGTCAGTGCTTCGGTAACTCATATTCTGGGTTACTCTCCCCAGGACTTCATTCGTAAGGTTGAAGATTTGTTTTACAGGGGGCATAAGCACAGGGATATTCGAAGAGTCATAAAAAGCGCTCTTGATGGTCAGCTTCCGGATGATGCTGTTCAGATTGAATTGCCACACCGTGACGGTGGTACCAGAATTATTGAGATTATTAATGTCCCGGTCGTTGAACCAGGTGGACGGATCAGTGGTATTGAAGGCATGGGGCATGATGTCACTGAATTAATTAGTGATACCAAAAAGTTTCGTGGCCTGCTTGAGTCTGCACCAGACGCCATTGTTATCACCGATCGGGATGAGCTGATCACCATGGTTAACGCCAGGGCAGAAGATCTGTTCGGCTATGGGCGACAGGAGCTGGTAGGAAAGCCCCTGGCGATGCTGGGCAAGAAAAGATCTGGCTATCTTTTGCCACAGGATGATGCCGTGGCCTGTTCAGACTCACTTCAGCAGGGATTTGAAACTATCTGCCGAAAGCAGGATGGGTACTGTTTTCCGGCAGAAGTGACATCCAGTCCTCTGGATATGGCTACGGGAACTCTGATAACCATAGCTGTCAGAGATATTACTGACCGTAAAAATACAGAAAAAGATCTGCGCCAGGCCCGGGATCGGGCAAGAGCTGCCGATCAAGCCAAGAGCCAGTTTCTTTCCAATATGAGCCATGAGCTGAGAACGCCGCTGAACGGTATCCTTGGACATGTTCAGCTTATGTTGAGAACAAACTCACTGGATAGTCAGCAGCGTGAAAGCCTGGAAACGGTAGAAGACTGTGGTCAGCATTTATTATTGATCATCAACGATATTCTGAATCTGACCAAAATAGAAACGACAGGCGCTCAAGTACAGTTCCAGCCTGTCCGCCTTCGGCCTGTGTTGGATAAGGTTTGCAGGATGCTTCGTCCCCGGGCAGAGAGAAAAGGACTGCAGTTGGTGCTGGATGTGGATGACAAACTACCATCTGTCATTCTTATGGATGCAACCAAGCTTAGACAGGTACTGATCAACCTTCTTGGAAATGCCGTCAAGTTTACCCGGCATGGCAAGGTTCAGCTCAAAGTGGTGGCCAATGGCGAGCAGGTTGTTTATATCGTCAGTGATACCGGGGTTGGTATTGATCCTGGAGAGCAGGACAGAATATTCGCTCCCTTTCAACAGGTCGAATTTCAGGATCATCCCGGTGGGACGGGACTGGGGCTTGCGATCAGTCAGAGACTGGTATCAGCCCTCAGTGGGACTCTGAAAGTTGCCAGCTCCCCTGGTTTTGGCAGTCGGTTTTACTTTTCTCTCCCTCTGCGCAAGGCTGTCCTAAATGAAGATGTCGAGGCCAGTGCGGCCAGTCTTGATGCCCGCTGCATGCATCTGCAGCCGGGAGAAGAAGCCAGGGTACTGGTCGTTGATGACAGTCGTATTAATCGTGAACTTCTCGTGCGCCTTTTAGAAGACGCCGGATTTAAGACTCTTGAAGCAGTTAACGGGCTGGATGGAGTGAATTTGGTGCATAAGCAGCAGCCAGACCTTGTGCTCATGGATATACGAATGCCAGTGATGAATGGTATGGAAGCCGTTCGGAGACTCAGGCAACGGGGGAATTCCGTACCCGTGATTGCAGTGACGGCCAGTGTTGATCCGGTCCAGCAGGAAAAATTTGAGGCTCTGGGTTTTGATGGTTATATCGGCAAACCATTCAGGGTGGACGATCTGTTCAAGAAAATTGAAGCCGTCCTGGATATTCACTTTGTTTGGAAAGAGGGGCGGGAAAATGGCTCTGAAACTGACTCTGCTCCTCCTTCTTCTCCTTCTGTACCCCATGTCAGGTCGCTTATGAAGTCTTTGCAGGAGGCGGCCGAGGTAGGAGATGTTGACCGGGTGCGGGCTTTAACACAGCAGCTGCAGGAAGACCCTGCCTGTGAAAAGTTTGTTGCAGCACTTGAAAGTCTGTGTAAAACCTTCGCCTTTGACCAGCTGGAAAGCTTTTGTAGAAATATTATGGAGCAGGTGGCTACAGGCTCAGAAACAGACGACGATAAACAAACACCACCATCGTCAGAGCGATGAAGGCCAGAGGAGACAGATAGCCAAAGTGCATGTAGGGAGTTATCCCGGTCATGGGAGTAATCTGGCCAGTGATGAATTCACCTTCTGGCAAGTAGCTTGCTTCCGTCACACCATCACTGTTGATCTGGGCGGACAGACCGGTTGAACTGTACCTGAGAAGAGGGCGTGACACTTCCAGTGCCCTCGCCCGGTCAATCCTGAGCAGTCGTTCCTGAGTATCTTTAGTCAATACCGGAGTGTCATAAACGATAACAGCCTCTGCCCCGATGATTCTGGAAGGTATCAGGAAAGGGTTAAGATCATCCGGTGACTCCAGAATCATGATCCGGTAAGCATCGACGGCCGGGGGGCGAACAGTTGAAGGATCACTAATGGGCAGATTAGCATCGTAGACATTAACCGGTTGCTTGTTGTGCCTGGAGCGGCATGTACAGCCATCGCCCTCACCAAAAACACAATAGAACACTGTGCACTCTGGTAGTGACGTAGCAAAAGGCGCCACAAATGCTGTATCCCTGATTGTATCAAGGTTTTTGATTTCGGCCGGCCATGTCTGATTTTCACCAGCTTTAAATGTTGTTCCAAGAATCATAAGTTTGGGATGAGGCGGTGATGTACTCTCAATTATTGAGGTTATTTTCTGGCTGTCTGGCTGGGTTTGCATGATGTAATTGAAGGGACGCTTATCATAGGGACTGGTCCAGTCAATGGAACTGCAGAGCCAGGGGGCAATCAGAGTTGCGGTGAGGGCAATGCCCAGACTCACTCGATGACGAGGGTGTTTTTTTTGAAACTGATATATAAGGCTGCTGCACAGGCTGGATGACAGGGCAAGAAAGAGACTGGCCCCAAATATTCCAAAGAGTGGGACCAGGCTGTCTGATGGCAGCCCGATAATAGAGTATCCACTTAAAAGATAGGGGGGGACTTTAGTTGACAGTAGACTGTAAAGAACCTCAAAAGTGAGCCATAGAATGGAGAACAAGAGGGCACTTCCGGTTGAAAAAGGAGGAAAGATGAATAGTTTTTTGATAAATGGATAGAGTCCCATTACAGCAAGCTGAAGGACTGCAGGGAGGACAAAGAGTAGAAAAGTAAAATGAACAAACTCCCCTTTTTGAAAAATATATTCAGGATTTAGTTTCAAAAATGTCCATAGTTGCCCTGTAAGTACATAGCCAAGGGTAAACCCTGGTACAGAGATGCAAAAAACCTCCCGGGCAAGGAGTTGTGTGCGGCTGAAGAACAGGGCGGCGCCGGCAAAAGAGAGTATCCAGAAGTTAAATGGTGGCAGCCCAAGAGGGAGTAGTACTCCCGACGTCAGGGCAGTTGAGAAGCTGGTAATGGCAGAATACCTGAATTTTGCTCGTGGCATTATGTGATTCCATAAATTTACCTTTTCCACCCTCCTGAACAGGGGAGGGATCTCCTCATTCCTGACAGTTGGATTTAAGAGCAAGCAATATAGACCACTAGGAGCCTGTCGGACTTAACGCTAACCTACTGCGAAAAAGCCGGATTTGGCCATTTTTTAGAACCACTTTCGTCAAATAGAACCACTATTCTCCTCAAGTGTTTCTAAAAACTGGCTCAAACCGGACTTTTTCTCGCTACGGTTGGTTAAGTCCGACAGGCTCCTAGTGCCGCATAGCTCAAAAGACCACGCCATCATGCTTGCAGTGGTCTCCCCTTGTAAGTCCACTTGAACGGTTTAGCCATGGTTTCATTAAAGAAGTCGATGAAACCATGGAGGCGGTTTTTTAAGTCTTCTTTCGAGACAAAGCCACTGCGCTTGAGGAATCGCCTCACCAGTATGGAAAACCAAATCTCAATCTGGTTAAGCCAGGAAGCGTGCTTGGGTGTGTAGTGAAACACGACCTTGTGGGACGAGTCTGAGAGATAGGCCGACCGGCTTTGCATGGATTTCAATATCCCGGATTTGCCTTTGATACCAAGCTCTTCCTCAGATGTACCCTCTATAGCTGCCACGAATCGAACAGCGGCCTCCGACATGTGCGTATTCAGATTGTCAGCAACGATATGCCAACCCCGGGCCTCAGGATCGCTGAGTATCATTATCTCCAGCCAGAGCGCAAAATCCTGTTCAGTGCGTGTCTCACTGACCAAGGGCAGAATTTTTCCCGTCGCGACATTCATGCCTGCCAGCAGGGCCTGTGTTCCATGACGCACATATTCAAACTCCCTTTTTTCGACCTGCCCAGGCTTCACGCATTTACCTGGTGATGCTGGCTCGAGAGCCTGAATCCCTGTCTTCTCGTCAAAGGAAATGGTGTGAATCTTGTTTTCTGCTCGTGCCGGAGCTAGCTGGTAAGTCTCACAGACATCCGCACAGCGCTCATCAAAAGCCTCGTCTTTGGGGGTATCTACCCAGCCCCGGACTTTATCGGGGCGAATATCGGCCTGATTTTAAAAATCGGCCGACCTGGCGTTGTGAAATGGATTCAACAATGTTCTTATCCATGGCCGCTTTGGCCAGTGCATTCTGTGACCAGTGACTCAAGATATAGCCATGATTTTCCGGCTTTTCACAAGCCAGAGCCATAATTTGGCAGACTTGCTCTGCTTTAAATTTGGGCGGTGCTCCAGGTCTTGGAGCCTCTTGCAATCGCTCCATCGCTGACATGTCATCAGAACGCTCAACCCAGTGCTTACGCCAGAGAGTCACAGTCCCCCGGTTACAACTCAGTTGCAGAGCCGAAGCCCTGATACTCAAACCTTGTTCAGCGGCCAGAATGATTTTGGCTCTGAGCACAAATGCCTGAGTGCTGCTGCGCTTGCGAACGATATCTTGAAGTTCATTACGTTGCTGTTCGCTTAGAGTGAAAGATTTACAGTGATCTGCCTGCATCCTTGCTACTACTCTTGATGGCTTGGGCAGACAGATCTGAGCATATCTGAGGCGGTATAGATATTAGAGCTTTCCGGCACTAGGGCCTGCTGAGGTTTTTATAAAAACAGGTTATTTCACTTGGAATTGCAGAGCTGCTATTTTTTCTGACAATATTGTTTAATCAGTCTGGGGGCAGTTAGTGCTATGGTCTGTAGTGCTATGGTCTGGCCGGTGCCTGGTTCTGACTTTGGTAATATCAGCGAGTCTTTCTGCCAAAGCTAAGATTCTTGGTCTAAGCCAGTGTGTTGAAGTTATAGCTTCCTATTCACCAACACTGGTTCAGCTCACTAAAAAAAACATTGATGCTGACTACCGGCTTAGGAATAAATGGATAAACTTTGCCGTCATAAATTCCCAAGAGGTCGATGCTAATGCTGCTATCGGTTGGAGAGGAGAACCTCTAGATACATATTATAAATTTGAGGCAACTGGCAATGACATTATGACGCGGGCCAGTACCCCGATCTGTGCAGCTTCACCTGATCCTAATGTGCCCTTTCCATCCGGGAGGGTTTCGCCATATTTTCAGATCTCTGCCAGCTCTCAAATTTCAAGATCCCCCCTCAGCTATCCTTCATCATCATCTTCCCAAAGTTGTTTTCCTCCGTCCCCACAGGTTATTTTTAGCCCTGCTTCTGTAGCCAGCTCTACATCTGGTGAAGGGGAGGCTGGTATTGAAGGGCATATCTGGGTCAAAAACCGTGGGCAGGCGCAGCAGTCTGGTTCTGGTGATCCTGACGAGCCGATGTTCAGAGGGATCAAGACCGGTCATTCCGGTGCGCAACAGGGGAGATCTGCCCTGTTTTGTGACGGATACTGGCTTGAAAGCACTAGAGAGCAGTTTGCTGTTTGCTGTGAATTTGATAAGGACAAGGAAATTCCAGACTTATCTAAATTACAAAAAATGGATAAATCCAGGCAGAGTGATGTGGATGCAATAGCGGCTACTTTTGTTGATTTTCTTGAACATATTGAAGATGAAGATCAGTACAGGGGGGGGTTGTATAAAGTTGGAGATGAAATGATATTTGAATTTGATGGGATTATAGTAAAAGCAAAAGTTATTGGAGCCGGAACAAGTACAATTGTTTTTCAATTTTACAGTGTTGAAGGTAAAAAATATTGTGATCTAATAAAGTTGGATAGATTGAAGAGGTCTTTGCCGGGGCTGGCATTTCGAAGAATTACATTTCCGGATGAAAGCAGTGCGGTATTTTTTTATTACCATCAAATTGCCCATGCTAAATACTTATCAGAAAGAAAAGTTGATGCTTTGAATGCACAATTCTGGCGATCGAAAAAGAACTCTGTATACATTATGCAGCCTTTGCTTGATAAAAAAAACCTTCTTGAAACCTATTTTAAAGATGTGCTTATTGGGAAGGGGGAGGATACTGATGTAAATATACTTGGGGAGGAGGTAACAGTTAAAGAATTCCTGGATAATGTGACAATGCAGATTCTGGATGGTGTTAAGATATTAGACAACAGTAATAAGGCCTATAACACTATGTCAGCAAAATTAGGCAGAGAAAAAATGCTGACAGGCTATCTGGATGCCAAATATCCAAACTACCAAGTTGATTATGACTGGAAAGAAGGTCGCTGCAAGGTCGCATATATGGATCCTTATCCTATTCATTTACAAATGTTTAATCGTCTTCCTTCACGCAGTAATGCCCACCTGCAATATGAAAAGTTTGATAAGTACTTTCACAGTGAGGGAGCGGAAGATTTACTTGCCCATGAGGGCCTTGTTAACAAGTATCAGAAAAAATTTGAAGCCTATTCCGACCAGAAAAAGATGCTGCTGAAGCTGGCTGCCAGTATTATTGACCCCTTGTTTGAAAACTGTGAAGGTGGAACAAGAGTTGATGTTGTAAAAAAAATCTTATTGGAAGAGAAATCTGGAGACAGATATAACCTATTCAGGATGACAATGGATAGTATTGCAAAGGCAGCTAACCAGCTTGGTATTACGGCAACAGTTACTCATAAAGAAGCTGTTGAATATTCGGAAAAAAGAATAGAAATTAACATGCTTCTTCGTCTGGCATTAACCTTTGTACGTGATGCTGACTGGGAAGAGGGAGACGAGCTTGATGCCTGCCAGCTTTTTTTGTCAGAGAGTGCTTATGAGAGGGAGTTAATTGCGTGGGCAAGAGAGCTCTATGGTTGGAGCTCTGGTGAAAAAGTTGAGAGTGAAAGAGAGTATGAACACAGAGGCTCTTTGCGATTTTTAAAGAGTAAAGAATATAAGAAAAATCCACAGATACTTCATTGGTTAAGGGGGATAGTGAAAGTATTTTTAGAAAACCCTGATTACCGGGACTGTGCTGGCAATATAGCTCCCATTGTTGACCCGACTCCCGAAAAGATGAAGAGACCTGCTACTACC
This sequence comes from Sansalvadorimonas sp., assembly GCA_965243775.1. Classification (GTDB taxonomy): domain Bacteria; phylum Pseudomonadota; class Gammaproteobacteria; order Pseudomonadales; family Endozoicomonadaceae; genus Sansalvadorimonas. The sequence goes on from CBDEWF010000128.1 coordinate 13,513, forward strand.
AGTATTTCAGTTAAATCATCTCCACCACCACCTCCTCCACCTCCAGTTGTGACTCCTGACACGCCACGACATACAAGACACAAGCTTGCATCTTTCTCAATACCAAAAGCGTCATCATCTCTGCCAGCCGTAAAACCAAATCGTAAAAATCGAACCAGCCGTTCTTCACGAAAAAGACCAGCAGTCACTCAGGTTGCCCCTCCTGCTAAAAAGCCTTGCTTGAAAATTAAGGGTGTTACACCTGTTTCCCAAAGGGTTAAGGAGCTTTGGAGCAACTGGAGACTTGTCAATAAAGGGACTGACATTAAGACAGCTGGAAAATGGCCAAAACTGGTGACCAGCAATCAATCTGGTCTTTCAGGGGAGAATTGTGTCGATGCAGGAGAATCCCGTCTGACTCGTATGCAGAGAGAGTCTCATCATTTTCAGGTAATACACAATGAGCTGGGTTGGCTTCCATCAGGAGTTGTTCTTTCGCCTGGCTTATGGCCACTTAGAAAGAGTGATAAAACCGATGAGGCTGTAGTGTCAGATCCTGATAGAGGAAAACTGTGTGATTTTACACCTTTTTTATTACCTGAAGATGAAGAGGTGCTGTTTTGGAAATCAAAAACTGAAACAGGGCCTGCAATTACTGTTAGTGGTCTTGATGGGCTTCTTGGGAAGTTACAAGAGCAGCTAGATCTTTCCCGTCACTATGAGCAAAGCCCTTCAATGGTCAAAGAATTGTACCCCAGAAATACTATAACGTTTGGCTCAATGACTGGAGGGCTGGCAAAGGATCCCAGTGTACAGGGCCCTGTCATATCTTCGCCGAGTGCAATGGTGTCTTATCTGCTTGATTTAACTTCCTCAAAAAAACAAGAAATAGAGCTGACAGAACAGAAACAAGCAATAGAGCTGACAGACCAGGAAATAGTCGTGCTCATACAGATTATTGCCGTGATATATGATGTGGATATTTACATCGAAGCTGTCGGCACTGATGAGCCGGCCTACCGGCTTAGACCTTATGAATTCAGTCAGAAAGGGCTATGGGCTGCACGTTATGAGCCGATGCCTGCAATGGTTGCGTTTTCTGACAGACAGCGTTCAAAAAGGGAATATATCGTCCTGACCAGGGACGTAGACGGAGAGGGTAAGGTTGGCTGGCAGTTTATGGAGTCTTCTTTCGAGGCTGATGAAAGAACCGATAAGAAAGCTGGTGAAGCAGATGAAGCTGATAGTGAAACAGAGCATATTTCGCTGAAGAGTGAAGCAATAGAAACGAAACCTGAGCAACCAGCTCTACGCTTTCCCGATGAGGAAAACCTGCCTTATAACAGGCAGACAGATTTCGTCAGGTCTCAATCTGAACCAATGCTGCATCGGTGCGGACCTAAAGATCGTTCTGTCTCTCCTGTCTGTGGTCCTCAATCAATGTCAATGCCTGCTACGCCAATGGATGCAGTAGTGCCATTAGTGCCTTTTATGCCATATATTCATACCGGACCTTCCCCCAAAGGACACTGATGGGTGTTTTATATGCTTGTTATTACCCATAGGGTAGTAAGCGGTAATTCCTCACCACATTAATTTCCATCAATTCCCTGTTTATGATCCTGATTTTTCATCAGGAACTCCCCAATGTCTTCAGAATCTCTAGAATCTCTCTGGCGCGACCGCCTTCAATAGTGGCAGGAATCCGGCCTGACACAAACAGCATGGTGCCAGCAGAACAACCTGAACTCTCACCAGTTGTCTTACTGGAAACGGAAATTCCGTGACCAGTCCTCACGGGGTAAGCTGGTTCCTCTTTCCGTGACCCCAGAAACAAGCAGGCTGACAACAGTGACTGTGACTGTGACTGTAACTGTAACTTTACCTTCAGGTATCCATCTGAAAGTTCAGACTGACAACATCATTGAACTGGTTCGGGAGCTGGCTCGCCTATGATTCGTCCAGTTACAGACATTGAAGTATTTCTCTACGCCGAGCCTGTGGATATGCGTAAGTCCATTGATGGGCTGGCCTGTCGTCCTCAAAGCCCAGGTTCAAGCTCTTCAGAATCAGTTCTCTGTTCTTGAGGAGCAGGTTCGTCTGCTGATTCAGAAGCGTTTCGGCGCATCCAATGAAAAATCTTCTCCTGACCAATATGGCCTGTTCAATGAAGCCGAACAGGATCTGCCTGAAGACACGGATGCGATCGAGTCAGCTGAAGAAGAGATCACAGTTCCTGCCCATCAGCGCAAAAAGGCCGGGCGCAAACCGCTGCCTGCACACCTGCCTCGTATCCGTGAAGAACATGACCTCCCAGAAGATGAGAAGGTCTGTTCCTGTTGTGGCAACCAGAACCTGCACCGGATCGGCGAAGAGGTGAGTGAACAGCTGGATATTATCCCGGCCAAAATCCACGTGATTCAGCATGTTCGCCCCAAGTATGCCTGTCGTGCCTGTGAAGGTGCTGAAGAAGCTGGGTAAAACCAGTCCTATATGTGGGTGCAGGTCGCAGAACCGGAGCAGTTACGACAGTGGCTCGATAAATCCCTGCCTCAGGTACCCCCGAAAACCTTACTGGGCAAAGCCCTGCAATACCTTCACAACCAGTGGGACAAACTCATCCGTTACTGTGATGAGGGCTACCTGCGTATGGATAACAACCTGGCAGAAAACGCGATCCGCCCTTTCGTGGTGGGGCGCAAGGCGTGGCTGTTCAGCAACAGCCAAAAGGGAGCTGATGCCAGTGCCAATCTGTACAGCCTGATTGAAACCGCCAAAGCTTGTGGTGTGGAACCCTATGCTTACCAGAAAGAGGTTTTTACCCAGTTGCCTTCCGTGAAATCTGTTGAAGATATTGAGCAGTTGCTTCCCTGGAATGTTTAGAGCATAGAAATCAACCGGGTTTAAAATGGCCCCTGACTGTTCTGCTAACCTTTAAGGCCGGTTTGGTTCAGGGAAGCTGACTTGTTTTCTGGATTGTTAAAGCCAACATACTTTTGCCTTGTCTTTTGCCTTGTCCTGGTCATTGCCACAGTTCAACCTGCCAGTTCAGGTACAAACAAGCAGGAGAGCTGCACTCTCGTTTTACCCGCAGGCGAAGGGGAGACAGAGATTCTCTCAACAGGAGCCATACGCACTCACGCCTCAGCGGCCCACCCACTGGATGATACTTACTGTGTGCCTGTTTCAGGTGAAGGTTTCGAATGTCGGGGCATTGAAAGTGCATCCCGAATAAGGGTGCCACACCTGGATGATGACACCCTCAAATTGAGTGCTCCAGGATCAGCTTGCACAGCAACGTCCCGTTCAGGCACCCCGCTACCTGAAACAGATGAGGTGATCATTGAAAAAGAATCATGGGATCCACTTATGATGTCTCTCAATCCTGAGCTATTGGCCTGGGAAATTCATTGCCAGAGGGTGGTTAAAAAAGAACCCTCTGTTACCTCTTCCTTTGAAAGTTATCCAGGTTACGACAGTCCTCTCACTCTGGAAATGGAAATAGTGACGCAAAGTGAACAAGCTGCAGTATTCAGGAAGAAGCGCAACACCACCTGTGGCTGCGGCCTGTCCTTTGATTCGATGAGGCTTCTTACCTCCCACCGCCGGGGCAGCACGGATGCGCGTTGCAAGGGCAAGCAGAACACCACCTGTGGCTGCGGCCTGTCCTTTGATTCGGTGAACCTTCTTAACTCCCACTGCCAGGGCAGCACGGATGCGCGCTGCAAGGGCAAGCGCAACACCACCTGTGGCTGCGGCCTGTCCTTTGATTCGGTGAGCCTTCTTACCTCCCACCGCCGGGGCAGCACGGATGCGCGTTGCAAGGGCAAGCAGAACACCACCTGTGGCTGCGGCCTGTCCTTTGATTCGGTGAACCTTCTTAACTCCCACTGCCAGGGCAGCACGGATGCGCGCTGCAAGGGCAAGCAGAACACCACCTGTGGCTGCGGCCTGTCCTTTGATTCGGTGAGCCTTCTTACCTCCCACCGCCGGGGCAGCACGGATGCGCGCTGCAAGGGCAAGCGCAACACCACCTGTGGCTGCGGCCTGTCCTTTGATGCGGCGAGCCTTCTTACCTCCCACCGCCAGGGTAGCACGGATGCGCGCTGCAAGGGCAAGCGCAATACCACCTGTGGTTGCGGCCTGTCCTTTGATTCGGCGAGCCTTCTTAACTCCCACCGCCAGGGTAGCACGGATGCGCGCTGCAAGGGCAAGCAGAACACCACCTGCGGCTGCGGCCTGTCCTTTGATTCGGCGAGGCTTCTTGAATCCCACCGCCAGGGCAGCACGGATGCGCGCTGCAAGGGCAAGCGCAACACCACCTGTGGCTGCGGCCTGTCCTTTGATTCGGTGAACCTTCTTATCTCCCACCGCCGGGGCAGCACGGATGCGCGTTGCAAGGGCAAGCGCAACACCACCTGTGGCTGCGGCCTGTCCTTTGATTCGGCGAGGCTTCTTGAATCCCACCGCCGGGGCAGCACGGATGCGCGCTGCAAGGGCAAGCGCAACACCACCTGTGGCTGCGGCCTGTCCTTTGATTCGGTCAGCCATCTTAACTCCCATCGCCAGGGCAGCACGGATGCGCGTTGCAAGGGCAAGCGCAACACCATCTGTGGCTGCGGCCTGTCCTTTGATTCGGTGAACCTTCTTAACTCCCACCGCCAGGGCAGCACGGATGCGCGTTGCAAGGGCAAGCTGAACACCACCTGTAGCTGCGGCCTGTCCTTTGGTTCGGCCAGCCTTCTTAAATCCCACCGCCGGGGCAGCACGGATGCGCGTTGCAAGGGCAAGCTGAACACCATCTGTGGCTGCGGCCTGTCCTTTGATTCGGCCAGCCTTCTTAAATCCCACCGCCGGGGCAGCACGGATGCGCGTTGCAAGGGCAAGCGCAACACCATCTGTGGCTGCGGCCTGTCCTTTGATTCGGTGAACCTTCTTAACTCCCACCGCCAGGGCAGCACGGATGCGCGTTGCAAGGGCAAGCGCAACACCATCTGTGGCTGCGGCCTGTCCTTTGATTCGGTCAGCCTTCTTAAATCCCACCGCCGGGGCAGCACGGATGCGCGTTGCAAGGGCAAGCTGAACAAAAGAGGGGGGGACATAAAAGACTGTATCTATTCCTATAAAAAGGTGATCACAATTTCTCTTTTCAGCTATAACAAATATTAATATACGAGGAGTGTCGAATATTTTTGTGGATATAGCGGTACTTGGAAGTACCGTCTGAGGTTCATATCAGAGTCAACTTAAGCACAATGGTTGCTGGTGTAGTCAGCATCTCTGACTTATTGGTTAAATGCTAAGAGTTTCAACTATTCTGACAGTGCAGGTGGATCTGTGTGGAAGTGGGCTGCATGCCAAAAAAATTTGTTCTGGGTATTGGCAGTGAACGGGGTACACCACTGGAGGTGATTGGTCAGGGGGTGATGCAGCGTCTTGATCAATTGAGTATTGATATCAGAGATATCAATACGGTGGCCAGTGTCCATTTTAAGCAATATGACCCCGCTTACCATGCTTTTGCCAGGATTCATAACCTTTCCTTCGTAACCTGTGATACAGAAGCGCTTTTTTCAGTATCTGCACCTGCAAAAGGTTGTTTTGGCAAAGGATGGTTTGGACCTGACGCTATCAGTGAAAGGGCGGCTCTGTTTTTCAGTCGGGCACAACAGCTGCTTGCGCCCTCTTTTCCTTTCCGGCTTTGCTATGGACAGCATGTTGTAGTGGTTTCTGTCTGTCGATCTTGTTGAGCAGCGTCAAAAGTACGGATTGTTGTTCTGGCTTTTTCTTATTTATTGCTGTAAAAACGCACTCATAATAAATTCAAATAAATAACAAAGAAAACAAAGGTGTAGCCTGTTTGTTAAGGATCAACTGCAGCTACATGGGAAGTACTATACATGGGAAGTACTATAAGTCTGTATTGGGTGGGGCTGTCCGGAACGGAAGAGACCGGCAGTAACGGGTAATGTTGTCAGGCAGCCCTGAACCGACCATGCTGGCAGATAACAATGCACCCGAACTTGAGCCATATGAGGGGATAGGGCTCGGTTTAAACAACTTGGTTGAAACAACTTGGTTGAAACAATAAGCCATAACAAAAGCTCTATCACTGTAGTGAAAATGCGCAGAGCGGGATAATACTAATGAGTGCTTACAAGACCATGCAGGATCTGTCTTCCTACGGAATTGCAGACACAACCGAAGTTGTACGCAATCCTTCCTATGAACTCCTTTTTGAAGAAGAGACCCGGCCAGACCTGGAAGGTTATGAGCAGGGACGGGTAACTGATATGGGCGCAGTATCAGTCAATACTGGTATTTTTACTGGGCGCTCTCCGAAGGATAAATATATTGTCCGTGATGACAAGACCCGGGATAACATCTGGTGGAAAGATCAGGGTAATAATGATAACCGCCCCCTCTCCCAAGAGAGGTGGGAACACCTGAAAGGGCTGGTGACTGAACAGCTTTCCAATAAACGCCTGTTTGTGGTTGATGCATTCTGTGGTACCAATCCTGATACCCGCCTCTGCGTACGCTTTGTAACAGAAATAGCCTGGCAGGCTCATTTTGTTACCAATATGTTTATCCGTCCCACTGAAACAGAGCTTGAAAGCTTCGAGCCAGACTTTGTCCTGCTTAACGGTGCCCGCTGCGTTAATCCGGATTGGGAAAAGATGGAGATGCATTCCGAGAATTTTGTGGCTTTCAACTTGACTGAAAACATGCAGGTTGTTGGTGGCTCCTGGTATGGTGGAGAGATGAAGAAAGGCCTGTTCACAGTCATGAACTATTACCTGCCCCTGGCAGGTATTGCCTCCATGCACTGTTCTGCCAACCAGGGTAAGGATGGTGATGTTGCTATTTTCTTCGGTCTTTCCGGTACTGGGAAAACCACTCTTTCCACTGATCCCAAACGCGCCCTGATTGGTGATGATGAACATGGCTGGGATGATAACGGTATCTTCAATTTTGAAGGTGGCTGCTACGCCAAGACTATCAACCTGAGTGAAGACGCAGAGCCCGATATTTACCATGCCATTAAGCGTGATGCATTGCTGGAGAACGTAACGGTTCGTGATGATGGCAGCATTGATTTCGATGACGGCAGTGTGACCGAGAATACCCGGGTCTCCTACCCGATCTACCATATCGACAATATTGTTAAGCCAATCTCCCGTGGCACCCATGCCAACCGGGTTATTTTCTTGACAGCTGACGCTTTTGGCGTATTACCTCCGGTATCCCGTTTGACTCCTGAACAGACCCAGTACCACTTCCTGTCCGGTTATACCTCTAAACTGGCGGGTACTGAGCGTGGCATTACGGAACCTACTCCTACTTTCTCCGCAGCTTTTGGTGCCGCTTTCCTGGCACTGCATCCTACCAAGTATGCTGAAATTCTGGTGCAGAGAATGCAGGCAGCCGGAGCGGAAGCTTACCTGGTCAATACTGGCTGGAACGGAACAGGCAAGCGTATTTCTATCCAGGCAACACGTGCCATTATTGATGCCATTCTTGATGGAACTATTGATCACGCTGAGACTGTACAGCTGCCATTCTTTGATCTTGCCATGCCAACGGTTGTTGAAGGGGTAGAGGACAGTCATATTCTGGATCCCCGTAACACTTGGTCTTCTCTGCCCGACTGGGAGATGCGGGCACGGGATCTGGCAGGCCGGTTTATCACCAATTTTGAGCAGTATACTGACAACGAGGCTGGTAAAGCTCTGGTGCCTGCTGGCCCACAACTGTAAATCTTGATAGTCAAAATTTATCTTATCCTGCCGGCCCGCATCGAGGGCCGTTTTTTTTGCGGCGCTTTTAAGAATATTGAATAAACTTGCCTGAACGCATTAAGAAGCTATCTGAAAAACAGTTTTTTCTCACTTCCTGCTGCTGCAGTGGAAGCATGGGTTTCTAGACGGCTTCAAGGAGCAGATCAGATGCGGATGTCTCTGTTAAGCAGAAAATGGAGCGTCTTGTCTTACTTGGCAATATGCTTGATTTGTGTCGTTTTCTCTGAAGCCTCCCATGCAATGAGATTTTTTGGATATAAGGGAAGCTATTCAGTTGGGCAAAAAGAGAGGGGTAAGCAGGACAGTAATCCTCTGGCACCAGCCAATGAGGAATATGATGGAGAAAATATACCCTCTTCAAGAGAATTGGTTCCTTTAGAAATAGAAGTTCCTGACAGTGGGCTTCCTGCTAATCTGGACACTAGAAGAGGATCTTTCGTTAAGGATGAACAACTGCTTCTGGCTATGAGCCAGCTTGATGCCGAATCAAAGGGAATAGTCGATACAATACTCGCCCACCCAGAACCTGCCCATGCACTTTCAATTCTTTATGAACTGACGACAGATGACTTTACCCGGGCTCTTGCTGTATTGGGAAATGTGCCGGGGGAGTATAAACAGGCTGAAATTTACGATAAAAACAAAAACAGGGTGCCTGTTGAATACAGGATCATCTCAGCGAAAGATCTTGATAGCCTTCCAGACCAAGAAGGCCTACTGGGAGCACTGCATAAGTTTATTAATAAGCGCAACCCCCATTTTCTGGTACATATTATTGCCAACGGAGTGATCTACCTGGCCATAACTACAGCAATTATAACCAGTAATATTTTTTTACCTGAACTTGTGTACGGAGGGACAACCGCGACTATCCAGGAAACATCAATAGCTGATGCATGCGAGCTACATCTTGAGCACAAAATATCCACATTGACAGGTCCTGTGACGGCTCTTCACTTACCCCCTGCCGCCCTTGCCGGTCAGATATTACTGGGTACCAGTATCGCTTATTTTCCTTCAATTCTGCTGCCCCGCCTGGTACCACTACTGGTACAAGGTTATCGCTTTGTTGCGAGAAAGGCTTTGAGATACAGGGAGAAAAGCCAACAGGCGAAGTATTCAGCGCAACTGTTTCACCACTTGGCTCAAGCAAAGAAGAAAGGGGTTAATATTCAAAATATTATTCATCTGTTCAGTAATGAGAAGGTCAAAAGCAATCTTGCAAAAATGTCTCAGTCACCAAGAGAGTCCCTTGAATTTGCAGCAATTTATCAGTCAATAAGTCCCGATGCCCGGTCAAAGGTTCTTGGCTTTTTGCAAGGTGTTAGCGATTTAAAGGGAGGGCAGCAAGAATCTGACGAAACAAAACTACAGTGGTTAACAAATGTGTTTGGTATTGACCGGGCTAAAGGAGATAGACCGTGGGCTACTCCTCTCCCTAATGCCGTGTATCAGGTTTTTTGGAACAAAGATCCTTGGTACATCAGACATATAGTCAGTGGTCTTGTGACAAACGCAATTATATTGGGAGGCCTTGTCGCGGCCGGTGCTGTAGGCCACCAAGTTGCGATTGCAGGCCCTTCAACTGCGTCAATTACTATTGGAGAAAATTTCACAGAGAGCTGTCTTTCCTATAACCAAACTGGGTATCCAGCGTCTGTGGCGGTTACAGGGCCGGTTATTGGTGTTAACAGCTCAGCTATCGCCGGGTTCGGATTAACCTTGATGAATTTGACAACAGGTGTTTTGCTTCCGGCTGCTGCCGATGCGATCAAAGTCACGGCTGTAGCGACTGCCAATGCTGTACGCCATGTTGCTTTAATTTGCTGGAGCTGCTTCAGGCCAAACCGTTACGCTGTTCGAAGAGCGGCTCTAACAACCGGAATAGCTGCTTTAGCACCTGTTATAGGCATGGCAGGTGTCAGTTCTGCATTATATGATGCGGGAAAGGCTATGGAAGAACAGGGAGAGGACTTGAGTCATCAGGCTACTCTGCAAGAGGTGCAAGAGAGTTTGGAAACCGAACTATAATGCTTCCTGTTGTCAAATGTAAAACAGCCATGAGCGGGAAATGCCCATCCCTAAAAATGAAAATACAGAAGGCATTTCCATGGTAAAACAGCCATGAGCAGGAAATGCCCATCCCTAAAAATGAAAATACAGAAGGCATTTCCATGGTAAAAGTAGCTGTTATATCAGATAACTGCCCCGTCATAGCGTTACAGATTTTATTTGCGTTAGAGTCAGCATCACTTTTTTAAGCCCTGCAGGTTATAGTGGTGCCTTGATGAATTTCTGTAGCAGTTATATGCCCGACCTCTACTGTCCTCTTTGTGGTTGCTCTTATACTGATTCCTGGCATCAGGATAAACACCGTGAATACGTAAAGTGCCGGGAGTGTGAGCTGGTCTTTGTACCTCCGGTATGGCACCTCTCTTCTGAAGATGAGCAAGCCTATTATGATCTCCATGATAACAATGTCGATGATCCCGGCTACAGGCGCTTCCTGTCACGAGTTTATCAACCCGTTGCAGAGAGAGTGAATACCTGTGCCAAAGGGCTGGATTTTGGCTGTGGTCCCGGACCTGCCCTTGCCACCATGTTTATGGAAGCCGGTCACTGTATGTCGGTTTATGACCTGTACTACGCCGATAACCCGGAAGTTCTGGAAACCAGTTATGATTTTATTACCTGCACAGAGGTGGCAGAACATCTGGCCAATCCCGGAGAGGTGCTCACCCGTCTGGTCAATATGTTGCGACCTGGTGGAGTTCTCGGTGTGATGACCAAGCTGGTAAAGGATCAGGAAGCTTTCAGTCGCTGGCACTATATCAGGGATCCAACCCACATCACTTTTTTCAGCGAAAAGACATTCCGCTGGTTTGCCTGGCAGAGCCGTTGCGACATCGAGTTTATTGGTTCAGATGTCATTCTTTTTACACGTAACAGGTAAACCAGCAGGCTATCACGGGAATTGCCGGGATAGCCATGGATCAGAGAGTTATAAGGTCAGAGAGTTAGAGGGACAAAGAGTCAGAAGGACAAAGAGTCAGAAGGTTGCAATAATCAAAACGGTAACCAGTACCGGGCAGACAAAACGTACATACCAGGGCCATATTTTCCAGAACAGGGTACTGCTAATATCGGGAAAGCCCCTTTCCAGCTCCTTGAGTTTTTTGTCCCGCCCCCAGAGCCAGCCTGTATAGATGCAGACGATCAGGCTTAACAGAGGCATGGAGTACTGTGTAGTCAGGCTGACGATCAGGTTGAACAAGGGATCAAACCACGCCATAACGACAAAGGTACCCAGATAAGCAAACAGGGTAATCAGCCATACACTGTTCTGCCGTCGTATCCTCAATCTTCTCTGGAAGACTGCAACAGGTACTTCAAGTATGGAAACCGCTGAAGTCAGGGCGGTGATAGTGAGCAGGATAAAGAATGCCACTGAAACCAGAACACCTGTGTTGCCAAATAATGCAAACAGGGATGGCAGAACATCGAATACCAGAGTGTCTGCACTTTTCAGGGCTCCTTCAGAGGTGTAAATCTCAATGCCATGGTGCAGAGCAACAAACATACCGGGAATAATCAGGAGTCCGGCAAGAATAGCAACCAGAGTGTCAGTTAAAGCAACACTGGCGGCCAGAAAGGGAATATTACTGTTACTGGTCAAATAGGCACCGTATACGACCATGATTCCTACTCCCAGGGACATGGAGAAGAATGACTGCCCAAGAGCACTGATAATCAGATCTTTGTTCATAATTTTGCTGAAGTCTGGAAGCAGGAAATAGCGTAAGCCTTCCATGGCTCCATTCTGCTGCATGGTGAAAGCAATCAAACCAAACATAAGAATGATCAGAGCTGGCATAAGACGGTTACACCATTTTTCAATACCTTCGGCTATCCCTCCCGAAACGATACCGGCAACCATAGCCATAAACAGGCCTCCCGCAGCCATGGTTGGGGCTGTTTCCAGAGAGCCAAGATAGGTTGCCAGTTCCCCAAAGTTAAAAAAAGCAGCTAATGGAACCAGGCCAAAGCAGATAATCCAGCCAGCAATAATCGTGTAAAAGGTGTAGATAAGAAGAACAGTGACAGTTGATCCCCACCCTACACAGATACCCAGAGCCTTTATCAGCGGGTTTGGGTTGACCATAGTCATGGTCGATACCGGGTCTGTCCGGCCATAACGGCCGATAACCAGTTCGGCAATCAGCATGGGCCATGCCAGTAGAAAAGAGAAACAGAGGTAGATCAGAACAAATGCGGCACCTCCATTGTCAGCAGTCTGGGTCGGAAAACCCCAGATATTGCCAATGCCGACAGCTGACCCAACAGCAACCAGATAAAAGCCAAGGCGTGAGGTAAAACGGGCGGTTGCACCGGAATCTGTATTAGCAGTATCTTCCATAAAACACCTCTTGTCTGTTTTCTTTCTGGTTTAACCATCTATTGGATGGTTAATCCATAACGGTTTGGTTGCATAAAACCTCAACAGGCTTTGAGGCCATTAATAACTCTAATGAGCTGTTGGAAAATTATAGGTGTAAGTACCCGGCCGCATGAAATCATATATTTCTGGCTCCGATAATTGAGATGGTGGAGGGTGTCACATGAATCGCCTGAGTTGGGTGCAGGTGTCCCCTGTATTTTTGTGTTAGTCACTCTAACTGGCCTGTTATATCAGGCCCGGAATCAACTCTTGCATAATAATACAAGCAGATAAGCGACTTGAATTCAAAATTTGATAAAGGAGATGTTAAAATGGAAACAGTAAAAGGAACACAGGGCGGATGCCAAGTAAGTAATCCTGAAAGTTCTATAGCTATACATACTGCAGGGTCAGTAGGGTCAGGGTTTAATAGGCAAGTATCACTTGCAGCTGAGAATAAGTTTTTAAATGGTGAAGATGCAGACAAAACAGATAAAGATAAAAATAAAAGTATTGCGTTATTTGAATTAAAAAATAATGAGATCGATAATTATGATGAAGATGTTGGTTGGTTATTTGAGACTAGCAAATTTAATGACTTTAAAAGCAATTTACTTTCTAATGAAGGTTGTGCAACCTTTGTAGATATTTGTTGCAAAAGTCTTGATTCTTTTAAATCACTTCATGGTTTTACCGTTGTGAACAGAGCTGGTGAAGAATTTGTTATTTACCAGAAATGGTCGCGTCAAGCTATAGATGCTAGTGGGGAACCAGTACTACATGTACAATATGAAGGCGAAACCATAATGGATAAGAATCTTTTTCAAAGCAACTTTCTTGATGATTTATACTTCTTTCTTTCTCTCACGCGGGATAGCAGTAATAATGAAAAACTTTCAGAACTTTCAAGAAAATTGTCTTTTTATACTTCAGACTTTATACCAAAAGGTCTTGAAAAGAATATAGTTTTAATTACGCAAAAATCTAGACTGGAACATTTATAGTGCAATCGACTGAAAATTCTGAGCAGGCAGAGATTATGTGTTAAATTCAACTCCACCGCGGATAAACCGCGGATGGGGATTGAATCCAGCACTAGGGTGTGTTTGACTTAAGGCCGCTGTAAGCATTGCAAGTTATGAGGTCACCATTTTCCTTGCAGATTCACTGACTTCATTTTTCAATGTCCCGGAAGGGGCTGCCTCTTTCCCCAAAGTGGGAAGTCCTCCACTGAGAATAATCTCAACCCTGCGATTACTGGCATCATTTGGATGGTCGGGATCACGCAATTGACGATCTGCCATACCCACAACCTGGATAATCCTTTCGGCAGGGAAACCGCCTGCAATCAGGGCTCTCCGGGTTTTCTGGGCCCGTGCAGTAGACAGGTCCCAGTTATCCCGCTTGGCATCACGGGCAAAGCGTGTGGCATCGGTATGACCAAGCACCATAATATTACTGCCAGTTTCTGCCAGGCGTGGAGCCATGGATAGAACGATCTGCATATAGGCCGGCATCAGTTTGTCGCTGCCGCGGGCAAACATAGGGCGGTCTTTGAGTTCACGGATTTCCAGTCTGAGCCCTTCCGGCGACATGGAAATTTCCAGAGCTTTGGATATTTTTTCTGGCAGCCGGGCTGTCTGCTGTTCAATCTCGGCAACCAGGTCGCTGTAATCCGGTTCCGGGTCCTTCAGTCTGGCTTTGGCAGCTGCCTGTAATTCCAGTTCGGCAATTCTGGCTTTTTCGATAGCGGCCAAAATCTGCGTTTCATCCCCCGGAGTTTTAAAGTAACCGGCTATGGCTGCTTTTTGTTCCGGCGTAGTGCTCTCTACCATCCACAGCATCACAAACAGGGCCAGGGATACCATAGAAAAGTCGGCAAGGGCACTCTTCCATCTTGCTCTCGACTTGTTGGGGCTTTTCCTTTGTCCCCGTTTGATGACAATAGTGGCCGGCTCTGCCTTCATCCACGGCTCTCCGTCAGCCAGTTCTCCAGTTGCACGAAGCTGGGGCGTATTTCAGAGTAAAGAATACGACGGCCGGCATCCGCTGCAATGGCAGACGGGCGTCCACTGATTCTGGCCAGAAGTGCAGCCTTCACGCATTCAAAAAGCTGGATTTCATCACGCACAGAGTGGGTAACAGAGTGTGCCAAAGGGCTGATCAGTCCATAGCACAGCAAAATGCCGAGAAAAGTTCCTACCAGAGCGGCGGCAACGTTCATGCCCAGAAGATAAGCCGGGCCATCCATAGACTGCATGGTCAGTACGATGCCCAGAACAGCGGCGACAATACCGAAACCTGGCAGGCTGTCAGCAATACGCTGCAGGGCATCTGCCGGGCGCTGAAGGTCTTCCGACATTGTGTTGAGTTCATGGTCAAGAAGGCCTTCCAGCTCATGGGGCAGAACCTTGCCCAGAGTGACCAGTCGCAGGTTGTCACAGATAAAGCTGGTCAGTCGTTTGTTTTCCAGAATGCCTGAATCAATGAACAGTACGCTCTGCTCCGGGTTTTCAATGTGGGGTTCGAGGGCTGCTACACCGGACTGACGACGGATTTCAAACAGCTTGAACAATAGTGTCAGAAGATTCTGGTAGTACTCTGCCGGATAGTGGTTAGTGCCACTTATGGCTTTACCCAGGTGCTGCAGGGTATTACGAATCACATGCCAGGGATTGGCAATCAGAAATGCTCCAAGGCCACCGCCTGCAATAATAAGAATCTGGGCTGGCTGCCAGAGAGACAGGAGCTGACCATCAGCTAGAACAAATCCTCCGAGCACACTGAGGATCAGTATGGCTAACCCGGTGACTTTCAACATAAGTGGGGGAATCTCTTTAGGCTAGTACCTGCTACAGGCAGGTTTGTACTTAAAATGTAAAGGCAAAGTGTTGTTTCAGGACAACATAATGCACTATTTCCAGAAAATAAATTTTGCACAGCTTTTAAAACCGCTTCTAACAACCACTTCTAAAAAAAGCAGCTTCAAATATAAATTGTGATGGCTTACGTTTCTAACAGCTTACGTTTCTAAAAGCTTCCGGTTCAGTGAAGCCAGGGCTTTCTTTCTCAACTGGCAGATACGCGCTTCAGTCAACTCAATAATCAGTGCAATTTCCTTCAGGTTCATCTCTTTCTCATAGTAGAGGTGCAAAATCATCTGCTCCCGTTCTGGAAGGGTTTTCAGGGCTTCAGCCAGTTCCTGAGAGTTGGCGGCTTTCAGCAGAGGTCTTATGGGGGCTTGTTCTGTTCTACCGAGAACATCCCAGCTGTCACCCCGATCCTCAATCAGGGTATTCAAGCTGAGGCTGCTGGCAGCCTCAAGGCGGGATTCTGCTTTTTGAACCTGCTCCAGAGGAAGATTCATATGCTCGGCGATGTCCCGGTTTCGCACCGGCCGTTCGAGACTTTGCTCAAGTTCAGTCCGGGCCTGTCGAATCTGTTTGCCCTGCTGTCGCAGGGTGCGGGGACACCAGTCACCACGTCTCAGTTCATCGACCATGGCTCCCCTGACCCTGGTCAGGGCATAGGCATCAAAGGGAACACCGGTTGATGGATCGTAGCGGCTGGCAGCTTCCAGAAGACCGATAAAGCCGGACTGTATCAGATCATCAACATCGACCATGCGATCCAGCCGGTCAGCCAGATGCAGGGCAATCCTCCTGACCATGGGGGCCTGGGCATTAACCAGGTTCTGAACTGGATCCTGAGTCACATCAGCAGAGCCAGCACCGGTAAGATAAGCGTGAATAGCTGTTTTTGTGTAGCCGCTCATAGCTCTTTATCTCTGCTCTATATTTTGTACTGCAAAAGCCAAACTACTGAACGACAAACTCGGTGAACAGCAAGTCATCAAGAGCCTGGATGCCGGTTTTGTCCTGCAGCAGCTTGTTCAGGTCAACCAGGTTCCTGTCACGGATTGTCTCAAAACTGTTCTGCGCCGTGAGGCTGTTTACAGACTCTTTTCTGAGGATTTCAATCAGGTGGCTGCGCAGCACCGGCTTGAATTTATCCAGTTGTTCACTGAGTTCAATATGCCTGGTAACCAGGATTGGCTGGACCTTCAGGTAGTGACGTGGACTTGAGCTTTCCAGATTGACGATAATCGTATCCAGGTTGAAATAGAAAGGGTCATCTGCAAGAACTCTTGTGTCCCTCAGCTGGGTAAACCAGATAGTTGCACCTGTCATAACCACCAGGACGGCGGTCATGATCTTGTAGGCTGTTCCTTTACCTTGTGTCTTTGCTTCTGCCATTTGAAATTTCTCGGCCTGCCGATCAGGCGTAAGTGCTTAAATACAGATTGCTCGAATGATAATTGTCCGAATGAAGAGTGCTTGAGACTGGACTGTTTTTGCCCTGACTGTCCTGGTCAGGACTGTTGCCTTCTGTTTCGGAATTGTGGGTGCTCATGGCAATGGCGGTATCTTGCAATGAAGTATCTGCCTGCCCATGTGAATGGTGATTACCGCTGTCCTGACCAGAAGAAACATCAACATCAACCAGGTTCATGTTGGCATCGTTCAGACTGGCACGAAGCCGGTCAGCCTGGTTGTGCAGCAGCTCACGAACCTGTGGGGAAGCTGACTGGAACTGCACACTAAGACTGTTGTCGTCTATTTTCAGCTTGATATCCAGGGTGCCCAGAGATGGTGGATCAAGACGCAGGCTGACCTCCTTGATCCCGTTTTCCCCACTGCTCAGGCGGAACAGGCGCTGACCAAGATCTTCGGGCCATTCAGGATCACTGAACATGGAGAGGGAAGGTTGGTTTTCCGGGCGAGCCTGAGTGACAGAAGCCTGAGTATTACCCTGTGTTGCAGCAGTCACCTGAGTGTTTTGGGCGGCAGCAACCTGTGAATAGGTTGGTGTTGTCGTGTCGACAGGCTGAGAAGCTTGAGATGTATTCAGGCGGGCAACAAGCTGGTGAATATCCAGACTGGTTTTGGTTCCCTGATCATCGGTCTTTACTTTGGAGAGCAGGGCTTCTTCAGGGTCAATATGTTGAGTCAAACTGTCTTGCTTGAACTGTTCAGGACTCTCAGCTTCCTGGCTGGCTTTCTGTGCCAAAAGAGAGTTGCTGACAGTTGAGTTGTTTTGAGCAAGTTGCTTGTCCACAACGGCCTGTGCATTCTGAGCTGACTCACCCTTTGATGCAGCGTCTTGAGTACTCTGCTGAAGAGCATTTTGAGCCTGTTCGGAAAGTGTTTCATCCGCTGGCTGAGTAGTGGTGGGAATCGTTTCGCTGACTGGCGTTTGTGCAGAAAGCTGTTGTGTTCCACTGCTGTTTTCAGCCTGCCAGTTGGCCTGTGCTTCAACCAGTTCTGTTAGCTCTGCCAGCTGTTGGTTTTCCTCTGAAATCTGTTCCTCAGAGTTATCCTCGTGCTGAGTATCTTTTTTTAACTCTGCTTTTAACTCTGCATCTGTAGATGCTTTTTTATCATTAGTAGCTGTTTTATCAGCTAATGACTCATCTTGTGGTGAACTTTCAGAGGGCTGTTTCTCAGAAACCTGATCTTTCTGAGGCTGCTCTTTTTTCATCAATGACTCAAAGTCATTGTTCGCAACCTGCTCATTTTGATCAGCCTGGGAAGCAGACTTTTGTACAGGTCCATCATTTTGAGCAGTAACTTTTGTGGAACTGCCGGAAGACTGACTTGTCTGGCTGAGAGAGCTAATCAAAGACATGGATACTACTTAATTCCTGCAACTACCTATTTCGTACTAAGAGCTACTTGCTACCAGCGTGAAAGCATTGGGCATAGGCGTTCAAGGCATCTTTTTGCTGTCGCATGCCTTCCATCTTTTTACTCAGATGAAGGCGGTGCTTCATACACCAGATTCGCATAGTCTGGTAATGCTCATGAATACGCCGGATCTGATCTTTGGGCGGGAACTCGTCAATGGCTTTATAGCCTGACAGCACCTCTCGAAGAGAACTGTCCAGCTCCATAAACTCATCCCAGTCCTGCTTATCGAAAGCCTTTTTCAGACCAGCTTCCAGATCATTCAGTTGCTGAGCCAGGTCAACCATTTGTAGATGCCTGCTCCAACTGGTCCCAGGCAGACTTGATATCCCTGATGATGTCAGCGGCATCTTCGACTTTCTGTTTGTCGTTTTTCAAACTGGCCTGCATCAGAGTATCGCTGCAGAACTGGTAAAGCCTGGAAAGGTTGACCGCAACTTCTCCACCAACTTCAAGATCAAGCGCTCCACGCAGTGCCCCGAGAATTTCCAGAGCTTTACCAATATGCAGACCCTTTGCAGCGGGGTCTTTACGATCAATCGCGCCACTGGCTCCGGCAACATGATCCAGAAGTTTTTCAAACATCATTTGAACCAGACGGTAAGGACTGGCGACAGATGCCCTGTTTTGAGTCTGGTTCCGGGTGTAGGCGTTCATCGCCTGTTGATATCTCATGGTACTGCCCAATATTCGCGTGTTTTAGATTGTGGATACCAGCATGGCGTTGAGGTTCTGCATGGATGCATTCATTTGCTGGACCGCCAGGTCCATGGCATTGAGTTCGTTAAAGTAACGTTGATAAAGATCTTCCGCGCGCTTGTCTATTTCGCTCCAGTCGTCCTCAATATCTCTCTGGTCATCTTTCAGGCCGTCAAGACGTTCCTTGATGACACCATCTTTTTTGACTTTAAACGTATCGGCATCGCTGTCTTTGTCATTGCTGCTCTCCTGCGTACCGATATAGATCTCGGCGGTCTCCATCAGGCTTTTGAGTACAGCACCATCACCGATAAACAGATCAACGACTTCTGCAGGGTTTTCTTCCAGTGCCCCGTCCAGCATTTTGCTGTCAATTTCGAGATCACCGTTTTGCTTGGTAATAACACCGATACTGGCCAGCAGTTCATAGTTGCTTGCTTCTACAGGGGTGGTGAAAGCACCGCGCAGCTGACTGGTAAGAGAAGTAATCAGGGGGTCACTGGCCAGAGGCGGGCGGTTGGCAGTCTGTCCCGCTTCGGCAGGTTTCGATTTGGATAGTTTGCCGATAACATCTTTAAGGGTGTTATAGCTTTCAACCAGCGCTTCAACCGATTCCTCCATCTTGTCAGTATCAGTTGAAAGATCGAGATTGATGGGTTCTCCTGCCTTGGTCACCTTGTTCAGGTTCAGTGTTACGCCGGTAATGGCATCTTCGACCTTGTTTGACTGGGATTCGACTTCTATTCCATCAACATAAAACCTGGCATTGGTTGCTTCTACAATATGGGCATCAGGTTTGCCGTCGCCGTCACGATCCTCAGTTTCAAGTTTGGTACCGTCTCCCAGATGAATTTTGGTAATCGCGTTCTCGGTACCGGTTTCATTACTGGTCAGCGTCAGCTGGGCACCGCCGGAACCACTGATAACACTGGCATCAACACCGGTGTTATCCGGGGAGTCGTTGATTTTATCCATCAGGCTGTTCAGGGTTTCACCGGCTTCCAGGGTGACCTTGAACGCGTCACCGTTTGCCATTTCAATCGAGATTTCCTGAGTGCCCGGGCCGCTGAATATTTCCTCCTTGCTGGAGGCTGCAGACATCATATTCCACTTATCTTTTGATGCCAGCTGTTCAACTGCAATCTGGTAACTGCTGGCTACAGCCTTTTCGTCAACCCTGGCGGTGAAGAACTCTTCATCATCTTCACTCATGCCAACTTTCAGGGTGCCAAAGGTTTCGGGGTCAGAAAGGCTGTCCAGGCTTTTGTAAAAAGTTCCAAGAGCAGATTCCAGCTCTTCAAGCGCTGCAATTTCCCCGTTAATATCCGTTTCTTTCTTTGTGACCTGCTGGCTTTTTGCAGTCAGCTGAGCCTGGGCCATCTGCTTGGCCATGCCTTGAATATCGAGCCCTGTTCCCATACCGGGCATGGAGATAGACATAGTTCTTCCTAAATATCCAGGTTGTCTGAGTTGCCGGGCCTGCCAGGGAGCAGCACCATATTCAGAGTATTAAAATCATGCTGGGAAAGTATTGGCAATATGTGTGCCATCAACACTCCCGGTTCAGCAGCTGGCCACGGGTGCCGGGGGCTTTTTCCAAAATCCGGCAGGCCTCTGCCAGGGTCAGCTGATGGACAGCCTGTGAGGCGGAATCCTCCAGCAGAAACCGCACCTCTTCATCCCGGCGTACCAGCTTGACCAACAGCTGTTGTTTAAAGTGATGGCGCAGCTCATCCAGCAGAATGCCCAGCCATACCTCCCGCTGGCGGAAGGAAATTTCCGGCCATATTTCCGCTATGGTTTCCCGCTCTCGCCTGTTTGCCGTTGTTACGGGTATCTGGGCGGTCGTGGCACGCACTTTGCCCTGTCTGTTTTTGGTCAGGGGAAGAAGAGGATCATCGCCCATAAAAGCCACCTTTTTACATCACTGTAAAGAGTCGGAATTATCGGGAGAATTCTTAAAACCGGGCAGTTCTGGGTACAGCTTCTATAATCCCCTGCTCTGAACAAGAAGCAATAACGGTGGTGGGGTATGAGTCATTCCGAGTCAGAACTATCCGATCTGGAGAAAGAGATGAACTACTATCACCAGACCGCCCAGCTGGCGGAGGATATGGAGCATCTCAAGCTGTTCCTCAAGCTGGAGTTTGAGGATCTGAGGAGGTGGCGAACAAGAACCGATATGCGGCTGGACAGCCTGGAGCGTAAGCTCGACAGTCATATTGTTTCCGTCAATAACCGCTTTGAACAGGTTGATCAGCGATTCGATAAGGTTGACCAGCGTTTTGAACAGGTCGATCAGCGATTCGATAAGGTTGACCAGCGTTTTGAACAGGTCGATCAGCGATTCGATAAGGTTGATCAGCGCTTTGAGCAGGTCGATCAGCGCTTTGAGCAGGTCGATCAGCGCTTTGAGCAGGTTGATAAGCGCTTTGAGCAGGTCGATCAGCGCTTTGAGCAGATAGACAAGCGCTTTTGAGCAGGTTGATCAGCGCTTTGAGCATCGAAGCGCTTTGAAAAGGTGGAAGGTGATATATCCACCCTCAAGGGAGATGTTCGGAAAATCCTCCAGATTCTGGAAGCGAAATAACCGGGCACCTCTGTCGTCGCTGCATACAGAGAGGCCGGGCAGAAGCCCGGCCTGGATAGAGAATAAACAGAGTAGAATATATCTGTTTATTAGCCCAGCAGCTGAGCAGCGTACTGAGGCATCTGCTTGGCTTGGGCCAGAATGGTAGAGCCAGCCTGCATCATCATCTGCTGGTTGGTCATATTGGTAGTTTCCTTGGCGAAATCTACATCCTTGATGCGGCTTTGGGAAGCGGACATATTGGTGGAGATATTGCTCAGGTTATCGATGGTGGATTCCAGACGGTTCTGAACAGCACCCAGGTCAGCGCGCTGTTCGTCAACTTGTGCCAGAGCTCCATCAAGAATGTCAACGGCTTGTTGGGCTTTGGCTGCATCAGTCAGATCAATATCGGAAACCTTACCAGCGCCCGCAGCGGTAAGGTTTTGGGTTTTACCATTGGCAATTACATCAAGATCAGTAGCTTCAACACCACCTTTGACTGCAATGGTGCCATTTTCAGCAGTAACTTTGATGCCATGAGTTTCGTTGGCAGCACCTGTAGCGTTAATGTCAGTATCTAATTTTGTGGCCAAATCAGACGCTGTGATCAAAGCGTCGCCATCAGCTGCTTTTGTAATTATTATAGCGTCACCGCCAATCGTAATAGTTTGGTCGGCACCACCTGAAGCTTTGCCGTCTGCTTTGGTTTCACCGTTAAGAGCTAACAGAATGGTATCAATGTCTTCTTTTTGCCGATTGTAACAGTGCCAGCTTCATAGCTGCCTTTGAGGTTGTCGGTAGACATGTCCATAATGCCAATGTTAATGGTTTCATTAGCGTTGGAGCCTACTTGGAAGGACAGATTGGATGCGTTGCCATTTAAAAGGTCAATACCTGCAAAATTAGTAGTGTCGCGAACCCGGGTTATTTCAGATTTCAGGGCAACAATTTCCTTCTGCATAGCTTCACGATCTTTAGCAGTATTTGTATCGTTTGCAGATTGCAGGGACAGATCACGCATACGGTTCAGCATATCGGTGATCTTCTGTCATGGCACCTTCAGCGGTCTGGGCCATGGAGATCGCATCGTTAGCGTTACGCATGGGCAACATCCAGACCATTGATCTGGGTTTCCATACGGTTGGAGATCTGCATGCCGGCCGCATCATCAGAAGCAGAGTTGATACGCAGGCCGGTAGACAGCTTTTGCATGCTGCTGGTGAAGTTGCTCTGGGTGTTGTTCAGATTGTTCTGAGCAACCATGGCAGTGGTGTTGGTGTTGATGGTGATCATCGTCTGACTCCTAAAATATTGTCCAGCCCTTGGGCCAGTGCTTTAGGAGTCGGAACCTTGATCCCGATAATTAAATTTCTATTGTGAGGGAATTGAAAAGATTTTACGGGGGGTGTTTTACTTCAGATGAAAATAGCAGGAGATAAAGAGAGTCCAGATATTCAGGAAGATAACAGACCAATTTATTATGATAATCTGCCGCTTCAGTTTTCGGCAGGCCGCCAAAAGCAGGGCGTGTTCCAGATCTGGCTGGTTATGTGTACATGGGCGCATTATCTTGCCGTGATTTCTCAAACCGGCAAGAGTATAGACAGGTTCGCCATAAGCTATAAATTTCGATACTGTAGGCTGTGATCATAAAGGGCAATGGAAACTTGGCAAACCTGAACCTTGATAAACTGACGGAAACCATCAGACAGCTGGAGCTGGTGGATGCTGTTTACCTCTATGGCTCCAGAGCCAAAGGTTGTGCCCGAGAGGATAGTGACTGGGATATTGCCGTTTTATTCAGTGATTTTGAGCCGGATCTTCTGGAAAGGACTGTTCGACCACAAATGCTGGAGGCAGAAATAGAGCGCCTGTATCCTGATGATGTTGAAATCAATATTGTCGATTTGCAGGCTGTTCCTGTTCCATTGCAGTGGAATATTATTCAGGGGTTGAGACTGTATGATCGGGGTGTTCCCCAGGTTCGTCGAATGGAACACGCCATAATTTCTGCCTGGGAAAAAGATTATGAGAGGTATTACTAAACATGATGTTTTGAGGATGTTCTCTTTTGTATCTAGATCTTCTTGTTAATCTCTTCCCTTCGTCATTCCCGCGACTCTTCGTCATTCCCGCGAAAGCGGGAATCTACTTCTATAATGGATCCCCGCCTTCGCGGGGATGACGTCGCATGAGATTCTGCGGGGATGACGTAGCATAAGATTCTGCGGGGATGACGTGACATAAGATTCTGCGGGGATGACGTAGCATAAGATTCTGCGGGGATGACGTCGCATGAGATTCTGTGGGGATGACGTGACATAAGATTTTGCGGGGGCGACGTGACATGGGACTCTGCGGGGATGACGTAGCATAAGACTCTGCGGATATGATGGAGGGTAGGAGGCATGTATTTATAACTCAAAGCGACCATGCGTATACATCCTGGCCAACAAAAGAAACGGTACGCTATATATTGGTGTCACCAGTAATGTTATCCGCAGGGTGTGGTTACATCGAAACAATGTTCTACTGGGATTTACAAAAAGGTATGGTGTGCATCGTTTGGTATATTTTGAGCAGCATGACTCAATGGAATCCGCTATCTTGCGTGAGAAACAGTTAAAGAAATGGAGGCGACAATGGAAGGTAGATCTGATTCAAAAATGTAATCCTCTATGGGAGGATCTTTGGAATGGCCTTGCATAGCTCAAATCCCGCTACCCACTGGTAAAATGTTGGCGAAGCAGTAATTCTATTTGGTTAAAGCGCTCATTCAGTTGAGTGTGGTGCAGGTCAATATGCTCTCTAAGTTCCTGCTGCCCCTGCTCAGCTTTGTCATTCCTGCGAAAGCAGGAATCTAAAGCCGGTAGACTCCTGCTTTCGCAGGAGTGACGAGGTTGAAGAAAAGAATCAACGTATTTGGTTCATGACCCTCCGTGCAATAGCCTGTCGTACTCTTCTTGGTACTTCGCATAAAAATCCGCCAGCGTCTTGAAATCCATACGGTCTCACCTGCCATTGTTTTTATCGGAAGGGAAATGAGTATAGCTCCCGGTTGACCCGTCTATGATTAAGCCTGTAAAAAGGCGCACTTTTGTTAACTAATCATAAAACTGGCTTTAAAGCTTGGAGTGTGTGTATGTCTCAAGTTGATCTGCTTGAGCTGTTTGGCTATGTGGCTTCGGTCATTGTGGCTATCAGCCTGACTATGAGTTCCATCGTAAAACTGCGCTGGTGGAACCTTCTGGGTGCGTCCTGTTTTGGGACTTACGGTTTGATGATCGGAGCCCTGCCAGTTGCGCTGCTGAACTACTTTATCGCCCTGGCCAATATTTACTATCTGTTCAAGATGTACACCGAGAAGGCGCATTTTCGCGTCCTTCCCATTTCAACCAGCGATGTATACCTGAAAGAGTTCATTAGTCTGCATGAAAGTGAGATCAAGGAATTCTTCCCCCCTTTCGGCCTGCGTGAAGATCGTGACTACATCTCCATGATGATTCATCGTGACCTGGCGGTTGCTGGCATGTTTATTGGCCATAAGATTGATAACACTACGCTGGAAATGGATCTGGACTTCGTACTGGCACCATATCGCGATATGAAGCCTGGCCAGTTTATTTTTAAAGAACATACTGAATTCTTTAAAAAGCATGGCGTTAAGAAAATCGTTTCAGCCCCCGGAAGCGAAGGCCATACAGCTTATCTGACCCGGATCGGTTTTGTAATGAAAGACAACCGTCTGGAGTTGGATCTGGTGTAAACCTGTCCATCAGAAGGTAAACCAAAAAAAGCGCAGTCCGGTAAAGAGCTGCGCTTTTTTTTGTATCGGTTGGTGTATCGGTGTGAGTTAAACGTAATTAAAGAGAGAAAGCTGGATAGTGCTGGAGTAACTTTTCTGGGCTGCTGTCAGCATGGTCTGTTCTATACTGAGCCGGGTTGTGGCTTCAGCGTAATCCAGATCTTCCAGGGAGCTCTGCATGGACTTGTTAACCAGCTGCCTGTCGGCATTGGTGGTTTCGGCGGCTTCCAGAGTATTGATTTCGGCGCCGATAGTGGTGATGGCCTGGTTTACGTTTTTCTGATGTTTATCGATCATTTCAATAGTTTGATCAATGGCCTGATCAATAGTACTGGTGTCACCACTTCTCAGGGCTGCGATAAAGTCTTCCATCTCATTGAAGAACTCAGCATCGCCGCCATACAGATCATTCGAGGTGACACCCAGTTCGGCCTTCTGGGAGTCACTGATCTCCAGTTTTCGGGCATCATCGGAGCTTTGGCTGACCCAGACCTCTTCAGTTTTTGGAGTAACGCCGTCAGACTCATAGATGATGTCACCATGTTCGTCGGTGATGTTACGGGTTACCTTCTCCAGAGAGGCCTGGTTGCCCCTGGTGCCGCCAAAAATATATTCACCACTGGAAGACTGGGTATTCGTGATATCAGCCATAGTCTCCAGAACCTGCTCCAGCTCCACGGCTACAGCGTTCAGATCTTCCTGTGACATACTGCCGTTGCCGGTAGAAAGCACCAGATCACGGGCCCGGTTCATATTATTGTTAATATCTTTCAGGGCTGTTTCCTGGTTGGACAGGATCGTTGTGGCCGAGCCGATATTACTGGACCAGACCTCCAGCTGGAACAGGTCATCATCCAGTCCCATCAGCTGGGTAGAGGCAAACACATCATCCGATGGTGACAGAATCCGCTTGTTGGCACTGAGCTGCATCATGGTTTTGCTGACACTGCCGGATGCTTGCTGGATATTGCCGCTCATGGTGTTGTGCATCTGCATGGTACTGACGCGCATAACTGTAATCTCCTTATCTCTGACAGTTTTTCAAGAGGGTCAGACCATGTTCAACACAGTGTTGAACATCTCATCGGCAGTGGAAATAACTTTGGCATTGGCCGAGTAAAGCTGCTGGAAGACCAGCATGTTGGCTGCTTCTTCATCCAGGTTGACGCCGCTGTTGCTCATCACCCTGTTAGAAGCTTCCTGGTAAATTGCACTGCTGGCATCGTAACTGTTTTTCGCGCCGGCACTCTTACTGGCCACTTTGCTGACCACGCTGTTCCAGCCGCTGTTGATGGACTTGCCTTCAACCAGAGGCTTGTCGCCAATAGCGATGACTGCCAGCAGGTTTTCGTTATTGCCGGGTTCGTCGTCTTTGGCAGAAAAAGCCAGCTTCTCCGGGTCATCCATGATCACGGTCAGGTCTGATGCCGCATTTTTTCCAGGCTGAATCAGGTAGGCATCACCGTTATTCATGGCGCTGAAATTGGTGGAACCCTCCGCAGAAATCTTCAGGCCTTCAAAAGATATGGAGCCGTCAGTGTTGCTGGTGTAGGAGACATTCTCTCCATCAGGCTGGCGGCTGATAACCAGATTGCCGGAGCTGTCTTTGCTGAAGATGTAATCATCAGCGGTCAGGGCAGAGGTGTCAGTCACTTCAACCATGGGTGTTACCGAGTTGCTTCCGCCGATATGGGTGGAACGGTTTTTCATGGCCTGTGGCGTGTTGATATCGCTGAACAGTGCGGTGCCAGCATCACCGTTCAGGTCATAACCAGCTTCCAGCTGTTTATTGGTCTCTTCTGCCAGAACCAGCGCCAGCCGATCCAGCTCGTTGCGGGTTTTGGTCAGGGTTTCATCGCGGAAGTCTATCAGGCCACCGATGGCGCCACCTGGTTCATCAATTTTCTTAACGGCAGTGCCGGTATCAACGGACAGTACGGAGTTGGCTGCCACCGGATAGCCAGACTCCAGAATCAGTTCATTTGCTTCGACACGGGTGACCAGAGGTTCACCGCTGGGCATGGTGACAGTTGCTGTCTGGTTATCTTCGATCAGAACCTGAATATCCAGATGTTCGGAAAGCTTCTGTACAGCCTGATCCCGCTGGTCAAGCAGGTGTCCGGGGATATCACCGGCGGTGGCTGCTTCGGCAATAGACTTGTTGAGATCGGCTATATCATTGATCAGATTGTTGGCTTCACCAACC
Source organism: Sansalvadorimonas sp. (assembly GCA_965243775.1). Taxonomy (GTDB): domain Bacteria; phylum Pseudomonadota; class Gammaproteobacteria; order Pseudomonadales; family Endozoicomonadaceae; genus Sansalvadorimonas. The sequence goes on from CBDEWF010000128.1 coordinate 40,761, forward strand.
AGAGATTCCATCTGCTGCTGTATGTCAGCTCCCTGAGTCTCCAAAGACTGTGACAGACTATTATAGCGTGCAGACAGGTTCTCAGCGCTGGACAGCACTTCCTGACGGTAAGCGATATCCATTGGGTCAGCGCTGGCCTTGTTCAGGTTGCCGTAGAACTCGTTGAGCGCTGGGGAAAGCCCCCGTGGAGTCACCGGCAACAGTTGTTTCTAGGCGCAGGGCATGACTGGCATTGGTGGTGCCATAGCCATAGATGGTTGCCGCATCCCACAGTTCCTGTACGGCATAGCTGTCACTGATGCGTTCAAGTTGTGAGATATAAACACCACCTGTTGCGGCAGTGGAGAAATTGGCGACCTGGCGCGAGTATCCGGCCACACCGGCATTGGCGATATTGCTGCTGGTTGTGTTTAGCGCGATGTTTGCGGCAGTCAGGCCGGATACACCGTTGTAGATCATGCTCATGGCTGTTGCCGTTTCTGATTCGTGTGTTTAAGTCAGTAGTCGTCTTTTATGACCAGAGGTTAAAAAACAACTTCTCAATTCAGGGTTTATGGGCGGTTGCTGTTTTCGGAGCTATCCGTTTCCGCTCTTTCCGTTTCCGCTCTTTTCGTTTCCGCAGCAGCCTGGATGCGGTTCACCTGTTCTACCAGCTGATCAGCAACGCCAAGGTTTCCTTGGCTGGCCATCTCGAAGGCCAGCTGACTGTCGTAAAAGCTCTGGTAAAACTGTTCCTGCCTGCTGGAAAACGGATTGTCTTCAGACAAGGTTTCCGTAGCCTGGCGCATGCTTTTCAGCATCTCTTCAACCATCATGGCTTCAAACTGGGTGGCTGCTGCCTGCAGGGCTTCCCGGGAGTTGCTGTCTCCTCTGTACTGCTCCATGGCTTTCGGATCTGCAGCCATTCTGGTGTTGGTAACCGGTGTCTGGAGCGGAAGTGGTGACTTGTTTATCTCCATCAGATCACCACCAGTTCTGCTTTCAAAGATCCTGCCTGTTTCAAAGCCTGGAGCACGGCCATAAGATCAGCCGGGGTTGCTCCCACGCTGTTGACGGCATTCACAACATCCTGCAGGGATGTGCTTCGGGGAATGGTAAACAGTCGCCCTTCGCCCTGCTGAACCTGAATATCGGACTGTGGCGTGGTGACAGTCTGGCCGCCGGTGGCAAAGGCATTGGGCTGGCTGACGCTGGATGTTTCATTGATGGAGACAATCAGGTTGCCATGGCTGATGGCAGCGGTCGTCACCGTTACATCTTCATTCATCACCACAGTTCCGGTCCGGCTGTTAATAACGACCCGGGCAGGAGGCCGGGATGATTCAATATTCAGGTTTTCCAGCATGGCCATAAAAGAGACGCGCTGGCCACTGTCGACGGGGGCCGCCACGGTAATTGAGGCACTGTCGCGGGCTTTTGCCGCAGAAGGACCAAGAAGTTCGTTAATGGCCCGTTCAACATTCCTTGCAGTGGTGAAACTGGGGGTGCGCAGGTTTAGAATAATAGAGTCTTCCGTGGCAAAGTTGCTGGGAACCTCCCTCTCAACCGTGGCGCCAGAAGGGATGCGGCCAACGGTAGGAATATTGACCGTCACCTCGGAGCCGCTGTTGCCCTCAACAGAGATACCAGATACCACCAGATTGCCCTGGGCCAGTGCATAGACATTGCCGTCTATACCTTTCAGGGGAGTCAGCAGCAGGGTACCACCATTCAGGCTTTTGGCATCGCCAATGGATGAAACGGTGATATCAATCTTCTGTCCTGGGCGGGTAAACGCGGGCAGTGTTGCAGTGACTGATACTGCCGCAACGTTCTTGAGATTGGGGTCAGCGTTGTCTGGCAGCTGGATACCCAGCTGACGCAGCATATTGGTCAGGGACTGGCTGGTGAACTCGGTCTGCCGGGTCTTGTCACCGCTGCCGTCCAGACCAACAACCAGACCATAGCCAATCAGCTGGTTGCCGCGAACGCCCTTGATATCCACAAGATCAAGCAGTCGTTCTGCCCTTGCTGAAGAGCAGATCAGCAGGAACATCAGTGGCAGAATCTTTGATAAACAGCCATGAGCGGGAAAGGCCCACCCCGAAAAATGAAAATGCGAAGGGTATTTCCATGGTAAAAGTAGCGGCAGAATCCGTTTTATGGTTGTCATTCTGCGTCCTTACATCGGATAAACAGGGTTGTTAAAGAAGCGGGTGAGCCAGCCGGGATCATTGGCATCATTCAGGGCACCTGCTCCTGAGTACATAATGCGGGCATTGGCCAGACGTTTGGAAAGCACAACATTATCGGGGCTGATATCTTCAGGGCGCAGGATGCCTTCAATGCGAATATATTCATCGCCCTGGTTAAGCCTCAGCCATTTCTCGCCCACAATACGTAAAGCGCCATTGCTGAATACTTCCGCCACAGTCACGGTGATATCACCGGTCAGCTGATTGTTCTGGCTGCTGTTGGAGCTGCCGGTGAAGGCTCTTTCGGCACCAATGGATGTTGCCGCCCAGTCTTTGACCTTGCCAAAAATAGTAGGGGCAGCAATTCCGGTGGAACTGTTTTTGGAGACGCCTGTGCCGGAACTCTTGCTGGAGCTGGTGCTCTCTTCCAGCCGAACTGTCAGGATATCACCCCGGCGGAATGCCATGCGGTCTTCAAAAAGGTTGTTGGCGTAGGCCGGGTTAAAAAGGCTGCCGTTATTGGAAGGCGTAACTGCAACTGGCGGAGGGGTAATCGGAGCCCAGCGTTTGGTATCGGGCTTGGCGTCTTTTTCTGGGATGATGCTGCAGCCTGATATCAGGCTGGCAGCCAGAATCAGTAGGGTTGCTGTTCTTGCGAAAAATCTTGGTAGAAGCATGCTGATGCTTTTCTCTAAGTAAATCATATCTCGCACTTTGTCATTCCCGCGCAGGCGGGAATCCACTTAGCCAGATTCCCGCCTGCGCGGGAATGACAATCAACGGGAATGACAATACGCCTGAAAATACAGGTTACAGAACCTGGTTGGTGTACTTCAGCATCTCATCAACAGAAGACAGCACCTTGGTATTCATTCGTAACCACGCTGGGCAGTGACCATATTGACCATCTCCTCCACCATATTGACGTTGGAGGATTCCAGGGCGTACTGACGAATAGTACCAAGGCCGTCTTCGCCGGGAACTGCCTCCTGGGCTGCACCGCTTGCTGCTGTTTCTGCAAACAGGTTCATGCCCTGGGCGCTCAGACCGGCCGGATTAACAAAGTTAACCAGAGTGATCTGTCCCAGCTCCTGAGGCTCTGCCTGTCCGGCAATGGTGGCCGATACGGTACCATCCTGGCCGATGGTCAGGCTGGTGGCTTCGGCCGGAACTTCAATGCCGGGCTCCAGGCGCAGGCCTCCGGAAGTGACAATTTCACCGTTGGCGTTGAGCTGGAACTGACCGTTGCGGGTGTAACCCGGAGAGCCGTCAGGCATGGCAACCTGGAAGAACCCCTGACCCACAACCGCCAGGTCTAGCTGGCCGGTAGTGGTCTGGTAAGAACCGGTGGTGAAATCCTTGCTTGTCCCCACTACCCGTACACCGGTACCCAGCTGCATGCCCGTGGGCGTCTGGTTATCCTGGGTGTTATTACTGCCTGGCTGCTTCTGGATCTGGTAGAACAGATCTTCAAAGACGACATTGTCTGCCTTGAAGCCAACAGTATTGATATTGGCCAGGTTGTTGGAAATGGCGGTCAGTTGAGTATTCTGTGCGGTAATACCCGTCTGGCTGATCCAGAGTGATGCGTGCATGTTAATTGTTACCTTTTCTCAAGCTCAGGCTGCTTATTAGCTCAAGGCTGTTTGTCAGCTCAGGGCTGTTAACCTTCTCTGATCAGTCGGTCGCCGGCTTCGGCCATCTGACGAGCGGTTTCCATGGTTTTCAGCTGCATTTCAAACTGTCGGCTGAGGGACATGAATGAAGCCATCTCTTCCACACTGTTGACATTGCTGCCCTCCAGAGTTTCGGAAACCAGGGTGGCAGTGGGGTCGGGCGGCAGAGTTTCATCGTTCCCGGTTCGGAACAGGCCATCTGTACCCTTAAGCAGTCGCTGTTCACCGCCGGCCAGCTTGATCTGTCCCGACAGTTGTTGTCTGGCTGTCAGGATCGCCGGCACCTAGAACACTGACAGTGCCATCTGGGGCCCAATCTGCAGCTGTTCATATTCCGGTACGGTAAGAGGGGCGCCATCCCGCCCAAGAACCGGCTGTCCACGTCCGGTGACCAGTAATCCTTCCTGGGTGACTGCCAGCTGACCGGAGCGGGTGTAGGCTTCATTACCATTGCTGTCGAGCACTGCCAGCCAGCCTTCTCCCTGCACGGCTACATCGAGATCACGGCCTGTGCTGATCATGGCACCGCTGGAAATGTCGGACCAGGTGCCGGTAGCTTCGGTAAATACCCGGGTGGGAAGGCCGTTACCTTCCACATTGCGGGCCATAATCTGGGAAAAGTCAGCCTTATAACCCGTGGTATTCACGTTGGCCAGGTTGTTAGTGTGCTGGCGCTGCTGGAACATTGAGCGGCTGGCACCGCTCATGGCAATGTAAATGGCTTTATCCATCGTCGTTTATTCGCTTATCCATTTACTCGTTTATTCATTTACACGGCATTCATCAGAACCTGGGTCATCTGATTGCTGGCAGAGATGGACTTGGCGTTGGCCTGGTAGTTGCTCTGGGCCACAACCATATCAACCAGTTCAGCGGTGCTGTCGACGTTGGAAGATTCCAAAGATTTGGACTTCAGGGCACCAGCTCCACCTACACCGGGTTTGCCAAGAATCGCATCACCACTTTCCATGGTGGCTCTCCAGCTGGTATCACCAGCATCGGCCAGTGCCCCCTGGTTGGGGAAAGTGGCGACGGCAACGATACCCTGAAGCTGGGTTTGATCATTGGAATAGGTAGCATAAATACCGCCGTCTTCAGAGATGGACAGTCCTGTATAAGAACCAGATGCATAGCCATCCTGAGAGTTTGTGGTTACGTTAAAGTCGCTGCCGTATTGGCTCATCCTGGAAACATCCATGGTCACTTCCAGCTTAGAGGCCCCTTTGGTAAGAGATTCTGGAATAGTGATTTTTATATCGTCGGGGCTGGACAAAGAGCCATCGGTGTTAAAGCTCAAATGCGCTGTTGCAGGATCTGTGGCCAGTGTCGTGCCATTGATCTCGTAATGAACATCCCACTCATTATTGTCAGTTTTGACATAAAGGCAGATATCTGGTGGGCAACACCCTGTTCGTCATAAACAACGCTGGAAGTGGTTTTGTTATAGGAGGTGGGGTCGTTGGATTTAAAGCCAGCTGTCGGCGGTATGGATTCCCGGGAGTCGAGGTTAGCCACCAGGTTGACCTCTTCCGTTTTCTTGGCCTCTAGGTTGCTGGTGTCGATGTGAAGGTCTGATGGTTCGTTAGAAATATTTCCGCTGTCATCTACAGAGTATCCCTGAACATTCAGTCCCTGTGCATTGACTATGTTTCCATCCTTGTCAATTCCGAAGTTGCCAGCCCGGGTGTAGTAGGTATTACCACTACCGTCCTGAGTAATGAAAAAACCATTTCCCTGCAGGGCCATATCAAGAGAGCTGGATGTGCTCTGCAGTGCTCCCTGGGCATAATCTGTTGAGACGGCGGAAACATAAACACCACCGCCTACGCCAGTTGCAGAATAGACATCGGCAAACTGCACATCTTTGGATTTGAAACCCGTGGTGTTGGCATTGGCGATATTGTTACTGATGGCATCAAGCTGCTTGGAGGAAGCGTTCAGGCCACTGATACCGTTATCTAATGCTGACATCTGTTAATCCTTAAACCTGTTTCGAATTCATTATTCAACCCTGATAACCGGGTTAAGCCAGAGCCTTCTTGGCCGCTGCCAGTGCGAGAGCTGCCGGGCTTGGTGGCAGGGCATTTTCGGATTGCTGGGGCTGCTGGGATTGTTGATTGGTGCCGGCATCAACCAGGCCGGAATCTTTCAGGCCAGGATACTTGTCCAAAAGCTTCCTGTTAAAGAAGTTGTTAAGCTGACCTTCGACATCGTATGTGCCAGAGTCCTGGCTGCTGGTAACTTCACCACCGGAGTTGCCCTGCAGCCGGGTGATGTACGACAGGGGAACCAGACCGATATTGTCGACTTCTACCAGAACTTCCTGACCCTGCCCGGGGATGACAACGCCAGTAACGGTTGTGTCCTGGGTGATGGCTGCTTCCATTTCTTTGCCGTCTACGGTGGCGACCGCTTTCAGGGTGTATTTACCTGCGGCCAGGTCTTCATCAAGATCAGTCAGGTCAAAATCAATCTCGCCGGATTCAGTCTGTTTTCCCAGAGGCTGGGTGGCGACAACATTGCCATTAGCATCAAGAACGTCGATCCTGAGATCGTCAGCGGAGGTTGGCAGAAGAACCTTTCCGCTGACAGTTTCACCGGCCTCGATATCAATAACATTGGCAAGAACAGAAACATCCTGGCCAACAAGAGTGGAGGCATAAAGGGACTGGGAAGAATAGAGCTGGTTGCCAAGCTTGTCGATGGAGTCGCTCATCTCTGACATGGACTCAATCGTGGTCAGGTCAGACATCTGGGAGACCATCTCCGAGCTGTCCATCGGATTGGTGGGATCCTGGTACTGCAGCTGGGTCAGCAGCATCTGCATAAAGGCATCAGAATCCATGGAACTCATGGATGTTGAGCTGGCACCTGTATCAGGAGGTGTTGCTGAATTCACGTTGTTTATCGTAGTCATCAGGCTGTCTCCTGTTATTTGCCGAGGGTCAGCAAACGCTGCTGCATGGCACTGGCACTGCTCAGAACTTCAATGCTGGTCTGGTAGCTGCGTGAGGCAGACATCATGTCTGCCATCTCTTCCACTTCGTTGACGTTGGGGTAGTAAACGTAACCTTCGCCGTTTGCCATAGGGTGGTCAGGCTGGTAGCGGGTTTCTAGGGGGGCGTCGCTCTCAATAATTTCGGATACCTGTACGCTGTAGCCAGCCTCAAGAGAGGAACCGTTCAGCAGGTCATCCTGCACCTGCTCCATCACTGCAGAGAACACTGGCTTGCGGGCGTGGTAGGTGGTTTCCGGGCTGGAGCCTGGGGATTCGGCATTAGCCAGGTTGCTGGCAACGGTGTTCAGGCGCTGACTCTGGGCAGTCATGGCTGAACCGGCGATGTTGTAGATGGTGTTCAGAGACATTTTGCTTTGTTTTGCGCTTTAACCGTTGATGGCCTGTTCCAGGCCTTTCATTTTCATATTCAGGAAGGTGAAACTGGCTTCCCAACGCTGGCGGTTTTCCGCCCACTCGGCCTGCTCCTTGCCCAGTTCGACGGTATTGCCGTCTGCAGAAGGCTGGGTTTCGGTACGCTCTACAATTTTGGGGCGTTCTACAGGGGAGGGCATAATCTCGGTTTGAGTCAGACTCTGCTCACCTTCCATCTGGAAGTTCTGCTGGTATCGTGCCTGTTCCAGGGCCTTGCTGAAATCCAGGTCTTTTGCTGTGTATCCGGGAGTGTCAACATTGGTCAGGTTGCCGGCTATGACCTCAGCACGCTGTGATCTGAAGCCCAGAGCCTGTTGGTGCAGTCCCATGTAGTTGTCGAAGCTGATTGCCATTTGCTTATGCCTCTTGCATTGCCGGGTATAAGAGCAAGGTGCATGCCATCTCTACTTGTACTCTGTCATAGAAGTTCAGAAGGTTGCCTTCCCAAGGATGTGGCGGTAGTTTGAGCCGCAAGAAAAATTTCCTGCAGGGGAAATAAACGACAAGTGCGGAACTTTATTTCCGCCGGGATGTTCTAGCGGAAGCTGATAATGACACGATTCTTTTCCGGCTTATGGTTAAACAACTGGTTGAAGTGCGGACTGCTGGTACTGATTCCAGCTTTGGTGCAGGCTAGTGGCGACAGCTCAGCTGAGCAGATGGTAGAAAAAATGGTAACCCGGGTGACCGGTATGCTGGAGAATAAGGCCATGATGCTGGCTGACAACGTACCTGACAGCAGTTGGGAAGTCAGGGTCTCTCCTCCCGGTAACCTCAACAGGCTGAAACCCTGTGAGTTCGGTTTTCAGCTGGAAGATTCCCGCCCGGGTGAAGTAGGACGGCAGCGGGTCAAGGTGCGCTGTGAAGGGCCCCGGAAATGGTCAATTTACCTCGGTGGGGACATTGATCTGTATGCCAATGTCCTGGTGGCGAAGGTGCCTCTTGTTTCGGGGCAAGAAGTTCCAGCGGGCAATGTCTCGTTGCAGAGAAGGAATCTGGGTGAACTGCGCCGGGGATATTTGTCCGATATCTCTTTCCTGAGCAATATGACCCTGCGGCGCCGGGTGCGTGCCGGAGATGCTCTGGCTCCGTCCATGTTTGAACGTTCCTGGGCGGTACGCAGGGGCGACAGTGTACAGATACAGGCTGGCCGGAATGGGCTGTTAGTCAGTATGCCGGGGGAAATTCTGGAAAATGCGGCCCTGGGTGATAATGTGCGGGTACGTAATTTGTCCAGCGGTAAGGAGGTTGTAGCCAGAGTTCAGGGTCATGGTATAGTGGTTGTTGGCTTGTGATTGAATAGCCTCTTGATAATTTAATATTTCCGGCCTTGTGGCGACTCCATTAATACAATGGGAGTGTCGGAATTTTTGGGATTAAAAAATGGCTCCAACCCGAATCTCTGGTTCAGTGGCCGAAATTGCGATTGAGCGCAGCCGCAGGTCAGAAGCCAGAGGAGAAACCAAAAAGGTTTCCAGCGAGAAAGCATCCAGTGCTGACCAGCTTTCAATCAGTGATAATGCCGCTGTATTTCAGCAGGCTGAAGCGATTGCGGCTTCTGCTCCCGATGTGGATATGGATCGGGTCAATGAGATCAAGCAAGCCATCGTTAATGGTGAGCTGAAGATTGATTATGAAAAACTGGCACAGAAGATGCTCGACTTCGAAGCAGAATTAGGAGATATCCCCTTCGGAGATGAGTAATGCCTGCGCGACCTGTTGCAACGATTGGCGCCACGATCACCAGCGACCTGAATGATTTACGTGAACTTTTCCCTCTTCTAGAACAGCAGGCTCAAAGTCTGCGCAGCCGGGATATGGGAACGATCCCTGTTCTGGCTCAGTCGATTTCCAGTCTTACCCAAAAGCTTGATGCCAGTGCCAGGAAAAGGGCTGAAGCACTTGTGGCTTTGGGGCATGGTACAGACCGTGAGGGTATGCAGCAGTTTCTGCAAACCTGTTCTGTGGGTGAATATGAGGCAGTCAATACCCAGTGGCAGGAGCTGATCGAACTGACTAGAAAGTGCAAAAAACTGAATGCCTCCAACGGTCAGCTGCTGCAGATGCAGAAGAGTCTGACAGACACCATGTTAAAGCGTCTGAACCGTGATGTTGATAATGTTGGTTATGCACCTGATGGTTCAGATGGGCGTCTGGGGGAATCGACTTCTCTGGGGTATGCCTGAGAAGCTGTCTGAAAAGTCATGTTGCTACTGCGGACGTGAGAAATGGGGCTAAAAAACCGCTTTTGCTCGTTAAATAGAACCACTATTCGCCTCACAAAATCGAATTTTTATCCTCCATTTCTCACGCCCTCGCTACGCACAGACTTTTCAGGCAGCTTCTGAGAAGCTACCTGGCATTTTGCTGACATTTTGTCAGTGATCAATATCTTCAGAAGACAGTTCCATATGGATCGTATATAACAGCACGAGCTTTTTCTCTGTTTGGAGCATGTGCCATGGATATTTGTCTGACTCTTCAGGAAACGCGGGTGATTGGCTGCCTTCTGGAAAAGGAAAGTACCACGCCGGATCAGTATCCTCTGAGCCTTAACGCACTGGTCAATGCCTGTAACCAGAAAAGCAACCGTGAACCTGTTCTTGCCTTAACTGATGGGGAAGTTCAGCAGGCCTTGAACAGCCTGATGGAGCAGCGCCTGGTGAGTGAAGACAGTGGGGCAAGGGTCAGTAAATATAGACACCGTTTCTGTAATACAGCTTTTAGTACCTTGCAGTTTTCCGAACAGGAACGGGCCATTATCTGCGTTATGCTCCTGCGTGGTCCCCAGACTCCGGGGGAGTTACGTAACCGCACTGGAAGAATGGCCTCTTTCAAGGATGTCAAAGAAACTGAAGCTGTCCTTCAGGTCATGTTGGAGAAAGAGCTTGTTGTGCAGTTGCCTCGGGAGGCAGGTAAGCGTGAGTCACGGTTTGCTCATCTGTTCTCTGGAGAGATAAAGGTTCCGACTACGGCCGATCTTGTTGCTGATGATAAGGCCAGAATTCGGGAACTGGAGTATGAAGTGAAAGTGCTCAGGGCTGAAGTAGAAAGATTGCAGAAGGAGCTGGAATCCCATTCCTGAGTACAGGCTCTAATCATTATTTCTACAGTGAGAGGGTACGCACGGTGTACCCTCTTTCACATCTGATTCCAAACTATAAAGGAATTTTTCAGCTTGCGATGGCCTGTTCCTGATGGAGCGGAGTCAACGGTTCACCATCCATATAAAGACCATTCCACCCTTTGCGGGAGAACTCTCGCAGGTTTGGGTGATCTTTGCCGGTCGGGTTTCCAAGAACGTCTTCACGATAAAATTCACCAAAGCAGGCCAGGGTCTGTCTGGCGCTCAGCCCGTGCAAAAGTGCAAAGGCGAAAATTTTACAGGCATTGGTATGTTTCCCCGGTGCATTCTTGTGAATGCCACTGTGGAACTCGATGGGAGAGAAAATATAGTTATTATCAATGACAGCTAAGGTTTCAGAAAACGTGATGCTCTCTGGCTCTTCTGACAACCGGGAAAGAAAACCTGTGAGATTCATGGTCTTATATCCTGCTGTTGTTGTGTTGTTATGCTTAGGGTGTTCTTCACCTTAAGCATAATAAACCCGGATTGAGCCAGAATAGAAACTCATTTGAGCATGTATTTAAGGTTCTTTTGACCTGTGTCCTATATGTACAGGTATGGTTTGTGGGAAGTCATGATTAGGTAACTACACGGATCTGTTTTTTCAGCAGTTTCAGTACCTCTGGCCTATACTGCTTCGCCTTTTAGGTATAAACCGAATGGTTGTTGGCTCAGAGGAGGGATCACATGCAGTTCAGCTTCTCGCTGCCAAGGCAGAGACTATTTTTATTGTTGAAACTTTTTTTGCTGTACCTCGTTTTGTTTGCAGCCCAAACCATATCAGCCGATTATGTCTATAAGGCAGGGACGGTGATTGCTTTTCAGTGGTGGGATAAAGGCACTTTTTTTATTTCACTGGAAGCCACTGGTGAAGATGGGGGAAAGGAAGACGACAGTTATAGCTCAACACCTGCCGTTTTATTTATGGTGATTGGACCAGAATCGGCTGGAGAAGAGGTTGAGTTCAGTACGCTATCACCGGGAGATCTTGATGAGACGATAGATGAAAATATAAAGAAAAACACCTTCAAGGTAACGCTAAAGAAAGAGACGGGCTATATTCATATTATCTCCAACAGTGTGTTTAACGTTACCCCAAGGGTGAATGGGAATGCACCTAATGGGGGAATTGTATACAGTCAGAGAAATGATGCTCAAGACACTTCCTCTTATAAAAGGCTCTATAAAGAATCCCCTTTTGCTGTATTATCATTCAATAGAGATGAGTGGAATAAAATCACACCAGCGCAAAATAATTTTGATGAGTTTTTTCAAAAGTATGACAGTCTCACCTCTGAAATTAACAGCGATGATATATTGATTGTCTACGAGGTTAATAGTGGTTCCATAAAAAAGGTTTCCGACAATGCTTCCGTAAAACAATGGTTCTCGCCAGAATCTCAAAATGAGAAAAGTGATGCTGAACTCAGCATGATGATGGCGAGTACGTCAATGAATAATCAAACAGATAAAGAAGGTGGTTCTGGAATTACTTTGGGGATTCGTAAAAAAATAGAGGAAAAATTTCATGGTCTGGATAAAAAAAATAATTTATTAACTGTCACTCCTTATAATACATTGAAAAATATGATGGATGCCTATGGTACAGTATCTGAATCCTTTTCCAATGCTCTTCATGACTTAGGCTTTAATGTAAGAAAAGAAGGTGTTTGTAATATTCCCCTGTTTTATTTTTTAGTTTGTGCAAGGGTTGCCGGTGTTAACACAATTCATGGTTTGCCTGGATTGAATGAGGCAGATAAATATAAAAAAGATATTGAGGATTTTTTTATAAACCCAGAATACCTCTTATGGGAGAGTAAGCAGAAGGTTAGTGCTGAAAATGGAAGATTAGATGAACCGGCGCAAGCTCTGTATAAGATATTGAAGAGCAGAGGGAAAAAGAAAGCTGAGCATGACAGGAGTGTATTTAGTTATGATGGTAAGTTATCTCACTTCCTGAAATCTACCTGGCCTGCTGTGCAGTTTGAATTGCAGGAAGAGATAGGCGTCGGCGGGACTTGGTTGGCAAGAAGAGTAAGTATCTTGACAGGCGATAGGAAAGAGGCCAAAGGTGAAATAAGAATATATATGGCTGATGGTGAATCTGTTAATAAGTTTGATGTGGTTTTTGGGCTTGCAGGTGAGTTAAGTGGAAATTTTAATAATGATTTTATTCATAATCCTTTTTTTAATTATATTGGAAATGGGATTAGTGTTCAGGTTGTATTTCCTGAATATTATTGCAAGCATGGTGAAGTGCAAACACTTTACTCTCTAGTTAAAAAGAAAAAAATATCGTCAGCTGAAGCGTTAAATTATATTGAGAAAGTCATGGAGTTGCTTGCTTACCTTCATGCTAATAAAGTAGTTGTCGACTACTTGGGGCCTAGTCAAATTGTACCAATTTATAATAGAAATAATGATCTTGTGCGTGTGGTGCTACTGGAAATAAGGCCTGGAATGGAAAGGTTGTCTTCTGGAATCAATGATGTGTCATTTATTCAGAGAGATATTTTCCAGGCTTTGAAAATTTATTATTTATTAATAACGGGCAATGGTCTTGATAGTAATTTTGATTTGATAAGAGATAAAGATTATCGATTCTCCAGCCTGGGAAGTCTGCAGTCAGTGTTTTTTGGTGATCCAGATGGTTGTCGAAATATTTGGAATATATGGCTTAATGCTTCAGGGAGCAGGAATATCGAATGTGATGTTGTTAAGTTGTTTGCAATGTATAATAAAGACTGGAATTCGGCAGAAAAGATTCTTGATGGAATTAAGTTGTTAAAGCAAAAAAAACATGCGGAGATAATGGGGAATGGAGGGTATCAGAAAACCATAAATACAGAAGGTAAGAATCTACATAGATATCGCACATGGAACCTGAAGTGCAGGAAAAATCATGTTTTGCATATGGAGGAAGTAACACAAGTATCTGATAAATATGGTACAGCTGTCGAGTGTGATAAGTGTAGGGAGTACACAGGCAGGAAGCAGTCTCTTTATAGTGGGCGTATTATGCACTGTTCTGAGTGTCAGTTTGACCTTTGTGGTCCATGTACGGTTGATAAGATGCAGCTTTTGGCTCTGCCTTCAGAGGTCAAATGCTCTAAAAATCATTCCATGTTTTTTTCACCCCCTGGAACTGGACAGGTGGAATGTCAGAGGTGTAGAGCAAGCTTTCAAAGTCATCATTTCTCATGTACTACATGTTTGCGTTCCTTTGGGAGCTACTCTCTGTGTCCGCAGTGTGCTCTAGCTGAAACTATCAAGCAGGCTGTTGTTATGTCTCCTCAAAATAACAGTCCTATGCCATATATGGAGGTCAATGCCAGAGATGGTTATCACTGCCAGCACTGTAACGTCAAGCTGGGCGGAGAGGGAGCGGCATTTGTTTCTGATAAGGATGATGTTTTATGCTTGGAATGTGCTGCCAGTGAATTGCGCTGGTTTGGTTTACCCTCATCTCACTTTCCCATACCCTCTGCAAAACACCATTAGATATTGTGGTAGGTTGTAGCTCTTTTACCATGGAAATGCCCTGCGCATTTTCATTTTTCGGGGTGGGCTTTTCCCGCTCATGGCTGTTTGACCTGCGTTGTAACTACCTGCGTTGTAGCTACCCATATCTGTTTTTCAGCAGTTTCAGTACCTCTGCAGCCTGGGGTTACGCTTGTTAGTGACCGGCTTTATCCCGGGCTCCAGCTCAAGGCTCAGGATAACTTCCAAAAGCCTTTGCAGCTGTTAGCCCACAGGCTGGAATTTATCGACCCGGTTTCGGGTAAGAGCCTGGTTTTTGAAACGAACCGAAAGCTACAGTCTTTTCAGACTGCCTCATATGTTAACAGAAACTAATCAGCCACTGATATCCCGCTCAAGGGAGCGTTTGCGGATGACCTGCTGAGCTTCTGGAGTGACCAGGTGTGGGTAAGCTCTCTCAACAGATCTGGCAATAAAATCAAATGGAACATCTGCAAAGGTTCCATGGTCTTTCAGGTATTCCATATGGCGTGATCCATCTACATCATATTCTTGGAAGATAGAGTCTTCGTGCCCGTCAAACTCAAGGGGAGCCACACCCATGTACTGACAAAGCCGGGCGTTAAATGCCGGTGTGGCTTTTACCCATTTCCTGTTCAGATACAACTCAATAAAGCCATGCATAACAAAGACATCACTTTTCAGGTATTTGATAAGTTGAGGGCTAGAGATGTGGTTTTTGACATCAGCCAGTCCCAGGCGGGAGGGAATACCTAGTGAGCGACAGGCTGCTCCGAGCAGAACGGCCTTTGGAATGCAATAGGATTCACCGGCTTCCAGGCAGTAGCTGGCACAGAGGGTCTCTGGATCAACGCTGAAAACATAAGGGTTATAGCGGATACTGTCTCTGACCTCGTGGTATAACCTGACAGCCTGATGCACAGGGTCGGTTTCCCGGCCAATCACTCCGTGGGTCCAACTCTGGATAGCAGGATAGTTGTAATCGAAAAAACGGGTTGAAGCCAGATACTCCTGCATTGCTCGCGTCCTTTATTGTTATTTTCACTAACCAAATGGCTGTTTGCGCAGTATATCTGCCAGCAGGGAGCAGTTCACTTGCTTCTGTTGACCATTGAGAGTGGCGCAAGGTTTCAGGATTAGGGTGTGATCCCCCTAAACATTATCAAGAGGTATAAATTTGGAGTATGAGTTTATCCGGGACTTTACCGGTTTAGTACAGGCGCGGTTTTCCATGGGGCATGAAGCTATGGGAGCATGGTTGCAGGAAGAAATTAGCAGCCGGGTATCAATCCTTCCTGAGCTTTATCGGGTCATTGAGCAGCTGCAGAGGTGTGAGCGCTGGGAGTATGTGCTGGATGGTTCGGAATATAGCCTCCGCCTGGGGCGTACGGAAGCTGAAGTGGTCAACTCCCGGGTTGATTTCGACTTATCCTGCAGTGCTCTGGATGATATGGCAGAAGATATGGACTGGTATGATCAGGAGTCCCGCTGCAGTTGTGGTCTGGATGATTTTCTAGCCATACTGAAAGAGTGGGAGCGGTTTATTATCCGCCGTTAGCTGCTGCCGCAGTCGTTTCGTCTATTTTCGGTCAGGCTGCTGGCTGCTGTTCTGCCGCTGACTCATAATGCTGGCCATTTCATCCAGCTGCTTCTGTTCAGAACGGGAGGCTTCCAGCTGTTCTTCCTGATGATATTTCTGCATCAGTACTTCAGTTTTACGCATTTCCAGCTGGGCCTTCTGAAGCTCCTGGTTCTTTCGCCTTTGCTGGGACTGCTGGACAGCCACCTGCTGGTTCTGGTGCAAAATGATTTTGTCCAGCTGGTCATGAAACTGCTGAGTGTTGTTCAGGGTCAGGCCGTTTTTTATTGTACCACTGGATAGCGGGTTGTTATTGCGGAAGTTGTTCAGAGCTTGCAGTCTCTGCTCCTCCTCGGTCAGTTTGTGGGCAGCGGCCATGGCCTGGGTTTCTGCTTCCTGCTTTTTCTGCTCCTGGATACTCAACCACTGTTGCAGGCGTCCTGAGCGGGTCATATGTTACTTCCTTTATGTCCCTATGGTTTGTAACTGCTGAATACTGCTGTCCCAGCCTGCCTGTTCCCGCATTCCCTGCTGCAACAGAGCGGTCATGGCCGGCTGATTACGAATGGCTTCATCAAGGGCAGGGTTGCTCCCTTTCTTATAGGCTCCCAGTGTCAGTAGATCACTGTTTTGCCGGTACAGGGAATACTGGCGGCGGAAACTGTTGGCCTGTTGCTGGTGTTCAAGGGAAGTGACCTGGGGCATAACCCGGCTGATGGAGGCCTCAATATCTATAGCGGGATAGTGGCCGGCTTCAGCCAGACGACGGCTTAGCACAATATGTCCATCAAGAATGGCGCGGGAGGCATCGGCAATAGGATCCTGCTGATCATCACCTTCAGACAGTACGGTATAAAAGGCTGTTATCGAGCCGCTGCCGTCTTTTCCGTTGCCAGCCCTTTCTACCAGCTGGGGAATCAAACTGAATACCGAGGGTGGATAACCTTTGGTGGCAGGGGGTTCGCCAATGGCCAGGGCAATTTCGCGCTGAGCCTGGGCATAGCGGGTCAGGGAGTCCATCAGTAGCAAAACATTGCGACCCTGGTCGCGAAAGCCTTCAGCAATGCGATGGCACATCAGGGATGCACGCAGGCGCAGAACTGGAGACTCGTCGGCAGGCGCTGCGATAACCACAGCCCTAGCCAGGCCTTCCTCTCCCAGGGTGTGTTCTATAAACTCCCGTACTTCCCGGCCCCGTTCACCGATGAGTCCAACGACAACAACATCGGCTGTGGTCATCCGGGTCATCATCCCCAGC
Source organism: Sansalvadorimonas sp. (assembly GCA_965243775.1). GTDB lineage: Bacteria > Pseudomonadota > Gammaproteobacteria > Pseudomonadales > Endozoicomonadaceae > Sansalvadorimonas. The sequence goes on from CBDEWF010000128.1 coordinate 57,509, forward strand.
AAAACAGACTTACCTACACCACTGCCGGCAAACAGACCCAGTCTCTGGCCTTTGCCAACACTGAGCAGGCTGTTGATGGCACGAATACCCACATCAAGTGGCTCTGAAACAGGGCGGCGCTGCAAGGGGTTGATAACCTCGCTCTGCAGGGGCAGTGTCTGGCCTGATTGAATCGGTCCCTTGTTATCCAGGGGTTCACCGGCACCATTAATAATACGCCCCAGAAGACCTTTGCCGGTGGGAACCTGGATGTCCTGCCGGATCGGGGTGACCGGATCGCCGGGGCCAAGCCCGCGAGCCCGATCCAGGGGCATCAGAAACAGACGGTCACGGTCAAAGCCCACCACTTCAGCTTCAACAGGAATCCCCTGTCGTGTACGGATCATGCAGCGCTGGCCTGTCTCCATCCGGCAACCGACAGCTTCAAAAGTCAGGCCGGTTGCCCTGAGCAGTTTGCCCTGAAGCTCTGCCGGTGCAATATTGTCCAAACGCTCAAGACTGCGCTCATATAACTCACCAAGGTGCTCAGGATTCATTCCTGAACTCCTCCCCAAATACATCTATCAGTGCCTGCAGGCTTTGCTCAAGACGCAGTTCAAAGGATGCATTCACGGCATTCTGGCTGGTTTCGATATAGCAGCCGCCAATACGCTGGTTGGAATCCACATGAATATGCCAGTTAGCATTAATGTTGTCCCGAAACTGCTCGGCCCGGATTCGGTCTGAAGGGTTGATAATAATGGTTGGAATTTCATCATTATCGGTTGGCAGCATGCGCAGGGCGCAGGATATGGCCCGGGTAATGGTGTCCGGCTGCAGCTTCAGTTCAGTCATGATCACCTTGCGGGCCATGGCGCTGATCAGCTCCTGTAGCTGCTGTAACTGACGTTTATCCCGGGAACATTGCCAGACACTCATCTGCCGATACAGCTCTTTTAACAGGGTCTGCTGCCTGTCAATTTCAGCCTGGGCCTGCTCCATGCCGGCCCGAAAGCCCTCTTCCTGTCCGGCCTGAAGCCCTTGGTGATGACTTTCTTCGAAAATCTCCTGGTGGACAACTGGCTTCAACTCGTCCTTGAGGCTTTTGACTGCATCCTCTTTTCCTCGGGCATAACCTTCCCGCTGGGCCTGGGCCAGGGCATGCTGACGCTGCTCGGGAGTTTCCCGAATCAGGCCATCATCCTCTTTCTCTTCATTAGAAGAGTGCCACTCGGTAGCCTTCAGTGAGGATTGCTCGCTTTTTGCCCAGGGAAAGCGAGTGATGGTGCCTTTCTTCTCTGGAAAGAGTGGACGAGTTGTGTCGCTCATTAGATCACCAGCTCATCGTTGGCGTGTAGTTCTACCTGTTCATCGGCTTCAAGGCGACGTGCAAGCTCCAGAATTTCGTGTCGTGCATTACGAACCAGGCTCATACGTACAGATCCCAGGCCGTCTATCTCTTCCTTCAGGTACTTGGAAGCACGTTTACTCATGCAGCTGAATACCCGCTCAAGGCGCAGCTCGGGAACGCCCTTGAGGGCAAGGGCGAGAACATCCTGGGAAGCGTTTTCCACGATAATGGTAAGGTTGGCCAGATCCAGACCAAGCAGGTGTTCAAAGTTAAGACGCAGATCATTAACTTCACTGGCCAGCTCTTCGTCAGTCTCTTTGATACCGTTAAGCAGCCAGGTGCCGTCCATATCATCCATGAAGTTAATCATTTCAGCCAGGTGACCAGCACCATGAATCGGTGTGGAATCACTGGCGCCCTGATCAAAGGTAGAGATCAGGTCGGCAACAGTATCAAGGGAAGTTAATGGAATATCCTTGAGACGAGCCAGTCGGTTGGCCAGGTCCAGACGTGCTGCTTCCGGCAGCTGGGACAGTACTGCAGAAGCTTTGTCAGGAGACAGGCAGGCCAGAACCACAGCTTGCAGTTGTGGTTTTTCATTGCGGATCATGGCCAGAATATCCCCGGCCTCAAGCCATAGCAGTCGCTCCAGAACAGGGTTTGTTTCAATGGAGGAAGAGAACTTCATCAGGCTCTTGGCCCGGTCTTCCCCCAGGGCTTCCTGCAGGGTGCGGTTGACATAGTCAGAACCAGCCAGCAAAGAGCTTTCATCACAGGCTCCAAGCAGTGACTCTGATGCCTTGGCAAGGTCTTCCCTGCGCACAACCTGGATAGATTCCATGGCCCGGCTCAGGGTCATGATTTTATCAGGTGGCATCAGGCGGATAACATTACCGGCCGCTTTCTCACCCAGACCAAGCATAAGAAGAGCTGCCTGTTCCAGAGGAGAACGCTCGGAGGCGGTACGGTAGGAATCTTCCAGGGGAAGGTCCTCATCCAATGCGGGCAGTTCGTCTGTCATTGTTTATCAATCCACTGCTGCAGCACCATGGCTACCTGTTCTGGGTTATTCAGAGTCAGCTGGCGGGCGCGCTCGATGGTCTTGTCCTGAGGATGCACAGCCAGGGTCAGGCCAGCCTTGACTGCATCTTTACTCTCATCAATATCAAGCACTTTCTGTCGTGCTTCAGCTTCTTTACGCTCTTTGGCAATCTTGCGGCGGTAGAACTGCAGGCGCAGCAACAGTCCAATAAACAACAGCAGAATAGCTGCAGAACCTGTTATGACATACTGGCCATATTCGCCGTCAAAGATCATGTACCATGGGGACGGATCTTCTTCAACAAAGTTGGAAGAGAATGGCAGACTATACAGGCTGATCGTATCTCCACGGCCAGTATTCAGGCCCACGGCATTACTGACCAGGCTGGTCATGGTGTCAAGAGCTTCAGGTGTCCAGCCTTTCCCGCTCTCTGTGGTAAGGCTGTTAACCACTATACCAATGCTGAGCTTTTCCAGAGTGCCGGCAGCCTTACGGTTGCGGCTGATGGTTTTGTCAACCTCGTAGTTGCGCTGGGTCCTTGAGCTGGAACTGGAGCGCCCCGCCTCTCTGGTGGAGAGGGCATTCGCTGTCCGGTTGCTCTCTACACCGGGGACTCCCTTTGCCGGTACAGCAGACTGCTCATCGTTAGCAATATTTTCACTTCGAACAGCCCTGTTGTCAGGATTGTAGGTTTCCTTGATGACTTCACTGGAGTTGTAGTCAATATCCGCAGTGACTTGAACCCGGAGGTTGCCTGTTCCAACAACTGGTTCCAGCAGGGTAGTAATACGCTGGGACAGGGCTGCTTCCCGTTTCCGGGTGTGTTCTTCCTGCCATTCCGGAATGCTGCTGGCCATGCTGGCAGACAGAGCATTACCGTTCTGGTCCATTACCGTGACATTTTCCGGGGTTAGATCAGGAATACTGCCAGATACCAGATTGACGATAGCCTGAACCTGGTTTTCCCGAAGGCGGGCACCGGGGTAGACATCAACGAATACAGATGCTGTCGTTTCCGGAGTCTCCCGCATAAAAGAGGAGCGCTCCGGCATAGCTATATGAATCCTGGCGTTTCGAACGGCACTCAGGCTGATAATAGTTTTGGCCAGCTCACCTTCCAGACCCTGCTTGTAGCGGGCATGTTCCACAAACTGGCTGCGACCCAGTTCACCATTAGTTGATAGTAGCTCCATACCGGCGGGGAGGTCAGGCGTTACACCGCTGGCCGCCAGGGTCATCCTGGCCTTCGCCAGAAGATTGTCGGCTACCAGAATCTGACCGCTGTCCGGGTGAAGGGTATAGGGGATGTTACCTGCGGAAAGTGTTTCAATAATATTGGCAGCGTCATATCGCTCCTGCTTGCCAAACAGTGGGCGCAGGCTTTCGCTGCCACCCCAGAGCATGGCTGCGGCAATGGTTGCGATGATTGCGGCTATGAGAACCAGAACAAGGCCGCGATGCTGTTTTATTTGGGGCAGCAGTTGCTCGCTAAAGGTGGTGCGCAACTCTTCTAGTCGTTCGCGCGCTACCGGCATAGCAGCTATGGCTGATTGGGACGGCATCTGTTCAATGTCTCCGTGTCCCGAAGGTCAAATTTCGGGTGTTTACGCTGTCGGGAAATAGAGTCATACGGGCATGTTAAATACAGATTCATAGGCGGAAACAACTCGATTCCGTACCTGCATCAGGCCTTGAAAAGCAAGGCTGGATTTCTGACTGGCAATCATGACGCCAGCAAGGTCATCAGTGGCTCCAGTCTCGTAATCAGCTCGTAGCTGGTCAGCTTCCATTTGCAGGTCATTAACATGTTCCACGGCCTGTTCGAGATAGGTTCCGAAGTCCTGGCCCTGAAACTCACGTCTCTCAATGCCTTTTGATTCAAGCGATGCGATATCAACATTGCTGAGCGAGGTAAGCGGTATGTTGGTGTCAATCATGCTGTTGGCCCCTACAGAAAACTGTAGCTATTGCTGCTAATAAACAGAAATCGGTTGGAATCGTTAAAAATAAAATCAGGTTTCAATTCCAAGCTCTCTCATTTGTGCCAGTTTGTAACGCAGCATCCGGGTGGTAATTCCCAGCTCGTTTGCTGTGTCCCCACGGTGGCCGTGGTGTTTATTCAGAGTTTCATGGATCACCCTGAATTCTGCTTTTTTACGACTGCCGACGGGTAAATTATTAAAATCAGCCGTTTGGCTGTCTAATTGTTCGGGTGTTAGCTCAGGCCGTTGTTCTGATGGTTGTTCAGGTTTTTTATCAGACAGTTCCCTTGACGGAAGCATAAGATCCTCTGCCTGGATTTGGCTCCCTTGGCTTATCACACAGGCTCTGTGGACAATATTGTCCAGTTCGCGGATATTGCCGGGCCAGCTGTATTGCTGCAAGCTTGTCTCGGCCAGGGGGCTGAAAGCTTCTGGCCGGCTGGGTCCGCTATGGCTGTGCTTGGCCAGCAGGTGGCGAGCAATTGGCAGGATATCAACAGGACGTTCCCGTAATGGTGGTATATGTAACGGTATAACGTTCAGTCGATAAAACAGGTCTTCCCGAAAGTTACCGGCCCTGACCTCATCATCCAGATTGCGGTTAGTCGCTGTAAGAACTCTGATATTGACGTCTATTGGGTCCTGGCTCCCTAAACGCTCCACCTCACGTTCTTGCAGAACTCTTAGCAGTTTGGCTTGTTGAGACAGGGGCATCTCTGCGATTTCGTCGAGAAACAGAGTGCCTCCGTCGGCCTGCTCAAACTTGCCCATCTGCCGGTTCGCAGCCCCGGTAAAGGCCCCTTTCTCATGACCAAACAGTATGGACTCAAGCATAGTGTCAGGCAGAGCTGCACAGTTTACCGCGACAAATGGCTTAGAGGAACGGCTTGAGCGGCTGTGGATAAAGCGGGCCAGTACCTCTTTTCCTGTGCCTGACTGACCGGTGATCAGGACTGTGGCATCACTGCTGGCTATTCGGCTAGCCATATCCTTGATTTGCCTGCTGGCCAGATCTTCAGCGATCCAGTCGTGTTTGCCTGCAGACGGTGTCACTGATTTCAGCTGGCACAGCAGCCGGGCAGGAGGGAAGGGTTTCACCAGGTAATCCCTGGCTCCGGCCTTCATGGCTGCAACGGCTTTTTCGGTATCAGCATAGCCGGTCATAAGAATGACCGGGAGTTCCGGGTTGTCTTTGTGCATCCTCTGCATCAGAGTGTAACCATCATCCCCGGGCAGATTTATGTCGCTGACAACGGCATCAAATCGGTGGCGCGTGCAGATGGTTATGGCCTGTTCCGCACTTTCAGCGACACATGTCCTGTAACCGGCAAGGCTGAGGGTGTCAGACAGGGCCGTACGGAGGGTGTGGTCATCTTCTACGACCAGAACATGTTGCGGCATCATACGGCGTTCTCCCCTGAAGACGGAAAGCTTACAGTTGCCTGCAGTGGTAGCTCCAAGATGATGCCAAGCCCCCCCCAAAGATCTCCCTTATCAAGAGACAAAGTGCCGCCATGGGCTTCTGCAATTAGCTTCGCCACGGGAAGTCCAAGTCCTGTGCCAGTGGTTTTGGTACTGTGAAATGGCTCTGTTGCCTGACGCATTTCGGCTTCCGTCAATCCTTTACCATTATCCTGAAGGGATAATGTCAGCCAATTGTTGTCGCTGTTGCACTGGATCTGAACAGCAGTGGCACCGGCTTCTTTAGCGTTGTTCAGGAGGTTACCAAGGGCGGAGAGCAGAGTGTTTCTGTTGCACTGAATAGAATGTTCTGTCCCCGTGCACTCTATTCGCCAGTCAATCTTTACATTATGCCAATTTGGATTTTGGCAGTGTTGCCTGAGATCAGCTATTAACTCTTTAATAGTAATAATGTCGTAAAGGACCCGCCCTCCTCTGGCAAAAAGCAGCAGATCACTGATCTTCTGGCCAATAGCACTTAGCTCTTGCTGAAGCGTACCGAGAGCGCTTTTTCCTGCCGGACAAAGCTTGTCTCCCAGAAGCCATTCCAGGTTGCCTGCATGGAGCATGGAAGTTGTCAGAGGGGTACGAAGTTGATGGGACAGCGCTGCCAGCATCTGGCCCATGCTGTCCATACGTTTTTGTCGATCCAGTGCTTCCTGCAACAGGCGGGCTGCGGTCATGTCCTGCAGAATAACCAGCTGGCCAGCCTTGTTGGGGAGAGGGCAGGTGCTGACATGGATACGCCGACCGTCGTGCAGCGACACTTCATGACCGTCACTGCTTTTTAGCCGGAAAGTGTTGTGAACAGCCTGAGCCCATCGGGTTTTTGTGGGAAGGTTCCCAACAATAGCTACAGCAGAAGGGTTCAGATGCGCAACAAGGCCCTGCCTGTCCAGGAGAACCAGTCCCAGCGGCAGACTTCTAAAAAGCTCGGGGTGCAGGCCGGCGGCTTGCAGATCCATGGGCATCAGCTCCAGTTAAGTGTCGGGGAAATGGTTCTCGGGTCTGTGCGCAACAATTTGATTTCTACCCGACGGTTGCGCATGCGCTGTTCCGGGGTTTTTCCTGGATTAATGGGATCCCTGGAGCCATGCCAGCGCACTGGCATAAACAGGTTGGATGGTATTCCCGCATCAATCAGATACTTTTGTACCTGTTCTGCACGTTGCCGGGACAGAGTCAGGTTGATATAGCTTTTGCCAGAGCGATCAGTATGACCGTCGATCTGGATAGCCTGGATGGTGTCATCGTAGCGCAGGTAATCGACAACCAGATCCAGTTTTCCGGATTCCTTGATGGCCACATGGGTTGCGTTGATATTAAATACTATTTTAGTGTCGTTTATATCGTTAAACGATAACGGTGGCAGGTTGTTTCGGCAGCCGTTAAACCGAGTCATGGAGCTGCTGATACCTGTGGCAGGAATCTGCTTGTGCCAGTTATCACCTTCGTCGCTGGTCAGCTTGATCTCTCCCCATTCACCGTTAGCCATGGCATCCAGTAACTGCTGAATATGGCTGGTAAAAACCAGTTCAGAAGCTGGCGCCCTGAGGGTGGTGGCAACAGATCTGGACTGGCTTATTTGCCAGGGTGCCGGAATAATCTTCAGCTCACCTTTTATTGATGTACGGTTTCTAAAGGGAGCCTGCAGGCTAAGGACGGGTTTGCGTCCGGCAGAAGCAATAAATGTGACTTTTGTTGTTTCGGAAAGATTGGCTTCCAGCCTGCACTGTTCCCTGCTGGTGGAGACTGTCCAGGGCAGAGGGTCACTGATTCTGGCCTGGGCAGTGGTGGCTCCCAGTAACACCAGTAACGGGATGAAGGTGGCGAAGCGCATTCAGTCCTTAACCTATATGAGTTTGTATCAGCCGTAGTTGTACATTTTTTCCACAGCCACGATTTTTGGGCATGGTTCTTTAGGGCTAGTTATAAATATCAATGGGATTGCTAATAATTCGTAGTTGTACGGATGGCTGGGGTGTTTCGAAATAATATTATCCTGTCAAATGATGCATTGTTTTACAGGTTTGTTTGCTTGAGGTTCAGCAAAGGTACACATGGACGGGCATAAAAGCCGTAGTTGGTGTTCTCATTTTCCATAGTAAAGAAGTACGTATAAGGCGTCAGGTTGTATCAGCAGAACCTGGGTTTAGCCTTGAATTTACCTGCAGTGTATCAGGTGAATACCAGATTTAATTTGCTGCTTATTGGATCGAATCCCCGTGATAATCTCATCCGCAGAAGGTGGGGCTGAAAAAATTCGCCCTTGTAATTTGTTTGAAGTCGGCGGTCACATGGCTGCTGTCAGGCAGCAGGCTTCAGAGCTGAGCCATGTCTGTGCCCGAGCGGTGAATGAGTGCCTGACCAATATGACCGGAGAAGGGGTTGGGGTGACTGCCGAATCTCTCTATCCCAGTGCGCTCCCCAGGCTGAAAGGGCGCCATGTCACCTCCTTTCCTGTTCATACTGTCGATGAAGAGAGTCAGGGCCTTATCCATATCGATAATGCGTTGTGTTGCGCCTTGCTGGAAAGGGCCTGCGGTGGTCAGGGTGAAATCACCGAGGGTGTAGAGTTGCTAACCCATGCGGAACATCGTTTCGCTATCCGGCTGGTGAATCTCACAGTGGAGATGATCTCCAAGTCTCTCAGATTGAAAACAGATCTGGTCGTCAATACTGACCGGGAATCTGACAACGCACCGTCCTTTAGCAAGAATTTCCTGCTTATGAAGATGGAGGTCACCACTGATGCTTTCAGTGGAGGTATTTCCCTCTGGCTTCCCGGTGAGATCATCAACCCCAACCTCGAAAGCGATGAGCAGGCCATGGCTGCCTTTAAGAGCGCCCTGTATGCCGTACCCGTTACGGTAACGGCCACGCTTAGTCGCCAGAAAACCACTTTGCGTAAAGTAATGTCTTTTAAAGTTGGCGATACGCTGCCTTTAAATCTTCCCGGTATAGCGGATGTTCATACCGGCGATACGGTTCTCTGCCAGGCCCGGGTGGTTACCCGGAACGGGCAGCTTGCCATTGAACTTGAGAGTGACCAGAAAGATGAGGAAGCCGTGCAATGACGGACGCAGCTGTAGAAACCCATGAATTGGAAACGGCTACAACTACTGATTTTGACAATAATATCCAGGTTGCACCTGACCTGAGCGTTATTCTTGATATTCCGGTGGTTATGTCCCTGGAGGTGGGAAGCACGGAGCTGACAGTTAACGAGCTGCTGTCCATGGGCAGTGGTTCGGTGATTGAGCTGAACCGTCACACTGGTGATCCTCTGGATGTAAAAGTAAATGGCAAGCTTGTTGGTCGTGGCGAAGTTGTGGAAAGCAACGGCCGCTACGGTATCCGACTGACTGAAGTTGTCAGCCCCAGCGAACGACTGGGCCCTCTGGCCTGATGGGGGCTGCCGCCTCATCGGCAGGGGCCCAGCTGCTGAATATTGCAGGAATGCTGGCTGTTGTAGTTATCCTGATTGTGGTCATGGCATGGGGTGCCCGGCAGCTGATGGGCGGAAGCCTGAAAGTGGGCCGACATATCCAGGTTCTTGAGGTATTTCCCCTCGGGCGAAATGAAAAACTCTGCCTTGCCCGGGTGGGAGGGCGGACTCTACTGCTTGGCATTACCCCCCAGAGAATCAGCCCCATAGAGAGCTGGAAAGACTGGCCTGAAGCCGGTGAAGATGCTCTGCAAGGTCAATCCCAGGGTGAATTTCAAAAAATATTGTCTCGTTTGGTGAAGTCATCGTGAGGTTTCCAGGGAAGGCAGCAGCCTTGCTTTTACTTCTGATACCCGGGCTGGCCACGGCCCAGAGTATCCCTCTGCTGAATGTGGTCAGTGATGGTGCCAGCCAGGAATACAGCACGACGCTGCAGATACTGATTTTGCTGACCACCCTTTCATTTCTGCCAGCGTTGCTGATGGTAATGACCGGGTTTACCCGAATTATTGTCGTGCTGTCACTTATGCGGCAGGCGCTTGGTCTGCAGCAGACGCCTCCCAACCCTGTACTGGTAGGTTTGGCCCTGTTTCTAACGGCATTCGTGATGATGCCGGTTTACGACAGGATAGATGTGGTCGCTGTTCAGCCCTGGTTGAACAATGAGATGACCTTGAAGGAAGCCGCCCTTGAAGCCAGTGTGCCACTGAAAGACTTTATGTTGCGTCAGACCCGGCAGCAGGATCTGGCCAGGATGTCTGATGTTTCCGGTCTGCCGCTTCCGGCTGACAGGATGGAAACACCATTCCGCCTGCTGGCTCCGGCATTTATCATTAGTGAGTTGAAAACGGCTTTCCAGATCGGCTTCCTGCTGTTTATCCCCTTTCTTGTGATCGATATGGTTGTTGCCAGCGTTTTGATGGCAATGGGCATGATGATGTTGTCACCATTGGTTATATCGCTGCCATTCAAGCTGATGCTGTTTGTTCTGGTAGACGGCTGGAGCCTTATTACCGGCACGCTGGCTGCCAGTTTCTGGTAGACCGGTGATGCAGTCATGAGAGTGGAAATGCCTTTTTACCATGGAAATGCACTTTGCATTTTCATTTTTCGGGGTGGGCCTTCCCCGCTCATGGCTGTTTGATTAAAAAGGCATTTCTGAACAAAGAAGTAAAAGGTAGTCTCAATGACCCCGGAAACAGTCGTTGATATTTTTCGTGAAGCCCAGAGCCTGATAGTGCTGATGGTTCTGGTGCTGATCGGCCCTGGCCTGCTGGTCGGTCTGGTGGTGGCGATTTTCCAGGCTGCGACACAGATCAATGAACAGACTCTGAGCTTTCTGCCCCGCCTGCTGGCAACCCTTGCCACCATGGGGCTGGCCGGACACTGGCTGCTGCAACAGATGATGGAGCTTACCCAGAACTTGTTCTTTCGAATACCCTCATTAATAGGATAGGTGCGGTTATGCTGCCCCTACCTTTTACACTGGATATTCAGGAGCTGACCGCACTTATTGGTCAGTGGTTCTGGCCTATGTGCCGGATTGCTGCAGCGGTATGGATTATGCCGATGTTTGGTGGTTCAGGTATACCGCCAAAAGCCAGGCTGTCTTTGATACTGGCTCTTACCCTGCTGGTATCTTCTGATGTCACCCCGGTTCAGAATGTTGCACAGGGGATTGATCCCATTTCCATTCAGTCCATTGTGATCACTGTTCAGCAGGTAGGCATAGGCCTGGCTTTTGGCTTTGTTTTGAAGCTGTGGCTGGCAGTTTTCACCATGAGTGGGCAGATAATGTCCATGCAGATGGGGCTGGCCATGGCTGTCATGAATGATCCTCTTAATGGACCGGGCACGGCTCTGCTGGGTAAGTGGATACAGACGATCGCCATGCTCGCTTTTCTGGCCATGGATGGACATTTGGTTGTGTTCACCGTGCTACTGGACAGTTTTCACACCCTGCCGGTGGGCACATCTTTTATAACTGAGTTCTGGCTGGATCTGGCGAAACTGGGCAGCTGGCTGTTTGCCAGCAGTCTGCTGGTGGCGCTGCCGGTGGTGATCAGTATGCTGCTGGTCAATATGTCCTTTGGTGTCATGAACCGTGCCGCTCCCCAGCTCAACATTATTGCTCTGGGTTTTCCCATGACCATGATGTTTGGTATGGCGACTGTGTTTCTGGTTATGACCGGACTGCCCGGAATGCTGGTAAATCTGACAACGGAAACCCTTGGGTTACTGCGGCTGCTGGTGGGGGCTTAGGTGGCAGATACATCACAGGAGCGCACAGAGCAGCCCACGGAGAAAAAACTCCGAAAAAGTCGTGAACAAGGGCAGGTTCCCCGCTCCAGGGAAGTGTTGTCAGCGGTACTGATCATGAGTGCCGGTTTTCTTATGCAGGTTGCCGGCCCGTATATTGCCAAGACTCTTGCAGATATTATGCGCTTCAACCTGTCTGTGGGCAGGGCAGAGATTTACGATCTGGCTTATATGACAAGACACCTGCAGGATTCAGCGATGTCTGCAGGTTTTGTGGTTGTACCTTTTGTTGCCATCCTGGGCTTTGCGGCTATTGCCAGTACTGGACTGACCGGCGGTTTTCTATTCCAGACCGAGCTGTTGCAGCCCAAATTCAGCCGTATGAATCCGGCGCAGTGGATATCCCGGGTATTTTCTGTCCGGGGGCTGGTAGAGATTGCTAAGTCCATATTGAAAGTGGTGCTGGTGGTTGGATGCCTGCTGTTTGTGCTTTGGAAACGTTATCCGCTGTCACTCTCCCTTGGCAATATGCCGGTTATAGAAGCTATCAGTGAAGGTGTGGATATTCTGGGCTGGACCCTGATGGCATTTGGCAGTGCCCTTATGCTGATTGCCTTTATTGATGCTCCCTACCAAATCTGGGACAACAAGCAGAAACTGATGATGACCCGTCAGGAGGTTCTGGACGAGCACAAGGATATGGAAGGTAAGCCGGAAGTGAAAAGTCGTATCCGGCAGTTGCAAAGGGAGATGAGCAACCGGCGTATGATGCAGCAGGTGCCGGAGGCAGATGTGATTATCACCAACCCGACACATTATTCGATCGCCTTAAAATACGACACCGAACGTGCGTCAGCCCCTTTTGTGGTCGCCAAGGGGGTTGACCAGATTGCATTGAAGATCAGGGAAATTGCACGGGATACATCACGACCCATTGTCCAGGCCCCGGCTCTGACCCGGGCTGTTTACCACTCCACCAAGGTCGATCAGGAAATTCCGGCAGATCTGTACCTGGCTGTGGCTCAGGTCCTGGCTTACGTCCAGCAGCTGTCGCAGTATCGCCGGGGGCAGGGTGGGGATCGACCTCCGGTAAAACCCGGATTCGATATTCCCGATGAATACGATGAAGACGGACGGCGTAAGCCTGGCACAGGTTAGATTCATGGAAATCGTGTACCAGGAGCCTGAAAATTTAACTGATGACGAGTTTATGACCAGTGACGGGTTTATGATTAATGAGTAGTACAACAACAGCAGCTTCCCGAGATTGGCTGCCATTGGCCAAACGCTATGCCGGCACCCCTGTGCTGCTGATGGCGATGCTGGGTATGGTGACTTTACAGCTTCCACCTTTCCTGTTGGATATGCTGTTTACCTTTAATATCGCTTTGTCGCTTATTGTGCTGCTGGTGGCGGTTTATACCCTGCGCCCTCTGGAATTCAGGGTATTTCCGACCATTCTTCTGGTCGCTACTCTGATGCGACTGGCCCTGAATGTGGCATCAACCCGTATAGTGTTGCTGCATGGTCATAGTGGTGGAGCCGCAGCTGGTAAGGTTATTGAAGCTTTCGGTAATGTGGTAATTGGCGGCAACTATGTCGTTGGCATGGTGGTGTTTGCCATTCTGGTTATTATTAATTTCGTTGTAGTGACCAAAGGTGGTGGTCGTATATCAGAAGTGACAGCCCGTTTTACCCTGGATGCCATGCCCGGTAAACAGATGGCCATTGATGCCGATCTGAATGCTGGCCTGATTGATCAGGATACTGCCCGTACCCGTCGGGAAGAGGTGCGGCAGGAGGCGGACTTCTATGGGGCAATGGATGGTGCTTCCAAGTTTGTACGGGGTGATGCGGTTGCCGGTCTGTTGATTTTGGCGATCAACATAATCGGTGGTGTCATGATCGGCACCATGCAGCATGAGCTGGGTTTCGGCCAGGCGTTCGAGGTTTATGCCCTGCTGACTATCGGTGATGGCCTGGTGGCACAGATACCCTCTCTGCTACTGTCTACTACGGCTGCCATAATGGTGACTCGGGTATCCGATGCGGAAGATATGGGAACCCAGGTTTCCAACCAGATGTTTGGTTCTCCCAAGGCACTGACAGTTGCTGCCGGTCTGTTGATCGTGATGGGTCTGGTTCCCGGAATGCCTCATATTGCTTTCCTCGGTCTGGGGGGCTGTGCAGCTCTGGGGGCATGGTTTATGGGGCAGGCGGCTTCAAAGAAAGAGGCTGAAGATCTGGCCCAGGATATGACCAAATCCCTGCCATCTTCCTCTTCTTCCCCTGACGAAAATCGGGAGTTGTCTTGGGATGATGTTCCCGTGGTCGATATGCTGGGGCTGGAGCTGGGATACCGCCTGATCAGCCAGGTTGATCGCAAGCGGGGCGGTGAACTTCTTGACCGTATTAAAGGTATCAGGAAAAGCCTTTCCACCCGGCTGGGTTTCCTTGTTCCGACCGTTCATATCCGCGATAACCTGAAACTGCAGCCTACCTCCTACCGGATTACCCTGATGGGTGTTGGCATCAGTGAAGGTATGGTTTACCCAGAAAAACTGATGGCTTTGAACCCCGGACAGGTTTTTGGTGAACCCAAGGGGATAGGAGCCACAGATCCGGCCTATGGACTGCCCGCAGTATGGATTGACAAGGATGAGCGGGAGAATGCGGTGGCCCTTGGCTGGACAGTTGTCGATACAGCGACAGTTATTGCCACCCATGTCAGCAAAGTGATGGAAGATCACTCCCATGAGCTGCTTGGTTTTGAAGAAACCCAGAAGCTGGTGGACAAGCTGACATCCCTGGCTCCCAAGATGGCTGAAGAGCTCATACCCGGCAAGTTGAATATCACCACTTTGCGGGCGGTTATGCAGCAGCTTCTGCTGGATGATGTGCCACTGTCTGATATACGAACTATTGGTGGCGCTCTGCTGGATGCTGCCAGCCGGTTTACTCACCCTGTACTTCTTGCCGGTGAAGTTCGGGTTGCCCTGCGGCGTACGATTATTGATGGCATTGTTGGACTGGAGCCGATGATTCCGGTGGTCACCATTGCCCAGGGGCTGGAACAGCTTCTATTGCAGGCTCACCAGAAAACCCAGCAGGCCGGTGGCAGCTTCGCCCCGGATGCCATTCCCCTTGAGCCAAACATTACCCAGCAGTTGCAGCAGTTTATGCCGGATGTGACCCGCCGGATGCTGGAAAGTGGCAAGGCCCCTATTCTTCTGGTGGCTCCACAGCTGAGGCCGCTGATGGCGCGTTTTGCCCGTCTGTGTGCGCCTGAGATGAAGGTGTTGTCCTATAGCGAAATCCCCGACAACCGTCAGGTAGATGTAGCTTTGAATCTAGGCTGATACTGTTTCCCTTCTCATTGGGCTCGAGCTCTGTGGGAGGGGGTATAAAGTCATTATCCTCATCATCACCATTTTCATCACCTTCACCTTCATTCTGAATGTTTAAGAGTATCGGCTCAAAAAGTGTTTTAAGTGTAAGCGTCCGGCCAACTCACCTTACCACCGATCCTGAAAAACAGAATCATAGTGTCCACTTGTTTTTAAGTGGACACCAAAATGGATAAATTAGCCCCTGCTGTCTCCCTCGTTAGAGCTCACCGTAGTTTCACCCGTGAATTTAAGGCCATGATTGTCGAAGCCTGCAAGGAACCGGGTAACTCCGTAGCTGGCGTGGCTCAAAAGCACCAACTCAATGCTAACTTGGTTCACCGCTGGCGTCGTCAGTTCCTGGAAGGCTGGAAGGGGAAACTGGTCTGTGATGACTTCAGTGGTTATAAAGCCAGCTTTCGCCAGGGTGTTACAGAAATAGGTTGCATGGCGCACGTGCGCCGCAAGTTCTTTGACTTACACGCATCCAGCCAAAGCACCCTGGCAGAGTATGTTCTGGAACAGATGGGTTTGCTTTACAGAATTGAAAAGCAAGCCCGGGGTCTCAGCACTAAAAAATGGCTGAAGATTCGACAGGAACAATCAAGACCCATCCTTGACGGGCTACACCAATGGCTGATTCTGCAACGCCAGAAAGTCCCCGATGGTTCGGGAATAGCGAAAGCGATTGATCACAGCCTGAAACGCTGGGAAACCCTGATTCGTTACTGCGAGGATGGTGCCGTATCTATAGATAATAACAGGGCTGAAAACCAGATTCGTCCCTGGGCTGTAGGGCGTGGCAATTGGTTGTTTGCCGGGTCACTACGCAGCGGACAACGTGCTGCGAATATTATGAGCCTGATCCAGTCAGCCAAACTCAATGGCCATGACCCGTATGCCTATCTGAAGGATGTGCTGACAAGGCTACCTACCCAGAAAAATAATCAGCTTGATGAGTTGTTACCGCATAACTGGAGCAATCCGGTCAAGGTGTGATGGGCTCTGTTAACACTACATGTTGGTAGTACTTCCGTGCACCCTGTATAGCTTGGCATTCGGGCTTCATAGAAAATTTGGTTACTTCCTCTATTCAGCGTAATCACTAACTTTGAGAAATAAACCAACATCTATTGTTAACAGAGCCGTGTGATGGTTGAACGCTTACGTAGATAGAGGAAAAAAGTAGACCGTTATCAAGCCTGTGGCAGCTTTTTAAACTGGATGAAGGCGTTGTCTTATAGTGAAATTCCCGACAGTCATCCGGTGGGTGTGGCTTTAAATCCAGGCTGAGACTGCCCCCCCTCCCCTCCCCTCCCAGTGGGTTAGAGCCCTATGAGAGGGGATAAATGCCATTACTCCAATCCTCAGACTGAGAACCAGAGCGGTTTGAGCCCGGTTTATATTCTGACTATGAATCCTCTGAATCTTCTGACTCATTCTTTAGTGAACCCTTTGGCATACCCTCAGTATGACCTAAAGGCGAACTTTGCTGATCATCATATTCGTCCTCTTCTCCACCTTGATCTTGAATGTAATAGAGTACTGATTCAAACAGCTCATGAAATACGGGATCTAGCTCTTGCAGGATTTCTTTCTCAATATCTGCAAGTTTGTCCTGAACGGCAGGGTTGCTGGGGGTGAGTGTTACGTTGAAGTTTTCTTCTGTCTCTCCTTCATTATCCTGATATTTAGCATCCAATTCATATGTCTCTGGCAGTATTTCCTTGCTTAATAGATTAACCGTAGTCTGCCCCCCATCGGAGAGAGTTTTGGTGAGACTGGGGAGCTCACTCTCATTAGTGATCGTCAAGTCGCTAGCCTGTATTACAGGCGGTGGGAGAGATGCCAGAAGATAGAGAGTCTGGGCCAGTACTTGGAAGGTTTCGTCATTTTTTATGGCGAATGGCATGCTGATACGTACCCCTTCAAGTATAAACTTAGCCAGATTTTCCCATATGGCATTAGTTGAGTTCATTTGCTCAGCTATGCTACTCAGAAGATATGTCAGGGCCGGTGAGGCCAGTTGAAAGGGAAGTGTGGTGACCTGGCAATGGGTTAGCCCTTCTTTTTGATGTTCTTTGATTAGTAAAGAGTCATAAGTAACTTCATGGCCGGGCTGCCCTATAGATTTAGATTGACTACTGTTGTCTTCATTAACAGCGTAAACGACATTATTTTCCATTGCTGTTTCTACAAGGCGCTGTATTTCTATGTGCTGAAACTCTTCAAGATCGGCGAATTCTCTTATTTCATAAAGTACTGTTTTATTCCAGTTTATCTGTACATTTATTAGTGTAACGCCCTTTTCTGTGAGGGGGAGTTTGTATGGCTCGCTTTCTCCTGATCTGAGAAGTTTCTTCTCCAGTGTTCTGACTGCATTTTCTAAATCGGCTTCAGGGACCGGGTCGGCAGGAGAGCTATTCGGGTTAGCAATTAAGGTGGCGGTAACATCGAACTCCTCTTTAATACTATCTGTAATACCAAGAAGACTGACATCATCCGTAGCAATTAGTATTGTATTGATGATGAGTGCTAAAGCTCTTATAGGCAGGTGTGCTCCTTTAGTTATGGAAGCTCCAAATGGATACTGTTTGCTGTAATTGTTTAGTATCTTAAACAGTGTGGCTGTCTTTTGTAGTGGCAGTTTGGCATGATTATCTATGATGGGTTGAACATTTATGGAGGTTGGGTCATCAGTTGCTATGATTGCAGCGACGATGTTCTGAAAGGCATCCGGGCAGAATGTTCGAAACACCAATCTGCGTAGACCTTGCTCATCCAGTTCAATGATTGACTCATCCTCCTGTGTTTTGTCATATCCATACTGTTCATAAGTCTCCTGCTCTGATGCTGCTTCCACTTGTTGGCTGGCTGCAGTATGCAATGGGGAGTGCGAATAGGTTCGCATGAACATGGGGCGGGAAGAAGGGGGCTCAATCAGCTCGGATCTGGTACTTTCCTGGACAGGAGAGGCCGATCTACTTTTTGTGGTTGCTGGTCTTGCAGCTTGTGGGGAATCGTAACTCTTGGATAGAGGGATAAATTCCTCACCTGTTGGGGTTCCAGGGGTTCCAGCTGTTGTGATGACTTGTTGTATGTTGAGGGCTACCTGTTGAGTCGTAGAACCTTGAGGAGATGCTGTTGGTGGAGTGTGATCATCTTCATCTCTTACAGGGCTATGACTGGGGCCTGCGCCAGTTTTGGCTTTTTTAGGGAATGGTGGAAGCTCTGTCTCTCCATTCGATTCCACTTGTTCAGTTTCACCGGCAGGCGGGCTTGGAGGGGGAGATTCTGTTGAGCTGTTTTTGTTGCTGAATCTCCCACTGGCAAAGGTGCTGCTATGTAGTGCCAGAATGGCAATAAAGAATACTGTAAGGAACCACTGCTCTTGTCTTTTGCACTTAAACATCATACTGACTGGCTTGTGGAGTGGATAAAGGGTACAAAGTAGACTGTTATGATGTAAGTGACAGTTTTTCGAACCGGGTGGTGGTTAAACAGGCAGCAAGGCCGGTATTGATGGTACAGTTTTCAGATTTGTGTGCGCCTGATATGAGGATACTGTCTTGTAATGATATTTCCGACAACTGTCAGATGGGTGTGATCCCTGAATTCTGGCTGGTGTCATTTCTCTCCCCAGGCAAGTTCATATCTAGAGGGATTCTCTATTTATTGATGGCTCGAATGAAGAAAAATAATCTCCATTACTATATCCAAACTCATTATTCAGATTCGAAGTCTGGCTCTGATTTTGACTCTGCGCAGGAGTCAGAGCCAGAATCAAAGTCAGATTCCTCATCTTCTTCGGTACCGGAAGGAGGGCCGAACCGACCCCAACTGTTTTCCTCTTCTTGTATATCGTTGTATTGATAAGTCGGCGGGGAAAAATATATTATATCAAGAAGATTATCTAATTGATCATCCATTCTACCCAGTATGCTCTCTTCGAGTTTACACCCTGCAAGTTCTTCTTGACTAGTCACGTTACTGGGAACAAGTGTTACTGTGGTTTTTGCTGTACTCCAGTTTCCACCTTCTTCATCCTGCAGTGAAAACATCATTGGTAATTCCTCCTTATTCAATAACTTTGCTGTAATACGGCTCCCAGTGGAAAGAACTCCGCTCGGAATGGCGATAAAGCTCTCAATAGAACTGGTTAAACTACTATCCTGTATGACAGGTGGAGGCTCGGATGCCAGAAGAGAGATAACTTGAGTCAGTAACCGGAGAGTTTCATTATTTTTCCTGGCGAACGGTTTGCTGATATACATTCCATCAAATAAAAACAGAGCAACTTTTTTCCATGTGGAAGTAGTTGAGTAGAAGGTTTGTTCAGCAGTTGCTATAAGGAAGGTTGTAAGTGCTGGTGAGGCTAGTGAGGAGGGAAGTGTAGCAATTTGTAAATGAGATACTCCCTCCCTTGTATACTCTTCGATTTCTGAGGAGGTAAGAGCGATTTCCTGGTTGGGATTTTCCACTGGCACAGATTGATTTTTGTCTTTGTTGAAGACGTAAATGATATTCTGCTTTCTGGCTTCTTCTACGAAGCTATGCAGTTCTAGGGAGACTGGCTCTTCTGAAGGAAGGGGCTCCGCAAGGTTAGCTATGATATCAAGAACTTCCTTTTTTCTGTTCATTAGTTCATTTATCAGTGGGATGTTCTCTTCAGTGAGGGGAAGTCTGTATGGCTGAACATCTTGATATCTGAGATGTGCTTCCTCCAGAGTCTCTACAGCAACTTCTAAATTGGATTCAGGTAAAGGATCGGCAGATGAGCGTTTAGGGTATGCCAATGAGGTAGGTATTTGGTCATATTCATCTTCGATGCTGTCTGAAATTTTGTTAAGGCTGTCAGCATCTCCGGCGATCAGGATTTTATTGATAATTAATGCCAGGGCCCTTAAAGGCAGGAGTATATCCTCAGGCTCATTAGCCCAAAGAGGATAGTCGTCGCAAAATTGGCCTAGTACCTCAATCAGTGTGGCCATCTGATGGAGGGGCAGTCTGGCATGAGTATCTATAATAAACCGAGCATCTGTTGAGTTTGTAGTCAAGATGTTATGAAAAGCCTCCGGGAAGAAAATTCGAAACATAAGCCTTCGTTTATCCCGCATACTTAGCAGGTGTATTGACCCATCCTCATGTTCATAATCTTCGTCTAAAGGCGTCAGTTCTTCTGCTGTAAGGACTTGGCTGCTACCAGCCAGGGGGGAGCTTGGAAATTGCTGGTTTGACAGTGGGAGGGGTCGGTATGTAGGGGGATGAACCTCACTATGCTGAGATTCAGAATTCCAAGATATATGGCTTCTGCCTCTTTGGCGGGAGGTTGTCCTTGTTATTGGCGGACGGTCCCTGTTGACATCCAGCGGGATAAAATCATCTGCCAGGTTAACTCGTGGCTCGTTGGAGCTTCGAGACATATCAGAGTATGAAGGTCTTTGAAGTGATGCTGTTTGAGGATAGGAGCTATCAACATCTTCGGAGCCTGGTAGGTTTGGAGGGGGGCTCGGTGATGAACTGCTTTTCTCCTGGAGTGCAAAGGCGTTATTGCACAGTGCCAAAGTGGTCATAAATAATACTGCAAGGAACCGTGGCCTGTGTCTTTTGCACTTAAACATCTTACCGATTGGTTTATAGAGTAGATAAAGGTAAAAAGTAGGGGGCTTTCTCAGGTTGGCAGATGAAAGTGAGGGGTTGAAACAGAAATAGCCTTCAGGCAAAGGTTGATTTGAACGGATCAACATTTCTGAAGGATCAGGCATGTCTACAACGCCCTCACTGCGTCCTATGTTCTCATTTCCCGGCTGGGTAATCGACCACATTGATATTAATTGGGATGAATCTGTGGCTACAGTTTCCCTGCGCAGGGATGGTCGCATACAGCAGTTCAGATGCAGTCAGTGTCAGAACCCAATGGGTAAAATCCGTGAGAATGAGCGTACCGTGCTGGACTTGCCGCTGGGTACTCTGGATGTGCAATTATGCTTCACTGTTTACCAGGGACGGTGTTCCCACTGTGGGCACATTGAAACAGTCACGCCTCCCGGGTTGGCTCCCAAAGCGCAGGCTACTGAACGGCTGAAGCAACATGTCAGTCATCTCTGCCGCTATATGCCCTGCAACAAGATTCCTGAATTCATCTCTATCTCGCATCATACGGCCAGGCGCTGGGATAAAGAGATATTGATGAAAACTCTGCCAGCCCCTGACCTGGATAACATACGAGCCCTGTTGATTGATGAGAAATCCATTGGTAAAGGACACCATTACCTGACTGTTGTTCTGAATGCTGATACGGGCGAAACCCTGTTCCTTGGTGAAGGCAAGCGAAAAGCCACCCTGGACCAATTCCTCAGCCGCTTAACTCCGGAACAAAAGTCTCGCATTGAATGTGTGGGTATAGACCGTGGTGGTAGCTACAAAGCGTCGGTCAGGGAGCACCTTCCTGACGCCGATATCGTTTACGACAAGTTTCACATTATTGCCAATTACAACGATGTCATAGATAAAATCCGTCGTCGGGAATGGAGGCAGGCTGAAGTTGATGATAAGCCTTTCATCAAGGGGCAGCGCTTCAATTTGTTCAGGAACCCTGAGAACCTCACCCCCAAGGGAGAAAGCTGTCTGAAAGAACTGTTGGCTATGAACGAAGACCTGTACCAAGCCTACACCCTGAAGGATATGCTCAAGCAGCTCTGGACGTACACTTACAAAGGTTGTGCCAGTAAGTTTCTCGACAGGTGGATCGAGCTGGCCACAGAAACAGGCATTGGCGAACTCAGGCGGTTTGCCAAAGGGTTGGATCGGGCCAGAGAAGGACTCCTGTCATACTGTCAGCACCGAATAACCAGTGCAAAAATTGAGGCCTTTAACGGTGTGATCAAACGTATTGTCTACAAGGCTTGTGGCTATAACGACCTTGAATATCTGTATCTGAAAATCCGGCAGGAGGCTCAGATATGATCTGCCAACCTGAGAAAGCCCCAAAAGTAGACTGTTATAAGGTGGGCGGCAGTTTGTGGGATTGTAACTGCTCATATTTTACTGGCAAAATTGTCTGTTTTTTATACAATTCCTCGCTATCACTGGGCTGTAGCCGAGTCGATGGTTGGTCTGCCAGTGAAGTATGAGCAGTTACGTGGGATTGGATGTGGTGTAGTTTAGATGCCCAGACCGGCTGAGGAGGATTTAAATCATATTCTCCGTTCGGGGCATTTCTAATGCATTTTCATAACCATCATTAAGTAAACTACCAAGACTGTCATTGTCCAGCTGCAGTTTCAGTTTGCGTGAATGTGTCATTTCCCTCCCCTGATGAGTTCATATCTAGAGAGATTCTCTGTTAATTGATGGCTCGAATGAAGAAGGATAATATCCATTGCTATATTCAAATCCATTATTTAGATTAGAATTCTGGCCCTGACTCTGTGTAGGAGTCAGATTCGTCATCTTCCTCGGCACCGGAAGGAAGGCCGAATCTACCCCAGTTGCCTTCCTCAAGGGTATCACTCTGTTGATGACCCAGAGTGAAAGGTAATAGTAGGTTAAAAAGCCTTTCAAGTTTGTTGTTTAGTCTGCGCAGTATATTTGTTTCGAGTCTTGTCAGATTTGCCTGAATATCTGGGGTGTTGGGGATAAGTGTTATCTCATTCTCTCTTTCTTTATTCTGTCGTGAAAACTTCTTTGGTAATCTCATTTTGGTTAATAGCTCTCCAGTGATATTGCTCCCATAGGAAAGAGTTTCTCCCAGATGTGTAGCATTGCTTTCAATAGAGCTGATTAAACATGTATCTGGTATTACTGGCGGAGGTTCGTGAGCCAGAAGGGAGAGAGCTTGAACCAGTACCCGGAGAGTATCATCATTTTTTCTGGCGAAAGGTTTGCTGAAATAGATCCCGTCAAGTAAAAGCTGAGCAACATTTATCCATGTGTCAGTGGTGGAGTAGTAAATTTCCTCGGTGGTTTCTGTAAGAAAGGTTGTCAGTGCTGGTGAGATCAGTGATGGGGAGAGTGTTGCAATTTGCAAATGTGTCAAGTTAATTGATTTATATGCTTTTATTGCAGTTGGAGTAAGAGAAATTTTTCGTCCAGGCAGGCCAAGTCGTATGGCTGAACTATTGTCCATGTTGGCGGCATATATGACATTTTGTTTCCTTGCTTTATGTACAAGGCTATTCAGAGCTAAGGTAAGTGATTCATCTTGGGTAAGGGATTCTTCCTGAGTAAGGGGCTCTTCTTCAGTAAGGGGTTCTTCTTGAGTAAATGATTCTTCTTGGAAGAGAGGCTTTGCATGGTAGGCAATTGCTTTGAGCGCTGCCTTATTCTGCTTCATTCGTTTATTTATCGGCGAGATATTCTCTTTTGTGAGTGGAAGTTTGTATGGTAGAGCATTATCAGATCTTAGAAGTTCATACTCTAGTACTTCTGCAGCATATTCTAAATCCGCTTCAGGTAAAGGGTTTGCAATAGAGTCTTTCGGGAAAGCCAGTGAAGTAACTATTTGGTCAAATTCATCTTCAATGCTGTCAATGATAACTTGCAGGCTTCCGACATTTTCAGCAATCAGGATTTTGTTGATGATAAATGCCAGAGCTCTCAGAGGCATATGTATTTGGTAAGGTTCATAAATAAGAGGTGAATAGTTTTTTTGGAAATGATTTAGTACCTCAATCAGTGTGGCAGTCTGATAGAGAGGCAGCTTGGCGTGAGTATCCAAAACAAGCTGAGCATCCGTTGAAGTTGCGGTCATGATGTCCTGAAAGGCTTTCGGAAAAAAAATGCGAAACATCAATCTTCGTTTACCCGCCATACTTAGCACGTGAACTGACTCAACTTCTTTATCATCGTCATCATCATCGCCTAAAGGCACTAGTTCTTCTGATGCAGAGTTATAGCTGCTGCCCGCCAGGGGGGAGCTGGGAAATTGCTGGTTTGGCAGTGGGAGGGATCGGTATGCAGGGGGATGAACCTCATTATGCTGAGATTCAGAATTCCAAGATATATGGCTTCTGCCTCTTTGGCGGGAGGTTGTTCTTGTTATTGGCGGTCGGTCTCTGTTGACATCCAGCGGGATAAAATCATCTGTCAGGTTAACTCGTGGCTCGTTGGAGTTCCGAGACATATCAGGGTATGAAGGTCTTTGAAGTGATGCTGTTTGAGGGTAGGAGTCATCAACATCTGCGGATTCTGGTGAGTTTGGAGGGGGACTCGGTGGTGAACTGCTTTTCTCCTGGAGTGCAGAGGCGTTATTGCACAGTGCCAAAGTAGTCATAAATAATGCAGCAAGGAATAGTGGCCTGTGTCTTTTGTACTTAAACATCTTACCGATTGGTTTGCAGAGTAGATAAAGGTAAAAAGTAGACTGTTATAAGGTAGGCGGCAGCTGGTGGTATTGGAGGTGGTGTAGTTTAGACGCCTGCAGGTGGGCGGATGCCTCCTGTAGAGGGGGATAGTGGCTGTCGGCCTGTTTGAATGCGTAAAGATCAAGTTGTTAGGTGGGGTGGGGGCACGTTTTCTTTATTATCAAACTCGTCATCAGCATCCTCGTCGCTCTCATCCTCGCTCTCATCCTCTCTCTCACTCACTTCCTGACTGGAAAAGCTGGTGAATGGAGAACTAAGCAGTTTTTTCAGTTTATCATCATGTATAGAAAACACTTCTTCTTCCAGTTTTGAAAGAGCGTCTTCCAGCTCGGGTGAAGAGGATTTAAATAATAATCTTCTTTGAAGGTTTTCTTCTGCGTTTTCATAACCCTCATTAGGTAAGTCATCAAGGTTGTCATTGTCCAGTTGCCTTCTCCGAGATATAAGATGATATGACGAAAGACTTGCAGAAATAAAATAGTTACCAAGTGCTGGTAGGTCCCCAATATATTTGGATACGTAATATTCTGATGCTATGGGTGGGCACTTGCCTGCCAAAAGAGGCATTACCTTCACCATTACCAGCGCTGTTTCCTCGTTATTTTTTGCAAATGGTCGAATTAGCACTACCTCGCTCAAGAATTTAGCCAAGTTAAATTTGGAAAAGAGGAGGCTGCCAGCCGAAGAAAAGCATTGCTTATATGCCGTGGTAACCATAATCTCCATGGCTGGAAATATCAGAGGTGGTGGGAGCAATGGTAGATTTATATGGGAAGCACCTTTCAGGTGATATTCTTCAATCTCTGAAACGGTAGGTATATCGTCTTTAGGGGACCATTGTCGGGAGATATGAGTCCCATCTCCAGTAGATAAGTAAATAACATTGTTTTTGTATGCGTCTATAATATGTTTCTCTTGCTTGGGAAACCCGGAATTATATTTTTTTATCTTTTTAAGTAGTTTTTCCATTTTGATCTGCTGAACTTTGGCTCTGTCTATATTCTCTGCTGTAAAAGTCCATATGAATTCTTGATTGACACGTGGTTGGCGGAAAAATTGTGCAAACAACCTTATGCACTCTCCATCCATTTGCTGAGAATGTGTAATGCTTTCAGAAGGGGGGGCTGTGTCAATCGGTGGAGTAACCGTATTCTTGGAAAAAGTTGCTTTTATACCCTTGCCAACTGCCTGGAGATCCAGCGGGTCGTTTGCTGTTAGAATTATGTTAATAATGATAAGCAGTTCCTGTAATGCATTATGGGCAGTTGCCGATGAAGACTGAAGTTGTGGATGACTCAAAAGCTCAATAATGGTTGCTGTCTGATGAACAGGAAGTTGAGCATGTTGCTGTATTGCTGCCGGAATGCTCACTCCCTTTGAAATCTCTGTTTCAAGTTTACGAATTACATCAGGAAAAAACAGAACCAGTATGAACCTGCGCCTGTCTTTGATACTGAGGTTAAGCCTGCTTTGGGGGGAGGAATTCACGCGCCTTATAGGACTGCTCTGGCGATTTGATAGTAACGGGAAAGCGTTCATCAGTTGCGGTTGAGCCGTAAAAACGTTTCCAGACTCAAAGGGGGGATAGGCAGGAGTATATCCTCGGCCTCTTGTGAATAATCGTACTGTCATCGTCAGCGGAAGATTTGCACCCTCTAATAGAGGGATAAAACCATCAGCTGGGATGGCTTCAGTTGTCAGGCTGGTTGACAATCTGCTGGAGCCTTGGGAGTTTTGAGAAGGTTCTGTTTGTGCATCTTCATCTACAACAGAGCTGCTATTGGTGTCGGTGCTGGGTCTGGTTCTATCGTGTTGCCCTTTACCTTCATCTACAGGCACAGGTTCTGGTGTGCCAGGAGGGGAGTGTAGCTGTACACCACTATTTTTCCCGGTTGCATAGGCGCAATTTAGCAATCCGAAAGCGTGCAGCGTGAAAGTGGCAAAAAAGAGTGCTGCAAGGAGCCATAGTCTGTGTTGCCTGTGCTGTCTGTGTTTTCGCATTTAAACATCTTGGTGACTGGCTTGCGAAGTAGGTAGAGGGAAAAGAGTAGACTGTTATAACGCAAGTGCCAGTTTTTGGAGCAGGGAGATAATTCAGAAAGACAGGTTTAGAGTATTGAAAAATTAATACTTATGAATTGGTTGTTTATCACATGCGTTAAGTACTTGGGATAATGCAGTTAATACGATAATCAAACTTTATAAAATTACTTTGTTAATTAAGGTTAAATGAAAATGATTCTTAATTAAGAATAATTATCAAGATTTGTTAAAAATGTGTTGCAACAAAAGTTTAGTACACAAAATTTTTTGAATTTGGCTGTAGACAGAGTTTACAAAACAAAACGTAGTAAAAATGCCTATATTGCCTGATTTTTAATCGAGTACTAATAGGTTAGTTAGTGTTTTGTTTGGTGTTTTTTTACTTCAATCTCTGTTCGTGACTTATATCAATTCAACAGAAAAGAAAATAATCAATAATCTTTGAACAATCTCAAGTTGTATCAGTCAGTACCCGCTCTTACTTTTGTTAAGTGCGCTTGATTCAGGTGCGTGTCTGTTAATTTGAAATTGTATTCCCCGCAATTAACGGACGGCCTCTGGAAGGAGAGCTTACCTTGGATGCCAGCTTGACCATAACCAGTGCCACAGTATTCATGGCTGCCCTTGGCGGTTTGCTTGCTGTTTTGTTGGTACTGGCAAACAAACGTCTTTATGTTTATGAAGACCCACGAATTGAAGAAGTAGAAAACCTGTTGCCAAGTGCCAACTGTGGTGCCTGCGGCCAACCTGGCTGTCATGCATTTGCCGAAGGTCTGGTGGAAGGCAAATTCTCTCCTTCTCAATGTACTGCCAACAGCGCAGATATGAACGGCCTGATCGCCACCACTCTTGGTGTCGGTATGGGTTCCCAGGAAAAGAAACTCGCACGTCTGGCCTGTGCCGGCGGTAATCACGTTGCCTGGCAGCGTGCCCGCTATAAAGGTCTGGATGGCTGCCGGGCCGCCGATATTGTAGCCGGTGGCGGTAAAGGTTGCAGCTGGGGTTGCCTGGGTATGGCCGATTGTTCCCATGCCTGTACTTTCGATGCCATTTATATGGACGACAACGGCCTGCCTGTTGTTGATGAAGAAAAGTGCACCGGCTGTGGCGACTGTGTAGATGCCTGTCCACGCAACCTGTTCTCCATTCATCCGGAGAGTCACAAACTCTGGGTTGCCTGTAAAAACCTCGAACATGGTGAAGCGGCTGAAGCGGACTGTGATGTGGCTTGTAATGCCTGCACCCGTTGTGTAGCTGACGCGCCTGCCGGTGCCATCGCCATGACCCATAACCTAGCCACCATTGATTACAGCAAGAACGACAAGCTGACCCGTGCCGCGACTGAACGTTGCCCAACGGGTGCCATTGTCTGGCTGGAAAAAGGCAAGGTGAAGAAAGGCGAAGCTGCCCGCAAGGTACTTCGTAAGGATGCATTGCCAGTTGCCTGATAAAGGGGCAGTGGCCTGATAGGGCGACTGGCATTTTTTTCGGCTTTCTGCCGGGAACCCGTCCGGTGAATCGGTCACCCGGGGGCTGGCGGAGAACCTTCAATTAGCTGCTAAGTCAGCAGCTCTGATAACTCAGGTAATGACCGTGAAGAAAGAACCTGACCACAAAGTCACTCTCGATAAGGTAAAGTATCCCGGCAAACGCATGGCGATGGACGGTAACACTGCCGTTATCATGTGTGAGCGGGAAGCTTCCGACGCCGCAGGCGCCTATCCAATCACTCCTTCTACCCAGATGGGTGAATACTGGGCAATCGAATCTGCCAAGGGTCACGTAAACGTTGGCGGCAAGCCGCTGATCTTCGTTGAGCCTGAGTCTGAGCACGCTGCCGCCGCAGTAACTGCCGGTATGGCCATGTCTGGTCTGCGTGCTACCAACTTCTCCTCCGCTCAGGGTATCGCGTACATGCACGAATCCCTGTACGCAGCGGTTGGTAAGCGTCTGCCATACGTTCTGAACGTTGGCGCACGTGCGATGACCAAGTCTACTCTGAACGTACACTGCTCTCACGATGACTACCATTGTGTGGACGACACTGGTTTCTTCCAGCTGTTCGGTGCTACCGCACAGGAAGCTGCTGACCTTAACCTGATTGGTCGTAAGATTGCAGAAGAGTCCCTGACTCCTGCCATTGTTGCTCAGGACGGCTTCCTGACCACTCACCTGATTGAGCCTGTTATGGTTCCTGAGCGTGAGCTGGTAGAAGAGTACTGTGGTCGTCCAGACGACATCATTGACTGCCCAACGCCTGCCCAGAAGATGATCTACGGTCCTAAGCGCCGTCGTGTACCTGAGCTGTGGGACGTTGATAACCCCATCACTGCTGGTCCTGTACAGAACCAGGACGCTTACATGCAGTCCGTTGCTGCACAGCGTCCTTACTTCTTCGAGCACATCCGTGACATCACTGATCGCTGCATGAAGGAATACGGTGAGCTGACTGGTCGTCACTACTCCCGTGCTGCTTTCTACAAGATGGAAGACGCTGACTACGTAATCGTAGGTCAGGGTTCCATGCCTCTGCAGGCCAACGCCGTTGCTGATTACATGCGCGAGAAGCGCGGTATCAAGATGGGTGTTGTTAACCTGACTATGTTCCGTCCGTTCCCAGGCGACCTGTTGGGCGCTGCACTGAAAGGCCGTAAGGGCGTTTGTGTACTGGAACGTACTGACCAGCCTCTGGCAGAAGACCTGCCAATCATCCGTGAAATGCGTGCGGTTCTGACCAAGTGCCTGGAAAACGGCATGGCGCCAGAAGGCAAGAAGCCTTACGCTGATTACGATAGCTTCTCTGCGGCTGATGCTCCTCGCATGTACTCCGGCTGCTACGGCCTGGGTTCCCGCGACTTCCAGCCAGAAGGCGTCATCGCTGCTATCGAAAACATGCTGGAAGACGGCGCACAGAAGCCATTCTTCTACCTGGGCATTGACTTCGTTCGTGAAGTTGCAGCTAACCCGAAAGACGAAATCCGTCGTCAGGAAATCCTGGACGCGTACCCACACGTTAAGGAACTGTCCCTGAAGGGTTCTGAAAACCCCAACCTGCTGCCTGAAGGTGCTATCACCGTTCGTATGCACTCCATCGGTGGCTGGGGTATGATCACCACCGGTAAGAACCTGTCCATGACCCTGTACGATCTGCTGGGTTATGACATCCGTGCGAATCCTAAGTACGGTTCTGAAAAGAAGGGTATGCCGACAACTTACTACCTGTCTGCAGCTCCAGAACCTATCCGCATCAACTGTGAGCACACCTACGTTGACGTAGTTATGTCTCCAGACGCGAAAGTATTCAGCCACTCCAACCCGCTGGCGGGTCTGAAGGAAGGCGGTACCTTCATCATCCAGAGTGAAGAAACTGATCCAGCCAAAGTCTGGGCCAAGATTCCTCGCCGCTTCCAGCAGGAAGTTGTTGATCGTGGCATCCGCGTATTCTTCATCGACGGCTTCAAGATCGCTCGTGAAGAAGCATCCAACGTTGAACTGCAGTTCCGTATGCAGGGTAACGTATTCCAGGGCTCCTTCTTTGCCGCTTCCCCTCTGATGGAAAAAGCCGGTCTGACTGAAGAAGGTCTGTTCAAGGCTATCGAAGATCAGCTGCGTGCCAAGTTCGGTCATAAGGGCGATCGCATCGTAACTGACAACATCCGTGTTGTACGTCGTGGCTTCGACGAAGTTGTTGAGATCACCGAGAAAGTTGTTGGCGCTTACGAAGAACAAGTTCGTAAGGAAGAGAAGCTGCCAGTTATGCTGAGCCGCGCTCCTGAGTCCAGCAACCCACAGAGCTCTCTGCACGACTTCTGGGATAAGGTTGGTTCCTTCTACGTGAAGGGTCAGGGTAACGACAACCCAGCCGATCCAAACATGTCCATGTCCCTGATGCCTGCCGGCACCGGTATGTACCGTGACATGACCCAGATTCGCTTCGAGTATCCCAAGTACATTCCTGAGAAGTGTACTGCTTGTGGCGACTGCTACACCGTATGTCCTGACAGCGCACTGCCTGGTCTGGCCAACACTCTGGAAGAAGTCTTCAAGACAGCTGTTGACCGCATCGAAACCAAGGGTATGCCTACCCTGTACCTGCGTCGTGAAACCCGCGCCCTCGAGAAGCGTGTTCGTGCCCTGGTTGACCAGCAAGGTGAAGCTGCTAACGTTACCCGTCTGATCGATCAGGCTGTACTGGAGCGTCTGGCTGACGAGAGCGATGACAAGAAGAAAGCCGGTCTGGAAAAAGAGTTCGCTCAATTCCTGGATATCGTTGGTGACTTCGGCTTCGCTATCACCAAGCCTTACTACACCAACATGGAGAAGAAGCAGAAGGGCTCCGGCGGTCTGTTCTCCATCACTCTGAACCCAATGACCTGTAAGGGTTGCATGGAGTGTGTTCGCGTATGTAGCGAAGGCGCACTGGTTGCAGAACCTCAGACTGAAGAAGACGTTGCACGTATTCGCAAGAACTGGGAATTCTGGAACGACCTGCCAACGACTGGTGCCCAGTTCAACCGTATCGACGATCTCGACGAGAAGATCGGTGCGCTGGAAACCATGCTGATGAACAAGGACAGCTACATGGCGACCGTATCCGGTGACGGTGCGTGCCTGGGCTGTGCAGAAAAGACTGTTATTCACCTGTTCACCAGTACCGTAAGCTCCCTGATGCAGCCTCGCGTCAAGAAGCACCTGGCTGAGATCGACGCTCTGGTTGCACAGCTGGAAACTCATGTTCGCATGAAGCTGGCCGGTGACGTTGACTTCTCCGATACCTCCGCTGTTGCCAAGGCTATCGAAGAGCACAAGGGCCACGACCTGACTCTGTCCGGTCTGACCGAGAGCCTGGGTCAGAGCTCTGACAAGGTTATCGATGCCAAGTGGCTGCGCTGGGTGACCCAGCTGATGGAAAAACTGAAGCACCTCAAGTGGCTGTACACCGACGGTAACCACGGCACTGGTCGTGCGTTCATGGGTGCGACCAACGCTACTGGTTGTACTTCTGTATGGGGCGCTACCTACCCTTACAACCCTTATCCATTCCCATGGGCCAACCATCTGTTCCAGGACAGCCCATCTCTGGCAATGGGTATCTTCGAAGGTCATATGGCCAAGATGGCAGACGGCTTCAAACTGCTGCGTCAGGCTGAGATTGAACTGAAAGAAGGCTATGACTTCGCCAAGCATGACGAATTCATGACCCACTTCAACTGGAGAGACTTCTCCGATGAAGAATTCCACCTGTGTCCTCCAATCGTAGCGATCGGTGGTGACGGTGCGATGTACGACATCGGCTTCCAGAACATGTCCCGTCTGCTGGCCTCCGGTCACCCGCTGAAGGTTATGGTTCTGGATACCCAGGTTTACTCCAACACTGGTGGTCAGGCCTGTACTTCCTCCTTCGTTGGTCAGGTTGCCGACATGGCTCCTTACGGCAAGGCGAAGCCAGGTAAGATTGAAGAGAAGCGTAAAGAGATCAGCCTCATCGGTATGGCTCACCGCACCTCTTACATCCTGCAGAGCTCCATCTCTCACACCACTCACCTGCTGGAAGGCTTCATTGATGGTCTGAACGCGCGTCGTCCTGCGCTGTTCAACATCTACTGTGTATGTCCTGCAGAACACGGTGTGGCTGATGACGTGGCCAAGACCCAGGCCAAGGTTGCTGTTGACTCCCGTGCTTACCCACTGTTCAGCTACAACCCTGAACACGGCGACAGCATCATCGAATGCTCCAGCCTGGAAGGTAACGCCGGTCTGGACAAGAAGTGGCTGGAACAGACCATCCGCTACGTTGATGAGCAGGGTACCGAGCAGAAGATGGTTCTGCCTCTGACCTTCGCTGACTTCGCCATGACTGAAGCCCGCTTCAGCAAGCACTTCAAGAAGGTGCCTGTCGAAGCCTGGAACGACGACATGATTCCTCTGCACGAGTTCCTGGAACTGTCTGTAGAAGATCGTGACGGTCTGTTCCCATACGTAATGGCGACTGACAAGAAGAACCACCTGGTACGTGTACTGGTTGCACAGCCAATGGTTGATTCCTGTGAAGAGCGTGTTCACTTCTGGAACCAGCTGCGCAGCATCACTGGTCAGGACGTTAAGAACGCCATCAAGGAAGCTGAAGACAAGGCCCGCGCTGAGTTCGCCGGTGCTGCCACTTCCGCAATCCAGCAACTGGCCGGTGGTAACGTCTCTGCAGTAGCCAGCGCTGCCAACATGATCCCTGTTGCCGCTGACGGCGCCGCTGCTCCAGCAGCCGCAGCACCTTCCGGTGACGCAGTATGGATCGAGTCTGGTGAGTGCACTGCATGTGACGACTGCATCAATATCAACTCCAGCATCTTCGGCAAGGCTGACGACGGTACTGCCTTCGTTGCCAACGCCCAGGGCGGTCCTTTCAAGGATATCGTGAAGGCTGCTGAGAAGTGCCCAGCTGGCTGTCTGCATCCCGGAGCTCCCATGGATATGGGCGAAAAGGATGTTGAGAAGCTGATCAAGCGGGCTGAGAAGTTCCAGTAAAACGTGATCGGTACTGACCTGGATTCCGGGTCAGTGCCGGGTATGGCCCCATGTGTTTTCCGCGCCCCGGGGTGACCACCAGGGATGGTGGAAATGCCAGAAATGCAAGAGCAATTTCTGGCCTCCCTGCGTTTAAGCCCCCGACTCGTGAAAGCACATCAGGGCATACCCGGCGGTCCAGGCGCTGAGTCGCCTGCATTTACTACAGATGACTTAGCGGATTACTGGTTGAAGGATTGTCTTTATGAAGAAATCTCAGAAAGGTTTTCTCCAGATGTTTGGTGGCCAAGGTAGCTTCCGGCACGGTATTCATCCGGAGGAACATAAAGAGCTGACTGAGCACAAGGCTATTCGCCGCATTCCTTTCTACAAGGAAATGGTGTTGCCTCTGTCTCAGCATCGTGGTGCTCCGGCAAAACCCATTGTCGTAAAAGGCCAGGATGTCGTGCGTGGCGAACCGATTGCTGAAGCAGGCGGTTATGTCTCCTCCCCCCTCCATGCTCCTGTTACCGGTACTGTCGTTGCTATCGACAGGCTGGTACCCATGCCGGACGGTAAGAAAGGTCCTGCGATTATTATTCGCACATGGCCGTCTTCTACCCAGGAAATTCTGTACAGTAAAGCTGTTGATACCAATGCGATGTCTGACGACGAGCTGGTACAGGCCGTACAGGATGCCGGTGTCGTAGGTCTGGGCGGCGCGGCCTTCCCGACTCACGTAAAAATGAAAGCCCCCAAGGGCAAGAACATTACCACTCTGGTCGGTAACGGCTGTGAGTGCGAACCCTTCCTTACCTGTGACCACCGGATCATGCTCGAATATGCCGAGAACATGATCAAAGGTATCCGCCTGGTTATGCAGACCACCGGTGCGACCAAGGCCATCATTGGTGTGGAAGACAACAAGATGGACGCCGTCCATCGTATTCGCGAAGCGATTGCTGCAGCACCTGGCGACAACAGTGATATCACCTGTGAAGCGGTGAAGACCTGCTACCCGCAGGGTGCGGAAAAGATGCTGATCAAGAGCCTTCTGGATCTGGAAGTTCCATCTGGTGGCATTCCTGCTGACATCGGCTGTGCCGTGTTCAACGTAGGGACTCTGGCCCAGATCGGTGAGCTGGTGCCTGAAGGTCGTGGTCTGGTTGAGCGTATTGTAACTGTGAGTGGTCCTGGTGTTTCCAATCCCGGCAACTACCTGGTACCTGTAGGTACTCCGCTGCCTTATCTGCTTAAGCATGCGGGCGCGATTGAGAATCCTGGCATGGTCATCCTGGGTGGCCCAATGATGGGTGCCGCAGTTGCGACCACTGACATTGCCTGCACCAAGGGTATTACAGGTGTTCTGGTATTTGGTCAGGATGCGCTGCCTTCTCCGGAAGAGCAGGAAGAGATGCCCTGCATCAACTGCCGCGCCTGCGTTGAAGCCTGCCCGATGTTCCTGAACCCCAGCATGCTGGGTCGCCTGTCTCAGAATGATCGTTATGAAGAGATGGCTGACCAATACAACATGTGGGACTGCTTCGAGTGCGGTTGCTGCGCGAACGTCTGCCCATCCAACATCCCTCTGACTCAGCTGATTCGTGTTGCTAAAGGCGGCCATCGTCAGCGGAACCAGGACTAACGGCAGGATTACTGAATAATGTCTGGACATCATATATCTATGAAAATCCGGACCTCTCCGCATCTGAAAAAGACGCTGACGGTCCGGCAGATTATGGACAGTGTAACCATCGCACTGCTGCCTGTTTGTCTCTGGTCAATCTACCTGTTTGGTCTGAGTTCTCTGGCACTGCTGCTGACAACAACTCTGTCCTGTATTGGTACTGAAGCTCTGTTCAACCGCCTGTCTGGCAAGCCAGGCCTGGCGCGTGAAAAGAGTGTTGTTATCACCGGCCTTCTGCTGGGCCTGACTCTGCCACCTGGCTTTGCCCTGTGGATGGCAGCTCTGTCCGGCTTTGTAGCCATTGCCCTTGGTAAAATGCTGTTCGGTGGTCTGGGTCAGAACCCATTCAACCCGGCTTTGGTTGGTCGTGCTTTTGCACAGGCGGCGTTCCCGGTTTCCATTACTACCTGGACTCCCGGCTTCCTGCCTGAGCGTTTCAGCTCCTTTATTCCATCTTCCCTGGCGGCGCCATTTATGACGCCTGCAGACAGCTCAAACTGGATTAATGCCCAGATCGACGGCTGGAGTGGTGCAACTGCGCTGAAAGCAATCGGTAGTGGTGGCGATTTTGCCAGCATATCTGATCTGATGTTTGGCACCATTGCCGGTTCCAGTGGTGAAACGGCTGGCCTGCTGATCCTGCTGTGCGGCGCATGGCTGATATGGAAAGGCGTAATGGGCTGGAAGATTCCTGCGGCCGTTATGTTGGGTACTGCTCTGACCAGTCTGCCTTTCTGGATGATGGATGCGTCTGTTTATCCTTCTCCAGTGTTCATGCTGTTCTCCGGCGGTCTGATGCTGGCGGCAGTGTTTATGGCAACCGATATGGTTGGCACGCCACTGACTGAGAAAGGTATCTGGATCTACGGCCTGCTGATCGGTGCTCTGACTGTGATCATTCGTCTGTTTGGCTCTCTGCCGGAAGGTGCCATGTACGCGGTTCTGATTGGTAACGCCTGCGCGCCTCTGATCGACAGCTTCACCCAGCCAAAAGTCTTTGGCGCCCGTAAGCCGAGCGCCGGCGGCAATTAAGCAGGAGAGTAAGAGAATGAGTGAAACGATTCCTGCCGTAAACATTGAGGACGAAGTTGTCGTCCCGGCACCACCGAGTTTTGCCATGTTCCGTACACTGGCTGTGATTGCCATGTTGTCCGGTCTGTTTGTGGTACTGGTTGTGCAGTGGGCTGCTCCTTACATTGCAGCCAACAAGAAAGCTGCAACGGAAGCTGCGGTATTCAATGTGGTACCTGGTGCATCTGCCAGTAAGACCTTCATTCTGGAAGGCAACACTCTGGCCGTTGCTCCTGAGGGCGCGACCGGCACTCTGGTTTATGCCGGTTACGACGATGCCGGTTCCCTGGTTGGTATGGCGATTCCCGGTGTTGCCACCGGTTACGCTGGTCCGGTTTACGTGATGTTTGGCTACAGCCCTGAGAAGGAAGCTGTGATCAAGTATCAGATCCTGACCATGACAGAAACTCCCGGTCTGGGTGACAAGGTCACCACCGACGAGAACTTCCTGGCCAACTTCGACAACCTGGTTGCCAAGCTGAACGACGCGGGTACTGCACTGGCTAACGCTATCAAGACTGTACCGAACAAGTCCAAGCAGCACCCATGGGAAATTGATGCCATCAGTGGTGCGACCATCACTTCTACCGCCGTTGGTAATGCGATTAACAGCAGTGCCCAGCAGCTGGTTCCAGTGATCGTCAAGCAACTTCCTCTTATTAAAGAACAGGGGATCAAAGCGGAGGGCGCCAAATGAGCATGCCCAATCAATATGAGCAGGTGACTGCGGATACCTTCCTGAGAGGTCTTTGGGAAGAAAACCCGGTATTCGTCATGCTGCTGGGTATGTGCCCGGCGCTGGCGGTAACCAACTCTGCGATTAACGCAATCAGTATGGGCCTGGCGACCACCTTCGTACTGGTGATGTCCAGCTCCCTGATCTCCATCTTCCGGAATTTCATTCCAAAGCAGGTGCGGATTGTTGCTTACATCGTCATCATCGCGACCTTCGTAACCATCGTTGACTACCTGATTCAGGCGATCAGCCTTGATCTGTACAACGCTCTGGGCGCATTTATCCAGTTGATTGTAGCGAACTGCGTAATCCTCGGCCGTGCTGAGTCATACGCGTCCCGCCAGAAGCTGGGTGCCACCATCGTGAACAGCTTTGGTTCCGGTATCGGCTTTACCCTGGCTCTGCTGAGTATGGGTGCGGTTCGTGAAATCCTGGGTGCTGGCGCACTGTTTGGTGTGGGCATTATGCCAGCCGGCTTTGAGCCCTGGGTTGTTATGGTTCTGCCCCCAGGTGGTTTCTTTGTTCTGGGTTGCTGGCTGATTCTGTTTGCGTGGAACAAGAAGCGCAAGGAACAGGCTCAGCTGAATGATGCCGCTGTTAATGCTGCAGCTAACGGAGGTGCCGCATAATGGAAGACAGTCTGTTTACAATCTTTATGAATGCGGCTGTCGTCAGTAACTTTGTACTGGCGATGTTCCTCGGTATCTGTCCGTTCCTGGGGGTATCCAACAAGGTTGATACCTCTTTGAACATGGGCATGGCCACCACCTTCGTAATGGTGGTGAGTTCCGCAGCTGCGTATGCCATTAACCTGATCCTCAGTGATCTCGGTATCGAGTTCCTGCGCCTGATCTGCTACATCGCGGTTATCGCATCGTCTGTACAGCTGGTAGAGATGGTGGTGAAGAAGTTCAGTCCGGCCCTGTTCCAGGCTCTGGGTATTTTCCTTCCGCTGATTACCACAAACTGTGCGATTCTGGGTCTGACCCTGTTCCAGACCTCCCGTGAGTACGACTTCATTCAGAGCCTGGTATTCGCTCTGGGTGCCGGTGCTGGCTTTACCCTGGCACTGCTGCTGATGGCAGGTATTCGCGAGAAGCTGGAACTGGCAAAAACGCCTGACATCGCTCAGGGTGCTGCCATGACTCTGATGATTGGTGGTGTTCTGTCTCTGGCCTTTATGGGCTTCGCTGGTCTGGCGTAATTTGTAAGGTTGACAAGTATCGACACACTTTCCATCACCATCCTGTCCTCTTGGGTGGTGGAAGGTGTGTCAACACAATACGCAGGTAGCAGGTAAAAGCTGATGATTGAAAAATATCTTATTGCTGTCGGTGTGATCTTTATGGCCTCGGCTGGTTGGATTACTGTCCAGCACCTGTATCGCAGTTTCGCTAACAAAAACCCCCAGTGCGGCCCGTTTCGGGACGATGGGGGTAACAGTATGTGCAAGTGTTGCGAGTCAAAACAGTATTGTGTAACCCGGCATGCCTGAGCCGGGCTTTCTGGCTATTTCTCATCTTCCTGGCGTGGAAGTCCATGGGCATCTTTCAGATATTGAAAGAATTCTTTAGGGCCTGGGATCAGGTCTGCAAGAACTTCATTCAGGTCATCCGGCCAGCTGGCAGGTTTAATAAACAGTGTCTCCCAGCTTAAAGGAAGCTCATGCCTTGGAGCTGTCTTACTTGCAAAGAGAGCAATTAAAATTCTGTCGCCCTCTGGGCAGATAGACTTTTTAACAGCTTTAAAGGCTGTCTGAAATGAGCTTCCCAGCCCATCAAAATCAGGCCTTTTTTGAGCAAGAAAATGCATATTACTTTCATGAAGGTGCTCATTCATCTTGCTGATAAAAACCTGGGAGTAGTGCTCCAGAAGGACATCTTGCATTCTTGTCTCCCAGGCTGATTTTAGTTCTGCAGAAACACCTCTCAGATCCATGCTGGCTTTTAAGACAACCATGGCCTTGTAATCCAGTAATTTAATACCCTGTTGAAATAATTGCTCATCTGCCAGGCTGATTTCCAATGCCTGATGAAAAGGGTAAACATGCTGATTTAACTCTTTTATCGTATATTGGGCTCTGCGCTCTCCCCGTATTGTTTCTCCTCTCTCAAGATAATCAGGAGGTGGAGGATAATGAGTCATGCTCTTTCTCGGGGGGCGTGACTGGTTATGAGGAACATCAGCATCTGGGTCTTCACGCTTATCGTCAAACTGGCGAACTTCATGGGCGTAGCGTTGAGACTTTCGGGGAAGAAAGCTCTTTAGCGTTTTCCTATAGAGATGATTTTCAGCGATCGACTTCAGCTTTTCCCCATCCACCAATCCTTGTTTGACATAAGATAGCTCCGACCAGCGTTTCCTGCGCGCTTCCTTATTTAATTGCACTCCAGCCTGACCATATTCCTCTGCCAGTAGAGTATCAATATTCAGCATGAATTCAGCATCTCTATACTTTTGCTTATCCAGCTCCCTGGCTTTCCGGGTTTGATCCTTTAGCCACTGCTTGTTGTATCTCCTGCCTTCAGACTCACCTTGCTCTGCTCTGGTAAGGACATCACCAAGTAGCTGAAGGTAGCGGTGGGAGAGATGGCTGATCAAATCAGGGCGTTCAGATGATAAAGAAATATCAGGGCTGACAGCTGGATCAGCTGTATTTATATCTTCAGCACCTTTGGAAAAACCTGGAAAATGAATGTTTGAATCAAGCTTTTTTCTCAACTGTTTTTCCAATAGTTTAATGACAATATTTGGCTTTTCATCATCACTGGATAACCAGGCATCCCAGCTGGTGAGCGTGGCAATCTCACTATGAGGAAAAGCCTGAATATGCTCCCAGAGAGAGAATGTCATCCCACGTTTGTTATTTTTAACAACTTCATTTATTAACTCAGGCCCATAGGCTATGAGAAGAGTTTTGCTGAGCAGTTTGTCTATAGAAGCAACTCGCAAAGTATCATTATTGTTACGCACCAAGCAGCTTCGGTAGATTAAGAGTGTTTGTACTGCTCGAAAAGGTGGCTTCAGCGTTTGAACAAAAGCCCATAAATATTCATAGGGCTTTCTGTCATTTTGGTATTTTGCTAACTCTGCAGCACCATTAAAAGGAGCAATAAAGTTTTTGATGGCTTCCATCAGATCTATTGGGTTACAAAAATTTGAAATCTGTATAATTAATACTTCTGCTGTTTTCTTTACATGGTTGACTAAAGGCACAAAATTTAGCCAGTCAACCAGCTCTTCTCTTAGCTCCCTGGTATTTATGGCTGGTAGGCCTGCTTGTGACAGGTAGTCAGCTTTTAAACGCAGAGTTTCCCAGGCCTGTTCACGACTTTGAGGTTTTTTTTTATCTGCTGAGCGAGGTTTTGTCTGTGGAAAATCTGTTGGATATCGTTTCTTAAGTTCTTCTGCATTTTCTTGCTTTTTTTCGGTTGGAGGTAGTTCCGGTTCAAATACAGCGTCACTTAGCAGGGTGAGTTTTCTCTTGGACAAGTGGAGCGGATCACCGAGAGATTCTACAGCAGGAATTTCGGAAGATGAAAGTGGCTCAATACGAAATTTACTTATAGCTTGCTGATCATAAGCCGGCTGCCAGGGTAACAGTTGTTTAACAACATTTTGCCTGATAATACCCTTGGGCTCTTCTTCAGATGAACCAGGCTGTGTTATCTTGGACTGGTTTCTGTTTATTCTTGGTTCCATATCTATCCTGAAGTGGCTCTGTCAACAATGTTCCTTCTAATAGGATCAGTTAATTATGGAAAAATTCCACAATATTTTGGATGGTAGATTGTTCTTCTCTGTGATGACTATTCCTGTATTTCGATTGAATAGAATACTCCTGCTTGAGTAATACTTCTGCGAAAAAGAAATATTTGTTAGATACTCTGGCTTCACTGTTATTTGATGGTGAAGATTATTGTGTTGGTATAGCTGATCTCATTTTAATAACAGGCAGTTTTGGTTTGAGTCATGAGCGGAAAATGTTTCCCTGTTATATGGTACATAGGAGTTATCTGATATATGCAACCTGTTAAAGAAATCAAAAGAGATCAAAATGTATTTCAATCTGGTGCAAGTGATGAAGATAGAGAATCTGTTACCGGGAAAACTACTACCAGAACGGTGGAGAAAAAAGAACAAGTAAAGCCAGCCATTACAACAGATCACCCTGACTATGATAAGTTTTTTTGCAATCGTTGCAAACTTCCAATGGCCAAACCCCAGCAGGCTAGTTGTGGTCATTTATACCATAAGCGATGCGTTGAAGAATTAATGAATAAAAAGTGCTCAGTTGAAGATTGTGATGAAGACCGAATTACATATTGTAATTCTGATAAAAGAAGAGCCAAGGCATTTGAGGAGTATGACTGGTCTGAATATGAGGTGCCTGACTCTGAGAAACCAGACCGGGATAAGTCTGTTCAAACTCAAGAGGCTTCAGGACAGGTGGTAATGAAAGCAGGTGTTGATGATGAAAATGAAAATGAACAACGGTTCCAGGAATACCTGGTAAAGGAAGCAGGAAAAGAACGGTTCCATTTGGTAGTACTTCAGTACATCCTGCATGGCTTGCTATACGGGCATTATGGAAAAAATACCTGGTAAAGGAAGCAGGAAAAGAACTATTTAAAGTAAAGTTGGCTGAGATGGTTTTATCTCCTGATGAACCGGCTGAGTGTCAGGTGAAATCTATTACTCCGGCCAGTATTAATAAATTAAATCAAAATTTAAATCTAGAGGTGATGGAATCACTGCATGACAGCCTTCTTCTGGAACAGCGCAGTGGGTTGGTAGCGAATGATCCTAAATTTTTTTCAAGCATTCGTAGCGGAGGAATGAAATCTATTTGGTCAAGGACTTGCGATCGGGGATCGTTGCCGGGAAAAGAGTTTCAGGTTTCTGTAGATGATGATATTCCAAAAATAAAGAGTTATCTGGCTGAGACTACCGGACAGCTAGCTCCAGGTTCTTCTTTACTGATAGGGTTCGACTCTCCTGCATCTCTGTATCCTGTCTGTTTGACGCGCTTGCCTGAAAATGCCAATCCGTCAGGCAGGCTTTGCCTGGTCTCATGCATAGATAATCCTGCTGTAAAAACTGTTTGCCTGTTTTACCCGCAGTCAAGTGACCGTGAAGATGAAGGGAACTTGATTGATCTTCTTGTCTGGTTTGCTCTTTATCACGGTTCTGATGGTGTACTTATAGCGAAGTTAAAAAAGGGTGCTGTAGGATCAGAGTGGGTTAGTCCAAGAGGCTTTAAACCCGGAAAAGTAAGTAGTGAACTGTTTCCTCTCTGGAACTATACAGAGTCCCAATTTTTAGTTGATGGGCAGGTTGCGTATGGGCGTATGCTGGGGATGAAGCCTGCGGTTCCACTCCCTGAGTATTCTGCTCGAATTCTGCAATTAATAACGAGTGGTGATAAGAGCTTGCATGTCATCAGTAAAAAATCTTTCAACTTTTCAGAGGAAGTAAACAGTATGTTTACGATTCGTGTTGATAAACCAACAGTTAGCAGATTCTTATTGGAATCTTATCGGGAGAAATTAGAAGGTGAGATTAACAATTTAGAGGTTGCTAATGATAGTTGCGCGATTGTTTCATTTCGTTTTAATGAAGGTGATAATAAACAACGTTATGCATTGACTTATAATAATGGTACTTACAGTTTGATTAATGTAGACAAACCATACCAACTTTCGTTCTCAACGCAAGATAAAAGCATGATATTGAAATATCTGATGTTTGCTTTAAGGGGGAATAGTGCCCTTGATATAGAGTGGGAAAGCGTGAAAATTAAAGGGAATTAAATTGCCAGCAATTTTATCTAACTTGTTCTCCTGAAATTTATTTTAGTTGTACCTGTCGTAGTGAAGTAAAATTTGTCAGCAGTTCTTTCTTTTTTGTTATTTGATAATAGTTCCATTCGTGCTTTTATTCCTTGGTTTTATATTTTGCAGCAGGTTCTATCGATGCAGTCACCAAATTTATCAGTGGTAATAATTTCCCATACACCTGATCCAGATGTTAGGGAAAGATCGCCAGATACTTCTACTGAAAGGCAAATGCCGGTAGGCCAGAGACGTTCTCGTTCGCCCATTCTTCATTCCAGACAAGTTGAAAAGATAAATAAGCAAGAAGTGGCTCGACATATCGAGGAAATATATTCAAATTGCGAGACTGCTTTTAGGGATAGAGTTTTTTCAAGAGTTAATGATGAAATTGGTCGGCTTAATTATGGTTTGGAGAGGATTAGTGAGGCAGAAAAAAAGTATCAACTCAATCAGGATTTGAAAGATAAGTTAATAAAGATGGTCAGGATTAAAAGAGTTTTACCATTTATAAATAAATATTACTTGAATGAAAATGGTGTGGTTAGATTCGAATATGTATGCCACCCAAATTCCTGGAAAGTCTATCTCCAGTCTCGTTATGAGGATTCTGATTTTGATGATTACCATAAAGCAATTCAATTTGTTGAATACTATTTGTTGAGTGATTTCTGGCACAGTGAACATGATGCTTATCAGCGTCGTGACCGATATCTACTAGCTTACCATTTTCTAATTTGGGCAGTGAGTAGCAGAAAATTAAGTAAAGACGACAGTTTTCAATGCGTGAGAAATATTATCTCTACCTGTCAGAAGCTTAATGAATTTAACTTAACCTCTATTGGTAAAGAAGATGTGGTTAGTATTGTAGATATCAATAAGTTACAAGATCAAATATGTAATGAAAAAAATATAAGTGATGCTTTTCCATACCTTCATACACAATACCTATGTGTGGTTTCAAATGATTATGATTTCGGGGAACTATTAAAGCTTGCCTGCGCTTCAGCTGTTTTTTATAACAAGTGGGTTAAGAGTAGGACTCTAATTCAAGGAGTGGAAATTTATAAAAAGCACAGTGAAATAATTTATTATTCATCTCTTTTACTTGTTTTTGGTTTAAGGAATATCAGAAGCAGAATAGGGAAAGGTGGCGAAATGTCTTATCTATTGAAAGAATTAGAATATTTGCCCGCTGTTATTTTCAAAAATCCTTATTGCAAACCTGTCCAGGAATTGGTTTATGATTTATTAACTGTAAAAGATGCAGTCAGCCATGAAGATTGGTTTAGCATTTATAAACAGTTTAAGGGGCAGTGTGGTGTTCTACTAAATTGGAATTGGCTCTATGCGGCTGGAGCGTTGGGTAAAGGCGACTATGAGAGAGCATTTGGTCACATTGATTCCAGCCATGCAGACGCGACTGCACGTGCTGAGAGTGATGAGTGCTGTATAGTCGAACTGTTGTTTGCTAAATATTTAGCCAGACAGGGTAAAGAAGGGCAGGCTCTGCAAGTACTAAGGGGTATTAATATTCCTTCCCAATCTATTCTTCGTATTCAGGAGGCTGATATTTTGCGTGCTGCTGGAGATAAAGAGTCTGCTGTTAAAATTTTAAAGGAAGAGCTCAGCTTGGCTAATGAGTTAGATAAAGGCATGTATGAATATATGATAAAAGAAATCAAATCTGATACTTTTGAGCCTTACATACCCGAGCAAGAGACTGTTACTCCGGAAAGCATGACTCAATACCATGCCGCTGTTGTGAAAAAAACAGGTGGCTATGATAAGTCTACTCAAACGGATGCAGGTGTTTTAGAAATGCTGGGTCTGCAGATGTCGGATAAAAACAGTAGTAAGAGTGATTATAGTAAAGCTATGATGGAGTTAGAGGGTGTTGCTGAAGATTTGAGGCAAGAGCTTAACTTAATTCGGCAATGTCTTGTTACAGAGAGAAAGTTGAATGTTGAATTACTTCAGGGAAAAGGTGATTTCGAGCATCAGTGTCAGATTAAAATAAATCAAGCTGAACAGTCACTCAAGGAAATATCAAAAGAAAGGGATGAAATGGTTAAGGAGCTAAAGGATCATGTTATAAGATCAGGGAAAAAAGAAGATGGGCTCTTAAAAACAAATTAAAGAACTGAAAAGTAAAGTTGATAGGTTGGGCAGGAAGGCTATATAAGGTGGCTGTCTCTATTGATGTAGAAAAGCCATTGAATATGTGAGATTCCAGTTACAAATTAAAGTACGACACAAAAGCATATCAACTCTTCTGGGTTGATGGAAAAGCTGTCCTTGTTGCATAGGTTGTGATATTTATCGATGGCACAAGGATGAAACAATTGATCTATCTCAGTAAGTTTAACTCTTATACGTGTGT
The DNA here is from genome assembly GCA_965243775.1 of Sansalvadorimonas sp. Lineage (GTDB taxonomy): Bacteria > Pseudomonadota > Gammaproteobacteria > Pseudomonadales > Endozoicomonadaceae > Sansalvadorimonas. The sequence goes on from CBDEWF010000128.1 coordinate 102,037, forward strand.
CCTTATACTACTCAAAAAGATAGAATTTCCTTTAATTATTATAAGAGTGCATGAAAGACATATAACAGGAGTTCAGTGTGCTGATCAGTAATATTGAAGTGATACCCGGTAAAAAAATTGCCCAGCATCTTGGCATGGTGCAGGGTAATACAGTGCGTGCCAAGCATGCTGGTAAGGATATTATGGCCGGCCTGAAGAATATTGTTGGTGGTGAACTGAAAGGCTATACAGAGCTGCTGACAGAAGCGCGGGAAGAAGCCGTTGAGCGCATGGTGAAGCAGGCTGAGGCTATCGGGGCCAATGCTGTTATTAATGTTCGCTTTTCAACCTCGTCCATCACTGCTGGTGCCGCAGAGCTGTTCGCTTATGGTACAGCCGTTGTTCTGGAGTAAGCCGTGCTGGATATCATCGTATTTCTTTCGCTGCTGACCCTGGGCTATGTCTTTGGCAGGATAGCGGAGAAAAGGCATTTCAAATCGATTATTGAGCGGGAAGAAAAGCTGCGGGAGCTGCTGACATTCAGTGAGCGTCTGCCATCTCCGGGGTTCTCCGCAGCCAGAAGTGAGCTGGTTGGCGGGAATGTGGTCATTTCCATAGATTACTTCAAGCGTATTGCTGCTGGGTTGAGAAGTATTCTTGGTGGCCGGGTAACTGCTTATGAAACCCTGATAGAGCGTGCCCGTCGGGAAGCCATTTTAAGGATGAAAGAACAGGCAGCAAAAATAGGCGCTTCCCAGATAATCAATGTCAAACTGGAAACTGCATCGATTACCAAGGGCAACAAGGATCAGACCGGCTGCGTAGAAGTTTATGCCTATGGCACGGCGTTGATTCCGGAGCAGACTTAAATGGGTTATTCCAACCCTAAGATTCCAGAGGGTATTAACGTTACCGACGAACACCCTCTGAAAGATTTTTTCCTGATGCTGGCCGGTATCGGTCTTGCTGTTATTGCGCTTATTATCCTGTTGGCATTTCTGGCGGAATACCTGGTGCGGTTTATTCCCTTTGAAGTTGAGCAGCATCTGGCGAAACAGCTGAAATCTGAGTTCTCTGTTGAACAGTCTGCGTCAGAGCAGCATCAGTACTATCTGCAGGAGCTGGCAGACAGGCTCGCTGTGGCCCAGCAGCTTCCGGAGAATATGTCTGTCACTGTCCATTATCTCGAAGGTGAGGAGGTTAATGCTTTTGCCACTCTGGGTGGACATATATTTGTTTTCCAGGGATTGCTGGACAGAATGAACAGTGAAAACGCTTTGTCCATGGTTCTGGCCCATGAAATCGCCCATATTAAACACCGGGATCCGATTGTGGCGGCAGGGCGTGGTATTGCTGTCAGTGTTGCTTTGCTCTGTCTGGTTGGCGCTGGCGACAGTGCTGTTGCTGATACTATTGTCGGCCAGATAGGCCTGCTGACAACCCTGGCATTCAGCCGGGATATGGAGCAGGAAGCCGATGATGAGGCTTTGCAGACTCTGGCACGTTTCTATGGTCACACGGTAGGGGCTGATGCCACTTTCTCCCTGTTTCAGCAAGAGCAAAAAGGAGTTACCCCTCCTGCACTGTTCAGGACCCACCCACTTAACCAGGAACGGATCAGCAAGGTTGCAGCTTTTCAGAAACGGAGCCTTTCTGGCCCTGAATCAGAACTGACTCCTCTTCCAGAGTGGTTAACAGAAGCCCGTGACTCATCGAAGAACTTGATTAACCCTTGATGACTTGATGAAAGGTGTTTGGGCTATTTGAATGCCTCCATCATGGCCATGGTGATGGCGCTGTTGAGAGCCTGGATTGAAGGGTTATCGAAGTATTCCACATACTTCTCGAATTGGCTGTCAGACATAAACCGGTATGTATACAGAAGCTGTCTGACCACCAGGTTCTCGTATTCCGGTCTCAGGGTGTCCATCTCTGAGCGAATACTGGATTCCACCTCATAGGGCAGCTGGTCTGCATTATTAAGTATCAGGCGGGCATTGTTGAGGGCGGCGAATGTAATCAGGTTTATGGTGAGATCCACAGCTCCGGTTTTTTCTGCCAGCTGATAGGCCAGCTGAATACGTTCCTGCCGTGGAGGACGCTCCTGCAACTGTACGCCGACATATTGTTCCAGCTCATCCACTTTGGCGGGATCATAGGCCTTGTTTTCCAGTTTTACCGCTTTTTGCCACACAGGCTCCTGCACCAGAGGGAGAATATCTTCCAGAATATTTTTATCCAGTTCCTGCTCCAGAATCTGCAAGGCCCGCTGTTTCAGGCGCTGAAGGTTATAGCGGTTCTGCAGGTTGCTGAACAGTTCGCTGGCCCTGCTTTCAGTCAGCTGGCCAGGGGGCAGACTGGCCCTGCCCATTTCCAGCCCGGAATCAGTAAAGGTTTTTCCCAGGTACAGAAACTGCTGCTCCAGCCCTGTGTGGTTGTAAATATCTGAAAGAAGGCCGACTTTGCTGGAATGGGTTTCTGCATAAGCGGCAAAGGTTGATAGCAGTACAGTGGCGGCAGCAAATTTGAGCAGTATTTTTGTCATTATTATCTTCCTTGATTAATGAACTATCTCTCTGGCAAATATTCAATAGATAAAGCGGTACCAGAGCAACCCTCCGTATTCATGGATAGCCAGCTGGCTTTGTTTCAAGTTAGAAATACTCGGCAGCCAGGCACGCCACCCGGTTGGCATAACCCTGCGGGAAGCTTGGGCTGTCGGGGCAGGCACAACATCAAGGGCAACCTTCTGGAAAGCCATCACTGCACGGGGCATATGCCAGGCATGGGTGACCAGAATAACTTTATGAATACCCTCCTTATTAAGAAGCTGAGCCGTGCCGAGGGCATTTTCCCGGGTTGTCTGGCTTATATCTTCCAGCCAGCGGGTGTAAACATCATAGTCATCCAGGAACCTGGCCATCACTTTCGCTTCAATAATGCCATGGTACGGGCCTCCGCTGACCAGTATTGGAAGATCTGTTTTTTTAGCCAGCTTCATACCATAGCGCAGGCGCTGGGTTAACAGTGCCCCTGGCTGAGGCTGCATATGGTATTCCGGAGTATTGGCCAGCACCCCTGCACCCAGAATAACAATGGCTCCCACATCGGGAGGAATATCATCAGGAAGTGTTGGGGTTCTTTGTTCCAGCTCTTTCATCAGCAGGTGGGCAATAGGCCCTGTGGAAAGCAGCCACAGGGATACTGTTGCAATCAGCATAAGTACAAATGAGAGATGGCGGTAGCGGAACCAGATCAGTACAGCAAGAAGCAGCAGGATGAGCTGTATGCCTGGAGGTTGAAAGAGGTGCTTAATCATTATGATTTGATTCCCCATTTGGTTCTTTCCATTAACCGAGGCAACTGCTGTCTACACTGTTACTGCACTTTCCGGTCTGCTCGAATTCAATAATGTTATTGATCGTAATACTGGCAATGGCCTGTAGTGCTTCCCTGGTAAAAAATCCCTGGTGCCCTGTAACTATAACATTAGGAAAAGTGAGCAGGCGCTGGAAGACATCATCCTGGATAACTTCTTCCGAGAGATCCCGAAAAAACAGGTCACCTTCCTGTTCGTAGACATCTATCCCAAGATATCCAACTTTCCCGGACTTAAGAGCCTTGACGACTGCAGGGGTATCGATCAAAGCACCACGGCTGGTGTTGATTAACATAACTCCCTGCTGCATTTTACCAATGGTCTTTTTGTTGATCAGGTGGTGTGTGTCTGCCGTTAAAGGGCAGTGCAGGCTGATAATGTCTGATGCCTGATAAAGCTCATCCAGAGAAACCGGGACAATGTTACGGTCTTTTATGGATTGTTCTGCCATTATCGGGTCATATCCTAGCACTGTCATGCCAAAGCCCTGAAGAATTTGAGCCAAAGCCTGGCCTATCCGTCCCAGGCCGATCAGCCCGGCGATCTTGCCATGAAGATTAAACCCAAGCAGACCATGGAGGTGAAAATTACCCTCACGAACCCGGTTCCAGGCTTTATGGGTTTTCCGGTTAAGCGCAAGAATCATGGCTACAGCATGTTCGGCCACGGATTCCGGAGAATAGGCAGGAACGCGAACAACTGTTATGCCAAGCTTTTCTGCAGCCTTGATGTCCACATTATTAAAACCTGCGCAGCGCAGGGCAATAAGCCTGACGCCATAAAGGGCCAGCTGCTCAAGTACAGGAGCACTTAAATCGTCATTCACAAAGGCACAGATTGCATCACAGCCTTCAGCCAGAGCACATGTTGCAGGGGTTAGGTGAGCTTCCTGCCAGGAAAACTGTTGTGAAAAACGATCAGGATTTTTGCCGAGTATTTCGGAGAAGACTGATTGTTCGTAGTCCTGATAACTAAAGAACAGGGTTTTCATTGATAATGCCCCTGGAACAAATTAAGTATTGTTTACTCAATCTATACATAATTTGTTCCGAAGGGGAATGAAGGGGGGAATAAAGTACGGGAAGAGAGCAATCAGTTATTACAAATGAGGGGCAATAAAGTCAGGTGAAATGCCTGCTTCTGCACTTTCCTTCAAAACGTCCCGTCCCTGATAGATGCCACATTCCAGAAGCAGTGTTTTATAGCCCATGGCATTGCCTCCCAGAATATCGGTATAGAGGGTGTCCCCAACCATCAAAACTCTGGATGGATCCGTGATGCCGTGACGGTCAGCCACTGTCTGGAAGATAGTTTTTCCTGGCTTGCCATAAAGAATCGGCTGTCTGATCTGGGCTGTTCTTTCAACAAAATTGTCGATGAAAAAGCCCGGTGTGGCTCCGATATGGATTTTGCCATCAATCATATAGGGGGCACCCATATCGGGGTTGCCAACAACCATATTAAACTGCCGGCCATTTCCAGAAGCAACCAGGTTGTCCTGCATCTCTACTGTCCAGCCGGTACCCACCATAAACAACAGGTTTTCAACATGTTCGGGAATAACACCGTTGCAGTCATTCAGGCGAACCATGCCTTGCAAAAGCTGGTCTGAAGGATGGGGCAGGGGGGCGATTACGCCCCAGCTTTCCGGGTTATCCACAATTTTCAGCCACTGTTCAGTCATATCCAGACTGGTGACTACTTCTTCATTGCTGAAGTCGAAACCGCGCTTGCCATATTTTTCTGCCGCAACTGACTTATTGGTCATGGTGTCGTTGGAGACCACGCAGAAGGATTTACCCTGGCTGCGCATCCGGGCAATGGCATCAACAGCCCCTTCAATGGCGACCGCACCTCGGCAGAGTACACCATAAGAATCCAGCATGATCAGATCAAACGGGTCGAGAATCTCCTCAATACCGCTGATTTTTTTTGGGGCCTGGCTGGAGTTGATAACCGGCGGATACCACTCCATACGGCGGGTATAGCACTGGTTAAGAATCGACAAATCAATCTCGATCATGGGACGCTCTCAGAAAAGAAAACAGAATCGGCGGAGTATACCTGAATTGATTGATCCGCCGGTAAGGAAGGACAGCATAGAAACAGAATCGCTATAAGCCGTCACGAACTGTCTTGAGATAGCGGCGAACAACCTTGATATCTTCTTTGGAGAAGCCGTGTTCCAGAAGCTGTTTAGCTTCCTGAAACAGGGGTCTGGCTTTCATTGTGACCTGTAGACCTGCAGCAGTAATCAGCACCCTCTGTCCACGACCATCAACAGGTGAAGGGGTACGTTTTACCAGACCATTTTTTTCCAGTCTTGAGACCATACCACTGGTTGCTGCCTTGCCCAGATCCAGGGCTTCTCCCAGGTCTGCCTGCAGGCAGCCATTACGTTTTTGCAGATGGAGAAGGGCGGTAATCTGGGCTGAACTGACCCCAAGCCGGACCAGGGCTTCCTGGTCGATCAGGCGATAGAGTTTCTGGTGAGTCTGGCTGATAAGAAAATAGAGTTCGTTTTCCATAGCGGAGAATAATGGTTCGCAGGCGAACCTTAGTCAATGGTGAAAGTTCACAATGACAGCCATGAGCGGCTTTTGTACCTACAGGTAAAAAACCACAGGAAACTTGTCAGCAGTATTTTCGATGGAAGGGTGAATCCGTAACGGGATAGCTGCCGTATAAGTCAGTAATCGAAGCGGAATATCAACCTGTTTATTAAGAAATAGATTTACTGAAAAACAAGGAGCTGCGGAGGCCATTTATGAGAAAACTATTCAGCTCAAAACTGCTGGCTGCTTTATCAATAACTGTCGTATCGGGCTGGGCACTGGCTGGGGCTGTAAGCAGCCCGGTGAAAACGGATTCTGTGGATAAGTCTGAGCTGAAGAAAATCCTGACACCTCTGCAGTACAAGGTCACCCAGGAAAATGGCACTGAAAGACCTTTTTCCAATGAGTACTGGGATAACAAAGAGCCAGGTATCTATGTGGATATCGTCTCCGGTGAGCCCCTGTTCAGCTCCCTTGATAAGTACAAATCCGGAACTGGCTGGCCAAGTTTCAGCAGGCCCCTGGTTCCTGCCAATATCGTGGAGAAGGAAGATAACACCCTCTTTATGAAGCGCGTTGAAATCCGCTCTAAAGGTGCTGACTCCCATCTTGGTCATGTGTTCACTGATGGTCCACAGCCAACCGGCCTGCGCTACTGCATGAACTCGGCGGCTATGCGTTTTATTCCTGTGGATAAGTTGGAACAGGAGGAGTATGGAGAATTTCTGAGCCTGTTTAAAGAAAAATAGCTTTGAACAAAGAAAAAGAGAGTCGTGTGTTTGTTCGGGCTTCGGCCCGAACCAGTTGATCTTCCCCAGTTCTTGCCTACTTTTAAATGCCTGTGTCTGAGGATGTCAGGTTCTTCCGCTGTATGTTTGACCAATTTCAGGGCATGACCAATGCTCAGGTTTATCAGATAGCCTTCAATCAGTATTTCCTCAGGCCGGATCCAGATAATCCTGGTTTCCCATTGGGAAACTCCCAGCGAAGGGATTTCCTGCCCCTGCTTAAGCCCTTAATCAAGTCACTACCTGAAGATCCCTGCATTCTGGATGTGGGAGCTGGTTCCGGTGAAGTATTGGAGCTGGCTTTTTCTGACCAGACAACAGGTACCTTCAATCTGGAAGAGCCAAACAGCCTGTTACTGGAGCAATACCTGACAAGATTAAGAAAAAGCGGGCGTTTCCAGATTGGCTCTGTTTATAGCGGCATCGTGCAGGATCTGTACACCGAAGACCAGTCTTTAACTGGGCTGATTCCGGAAAATAGCCAGGATCTGATTCTGGCTATCCACATGATTTATCAACTGAGTGATTTCGAATGTCAGGCTGAACTCTCTCCTGAAGAGGATCTTAAGCGTTTCATCGGTTTCCTGTATTCCCGACTGAAAACGGGAGGGCACATTTTTCTGGTTTATGCCGATCAGGAACAGTCTACGTCAGGGTATGCTTCTGCCTATTACTATGAAAATCAGGCAGACAGCCAGAATATTGCAGATAACATGAGAGTCATTAACAAGGTCAGAAATCGGTTGCTAAAAACAGGGAATATAAAAAAATGGTTGGAAGTCAGGTTTAAAGATACAAACCCATCATGTCTGGTCAAGGTGACTCCCAGTCTGATGTATGGGAACAATACGGAAGAGCTTGCCATCATGAGTGTGGTCGGTGAGCTGTGCCGCCCCGATGATCAACTGTTTTATCTTGATAAAATGGTGACCTGCCATGAAGCCATTCATGCCAATGAAGGTAAGATAGGTCTGGGTATAGAGAAAAATAGTGTCTCTCAGAAAGGGATGGTCCAGAGTAATCAGCCGCAGGTTATCGCTATCATAGGCAAGAACAGAAAGGAATGACTTCCAATATCTGACCCTTTACACTGCCGCGTTTAACTCGGGGGGGAAGTGATGCAGCTTGTAGATATAGGTGTCAACCTGGTTGATAAGGCCTTTGCCAAGGATCGGGATGCCGTTGTTGAGCGGGCTGCTGAAGCCGGTATAACAACGCTGATTGTAACCGGTACAACTCTTGAAGAATCTTTGGAAGCTCTAAAACTTGTAGAGCAGTACAGTGATAACTGTTACTCAACTGCCGGTATTCATCCCCATTACGCCAAAGATGCGACAGAAGAGCATTTCCAGGAACTCAAGGATCTGCTGAAACAACCCAAGGTTGTTGCCGCTGGAGAAACCGGTCTGGATTTTAACCGGGACTTTTCCCCCAGGGCCATTCAGGAGCAGGTGTTCGAACGCCAGATAGAATTAGCTATTGAGACCGGAATGCCACTGTTCTGCCATGAGCGTGATGCTTCAAAGCGATTTTCCGAGATTGTCAGAACCTATCGTGATGATATCTCCCGTCTGGTCGTTCATTGCTTTACTGCTGACAAAGAGAGCCTGTACCGTTATCTGGATCTTGATCTCCATATCGGTATCACCGGCTGGGTCTGCGATGAGCGGCGAGGCTTCCATCTGCATCCACTGCTTAACGATATTCCTTCTGACAGATTGATGCTTGAAACGGATTGTCCCTATCTTCTGCCAAGAACATTAAAGCCGAAACCGAAAAACAGAAGAAATGAGCCTGCGTTTCTTGGAGAAGTTGTGGTCATGGTAGCGGAGAAGACTGGCAAAACCGTGGAGCAGGTTGCCCGGGAAACAACAGCTACAGCACAGTCATTCTTTGGTATCAAAATATAAAATTTGGCAAGCGTGGGCGGTACTTTTTAAACGGTTACTGTCTGGATACGGCAGATATAAGGAAGGACGTAGTAGGAGTTACCCGCAATATGTCTTACATATTGCGGGTAAAAGAAACCTTTTTTAAACTTATCGCAATCGGAATTACTTCACTGAAGTAGTTTTTTTATCTCTACGGCTGCCAGCAGGTTTTCAGCTTTAGCTCCCAGGGCCCGGGCAAAGAAATTCTCTGAGAGTTGATAATCCAGATTCTTATGCATAAGGTCCATTAGCTCGGCAGCATAGTCATACTTTTCCATAGCAATCAGAATTTCCATGCCAAGCCAGTAACTTCTGGGATGTCCAGGCCGAGCAGCCAGCAAGGGAATCGTCTGATACAAAGCTTCCTCGTATCGTCCCTGCTCATAATATATTCCTGCACGCTGGAAGTTGCTAAAGTGGTTCTCACCTATTTTCTTGTCGAGCTCATTTAAAAAGTTCAGCGTTATCTCGCCAGAGGGGACTTCGGCTATTTCAATGCCTGAAATTTTATAGCCTGCTACTGTTTTTCTTACTGAGAAAACCAAGGGTGCCATATTCCAATTAGAATTTAAGACAACGCATAAACTCTCTGCCTGAAGTTCTGGTGTTATGCAGTCATTCAGATACCAGATGTCTTTTGTAGAGTCGTTTGCAACCCGGGTCAGAATTGGCTGCACGATGTTATAGGTTTTCTGTTTGACTGGCCTGACTTCATTGAGTGCTCTTATGACCTGGCTTGATACAGCTGCGTTTACAGAATTTCCACTGATCAGTCGTTTGACCTGAGCAACGTTATTCCAACGATTAAGGTAGTTGATAATAGGGTAGATAAACTCTTTCGGTGAAACAGGTGTTCTCGGCAATCCTGCCGCTCCGGCAGTGCCTGCACCAGCGATTGCACATACTGCAAGACAGGCTACTACTAACAGGCGGAAACCTTTTATATGATTTTTCATGACAGCTACACGACTACCCATATTTAAAACCCAGCATGAGCTAGCCATTTTATTTATTTCCCTTTGCCCTGACAGCCGGCTTTACTGATTTGTGGCAGAGTTTTGCGGAATAAAGCCTTCTTCCTCCATTTGATCTACTTTAATTTCACTCTTCTCTGCTCTGCTCTTTGGGCTTGACGAAAACCATGTAGTTCAGGAGCGATATGCCTGTAAGTACAGCTACTCGCAGGCCTTTTGGTGATGTATCCTACAGAGTTTTACCGGCAACTCATCAGGTCCGTCATGTCAGTCGGGCCTCAAGGCACCTTGATCGATGATGGAAGAGCATTACCACCCTCATAAAATTGAGGAAGAGGCCCAGAAGTACTGGGCAGAGAATGACAGCTTCGCTGTCACCGAACAGGAAGGCAAAGAGAAATACTACTGCCTGTCCATGTTCCCATACCCCAGCGGCAAGCTGCATATGGGCCATGTGCGTAACTACACCATCGGCGACGTGGTGTCCCGTTACCAGCGCATGCAGGGCAAGAATGTTATGCAGCCTATGGGCTGGGATGCTTTCGGCCTGCCTGCTGAAAACGCCGCGATCAAGAACAAGACCGCTCCGGCACCCTGGACTTACCAGAACATCGAGTACATGAAAGGCCAGCTGAAGAAGCTGGGCTTTGGTTATGACTGGAACCGTGAGCTGGCCACCTGTACCCCGGAATACTACAAGTGGGAACAGTGGTTCTTCACCAAGCTGTACGAAAAGGGCCTGGTCTACAAGAAGATGAGCGCCGTTAACTGGTGCCCGAATGACCAGACTGTACTGGCTAACGAACAGGTTGAAGACGGCAAGTGCTGGCGCTGCGACACCATCGTTGAGCGCAAGCAGCTGGCACAGTGGTTTATCAAGATCACTGCCTATGCCGATGAGCTGCTGGCTGATCTGGACAAGCTGGACGAGTGGCCTGAGCAGGTTAAGGCCATGCAGCGCAACTGGATCGGTCGTTCCGAAGGTGTGGAAATGGCTTTCGGTGTTACAGGCTCTGACGAAGAGATCCGAATCTACACCACCCGTCCAGACACTCTGATGGGTGTGACTTATGTCGCTCTGGCTGCAGAACATCCTTTGTGTAAGGCTGCTGCCGAGAACAACCCGGCTCTGGCTGCCTTTATCGAAGAGTGCAAGAGCAACACCACCTCCGAAGCCGATATGGCAACCATGGAGAAGAAAGGTGTTGATACCGGCATTAAGGCCATTCACCCGATTACCGGTGAAGAGGTTTCTGTCTGGGCTGCCAACTTCGTACTGATGGATTTTGGTACCGGTGCGGTTATGTCTGTTCCTGGCCACGATCAGCGTGATTACGAGTTTGCCAAGGTTTATGGCCTGCCTCTCAAGCAGGTGATCAAGCCAGCCGGTGATGAAGAGTGTGACTTAAACAAGGAAGCTTTCACCGAAAAAGGTATTCTGCTGAACTCCGGTGAGTTCGACGGCCTGAATTTTAAAGATGCTTTTGAAGCTATTGCCAGCAAGCTGATCAGCGAAGGCAAAGGCGAGAAGCAGGTTAACTACCGTCTGCGTGACTGGGGTGTTTCCCGTCAGCGTTACTGGGGTGCTCCAATCCCCATGCGCTACCTGGAAGACGGCACCGAGGTCACCGTACCTCTGGAAGATCTGCCGGTTCGTCTGCCGGAAGATGTGGAGATGGACGGTGTTCAGTCACCTATCAAGGCTGACAAAGAGTGGTGCAAGGTGACCCATAACGGTCAGCCTGCCACCCGGGAAACCGATACTTTCGATACTTTTATGGAGTCCAGCTGGTACTACGCCCGCTACTGCTCTCCGAAGGCTGACCAGATGCTGGACCCGAAAACTGCTAACTACTGGCTGCCGGTTGACCAGTATATTGGTGGTATCGAGCACGCTGTAATGCACCTGCTCTACTCCCGTTTCTTCCACAAACTGCTGCGTGATGCCGGGCTGGTGGATAGCGATGAGCCCTTCAAGAAGCTGCTGTGCCAGGGCATGGTGCTGGCTGATATCAACTACACCCTCGATGAAAAGGGCGTAAAGCATTACGTTGCGCCAGGTGATGTTGAACAGCGTAAAGTAGAAAAGGATGGCAAAGAAGTTCTGGAATGGTTCCTGACCGGTACAGATACTCCTGTTGTTCACGCGGGTATGGGCAAAATGTCCAAGTCCAAGAACAACGGTATCGACCCTCAGGAGCTAATTAACGAATACGGTGCGGATACAGTTCGTCTGTACACCATGTTTGCTTCTCCTCCCACTCAGACCCTGGAATGGTCCGAGTCCGGTGTGGAAGGTGCCAACCGCTTCCTGCGTCGTTTCTGGAAGATGATTGCCAGCCACGTAGCGGAAACCTCTGAAGGTGTTCCTGCTCTGGATGCCAGCGCTCTGAACGATGCCCAGAAGGATCTGCGTCGCAAGACGCACGAGACTATCGCCAAGGTATCTGACGACTGTGATAAGCGTCTGACCTTTAACACCGCGATTGCTGCGATCATGGAACTGACCAACGCGATTGGTAAATTCAAGGATTCTTCTGATCAAGGTAAAGCTGTTGCCCGTGAAGCTCTGGAAGCTGCCACTCTGCTTCTGGCTCCCATCGTTCCTCATACAGCTCACGTTATCTGGCATGAGCTGGGCCACGAAGATGCTGCCGTTAACGCTGGCTGGCCCAAGTTGGACGAGTCTGCGCTGGTGAAGTCTGCTATCACTCTGGTAGTTCAGGTCAACGGTAAGGTTCGTGCCAAGCTGGAAGTTCCTGTGGATGCAACCAAGGATCAGATGGAGGAACTAGCCAAGGCTGATGCCAATGTGCAGAAGTTCACTGAGGGTAAGACAATCCGTAAGGTGATTGTTGTACCTGGCAAGCTGGTGAATATTGTAGCTAACTAAGCTGGCACCATTATTATAGGGAAAGCCCCTGTTTTTATAACAGGGGCTAATCGCTGGATAATACTGTCACTGTAACTCCACCATTTGGATTTTGATTCAATCGTAGAAAATCGCGTTCCAAGAGATTTATCACTTTTCCCTGATAGTAAACTGGGAGCTCTGTAATATCCCTTTAACCAACTTTTTTGTAACAAAAATGATAGGATCTTGGTGAAGCGGCGACTTCATATACAGATATTTTATCTCCTACAGCTGCGCTTAACATATAAATCTTTGCTCCACGATAACGAGTACTCAAATAAGCCTCACCATCAAAACCTCTCTCGTTAGGGTAATCAACTGTTATATAGCAATCGCTTTTTGGGGAGGAAAGCCCGCGCATGTTCATATTTTTACCCTATGTTTGTCCCGTACATAGATTTTTACCTCTCTATTTTTACCGTTATTACATGACTATTGATTTCGTTAGTTCCAAGAGGTTTCAAACGAGGATGTTAGAGAGGCTTACTTAAAATATAATTACTGATTCAAATAAACTAATATTTACAGAGCTTGGTTCATGCTGATGCAATCAATAATAAACACTGGAGGGAGCCATGAAAATTCTGTCTTCAATAATAAATGCCTATACATATGTCAGGGTCAAGATCCAGGCTTCAAAAAGATTCTTTGGGCACAAGGTTGATCAAGTTGAGGCCCGCTCAACTCAATGGCCACACATGAAGGCTGCACATGCAGTTAAAAAAATTATATGGAGGGTTATAAGAAAAAATGATTTTCCCTTCCATCCTGTTGATACAATTTTCAGAGAAAACCCTGTAAAGCTGCCTGTTCATATAGAAGAGCCGCTTATTGCTAAATTACAGTCCCCGGAAAGAGGGCTAAAATTTTCAGATGGTGTCCCCGGAGAGTTTAAAAGAGATGTATTTCGTCAGAGTACGTGTCTTTATGTTTCAGATAATGAAGGTAATCCTATGGAATATCTGGATTTCAAAAAGTATGACCAAGAGAAAAATACGAATAACAACAGTGAAGCTCTGCAAAAACAGGCAGTACAATTGTTGGCAAATTTTGCAGGGGGCCATCAGGGGGTCGTGAGAACGCTTTCTTCCATAGCCAATCAGGCATCCCAGGCTGACACTTTATTATCTTTAAATAATCTGGTGAGTGAGAAACTAAGAGAAGGCGAAAAAATCTTGTTTGGTGGAAATACATTTACTACCTTCAAAATTTCACGCCTTCCCGATGGAACCTATCAAGTAGATCAGGAATATGATTTTCAGAGGGCTGATTTTTTCCTGCCGGGGGGAGAACCGCAGGAGATAGCAGGTGTATCCATCTTGGTGAAAGTGCGTACTCAAGTGGATTCAGAGGGAAAAGTTACGAATGTTGTCCCTGAAATACGAGGTGACTGGCCAGGCTTCAAGAGGGGCTTGGCAGCAGGTTCCACCCGGCAATAGCCATCTTATGCTTATGAATTAAAGGCACCCGCATAAGTTATACAGGTGCCGGGCTCATCAAATATAAATTATTGAACCATGAACTCAGGGCTGGTTCCGGTAAATGCCTTGATTCTTCCGGTAAAGATAGTTTCTCTGTTTCCTTTATGAACGATTCGATATTTCCCAGCAGGTGTTTCCTGTGGAATCTGCCATTGAATAATTGCCTGGCTGGTGCCCCAGAAGCCGTCGATGCGCTTCCAGTTATATTTGGTAGCCCAGTCGTTATCAACAGCTACGGTTTTCCGGTTAGAGCCATCCCAGCGCTGAACTTTCAGGAAGGTATCGTTGATCCAGAGGTCATTACGGGGATGGCCTGTCCAGAACCGTACCTGCACTTCCTGTCCCGGAGCATAGGAGTCAAGAACCTCATCTGGTTCTACAACTTCACCAAATTCCTTGCCGACAGGTGTCTGATCATAGACCACACCAGTAGTAAAGTTGGCCTGGAAACCACTCAGGTCTCTTGGCTGGATCTCATCGGCTACCTGTGTGCCACTCACCATGGCTTTTGCCATGTCGGTAAATGTTTGCTTATAAGCTGGTAATGTCCAGGGGCCAAACATGGTAGAACCGCCCTCATAGTGCTGTTTGGCATACTCTTCCGGAGTTGTCACATAGCCCGCGTAGGCGTTGGAGAGGCCGGCAATCACTGCGTGCTCGACTTTACCATCCATCTCACTCAGGACAGTATTGCGAAGACGACGCCCAGACATAACCGTGAATTCACCAGGAACGGCCAGAATAGCAAACTGACCCAGGCGAAGGATGGAGGCTGGTAATACTTCTGGAACCCAGGGGTAAGGCAGTGCGCGGCCTACAGCCAGGAGAATAGTTTTAGGACGCTGGTACTCACGGTTCTCTTCTGTTGGGAAGAAAAAGACGGTTGAAGCGATTTGGGTAAGAGTATCAGGTTCAACCTGACCTTCATGCCATGGCCCCCCCACAGGAGAAGCATCTTCAGTACTACCGGCAGTAAAAGATGCACCCATAGCCGCTACAAGTCTGTCTCTCCCTGCCGTCCGCAGAATATTGGCCTGCAACTGTCTGATTGCTGTAATCACGGTAGGTAAAACGGTAATCAACGGAGCCTGTCAGCTGGGTCTGGCTGGTGGAGTAGAGTTCCCAGGTTTTATTAAACTGTCGTTCACCAAGAATACGGGTGTTTTCAAACTCATCCTCTGTTGGTCCACAGCTATTGAGCCAGAGGTTGGAGGTTACATCACCATTGTTTCCCTGGGCAAAGGCAGCAACGAAACCATCATGTCCTTTGGAAGCCATCCTGGTTTCAAACAGATATTCAGCATAACCTTTGTTATCGGAAGATAGCAGAGTGTTGTCAATGCTCATGGAAGTTGGGTGAACCGAGAACCAGCTGATAGCCCCTACAGGCTTGTTGCCCTGCATAAAGCGCAAAACCTTTACGTCTGGATCAATACTGGTCCCGTACTTTTCTCTTTCGCTTGCCGGATTGATTTCGTAAGCCTCAAGGCTGCGGTTGATACTGACATTGGTCAGCTCGCCCTTATTGTAATAGATACGTCCGGGAGCCAGAGAGTCGTGAGCCTCAGAGGTAGCAGCAACAATGCCATTAACCATCGCATCAAAGTTCTGCTCAATAAAACCACCAATGGTGAAGTTATAAAGTGTGTAGTGAGATTGTCCGCCAACAGCTGAGTGAGTATGCGTTGCTGACAGAACCACATTGTCGTCGGTATACAGATCTGGGTAGAGCTGCGTAAGTCTGGTCGTCACAGCCTACTTCACAGACTGGAACAGCTGGCCGGCATCAACATTGACAAAAACAACGCGCTTACCGCCCGGTTCGGCAACTATAAATGCGCGGGCATACTGTCGCATATGAGTGCCACTGCTTTTCTGTTCAGTGTCGGCGTAGCCCATCATGCCAATTTCAGCCGCCGCTCCGGTAATATCCCACTTACCTACACCTATCAAATAGTTATCAACACCTGAGGCACTGGCCTGAGAAGTTATAAAAGCAGAGAGTAAGAAAAATGTTGAAAGTACACAGGGCTGTAATCGCCTGATTAAATATCTAAGCATTTTATTGATTACCACTTGTTTATTGTTGTTGCCTGCGCTGTCAGTGTATTTTTCAGCAGAACGGGATTTCCCGGCATGGGGCAGTAAACCGCCCAGAGGCTTGTTGGTGAAGAGTAAAAGTTCTTGTATCCATAGGGCATAGCTCGTACAGGACTGTTTACAGTACCTGCTGTCTACAAGAGGATTCCTTTTTCATACTATTGAAAAAGAGATGTACAACAGATGGCACTGGCTGGTTATGAAAAAAATAATAATCGTTTTGATGACGTTCCCTACCGTTTATCTGTTGATTGCATTGACTCTTGTTTTTCTTCCCATTGCGAGACAGATACCCATAGAGGGTCTGAATTTCGATGACCTTCCCAGGATTGCAGGCACTTTGGTCAGCAATATGCAGGAGAAGTTTTATACCGCCAGAGATGGCAGCCAGCTTTTTTACAGACACTTCCCGGGAAAAAAGGGTTTTAATCTGGTTCTGCTCCACGGCTCGGGTACAGATGGACGCTATCTTCTGCCCTTGGGAAAAGCACTGAATGATTCAGGTCTTTCCATTTATATTCCGGATTTGCGTGGTCATGGACGATCAAAGCTGTCACACCCGGGAGATGTTACCTATGTCGGACAGCTTGAACATGATCTGGAAGACTTGAGAACGCAAATCCGGGACAACAGTCGTATGACCATGTTGGCAGGCCACTCATCTGGAGGTGGACTGGTAGTCAGGTATGGTGGTATCAGAAGAGGGATAGGGGAGTATGATGGTTATATTATGATGACGCCCTACCTTGGTTACCAGGCCCCCACTGTCAGGCCA
>CBDEWF010000129.1:0-91931 GCA_965243775.1 Sansalvadorimonas sp.
AAGCGCATTAAAGCTGAAGGTAAACCGTGAAAAGAGTGGTGTCGGGCGGCCGTGGGAAAGGACGTTTTTGGGCTACACCGTATGTAGCCGGAAATATAATGTTCGGCTGAAAGTGTCAGCCAAGGCGGTCAGGCGCTTTAAGGGTGACCTGAAAGCCGTCTTCCGGCGTGGCCGGGGATGCTCACTCCGTAAAACGGTCGAGGTGCTGAATCCGAAGCTGCGTGGCTGGATGAGCTATTTCCGGGAAATTGGTGTAAAAGGCGTTCTCCAAGAACTGGACGGCTGGTTAAGGCGGCATCTGCGAAAACTGCTCTGGAGACATTGGAAAAGTCCAAAAGCTCGGTACAGGAAGTTGTTAAGACTTGGGCTGTCGAAAGAACGGGCGCGGATAAGTGCTTATAACGGTCGTGGAGCTTGGTGGAATGCCGGAGCGCCGCATATGAATCAGATGTTGCCCAAGAAACTGTTTGATGGAATTGGTTTGATATCGCTGGTTGATTACAATCAGCGGCTCAAGTGTTTGACATGAACCGCCGTGATACGGAACCGTTTGTCCGGTGGTGTGAGAGGACGGCGGGAGCAATCCCGCCTCCTACTCGATTGTTAGGCTGCCTTTATCGGTTTGTTAGCGCTAGTTGATAAGTCTGCTGTTAGTTTTCATATCTGGTCTTTTGGTTTTGTGGGGTGAATACAGTTATGGATTCCAAGCCTCCGCCTCCAATTCTTCCAGATCAGGTGAAACCATGGTTAAAAAAAGAAAGTGTTGAAGTGCAGTGGACTAGTACTGTTGAGTTACATAAACATCTCTATCATGGTTCTTTTGGTGAAAAGTCGGTCTGGGTAAGGGTCATTCCAGCAAAGGATCTGCGCTTCTCTCATTCTAAAAAAATTGCAGAGATTATTCTCTGTAGTCCTCACAGGAACATTGATCGGTTACTGGGCACCAGAAAGATAGATTTTCATAAAGATCCCAGACTAATGAATAGTTATGTTTTATTAATTCCCCCTATACAAGAGTCGTTATCTTATAGCCTTGTTAAGGAGTCCATTGGAGTCGATGGTCGGCTTATACAACTTAAAGATATTGCGGAAGGGCTTTGCTTTCTGAATCAAAAGGATATTTGGTGTTATCACATGAGACCGGAAAATATTGCTTTGTCATCACTGCCTTATAGAAGGTGTAGATTGTCAGGTTTTGAGACTGCTTCTTATGGTAGCTACAGTACACCTTATCCAATTTTGGCCTCTCCCTGTTATTATCGCGCACCTGAAATATCGGGTTATACAGAAAATGAAAGGCAAAACGGTGTGCTTCCACGGCTCTATAAGGAAGGACTGTGTGATTCTTACGGTTTAGGAGTTATTACCCGAGCTGTGATAAATGATGGCAATCATTGGCTTTACACATGGGATTTCAAAAGTGGAAAGCTGATTGGCATTTGCACCTCCGATGATAAAACAAAAACTGCAGATATCCCTTCGACATTCACAAAGAGTGAAACTGATTATTTAGAAAAGGAGTTGATTAAGCCTTGCTTATGCCTTAAACCTACTCAACGGATAACCCCAACGGCATTTCACGAGAAACTAAAAATAATAAGTAAAAAAATATTATTTGAAAGGGAAACTGCCGGGCCAACAGTTTCTGTTGAGCCCGGCAGTGACAATAAATAGATAGAAAGGTTTTTTACTGCATACCTTGCAGATGAGCAATCCGCTTTTCCAGAGGAGGGTGGCTCAGGAACATTTCCGACAGGCCACGTTTGCCACTGATACAGAAAGCTGCAAGAGTGCCTTCCATCTGGGGTTCCTGATCTCCCTGGAGACGGCGCAGAGCTGCGATCATCTTGTGGCGTCCTGCCAGATCGGCACCTCCTTCATCGGCCCGGAACTCCCGCTGGCGGGAGAACCACATCACGATAATGCTGGCCCCGATCCCCAGGATTGCCTCCAGAAAGAACACTACGCCCATATAGGCAAACATGCCCAGGCCACCGCCTTCCTCGTCGTTGCGCAGGAAGTTATCAATCACCATGGCAATAGCCCTTGCGATAAAGATCACGAAGGTGTTGACTACACCCTGGATCAGGGTCAGGGTGACCATATCGCCATTGGCCACATGGGAAACTTCATGGCCAAGAACAGCTTCTGCTTCATCCTGGCTCATGCTGTGCAGCAAACCTGTGCTGACAGCCACCAGAGAGTTGTTCCTGCTCGGCCCTGTGGCAAAGGCGTTGATATCAGCAGAGTCATACACAGCTACCTGGGGCATAGCAATGCCAGCTGCCTGTGCCTGACGGGAAACGGTCTCCATTAACCAGTGCTCAGTGGCATCCCTTGGTTGTTCGATCACCTGGGCGCCGGTTGTACGCAGTGCCATCCATTTGGAAATGGCCAGGGAGATAAAGGCACCGCCGAAACCGAAGATCAGGGCGAACACAAACAGGCCACTCAGCCCCTGTGTGTTAAGGCCCAGCAGAGGTAGAACAATACTGGTAACAATACCAAGCACCAGGACTACCGCCAGGTTGGTTGCAATAAATAACAGAATACGCTTCATGCGGATGGGTTCTCCACTCTCTGAACTTGGAATATTTATGGGGGCCTGTAGCAGGCATTTCAATAACTAAATTGTACTGAATTGTCGCAAATTTGCCCGGTAGAATTATCGCTTTAAGCGGCTGAGAAACCGCTCAAAGCGAGTTATAGCTTCTTCCAGAATATCTGCGCGGGGCAGAGTGACGATCCGTACATGATCGGGGGACGGCCAGTTAAAGCCGGAGCCCTGAACCAGTAGTATCTTCTCCTGACGCAGGAATTCCAGCACCATCTGCTCATCATCATCTATGGCGTAATAGTTTAGATCCAGCCGCGGGAACAGGTATAACGCACCCTTGGGTTTGACACAGCTGACTCCAGGAATGGCTGTCAGCATCTCCCAGGCTGTGTTGCGCTGTTCAAGCAGTCGTCCACCGGGAAGAACCAGGTCATTGATGCTCTGGTAGCCCCCAAGGGCCGTCTGGATCGCGTGTTGGGAAGGGACATTGGCGCAGAGACGCATGGAGGCCAGCATCTGCAGGCCATCTTGATAATCACGGGCCAGATGTTTGGCACCGCTCAAAATCATCCAGCCAGAACGGAAACCTGCTGCCCGCCAGGATTTGGAAAGGCCGTTATAGGTGATACAGAGCACATCTTCAGCCAGAGAACCCAGGGGGACATGTTCTACGTCGTCATACAGGATTTTGTCATAGATTTCGTCGGCAAAGATGATCAGCCCATGTTCCCGGGCCAGTTCAACAATACCTTCAAGAATTTCCCGGGGATAAACAGTCCCGGTCGGGTTATTGGGGTTGATGACCACAATACCACGGGTTTTGCTGGTGATCTTGCTGCGAATATCATCAAGGTCTGGATACCAGTCAGATTGTTCATCCTTGATATAGTGCACCGGGCTTCCCCCCGCGAGGGTGACTGCAGCGGTCCAGAGGGGATAATCCGGTGAAGGCACCAGCATTTCGTCTCCATTGTTCAGCAGACCCTGCATGGCCATAACAATGAGTTCACTGACCCCGTTGCCAATATAGATGTCGTCAATGGTGACACCCGGGATATCACGCTGCTGACAGTATTGCATAACAGCCTTGCGCGCGGAGAAAAGGCCGTTGGAATCACAGTATCCCTGGGATGCAGGTAAATTCAGGATCATATCCTGGATAATCTCTTCCGGGGCCTCGAAATCAAATGCTGCCGGGTTACCGATATTCAGCTTGAGAATGCGCTGGCCTTCTTCTTCCAGGCGCCGGGCTTCATGGACAATAGGTCCACGGATTTCATAACAGACGTTGTTCAGCTTGGCTGACTTGTAAATATCCTGCATTGTAATTATTACTGCCTGAGTACATGACTGACGGTATTTTTAGGTTTTGTTAACCTGAGAGCAGCGTGATCATTCAATCTGCTCTCTGGATTATTGTCGGCACCCCAAGAACACAGATGATACACGTGACTTTGTCAGAGAGGTATTTTTTATGTCGGATTCAAAACGATCAGAACAGGAGTGGCGGGAAGTTTTAACACCTAAGCAGTACCGGGTCTGCCGGGAGAAGGGAACAGAAGCTCCTTTCAGTGGAGAGTATCTGGATCATAAAGCTATTGGTGTCTATCACTGTACCTGTTGCCGAAGCCCGCTGTTTGTTTCTGATGCCAAATTTGAAAGTGGATGTGGCTGGCCCAGTTTCTGGGCTCCGGTGTCTAAGCAGGCCATTGAATACAGGGAAGATCTGAGCCTTGGGATGGAAAGGACGGAAATATTGTGTGCCAACTGCGATGCCCATCTTGGGCATGTTTTTCCTGATGGACCCCAGCCTACAGGACTCAGATTTTGTGTAAACTCTGTTTCCTTGGGGTTTGAAGAGCAGAAACAGCCTTGACGAATACCGCGAATAAATTTAATGTTGCGTTTTCTTGCCGCGTCCCGTTCGTCTAGTGGTTAGGACACTGCCCTTTCACGGCAGTAACAGGGGTTCGAGTCCCCTACGGGATGCCATTTTTGTTGCACGTTTACTTTTGAGACTATGGGTATTCATCAGTAAACAATCCATCATCTTCAACTTCCTCTATATCATAGCTTCTCCAGGTTTCTTCCTGTGAGTCAGAGTTGTTTTCCTGAATGTATGAATCTTCCATTTCGTCAAGGTCATCTTCCTCTGGTGGAAACCTGTTAACCATGTTTGGCTCATGAGGGTCGTATTGGTTGGCTGTTGCTGAGTCCATAAATGGAAGAACAGTATGAAAACAAACCAATGTGTAAATTGTGAACAATGTTTTCATGGCTGAAGGTTTTGCTCGAAGTAGGGTAGGGTTATGTACGTGTGTTAGGTGTGTGTTCATGTGTGCCGTACTGGCTGAATGCTAAGCAAG
Organism: Sansalvadorimonas sp.; assembly: GCA_965243775.1. Taxonomy (GTDB): domain Bacteria; phylum Pseudomonadota; class Gammaproteobacteria; order Pseudomonadales; family Endozoicomonadaceae; genus Sansalvadorimonas. The sequence goes on from CBDEWF010000129.1 coordinate 4,924, forward strand.
AGTAAGACAAAGCTGAACCTCGTGCAGGTTCAGATTTGTCTTACTCTATTCTATTTATGTAATTTCAAGGTTATTGTCTTCACTGTGATTGTGCACTGGAAGCCTCCGTAATAGTACTAGCTGGATCTATTACTATTGTCACTACAGGAACAGGTTGGCTAGAGTGATAAGGTTCGAACGTTCTTACGGTCGCTGCACCTTCATCAGTTGAGGAAATTGTAACTTCCTTAAGGATTTCACCCTCAAGGAGTATCTCTCCTTCTGATGGAGATGGTGTAGGTACACCAGATTCATCAGATATACCACTACTCTCATCTCCCTCACTGCTGTCTGTCTCTTGTGTAATTTCGTCTTCATTAGTCGATTCGCCTCCCGATTGTGTTAACTCCTCACTTTCTCCTGTGCTCACTTTTTTTTTTGGACCTTTCTTTTGTGATGTTTTTGGCTTTGGCTTTGGTTCTATTTTTTTCTTACCCTTAGCTGCTTTGTTTGCCTGCCGTTGGGATTTATCGCCTTTCTGGCGCTTTGCTTTCGCTGCCTGACCAGACACACCTGATGATGCATCTTCCTTGGAAGAATGCTGTTTCTGAGACCGGGTGTTTGGTTTACCGAAAACCGGTTTCTCGGTGTCCTGGTCCGTTACATCGCCTTCCTGGTCAGAGCCGGCGGGTGATGCCTTGTCCTCAGAGGATTTTGGCTTGGCCCTGGAGGTTGGTTTCCGCTTGCCATGAGTTTCCTGATCACCAGTCTCCTGGTCGGATGTCCTGGCGTCCTGGTCCGTTACATCGCCTTCCTGGTCAGAGCCGGCGGGTGATGCCTTGTCCTCAGGGGATTTTGGCTTAGCCCCGGAGGTTGGTTTCCGCTTGCCATGAGTTTCCTGATCACCAGTCTCCTGGTCGGATGTCCTGGCGTCCTGGTCCGTTACATCGCCTTCCTGGTCAGAGCCGGCGGGTGATGCCTTGTCCTCAGGGGATTTTGGCTTAGCCCCGGAGGTTGGTTTCCGCTTGCCATGAGTTTCCTGATCACCAGTCTCCTGGTCGGATGTCCTGGCGTCCTGGTCCGTTACATCGCCTTCCTGGTCAGAGCCGGCGGGTGATGCCTTGTCCTCAGGGGATTTTGGCTTAGCCCCGGAGGTTGGTTTCCGCTTGCCATGAGTTTCCTGATCACCAGTCTCCTGGTCGGATGTCCTGGCGTCCTGGTCCGTTACATCGCCTTCCTGGTCAGAGCCGGCGGGTGATGCCTTGTCCTCAGGGGATTTTGGCTTAGCCCCGGAGGTTGGTTTCCGCTTGCCATGAGTTTCCTGATCACCAGTCTCCTGGTCGGATGTCCTGGCGTCCTGGTCCGTTACATCGCCTTCCTGGTCAGAGCCGGCGGGTGATGCCTTGTCCTCAGGGGATTTTGGCTTAGCCCCGGAGGTTGGTTTCCGCTTGCCATGAGTTTCCTGATCACCAGTCTCCTGGTCGGATGTCCTGGCGTCCTGGTCCGTTACATCGCCTTCCTGGTCAGAGCCGGCGGGTGATGCCTTGTCCTCAGGGGATTTTGGCTTAGCCCCGGAGGTTGGTTTCCGCTTGCCATGAGTTTCCTGATCACCAGTCTCCTGGTCGGATGTCCTGGCGTCCTGGTCCGTTACATCGCCTTCCTGGTCAGAGCCGGCGGGTGATGCCTTGTCCTCAGAGGATTTTGGCTTAGCTCCAGAGGTTGGTTTCCGCTTGCCATGAGTTTCCTGATCACCAGTCTCCAGGTCGGATGTCCTGGCGTCCTGATCCGTTACATCCGTCTCTTGGTCAGAGCCTGCGGTTGATGTCTTGCTTTGCTTGTCGCCAGCCTCTGCCTTTGTGGCAGAGGCTGGTTTTTTAGCAGATAACTTTTCCTTTAGCTTATGAGTCTGCTTCACTTTGTAGGTTTTTTTTTTCGGTGTCAGCCGGTTGTTTATCTACTTTGTTACTTGCATCCGTTTTGGTCTTGTCTCCTCGTTGAGAAGCATCTTCCCCTGATGTTTGTGCCTTGGTCTGTGCTCTGGTTCTGCAAAGAAGTTCTTCTTCATCTGTGACTGAAGGCTCCTTAGTTTCATCCTCTGATCCACTGCTTTTATCCTTTTTAGTTTTGTCATCTTTCGCTGCCTTGACTTTGGCAGTGTCCTTTTTCCCCTCCTTAGGAGCAGTCTTCTTCCCTACTTTGTCTTCCTCATCAGAGGCGCTGCCTTCCTCATCAGAGGCGCTGCCTTCCTTATCGAAGGCGCTGCCTTCATCCTTCGACTCTTTTTGGTCTTTCTTTTTAGCTGTGGGGGAGGGCTTAGCTTCTTTTTTAGTTTTGTCATCTTTCGCTGTTTTGGCTTTGGCAGTACCTTTTCCTGTTTTTTTGGAAGCCGCCTTCTTCTTCACTACTTTGCTTTCTTCCTCAGAGCTGCCTTCTTCCTGGGAGCTGCCTTCTTCCTCGGAGCTGCCTTCTTCCTCGGAGCTGCCTTCCTCACCCTCCGAATCTTCCCTGCTTTTCTTTTTAGTTTTTGAGGTGGACTCAGCTTTTTTAGCTTTGTCCTCTTTCGCAGCTTTGGCTTTGGCAGTACCTTTTCCTGTTTTTTTGGAAGCCGTCGCCTTCTTCTTCACTACTTTGCTTTCTTCCTCAGAGCTGTCTTCTTCCTGGGAGCTGCCTTCTTCCTCGGAACTGCCTTCTTCCTCGGAACTGCCTTCCTCACCCTCCGAATCTTCCCTGCTTTTCTTTTTAGTTTTTGAGGTGGACTCAGCTTTTTTAGCTTTGACCTCTTTCGCAGCTTTGGCTTTGGCAGTACCTTTTCCTGTTTTTTTGGAAGCCGTCGCCTTCTTCTTCACTACTTTGCTTTCTTCCTCAGAGCTGTCTTCTTCCTGGGAGCTGCCTTCTTCCTCGGAACTGCCTTCCTCACCCTCCGAATCTTCCCTGCTTTTCTTTTTAGTTTTTGAGGTGGACTCAGCTTTTTTAGCTTTGTCATCTTTCGCTGTTTTGGCTTTGGCAGTACCTTTTCCTGCTTTTTTGGAAGCCGCCGCCTTCTTCTTCACTACTTTGCTTTCTTCCTCAGAGCTGCCTTCTTCCTGGGAGCTGCCTTCTTCCTGGGAGCTGCCTTCCTCACCCTCCGAATCTTCCCTGCTTTTCTTTTTAGTTTTTGAGGTGGACTCAGCTTTTTTAGCTTTGACCTCTTTCGCAGCTTTGGCTTTGGCAGTACCTTTTCCTGCTTTTTTGGAAGCCGCCTTCTTCTTCACTACTTTGCTTTCTTCCTCAGAGCTGCCTTCTTCCTCGGAGCTGCCTTCCTCACCCTCCGAATCTTCCCTACTTTTCTTTTTAGTTTTTGAGGTGGACTCAGCTTTTTTAGCTTTGTCCTCTTTCACCGCTTTGGCTTTGGCAGTACCTTTTCCTGCTTTTTTGGAAGCCGCCTTCTTCTTCACTACTTTGCTTTCTTCCTCAGAGCTGCCTTCTTCCTCGGAGCTGCCTTCTTCCTCGGAGCTGCCTTCCTCACCCTCCGAATCTTCCCTACTTTTCTTTTTAGTTTTTGAGGTGGACTCAGCTTTTTCAGCTTTGTCCTCTTTCGCAGCTTTGGCTTTGGCAGTACCTTTTGCTGCTTTTTTGGAAGCCGCCGCCTTCTTCTTCACTACTTTGCCTTCTTCCTCAGAGCTGCCTTCTTCCTGGGAGCTGCCTTCTTCCTGGGAGCTGCCTTCTTCCTGGGAGCTGCCTTCTTCCTGGGAGCTGCCTTCTTCCTGGGAGCTGCCTTCTTCCTGGGAGCTGCCTTCTTCCTGGGAGCTGCCTTCTTCCTCGGAGCTGCTTTCCTCACCCTCCGAATCTTCCCTACTTTTCTTTTTAGTTTTTGAGGTGGACTCAGCTTTTTCAGCTTTGTCCTCTTTCGCAGCTTTGGCTTTGGCAGTACCTTTTGCTGCTTTTTTGGAAGCCGCCTTCTTCTTCACTACTTTGCCTTCTTCCTCAGAGCTGCCTTCTTCCTGGGAGCTGCCTTCCTCATCCTCCGAATCTTCTCTGCTTTTCTTTTTAGTTTTTGAGGTGGACTTAGCTTTTTTAGCTTTGTCCTCTTTCACCGCTTTGGCTTTAGCAGTACCTTTTCCTGCTTTTTTGGAAGCCGCCTTCTTCTTCACTGCTTTGCTTTCTTCCTCGGAGCTGCTTTCTTCCTCGGAACTGCTTTCTTCCTCGGAACTGCTTTCCTCATACTCCGAATCTTCTCTGCTTTTCTTTTTAGTTTTTGAGGTGGACTCAGTTTTTTTAGCTTTGTCCTCTTTCGCAGCTTTGGCTTTGGCAGTACCTTTTGCTGTTTTTTTGGAAGCCGCTTTCTTCTTCACTACTTTGCCTTCTTCCTCAGAGCTGCCTTCTTCCTGGGAGCTGTCTTCTTCCTCGGAGCTGCTTTCCTCATCCTCCGAATCTTCCCTACTTTTCTTTTTAGTTTTTGAGGTGGACTTAGCTTTTGACTTGTCCTCAGTTCCTTTTTTCCTGGCTGTAACTTTAGTTCTGGCAGCGTACTTATCTTCTACTTCACTTTCTTCCTCCACGCTCTCTTCATCGTCAGCCTCTTTTGGCCTGGCTGTTTGTTTAGTCCTGAAAGGGCTGTGCTTAGCTTTTTTACTTTTCACCTTTTCCCTGGGCTTAGACTCTTCCTCGCTTTCTTCACTGTCGTCGGCTTCAGAGTCGACTCTAGATCTTTTCCTTCTCTTATCTTTTTTGGGATCAGGCTTAGTCTTCTTACCTTTTACCTTTTTCCTGGACTTAGTCTCTTCTTCACTTTCTTCACTGTCGTCGGTTTCAGAGCCAACTCTAGGTTTTTTTCTTCTCTTATCTTTTTTGGGCTCAGGCTTAGTCTTTTTACCTTTCACCTTTTTCCTGGGCTCAGTCTCTTCCTCACTGCTGCTTTCATCACTGGGCTCTTGCTTTTTGCGGGTTTTCGTTTTGCTCTTACCTGTTGGAGCTTTAGGCTTCCCTTTAATCACTTTTTTACGTTTTTTGGTTTTTTCGTCTGAAGACTCATCAGATGAGATCTCTTTTTCAGATGAGGTCTCATCGTCTTTCGCTTTTCTTTTCTTTTTAGCTTCTTTGCGTTTTTTGGCCTTGGCTTTTTTAGATTTTGACTTCTTATCGTCTTCTGCAGATTTGGCTTCTTCACCATCTCCAATTAGGCCAAGGCTTAAGTAATTAAGCCAACCCTGCTTCTTGGGTGCGGCTTCTTTCTCTTCAGACTCAGATGAGGAGCTGCTTTCATCCTCGTCTGAACTACTTTCTTCAGCCCTTCTTGCTTTTTTCTTTTTACTTTTCTCAGGTTTTGCTTTGTCTTTTGACTTGGTTGCTCGTTTTTTAGGTCTCTCTTCATCTTCGTCATCCTCGTCTTTTGAGGATGATGTTTTCTTGCGTTTAGTTTCTTTTTCCTTCCCTTTCCCTTTTCTTTTTCCTTCATCTGAGTCACTGGACTCCGATTCGGTTTCAGATTCGCTTGATTCTTCTGATTCGGACTCGTCTTTTGACTTTTTGCTTATCTTCTTGCTCTTGCCTTCAGTTGCTTTTCCTTGTTTCTTTCCTTTGGTTTTTACATCTGTTTCCTCTTCAGAATCATCATCTTCCGATTGTTCAGATTTCTTTTTCGGGGAAATCCAGTTATATACGGATTCTGGTGTGAGTGCTCGTACTGTGGTGCCAATCATGCCCTTAACAGTTGAGAAAATACCTTCAGCCCCAGATATACCCTGTTTATCGGTGATATCTTCAAGAAGAGCGTGATCCTTGTCATCAAGCTTGCCGTGAGCCTGCTCTGCCTGAGCAAGAAGCTTCAGAGTCATATATTCCTGGATATCCTTATCAGTTGCTCCGATCTTTTGCATTTTCTTGCGTGCGTCATCCATTTCCGCTCTGGCGTTATTGGCTTTTTTAGACAGCCTGGCTCTTTTCCTATCAAGCTCGTTGTATTCATCTGTGGGCTCTTTAGCGTCCACTAGCTCGTCATTAAATGTTTTAAGCCTTTCCCTCTTATTTGCTTCCCGAAGGGTTTTATTTATCTTCGCCCTGATTTCCCTTGCCTTCGTTCTGTTTTCATCTTCAATAGCCTTGTCTAGTCTGGCATGTAAGGTTCTTAATCTATCTGCCCTCTTTAAATCTTCTCCCTTTAGCTTTCTTTTGGCTTCTGCTACAGCAGAGGCAGCTTCTGCCTTGTTCTTCTTGGCTGTGGCAAGATCTTCTTTTAATGCTTCCAGCTGCTCGTCTTTGTCCTGAACTTTATTATGCTGCTGATCTAGCTCACTCTCATGTTCTTTCAGTTTTTTATATGCCTTTCCAAGCTTTTTATCTGCTTTTTTCAGTTTTTTCTCTTTAGCTTTTAATGCGTCTTCAATACTCTTGTCTTCTGGCACCAGCTGATCTTTGGCTGCTTTTAACAGCCCAAACCTACTGTGGGTTGGCGCATCTTTAAACTGCTTATAATTTTGCCGGTCTTCTTCAAGTTCTTTCAGGCGAGTCTGGGTTAGACTATTCACTAGCCAGCCGTATGCCTCGCTCTTGGCCATATTGAAGAGAATTTTCTCGGAACCACGACTGGCGCGCCAGGGTAGATAGGTTTCCAGCTTATCCAGATCCTGGGTTTTAATATCTGAGTACGATGAGCGCGAAACCAGAGTGAAAATAGGCAGTTCAACCCGCATGCTGTAATAGTCGTCAATAAAGACGAAGCCCATATCACCGGTTGAAACAGCAGTGTGATAAGTTGACTGTTTGGGTTTGGCTGGCAGGCCAAGATTAACAGTGTCATTAAGATTCAACACATCGGGTTCAGCTGCAGTATGCATCTGTTCTTCAAATGTGTATCCATAATCCCGGGCTGTCGGTTCGTCGGCTGCCCATTTCACCAGTTCCGGCAGGTTTTCAAGAATCTTGTCCGAGAAAGGCGTGATCATGGACTTGCCATAACCCAGCAACTCATTCAGGTGCTTAACCACTACATACTGGCTATCGTTGTATACACCCTGAACAATTCCCCGATCTATAGCGTCTGTCCACCAGACTTTGTCACTGCTTGATCCAAAGCTGACCGGAAAGCGAATGAGCGGACCAGGTTGGTGGTTGAAATAGGGGCGAACAAACAGGACCAGTTTACCCCCCTTGCGCTGGTCACCCAGAATGCTCGGATAAAAGCGAATACGGGTGACATCATGTTCCCGGCTAACTTTATCGAGTTCAACCAGAGCGTTTTCCAGGCGACCGGTTGGTTCATCAAATGGTTTTGCCTGGCCGACAAAATCTAGATCCAGATAGGCACTGTTTGGTCGTCCGGGGTCGTCTGCCGAGCTGGAGGTGACTAGAGTCAGGCCAAAGTGCTCATTGAGTCCTGGTGTATCGAAGGCAATGCCAGCATAGCCAACGGAGTTAAGTACATACTGCCTCAGTGCTTCCGGAACGGCATGGATCAGGGTTGGGGCATAGGCCAGCAAGCGACGCAGCATCCAGAACATATGTTGATGTTCTTTTAATGCTCCAGGTGTTTTCAGCAGGTCAATATTCGAAGCAAACAGCCTCCAGATCAGTTCTGATCCATCGTTGGAGGTGGCAATGTCACCCAGTGCTTCACCCAGTCTCCAGGTCATGTCTGTTAGTTCGTCAGCGCTTTTCCCTGTCCAGCGCTGAAACTGGACACCAGTATGGGTTGTGATGACATGCAGGGCCATCAGTCCTGCGATAGGTGCGATTTCTCCAGATACAGCCTCCCAGGTGCGACTCAAAGGTGTGTAAGGCTGTGATGAAAGCTGTGGCCATTTATAACCGGGCAGCCAGTTCCAGCCCTGGTGTTTTTTAACCTTGTTCTGGAGCTGGGGGGAGCTGACAAAACCACTACTTTTGGCCTGGGCTCCACCGTAGGCAGTAAGCAAATCTCCAATTTTGCTATCGGCCACAGCTGGGGTTGCTGCGACGGCAATACCTGCGGATAACAATAATCGACCTGAATCGAACCTGGAGCTCTGAGTTGCTGGCATGTTTTTTCCTCTGCGAATACACCTGGCAGACGTTGCACTAAAAAGTCAGTCGAAAAAGCTAAGGGGTATATCTAGCAGGGGAATGTTGGCTTGCAAGTAAGGTTATGAAAAAAGCCAAAAAGGGACTGTTTTATACACTTATCGCTATAAGTGACCTTACATTTTGCCAGATAGGTAATTAACAAGCCTGAAAAATAGGCGGTCATGGTCAAATAATAAGAGTTTTGCAACATGCGCTTTGTAACAAGGGCCTTTTAACGAGAAAGTACAAGGAGGAGGGGGTGGCAAAAATAGAAGGGCTTGGGAAGGGAGCAAGAGTGGAAAAGTAAGATTTCAGTAATGTAACAGGGGCCGGATTTCAAGCCGGCCCCTGATTTTCATTAAGCTTCAGCAGCTTCTTTTTTTCCGTAGAAAGAGATACCTTCTACTTCGTTGGTGATCCAGGTACCGGCTTTACCCTTCACGATGCTTTCGACATCGTACAGGCTGCCGATAGCGGCGAAACGACCACCCTTTTGTACGAATTCGGCACAGGAATCGATCTTTGGACCCATGGAGCCGGCTGGGAAATCCAGCTCGCTGATGCCTTCAACGGAAGCTTTGTGGATTTCTTTCTGGTCAGGCTGGCCGAAGTTTACGCATACAGCGGCAACGTCAGTCATGATAACCAGAGCATCGGCACCCATTTGCTCAGCCAGCAGGGCCGCAGTCAGGTCCTTGTCTACTACGGCTTCAACGCCTTCCAGCTTACCATCTTCCAGCTTGCGAACAGGAACGCCGCCACCGCCGGAGCAGATAACCAGAGCGCCCATTTCGGACAGCTTCTTAACCATTTCTACTTCAACAATGCTCTTGGGCAGAGGAGAAGGAACAACGCGGCGGAAATATTCGCCGTCAGCCTTGATACTCCAGTTCTTTTCTGCAGCCAGGGCTTCAGCTTCTTCCTGGTTGTAAACAGGGCCAACGAACTTGGTGGGGTTCTGGAAAGCGGGGTCTTCGTTGTCAACCAGAGTCTGAGTCACCATAGTTGCGATTTGCGCACCAGGCATCTGGTTGTACAGTTCCTGCTCCATCATGTAGCCGATCATGCCGGCAGTTTCTGCGCCCAATACGTCCAGAGGGTAGGGTGAAACCTTGTCGTAAGCTGCGTTCTGCAGGGCCAGCAGGCCAACCTGAGGACCGTTTCCGTGAGTCAGGATAACTTCGTGATCCTTGGCTACGCGAGCAATAACTTCTGCAGCTTTACGGATGTTTTCACGCTGGATAGCGGCTTCCAGGGGTTGTCCGCGTTGCAGCATGGCGTTGCCGCCCAGAGCGATGACGATGCGCATCTTGGTATTCCTTGAGACAGTTTGTATCTGAACGCCCTTGTTCAAGGGTTTGTCCTTGTCTGGGGGCGCAAAATTGAGGAGTTAAGAACTTTCCCCGGGTAGTGTGACCATGATATGACCATGCCATTTATAGGAAATAAGTAGATTCGCTTAATTACTATTAATTTTTCTTATTTGCGGGTGTTTGAAAAGGTTAACAAACAGTCATGAGCGAAAATGCTTTTTTCGTCGCCTGAAGTGACGGAAAAGGCATTTTTATGATAAATGATATAGTGAAAACAGGCAGCACACTGGAGAAAAAATACAAAGTGTGGTGTATTTATGAAAGAGCATGGAATGAGATAAAAAACACTTTAAAAAAGCCGATTTTTATCGAAATAGTTTCTGTTTTTGATCACCCTTTAACGTGGAGGTACATAGGGTAAAAGAGGGGGAGAAGAAAGCGGCAGCTGGATAGTAAAACAAAAAGACCGGCACTGGGCCGGTCTTTGTCATGGAGTGCTGAATCAGGCAGCTGCCTCAGTGGCAGTGTGCTGATCACGCAGTTCCTGGATCTTAATGACGTACTCTTTGTACTCGCTGGATTCATAGTGAGCGTAGTTAAGGTTCTTGAACAGGCCGGTCAGCTTGATGAAGAACTCACGAGCTTCATTCTTGTCAGTGAAGCTCAGCTCGCGACGGGCGATATCGATGATCAGACCGAAGCAGAAGCGCTGACGCTCCAGCGGACAGGCAGAATCAATCTTATCGAAGGCGTCCTGCTGCAGGTAAACCATATCCAGAAACAGAGATTTCTGGAAGGTTACGTAGTCGTGCAAAGTCACACCTTCTTCACCGGTAACCTGCATCATCTGGTTGATGCTTTCACCGGTAGAGATCAGTTTTTGCATCTCCTTAACATCGTCAACCCAGGTTTCAGCAATGTTCTGCTTATACCAGGGAGCCAGTTGATCCAAGTAACGGGACCAGGAGATCAGCGGATCTACAGCCGGGAAGAAACGCTTGTAAGCACGGTCGTAGGACAGACCCAGGAAGCACTTCACGGTGGCCAGAGTGGACTGAGTCACAGGCTCTTCGAAGTTACCACCGGCTGGAGATACAGTACCGATCATGGTCATGGAACCACTTTCGCCGTCTTCGTTGGTGATCACACCGGCACGCTCGTACAGACCCTTGATAGCGGAGTCGATGTACGCTGGGAAACCTTCTTCCCCTGGAATCTCTTCCAGACGGTTGGAGGTTTCACGCATGGCCTGGGCCCAGCGTGAAGTGGAGTCGGCCAGCAGCAGAACGTTGTAACCCATCTGACGGTAATACTCACCAAGAGTCATACCGGTGTAGATGGAAGCCTCACGTGCCGCAACAGGCATGGAGGAAGTATTACAGATGATGGTGGTACGATCCATCAAAGTACCGGAGCCAGTCGGGTCAGACAGCTGCGGGAATTCAGTGATGGTTTCTACAACCTCACCAGCACGCTCACCACAGGCGATAACGATTACGATATCAACGGAAGCGTACTTGGACAGGGTGTGCTGCATGACAGTCTTACCAGCACCGAATGGGCCAGGGATGCAGCCAGTGCCGCCACGGGCGATTGGGAAGAAAGTATCAACTAGGCGCTGTTGGGTCACCAGAGGCTCAGACGGGAACTGCCGTTCAGTCTTGCCGTTCTTGCCCAGAGTTTCGGCGATGGACTGCTTAACAGGCCAGCGCTGAATCATGTTGAGCTCAATTTCCTTACCCTGTTCGTCACGAACACGGGCAATTACCGTATCAACAGTGAAGGTACCTTCCTGGATCCACTCAACAGATACAGTGCCCTTTTGGAAGAAAGGAACCATGATCTTGTGAGTGAAGCGGCCTTCCTGGACAGTGCCCAGAGTTTCACCGGCGCGCAGCTTGTCACCAACGCGGGCCGTTGCAACGAAGGACCACTCCTTGGAACGATCCAGAGCGTCAACCTGAACACCACGCTTCAGGAAAGTACCATGAATCTGGGCTAGACGCTCCAGCGGGTTCTGCAGACCGTCGAAGATCTGGGACAGGCAGCCAGGGCCAAGTTCTACAGACAGCAACTCGCCAGTCTGGAAGACTTCGTCACCTACGCCAACACCACTGGTGTCTTCGAATACCTGAATGTCAGCATTGCGGCCGTTAACACGCAGTACTTCAGACATCAGCAGTTCCTGCTTGCCTTCAGCGTTTTCGGTACGACTGGGGCTAACATAAACCACTTCGTTTTTTACCAGGCGAACATCATCGCTGCCAGCCTGGATGGTGAGGATATCACCGTTAACCGCGACCACATTGGCCGTGGCTTGTTTTTCGATATTTGTACTCATAAACCTGTAATCCTCGCCGTTTATTCGCCGGTGGGCAGCTGGTCCCGGAATTCGCCCAGGCTGGTTTCAACCAGGCTGCGGAAACGGACACGTGCCTTGTCGGTGTCGTAGGCTGTCCAGCGGGCCACAAGGTTCCAGCGCAGTACGTAGATGACTACGGCTTCGAAATCGTGGCTGTGCTTCATGGCCAGGTGGGTCAGGTGATCCCATACGGCCTGAAGCAGAATCTTTTCCAGTGCGATGCACTCACCATTGCGCAGGCATTCCACTACTTTGGAAATCCAGGGGAAGGCGCTGCCCAGACCGAGAGTGGGAGAGTTCCAGTGGTTACGAATATATTCGTAACGGGTACCGTAGCTCCACTTGGACTCGGTTGGTGTCGGCTGACCCGCATGCTTGCGGCGCAGGGCGGCAACAATGGTGCGCATATCCAGACGCCAGTCGACCAGGTCGCACAGGGCCTGGCTTGCAAGTTCAGCGCGTACTCTTTCTGCCTGTTGGATCAGGGCTTTCTCTTCGACATCGTCATCCAGCTGATCCCAGTGCAGCAGACTCTCGATCTTAACCAGACGTTGCTGGTCCGCTGTGTTGAGCATGGACAGTCGTTTGTCCAGCTGGAAGCGGGAGATCGGAGTGATTCTGCTGTTAAACAGGGAATCAATATGGGGCAGCGAAGTCAGTAAGGTGTAATAGGCATTCTCTGCCATGACTTGCTCCGTACATATGACCAAGGAAATACATTCATAGGGAATGGCATTTCCTGTTCATGGCTGTTTGCAGTTACAAACGACGGAAGCCGTCATTCCCGCGTAAGCCGGAATCCATGAGATATAGATTCCTGCTTGCGCAGGAATGACGAGGCATTCAGCCGCCTGCCGGATGCAAGGCAACCCTTAGTTGATAACGCCTTCCAGCAGAACCCGGAAGCGGGGCTGCAGGTGGTTCAGCAGCATAGTGCTGACTGCGCTATCGTCCAGTTCCACCTCAATGTTCTTGTCATTCAGACGGAAGGTAACACCGGACTTCTGCTCTTCGCTGACTGTGAAGGTGACACCTTCCATCAGCATTTCCTTGCCGTTACGAGCGGCAAAGTAGGCCAGGGAGCCTTCTTTCAGCTCTTCCGGGTTACTGCGCAGATCTTCCAGACCAACAATCTTGGCAGGCAGAACAACTTCAACATTGCTCTCACCTTGCAGACTATTGCGGCCGGCCACTTCCAGAATCATCTTTTGCAGGATGCCCTGGTCAGTCATTTCCCCGGACACAGCTTCCTGGATACGCTCGGAGAAGCGCTCAAGCAGGTAGCTCTTCATTTCCAGAACCGCATTGCGGCCAGCCAGTTGCAGAGACTCTTCACCAGACTTGATGGTGAACTCGGCATCTTTCTTGGCCTTGGCGGTGATGGCAGCAGCTTCCTTGCGGGCTTCCGCAATGATTTCAGCTGCTTCCTGGCGAGCATTCTCCAAAAGACGCTCACCTTCGGTGCGGCCGGAGCTCACACCCTGTGTACGCAGTTTCTCAATCAGCTCCTGGACGCCGACAGAGATTTGATCGTTGGATACGGTCATCAATCTCTCCTTATCTATCAGCTATCAGGCAGCGATTTGCTGACCCAGAACCAGTGCAAATACGAAGGCAAATACCGCGAAGCCTTCTACGATAGCCGCTGGTGCAATGGACAGACCGAAAACTTCAGGCTTGTTCTTGGATGCGTTGATGGACGCAGCAATAGCCTGACCCTGGTAGATGGCAGAGTACATCAGAGCAATACCAGTCAGCAGACCGATACCGAACATGCCAGCACTGGTGGTGACGCTAACTCCCAGATTCGACAGAATAAACATGATCACGATACCGTAGATAACCTGGGAAGAAGGCATCGCGGATACGCCGACGAACTTACCGTAGCCGGATTCGACATCCAGCATTGCACCACAGGCGGCTTGACCGGCTACAGAGCAGCCAATTGCAGAACCGACAGCCCCGAGAGCAACAGGTGCGAATACGCCTACCCAGCCCAGTGTGATGATCAGTTGTTCCATTTTCAGTCCTCTTGTTTACGAAACGCTTTGAACGGGTAGCCTTCGTCAGACATACCCCAGTTAACAAATTCAATAACATTGAGACGCATACCGTGTACCACGCCACTCATGATGCAGAGCACGAAGTTCAGGATGTGTCCAAGAAGTAAAATCATTCCTGCCAGCAGCACGCCAGTTACTGGGCTGCTGCTCATGGCATCATGGGCCAGACTGTTAAAAGTCATGGCCAGGGATGCGCCGGACAGCCCCAGGGCGAAAAGGCGCATATAGCTTAAGATGTCGCCAAATGCGCTGGTGACGTTGTATATACCTTTTAATCCGTCCAGCATTCGCAGAACCAAAGTGCCCGCAGAGTTAACTTTACGTTCGCTTGTGAACAGGAAAATCAAGGCGGCGCCGATAATCATTGTTCCGGGAGCAATCGCATCGGCCAGTGATTCAGGAATATAACCAGATTTAGCCAGATAAAGACCCAATCCACCCATCATCAGGATGGCCCAGCCCAAAGGAGCGTAGGCTGTGCTGCTTTTCTTTCGGTTGATCAGAAAGCTCATGATGTTTGCAATCACAAGGTGACCAGCACCAATAGCGATAGACAAGGCCATCATGGCACCGTAATTATTCAGATCAATAAAAGCGAGTTGTCCAAGTAAAGTCCCTTCACCCGGCGATACACCGAAGTAACTGCCGATCATGACACCCCAGGCCACACCCAGAGCAGACATGAAATAACCCATGTTCATCAGTCGGCGTCCAGGAACACTGGAACCCAGCTTGCCGCGATTCATAAAGATGATGCCGGCAAACAGTGCACAGTAAGCTGCATCGCTCATGATCATGGCGAAGAACAGGGAGAAGGAGTAAAACACAATACCGCCCGGATCCCAGGCACGGTAGCCGGGAACCTGGAAGAAGCCAAAGGCTTCACTGCCACCACCGGTGGAATCAGCATTTTCCAGCAAAGTCGGAGGCGTGTCCTCGTCACCCGGTTCTTCAATGATGACGGCTGCAGGCAGATCTGCAACAAAGCTGCGGATCTCATCTTCCTTATCAGCCGGCATCCAGCCGGATACCAGGAAGAACTGATCGTCTTCCAGTGCGCCCTGGCAGGCATCAGACAGGGCTTTCTCGTCTTCAAAGCGAGCCACGGCCTGAGAGATGATGTAGATCCAGCGGGTCAGGCTTTCACGCTCACCCTGCTTGTCTTCCAGAGTCATTTCGGCTTTTTCCAGCATCTCTTCCAGTTCAGAGAGAGAGTGCTGGCCCACGTGAGAACGTTTTACCGGCAGCAGCTCGGCATCGGGTTCTTTAGTGGCCAGAACAACGACATAGCAGTCTTTCTGATCCTTGTGAACAATCTCCCAGGGCAGTTCCAGAGCTTCAACAGCTTCCATATCCTGCTGGGGTACAACATAAAACCATAGTCGTACATCTGCCATCTCGGAAATATCCGGGAAGGAGAAATCACCCCAAGGGCGAACTTCCTTGATACGCTTGACCAGTGCATCGCGCTGGTCAGCGGCCTGACGGTGTTCCTGCTTGTTTTTCAGAACGGCAGAAACAATGCTGTCAGCGGTCAGTTCACCGGTGGAGCGAGCTTCGCGGCGCTTGTTCGGGCAGCTGGACAACCAGCTCAGGGCTTCCTTGGCAGATTGTGGTTCGGTCAGCTCACTGTCACCGTTCTGGGTTTCACCCAGAGGGATCAGGTGCATGCAGCCGAGATCCTGCAGTCCCCGCAGCAGTGAAGTTTTTTCACTGGACAGCCCGTAGAGCGTAATCTTTTTGAGTGCTTTTATACTCATCCGCTCATCCTCTCTCTGCGGCCGCAGCGGCTGCGGCAGCATCCATCTTCGACTTCGAGATCTTGGCGTTGACAACGCCGGCCCGGTCCTGATCGGACAGGAAGATCTTGATCTTCGCGATGTTCTGCTTGGTTTGAGGGATCAGTACCTTGGAGAACAGGTTCACGCGCTGAGACGTGGTCTTGGTCGCGGCGGCAATCTCCTTGTAGCGGAGTTCACGTACCTGACGCTCGACGTGCAGTTCAGCCATCTCCTTCAGCTTTTCTACCAGGAAATCCACCCAGTGAGGGCGAACCAGGTAGCTGTAAGGCGCGACTTCCACTTCAATCCGTTCCAACAGAGGTACAGTGGTACCGACAATGTTCTGTTCACCAAGAACAATGCTGGTCACCTTTACCAGGTCTTCGAGTACGATATCTTCGCAAGCCAGCATGGGCAGCTGGGCGGCAATATCACCTTCGATCTGCTCAATACGGAGCTTTGCTTCCTCAAGGGCCTTCTCGGCTTTTTTTCGTTCCGCCATCAGTTGCAGGCGCTTCAGTTCCAGCGCGGGCAGATACTGGTTGAACGTCTTGAGGCTGCGCTTCTCCTTATTGAGCGAACTCTTGTTAAGCGCAATTTTACCGGCCATGGATCAGGCCTCCGTGCTTTCTCTGGAGCTCATGGCTGTTGCCGCTTCGGCATTCACCTGGGCTTTAGCGGGCCAGTACTTCTCGACCAGGCTCTGCTTCATCAGCGTCTCTTCAGGGTTGAAGCAGGCCGCCAGGGATTCCCAGCTCAGATCCAGAGCTTCTTCCAGAGTCATGGCCACATCCAGCTTCATGAAACGCTCGCGGAACATGTCGGCAAACTTGATGGTCTTGAGGTCGTAGTCGGACAGTTCAAAAGCCATGGCCTGCTTCTGCTTGGCGTTGATGCCTTCGGAGTAGAAGCGGATCATGGTGTTCATGATCTGGCTATGATCTTCACGGGTCTCTTTACCGATAACCATCTGCTTCAGACGGGACAGGGAACCGAATGGATCGATAACGCCGTCGTGCAGGTAGAACTGACCTTCGGTGATGTAACCGGTGTTATCAGGAACAGGGTGGGTTACATCGTTACCAGGCATGGTAGTTACCGCCAGGATGGTCACAGATCCGGCACCTTTGTAGTCAGCAGCCTTTTCGTAACGCTTGGCCAGCTGAGAGTAAAGGTCACCCATGTAGCCACGGTTGGCAGGGATCTTGTCCATTGCTACACCGATTTCCTTCATCGCGTCAGCGTAGGAGGTCATATCGGTCAGCAGTACCAGTACCTTCTTGCCTTCTTCGACTGCGAAGTGTTCGGCAGTTGCAAGGGCCAGGTCAGGAATCATCAGACGTTCTACTGTCGGGTCAGATGCCTGGTTGGAGTACATTATGGTACGGGAAGATACGCCGGCTTCTTCGAAAGCGGTCTTGAAGAAGTGGTAATCGTCGAAGATCAGACCCATGCCACCGAAGACTACAACGTCAGCTTCCGCCTGGATCGCGATACGGGCCAGGAACTGGTTGTAAGGCTCGCCGGAAACGGAGAAGATCGGAATCTTCTGGGATTCAACCAAGGTGTTGAACACGTCGATCATGGGAACGTTGGTACGTACCATGCGGGATGCCAGAACACGCTGGGCGGGGTTTACGGATGGTCCGTCGATGACGACTTTGGGATCCTGATCCAGTGCAGGGCCACCGTCGATAGTCTCACCGGCACCGTTGAAGATACGGCCCAGAATGTTGGGGGAGTAGGTTGCCTGCATCGGCTCGCCCAGGAAGCAGACAGCTGCTTCAGTAGACAGACCCTTGGTGCCGGCAAAAACCTGCAGGGAGACTTCGTCACGGTTCAATTTGATGATCTGGGCGAGAGAGTAAGGCTGGCCGTCCTGCTCAATCAGCGCCAGATCACCATTACGGGCCTGGGATTGGGCACCATCCAGATTGGGTACTTCCACCCGGATGATGTCACCTACAATACTGAGTATGTTGGTGTAGCGTAAAAGGCTCTGGGACATAGTGGTTTCCTGTCCTTAAAACGGAGTCGCGGATAAACAAACGCACCTTTGTCATCGGGCGTATATCCACAAATGCACAGCAATCAGATAACTGGCCTTTTTACCCCAGAGGTTTCCTTCACCACTAAAAAAATGCCGTCACATTCCCACTTCGAAGTTAACGGCATTTTGTCATATATGGCTGTCGGAATATCCTCTGCCAGGTTTTAAGCCAGGCAGTACACTTGTGGATAAACCCCGATAATTGGCCGAATGGCTATCATGGGCTCCAGGTTAACATGTACCGATTCTGCACTCAGAAACTACCAAGCCCACGAGGTTTCTCGTGGGCTTTATGCTATTCATTCAAGCGGGTGGTTTCAGCTGCATTGTCAGTCGTAGTATGTGATTCCACCGGGTACATCCATCTTTACAAAGGTTCCTGAGCGCCCTTCCAGGATGTCTGTAGCGCGGTCCAACGCACCAATGGCTCCAAACTTACCACCTGATCTGACGAAATGGCATACGGATTCTACCTTAGGGCCCATACTGCCCGCCGCAAAGGGGAAGGTCTCAAATTCCTGCGGAGTACACTCCTTGATTTCGCGAGAATCTGGTTTTCCGAAATCCGTTTCTACCGCAGGAACATCGGTAAGTAGTATTAACCCGTCGGCTTCAAGTCCTTCCGCTAGGCAGCGGGAGGCTCTGTCTTTGTCGACGACGGCCTCAACACCATGCAATTTACCCTCAGAATCCCGTCGAACTGGAATTCCGCCACCACCACCACAAATAACGGTGATATCTCCTGAAGAGACTATGTGGCGCAGGGAAGGTAGTTCGAGAACCTCGTTGGGCTGAGGGGATGGAACGACCCTTCGGTAGTATTTTCCGTCCTCTTTTAGTACCCAATTCGGGTTAGCCTGCTGTATTACTTGTGCTTCTTCGTAGGTATAAACCGGGCCTACAAACTTGTCTGGATCCTGGAAAGCCGGATCTGTGGGGTCAACAATGGTCTGGGTGGAAACTGTGCAGACTTTGCGATCGGGCATGAAATTACGAAGTTCCTGTTCGAACATGAATCCGATCATGCCTTGGGTCTGGGCGCCGAGGACATCAAGGGGGTAATTGTTGACCTCTTCGTAAGCTTCATTCATCAGGGCCAGCAGGCCAACCTGAGGCCCGTTACCATGGGTCAGAACCACCTGGTGATTCTTTGCTACCTCGGCAATAGACCTGGCGGCTGCACGAATATTCTCACGCTGGATATGAGCTTCGAGTGGTTGTCCTCGCTGCAGAATGGCGTTACCGCCAAGAGCCATAACGACGAGCATGGTCCCGATTCCTCCTGAATACAGTGGTGTCTAAGTGGATATCGTGACGGTGCAGCTTCCTGCCTCACCTTCAGGAAAAGAGTGCAAGTGAATCTGATCCTGTTCTTATAGTCAATATCTCGCTGGATTGAACTTTTTTTGGTCTAAGAAGGTCTCAGATATCCAGGAATCAGGAAGACTAGAGGCCAAGGAAGGAATAGCTATGCTGCCAAACAGCAGGGCCACCATGATATCAAACCCTCCCCGTACGATAATTGGTGAAGGAACGACAGTTGGTGATGTGACACATCATCAATCTGGGTATTACCAGCCGGGCAGACCAAAAATTTGGCAGGGTGGCAGGATTGTAATACCGAGTGCTTTAGAGTCCCCGATAGGGGATCCGTAAACCCCTCGCCTTTAGGCGACGGATGATATACTGCGCGGATGGAGAATTATAAAAGCGGATCGCACACAGTTTGGGATTGTAAATATCATCTGGTCTGGACGACAAAATATCGTTATCAGGTTCTTGGTGGAGATGTAGGCCAGCGTTGCCGAGAGTTGATAAGGGAAATAGCCAGAAGCAAAGAAATCCACATCCATGCGGGTTCAATCAATAGAGATCATGTACATCTGTTGTTGAGTATTCCTCCGCATGTGTCAGTGTCCAGAGCCGTTCAGTTCCTCAAAGGAAAGAGCTCACATAAATTGCTGTCTGAGTTTCCGGTGTTGAGGAAACGTTATTGGGGTCAGCACCTGTGGGCAAGAGGGTACTGGGTTGCATCAAGTGGAAATGTCACAGATGAAGTGTGGAGAGAGTACATCAAGAATCAAACTCCGTCAGAGCCAGATGATGATTTTCGAGTGGTCTAAGTAAACAATCGGCCGAATGGCCGATCAATCCGGCTTTGAGCCGTAACCCGAAGCCACCGGCTTTAGCCGGTGGAGTATTCACTCAAAAAACATTTAGGTATTCCATTTGTATGACTTACGCATTGACAGCTTCCGGCCATATACTGGCTATATGGCTTGTCTAACACGCTCTCATCAACGCTCAAGGTTCCACCTTTTAGGATCAGGCAACCCTTGACCTCATTGAAAAGATCAATGGGTTCAAAGTTTCCCGATGCGAAAAGCGATTTGCGCTGTGCTGAGAAATACCTGTTACCTCCGAAAGTCGAGTGCAAGTCGAGGATTTGGGGTCGCTGATTAAAAAGCCCATGTACATAGGCAAGTTGCATCGTGCAGTAGTGGGACGGGACGTACTTCGCATTATCCTGAACAAAAATGATCTCTAGACGATTATCAGTAATCACTGTGGGCTGTCAATGCGAAAGTCCTATATTTGACACGCTTCGTATATTAATATTTGTTATAGCTGAAAAGAGAAATTGTGGTCACCTTTTTGTAGAAATAGATACAATCTTTTATGTTCCCCCCCCCCCCCTCTTTTGTTCCGCTTGCCCTTGCAGCGCGCATCCGTGCCGCCCCGGCGGTGGGAGGTAAGAAGGCTCACCGAATCAAAGGACAGGCCGCAGCCACAGGTTGTGTTCAGCTTGCCCTTGCAACGCGCATCCGTGCTGCCCCGGCGGTGGGATTCAAGAAGGCTCACCGAATCAAAGGACAGGCCGCAGCCACAGGTGGTGTTGCGCTTGCCCTTGCAGCGTGCATCCGTGCTGCCCCGGCGGTGGGAGTTAAGAAGGCTCACCGAATCAAAGGACAGGCCGCAGCCACAGGTGGTGTTGCGCTTGCCCTTGCAATGCGCATCCGTGCTGCCCCGGCGGTGGGATTCAAGAAGCCTCGCCGAATCAAAGGACAGGCCGCAGCCACAGGTGGTGTTGCGCTTGCCCTTGCCCTTGCAGCGCGCATCCGTGCTGCCCTGGCGGTGGGATTTAAGAAGCTTCGCCGAATCAAAGGACAGGCCGCAGCCACAGGTGGTGTTGCGCTTGCCCTTGCAGCGCGCATCCGTGCTGCCCTGGCGGTGGGATTCAAGCAGGCTCACCGAATCAAAGGACAGGCCGCAGCCACAGGTGGTGTTGCGCTTGCCCTTGCAACGCGCATCCGTGCTGCCCCGGCTGTGGGATTTAAGAAGGCTGGCCGAATCAAAGGACAGGCCGCAGCCACAGGTGGTGTTGCGCTTGCCCTTGCAACGCGCATCCGTGCTGCCCTGGCGGTGGGATTCAAGAAGCCTCGCCGAATCAAAGGACAGGCCGCAGCCACAGGTGGTGTTGCGCTTGCCCTTGCAGCGCGCATCCGTGCTGCCCTGGCGGTGGGATTCAAGCAGGCTCACCGAATCAAAGGACAGGCCGCAGCCACAGGTGGTGTTGCGCTTCTTCCTGAATACTGCAGCTTGTTCACTTTGCGTCACTATTTCCACTTCCAGAGTGAGAGGACTGTCGTAACCTGGATAACTTTCAAAGGAAGAGGTAACAGAGGGTTCTTTTTTAACCACCCTCTGGCAATGAATTTCCCAGGCCAGTAGCTCAGGATTGAGAGACACCATAAGTGGATCCCATGATTCTTTTTCAATGATCACCTCATCTGTTTCAGATGGCGGGGTGCCTGAACGGGACGTTGCTGTGCAAGCTGATCCTGGAGCACTCAATTTGAGGGTGTCATCATCCAGGTGTGGCACCCTTATTCGGGATGCACTTTCAATGCCCCGACATTCGAAACCTTCACCTGAAACAGGCACACAGTAAGTATCATCCAGTGGGTGGGCCGCTGAGGCGTGAGTGCGTATGGCTCCTGTTGAGAGAATCTCTGTCTCTCCTTCGCCTGCGGGTAAAACGAGAGTGCAGCTCTCCTGCTTATTTGTACCTGAACTGGCAGGTTGAACTGTGGCAATGACCAGGACAAGGCAAAAGTATGTTGGCTTTAACAATCCAGAAAACGGTGGTGGGTCAAATGTGTGTTTCATGCGTAAACTAGAACCTGCTTGTGAATGCCTGGTATACAGCCTTTGTAGCGATATCTGAGCATGAAGGTTTTCATACTGCAGTCTGTGTTTTTACAGGAATAACGTTGTTCTCCACTCCGGCTGAGGCCTGATTTTCGGATATTAGAGCTGGTGTAGCCTGGGCAGAGAACTTCTGTAGAACACGTCATTGTGAAAACGAAGCATATTGCCCTAATGAACCCCATATTGGCTACCCACCAACATCCCCCCTAAAACACACATTTGACCCACTACCAGATGGATACCTGAAGGTAAAGTTACAGTCACAGTCACAGTCACTGTCGTCAGCCTGCTTGTTTCTGGGGTCACGGAAAGAGGAACCAGCTTACCCCGTGAGGACTGTTTACGGAATTTCCGTTTCCAGTAAAACAACTGGTGAGAGTTCAGGTTGTTCTGCTGGCACCATGCTGTTTGTGTCAGGCCGGATTCCTGTCACTGTTGAAGGCGGTCGCGCCAGAGAGACTCCAGAGATTCTGAAGACATTGGGGAGTTCCTGATGAAAAATCAGGATCATAAACAGGGAATTGATGGAAATTAATGTGGGGAGGAATTACCGCTTACCAAAGGGAGATCGAGGATGCTGTAAAAGTTTTGGGCTTGGTTGATGAGCTTGTCGCGTGTAATGAAGAGGTCGGGGAGATGGTAGAGGATCCGGGTGAGCTTAAAGCACAGCTTTCCTGGTTGCTGGGAGCAACGCCTGGAAGAGAGGGAAAATAAAGAAGGGAGCGAGATGCTCCCTTCCTGATTTAAACACGTACTATATATAGATATAGCGAGTTCACATCAACTGGCTTGCATAGAGCTTAATCACCCAGAGTAGCAACCATTACAGCCTTGATGGTGTGCATACGGTTTTCAGCTTCGTCGAATACGATGGAGTGCTCGGATTCGAAGACATCTTCAGTCACTTCCAGACCATTCATGTTGTAACGCTCAGCCACGTCCTTACCGATGGTAGTGTCATCGTTGTGGAATGCTGGCAGGCAGTGCATGAATTTAACCAGAGGGTTACCGGTCTTGCGGATGACGTCCATGTTCACCTGATAAGGCTTCATCAGGTTAACACGTTCGTCCCAAGCTTCTGCAGGCTCACCCATGGATACCCATACGTCAGTGTACAGGAAGTCACAGTCCTTAACGGCTTCGTCAACGTTTTCGGTCAGAGTGATCTTGGCGCCAGTCTGTTCAGCGATCTTCTGGCACTCTTCAACCAGCCACTCTTCTGGCTGGTAAGCCTTTGGAGCTGCGATACGGAAGTCTACGCCCATCTTAACCAAGCCAACCATCAGGGAGTTACCCATGTTGTTGCGGCCGTCTCCCAGGTAGCAGAACTTCATCTCGTGCAGCTGCTTGCCGCGGCCGTGCTCAACCATGGTCAGCATATCAGCCAGGATCTGGGTAGGGTGCCATTCGTCAGTCAGGCCGTTCCATACAGGAACACCGGAGAATTCAGCCAGTTCTTCAACGTGAACCTGCTTGGAACCACGGAATTCTATACCATCGTACATGCGACCCAGTACGCGGGCAGTGTCTTTTACAGTTTCCTTGGCTCCCATCTGGGAGCCACCAGAGATGTAAGTAACCTGTGCGCCCTGGTCAAAAGCTGCAACTTCAAACGCACAGCGGGTACGGGTGGAAGCTTTTTCAAAAATCAGGGCAACATTTTTGCCTTGCAGGCGTGGTTGCTCGGTACCAGCATACTTGGCACGCTTCAGGTCACGGGACAGGTCCAGCATGTACTGGATTTCCTGGGTGGTGAAGTCCAGCAGTTTCAGAAAGCTACGGTTGCGCAGGTTAAAAGCCATGGTCTTGATCCTGATTTCAAGAGATCTTGTGTATTGCAACAGTTCTGCGGGTGACAAAATTGCCCGCAGAACCAGTAGAGTAAAAATCCGCCTGATAGCACGCTACATATATAGGGTAGTCAGGCAGCTGGAATCAACGGTTAAATGTCGTCACGTTCCATTGGGCAGCTCATGCAGCGAGCGCCACCACGACCGCGGCCGAGGTCTTCGCCAGGAATGGTCAGTACTTCAATACCAGCCTTCTGCATGTTTTCTACTGTGTAAACGTTACGCTCATAAGTGACAACAGTACCAGGCTTGACAGCCAGAACGTTATTGGCATCGTTCCACTGTTCACGTTCGGCTTCGAAGACACCTCCACCGGTTGGGATCATGCGCAGGGAATCAAGATCCAGGGCACGGGCTATGGCGTTGGTAAAACCATCCTTAACCTGAGTGAAAACGATATCTTCGCGGTCACCAGGTGTCAGCTCCCAGCAGTTGTTACCTTTCATGATGTCAGGGTAGTAGGTGAAACAGTCGACATCCATATGGGTGAACACGGTGTCGAGATGCATGCAGCTACGTGCACGAGGCAGTTCCAGGGCGATAACTTTTTTGGCCTGGCCGGTTTTGAACAGGCCGCGAGCCAGGTTTTCAACACCCTGCGCAGTGGTGCGCTCAGACATGCCGATCAGAACAGCACCGCGACCAATAACCAGAACGTCACCGCCTTCAATAGTGCCCAGATCATAGTTCTGATCACTGTCACCGTAGTAAGTGTGGAAGTCAGCATCCTTGAACATGGGGTGGAACTTGTAGATAGCGCGCATGTGAACGGTTTCACGCTTACGTGCAGGCTTGGCCATTGGATTTACGGAAACGCCGCCGTATACCCAGCAGGAAGTATCACGGGTGAACAGGTGGTTGGGGATTGGGTCCAGAATAAAGTCAGTCTGGCTCATCATGCCCAAAGTGGGGCTGCCACAGGTAGAGTTCAGCTCATCGACAGTAAGACCGCCGATCAGGTGAGAAGCAAGGTCAACATTGCTCATGCTTTCAAAGTAGGCGCGAACTTCGCGGGCCAGGGCAGGGCCGTAGCGATGCTGGTTTACCTGACGATCCAGAATCCATGCCTTGGCCTCAGGGTTGGCCAGAGTTTCAGCCAGAGTGTCACGCAGAAGGAACACTTCAACACCCTGATCGCGCAGAACCTGCGCAAAGGCATCATGCTCTTCACCAGCCTTTTCGATACGCAAAACATCATCAAACAGCAGGTCTTCGCAGTTGGAAGGAGTGAGGCGACGCAGGGACAGCTCGGGACGGTGAAGCAGGACTTTTCTCAGCTGACCAACTTCGGAACCAACATAAAAGCGAGACATTTCAGTTCTCCTGAAAAATAAGTAACAGGGCGTTTCCGCCTTGCCGCTCAGATATGTCCAAATGCGTGCCTGACCTGGATGTTTAAGTCGTGTATCCAGCGGAGCTCTCGGGGCAACTTGTTCCACTCTTTAAGCTATGTCCAGGCTCTGCCTTTTGATCCAGGGCAGAATTTGGGAGAGGCTCATTAGTGTTTCTGAACGGTGATAAGCAAACCTTAGGTGGGGCATAGGTTATCCCCCCACCCTGTTCTTTGGCATTGCGCATAAGTACCTAATTGCGTGCGCTAACTGCTATAAGATTAGGTGATAAAAATCATAAGTTTTTTTGTTGCTGTTCAAAAAGCCAGCACTGTTTGAGAAGGTGTGTGCTATTTCTGTTCGAGAGGGTGTTTTCTTCTACGCATTTGATGCAGGTCATGGATTTTGTCAAGAAGGTTTTGATGGCAAATTTATAGTCCAGTTGTGCAATATTTACACGCTTCGACTATAAGTCCATGAACCTGAAATCGGGTATCTGACGTTTAATTATGGGGCGGCAGGTGATATTGGTTCCAGCCGCTGGAGCTGATCATATACCCGGCAACCTTCTATCTATTGATACCGGTTCCTGGCAGCCTGTCGGACTTAGTTGATCGTAGCGAAAAAGTAAGTCCAACAAGCGGCAGGGCAAGGGCTCTCAGCTATGAAGCAGTTCAGCTTTCCATCGGCGTACACGATTCTCGTCGCGATTATCATCTTTGTTGCCATCCTGACCTGGATAGTGCCGGCGGGGCAGTATCAGACGAAAATGGATGAGGCTATCGGTAAGGAAGTTCCTATAGCTGGTACTTACCATCAGGTAGACCCCAACCCCCAGGGTTTTGAAGAAGTGGTTCTTGCCCCTGTTGCCGGTTTCTATGATCCGGATACCTATGAGGCTAACGGTATTGATGTGGCGCTGTTTGTTCTGTTTATCGGAGGCTTTCTGGCAGTGGTGACCAAAACGGGAGCTATTGATGCGGGGATTGCAGCTGCCATGTCGGGAATGGCAGGGAAAGAGAAGTGGATGATACCGATTCTGATGTTTCTCTTCTCTCTTGGAGGCACAATTTACGGTATGGCGGAAGAGACGCTGCCGTTTTATCTGCTGCTGTTACCAGTGATGATCGCTGCCGGCTATGATGCCTTAACAGCCGTGGCAGTGATAATGGTTGGTGCTGGCATGGGAACTCTGGGTTCTACAGTTAACCCTTTTGCCACGGTTATTGCTTCCGATGCGGCGGGTATCTCCTTTACCGACGGGCTAAACCTGCGACTAATAATTTACGCTGTTGGTCTGATCATCTGTATGGCTTATGTATTGCGCTATGCGGAAAAAGTGCGCAGGGATCCTGAATCGTCTCTGGTGGCTTCCATGGAGGCTGAGAACCGGGAGCACTTTCTTTCTTCGGCGGAGGGAGATGCTCCAGAACTTAACGGGCAGCGCAAGTTTATATTGTTCCTGTTTATAGTTGCCTTTGGCATCATGATCTGGGGAGTTTCATCCCAGGGCTGGTGGATGGCACGAATGTCCGGTCTGTTCTTGGTGATGTCAATTGTGGTCGGGTTTGTGGGCCGCCTGAGTGAAAAGGAGTTTACGGATACTTTTGTCGCTGGCGCTGCTGATCTGCTGGGTGTCGCCCTGGTGATCGGAGTTGCCCGGGGGATAGTGGTTATCATGAATGGTGGCCTGATCACTGACACTGTTTTGTTTTGGGCAGAGCAGGCTATCAGTGGTCTGTCGTCCATGGCATTTATTAATGTGATGTACTGGATACAGTTTGTACTCTCATTCTTCGTGCCATCAACATCTGGTCTGGCTGTGTTAACCATGCCAATAATGGCACCTCTGGCTGATTTTTCCGATGTGGCCAGGGATCTGGTGGTTACCGCTTACCAGTCAGCCAGTGGGGTTGTTAATTTGGTTACACCAACATCTGGTGTCGTTATGGGTGGCCTTGCTATTGGGCGGGTGTCTTTTGATAAGTGGATTCGGTTTATCTGGCCCTTGCTGATTATTCTCAGTGTTCTGGTCATGATTCTATTGAGTATTTCGACAGCTTGATGCATTGATGAATGACTCAATAAAAAAGCAGCTTACTGGCTGCTTTTTTATTGAGTTTTGTTTCAGCTTAGCTGGAAAACTTGCGGGCATTGTCGGATATAACTTCCCCTGACTTTGTGTCTACGATCATAGTTCTCTGCTGCTTAAGCTTGTCGACATAAAGAATAACGCGAACATCCCTGCCATTTTTCTGGGTAGTTCTGGTTCTGACGACTTTAACAATATTGTAC
Source organism: Sansalvadorimonas sp. (assembly GCA_965243775.1). GTDB lineage: Bacteria > Pseudomonadota > Gammaproteobacteria > Pseudomonadales > Endozoicomonadaceae > Sansalvadorimonas. The sequence continues at coordinate 32,176 of CBDEWF010000129.1, forward strand.
TTGGTACGCAGGTTAGCCAGCAGGGTTTCCAGTGGAATGGTTTCCTGTTTTTCTGGAATTTTGTAAGCGCGATCCGAGAGAATTTTGCCATTTGCTGGGTCAAGGGTCATCACCCGGGCTTCTTTCTGGTCAGGGAGAAAATAGAAAACCTTGTCAACTTCCTTGCCTTTTTCCTGTTCCTTGAAGGTGTTTATGATTCTCATTGTCGGCTTGGCTTCCCTGGCAATAGAGATGATTTTCTCAAGTGGCAGATTTGAGCTGCTCACGGGGCTGGGGGTATTTTTCAGTGGATGGGACTCGCCAAAAGCTGGTGAGGTGATCAGCAGTAAACCACTTAAGGCCAACAGTGGGGGGTGCAGGCGTTGCATGAACGAATCCTCGCTAGAAGATGGCTGAAAGTTAGAAGGGGATTTCAGTAAATTCCAGCGTGGTTGTGAAAAGACTGCTATGGCTGGGTAATAACTCCTTTAAAGGTATACGGGAATTTATTGAAAAAGGCCCGGCAATTTGCCGGGCCAGTTGCTGTGTTCAGTTTTGGATCAGGCAGCTTCGACTGCTTCAGGGAATTTCTCATTCTGAAGTCGCTGTTTCCATGTGATCCAGATATAGACAGGCAGTCCGGCGATAAGCAGTAGAAAGCCCCAGTAGACAGTCTCCTGGCCACTGCCTGCCAGTGCCCATAGAGAATAAAGGAAGGCCAGAGAGGTTATTACAACGTCCTTTTTGCTGAGCAGTGGCTTGCCTAGGCTCTTCTTGCCAAGCATAAGGGCCAGCTTGGCCATGGTCGACATGGTGTATGGCAGCAAGGTGGTCATGACCGCAAGGCTGATAATAAAGTTGAAGGCATCAACCAGACCCCGACTGAAATTGGTGCCGACCAGCAGAGAGATCAGAACTGTCTGGATCAAAATGCCTGTAACGGGAATGCCTTTGCTGGAAAGTCTGCAGAAGGCCTTTGGAAACAGGTTGTCTCTGGCGGCTGCCATGGGTATCTGAGCAGTCATCAGGGTCCAGCCATTGAGGGCTCCCAGGCAGGAGACAAGGGCGCCAAAGCCGACGATCCAGGCACCGGCAGGCCCGATAAGCATCTTGGCACCATCAGCAAAGGGTGCTGTTGAGTTGGCCAGGTCGCTGGGAGCGATAAGCCCCATCAGGGCAACGGTTGCAGCTATATAAAGGATGGCGGCAAACAGGGTGCCCAGAATAGTGGCCCGGGGAATGTTTTTTTCCGGCTGATCAACATTTTCAGAGGGAACTGTGGCGGACTCCAGGCCAAGAAATGCCCAGAGGCAGAGGCTGGCCGAGCCGGTCAGAGCAATAAAATCGCTCTCGCCACTGATATTGAAAGCGGAAAAGTGACTTGGATTAAGCTTGAACAGCCCGAAGAAGGTGACCAGAGCAAGGGGGAGAAGTTTGATGATGGTGGTAATCAACTGGAAAATACCGGCTGATTTAATACCTCTGCAGTTTATCCAGGCAGTCAGCCATACGGCACTGATGGCGATACTCGCGCCAAGGAAAGGGTTCTGACTGACTTCCGGAAAAAACACGCCCAGGTAACCAATCATGGCAACAGCGATGGCAGCATTGCCTGACCAGAGTCCTATCCAGTAACCCCAGGCGATCAGAAAACCGCAGAAATCACCCAGCCCGGCTCGACAGTAAGCATAGGGGCCGCCAGCTGAAGGAATGGTTTGGCTGAGTCGTGAAAAGACAAGGGCGAGGAGAACGGCACCTGCACCGGTAAAAATCCAGCCTCCCAGGCTGACGGCGCCATAACTGGCCAGAGTGGCAGGTAACAGAAAAATACCGGAGCCGATCATATTGCCGACCACCAAGGCTGAGCACATCCAGACTCCGAGCTTGCCTTTAGAGGGTGTGGCTCCGTTGTCGCTGTGCGGTGCTATTTGTGTCATTGGACTGGAAAATTACAAAAAACGCTCGGATGGTATTTTTTTGCTGCGGTTGTTCCTATATGGAAAGAGGCGTTTCCTGATGTGTGTTTTCCCTATGGATGTTTGAAAAATAAAGGGGATGGTCGCTTTTTGACCGGATTTTATCGTTTTTTTTGTGAGTGCCTGGCATTTAAAGGCTGAATTGCGTAGGACCTGAATAACCTCTGTGTAGAGATTATCCAGGTACCCCTTCAATTCTGCTGGTAAGCTTTTTGCACTTCTTCTGCAATGATGGTAATGCCCTTTGAGATCGTTTCCTGGTCCCGGGTGTAGGTAACCCGAATGCATTCATCACGATGCTTCCACTCTTCTTTCATGCCGGGGAAGAAATAGTGCCCAGAGACCACCAGAACACCCCGCTGCTTCAAGCGTTCATACAGTTCCAGGCTGGTAATGGGCAGGTCACGGAACCACAGCCACAGGAACATGGCACCTTCTGGCTTATGCATGGCCCAGGGCAGGTCGCCCAGTTGTCTGTGGAATTCCTGCCGGGCAAAAGTCAGGCGTTCTTCATACCAGGGGCGAATAACGTCATGGCTAAGAGAAATAATGCTGTCATCTTTGATCATTTTGCCTACAAGCAGGCATCCGGCGCTGTTGGGGGCCAGGCTCATGATGGCATTCATGGACGACACTGACTGAATAATTTCTTCGCCCGCGATAATAATGCCGGTGCGCAGAGCTGGCAGTCCCAGCTTGGACAGGCTTAGGCAGAGGATGACATGCTCATCCCAGTAGGGGGTGGCATCTGCAAAAATCAGTTCAGGAAAGGGCTGGCCATAGGCGCCGTCAATAATGAATGGAATATCATGCTGTCGGGACAGGTTATCCAGAGCTTCAATTTCTTTGTCAGTCAAGACGTTGCCGGTTGGGTTGGTCGGGCGTGAAACGCAGAAGGCGGCAGTGTCATCGCAGACTTCCAGATTATCGAGATCGACATGGTACTTGAAAGTATGGCTGTTGATCTCTTCGATGGTGGGTTTGCCGGCGGTAAAGAAGTCCTCACTGATGCCGCAGTCTGAGTAACCAATATACTCCGGTGCCAAGGGGAGCTGAATGCGTCTGTGCTGACCGTCCTGGTTTTGCCCCCCCAGCATGTTAAAAAGCATAAAAAAAGCTGTCTGGCTACCGTGGGTCAGGCAGATATTTCGTTCACTGAGTTTCCAGCCGAAACGACGCCGCAGCATAGCGGCCAGGTCACGACAGAAAGATTGATCTCCGGCTGGGGGGTCGTAGGTTCCAATAAAGCGGGTAAATAGTTCGGGAGAATCGACAATGCTTTGCAATCGGTGGCGGAATACTTCCTCTGCGGCTGGAATGTGTGCCGGGTTACCTCCGCCCATCATGATCATATGATCATTGTCAGCCAGCGCATTGCCCAGATCATCCATCAGCGAAAGAATGCCGGATTGGCTGGTGAACTTTTCCCCAAATTTTGACAGCTTCATATTATTCTCTGGGAGTTGGTGAGGGAATCCGGATTAGAGCTAAACAATTTCTGCAATAACCGGTGTTACTGGCAGGCCATGCTAGGGCTGCCGTTAAGGTGAACACACCCGGGCAGTGTTGATGATTAAACATCAACACTGCCTATATCTTACTGCTTTGTAGCTTTTTTTGGTAATTCGTACAGGTCTGTAAATAGTTTTGTCAGCTCCTAAGGCCTATCAAGTAGGCGTTCCAGCCATCTATGGACTTTGCAGCAAATAGTGAACTGGCTATCAATGTGAAATGGCGTTGTAGATTTGCTGTGTCGTTTATTTTGGGCGCTGAAGCAGAACTGTCCTCTGGTGCGTAAGAAAGTTCAAATTAGCCAAGAAGATTTCCTGGTTCAGGCCGATAGCCAGTAATTGAGGTGGGAAGTGATCTGGCGGGGGACAGGTTATATGGAAAGCAGGGAAATTAAGACAGCCTTCAGGCCTGATTATATGAGTTTTGCCAAAGGTTTTGCCGGGAAATATTTGCCCCTGGAGCGCCTGGCTGGGCGGCGCCTGACCAGGAAGGTCATAGCCTGTCTTGAGCATGGGCTGGTGAACGAGCGCCTGCAAGTTATGGCTGGAGATGATGAGTGTGCCCGTCGGGAAGCGGAAGCCAGGGCTGATATGGCTCTGGTGGCAGTCGGGTTGCTGAAAATTGATGAACGGGGTGATTTTAACCGGACTGGGGGGGTGTTGAGCCGGGTGGGGCACTGGCAAGTGGAGCAGAGCAGGGCGTTGCTTCATCTTGGTGTGGATGAGCTTTGTCAGGAGGTACTCTGGCGTGTGGAAGCTTTGCCCAGCGCTCTGATCAGGAATCTGTTTAACCGCTGCCTTCGGACAACCCCTGGAGAGCCTGCTGTTCTGCCGTTAACCATGGGGGATTTCTGGAATGCTGGACTGTTTTCCCGTGAAACGGTGACAGCGGCACGAATGCTGGAGTGTCGATCCCGGGTCCTGGACTGGCAGGCTAAGCGTAACTCTAATGATCCCAGAGTGATTCTGGCTTACCTGCGGGCTCTGGAGTTGCGATTGCGGGAGCAGCCGGAGGTGATAGGAGTGTGCCAGCTTCTGCGTCGGGTTGAGGATGCTATGCCTTTCTGGAAAGAAGGGTATCAGCTTGGAGAGGATTTTTTCCGCTGTGACAGTGAGGTTGAAGGCGGAATGCGAACGGCTCTGCATGTTATGATTCAACGGCTGTATGAAATGCAGCGGGATCCTGAATTTCCCTGGCGTCGTGTGATTGAAGAGAAAGCTCTTGGGATTGTCTGGCAATATGATGGTCAGGGGCCGGCAGGTAGCAAAATATAGACTGTTTGCCTGAAAGTAAAACAGAGAGTCGGAAACGTGCTCTCTGTTTTTTTATGTAATGAATTTGTATTTTTATTTTCATTTTAAAAGCACAAGCATTACGAACTCGCTTATTTATCTGAATGATCAAATTAATTTAATCAGCTGCATTTTTAATTTAGCTGTCGTAATAAGTTTTCGAAAAATACCTATTAAGAAAAATTAATAAAAGCAGACGGGCTGTTTCTTTTTAAAAAAATAGATGAAATTGTTGTATTTAATCTATTCAAAGTAGTGATTCGGGTACAAAAAATATAATATTTCTACCGGGAGTCTGGTGATGGTATGGGGGCAGACTTGAACAGGAAAATTGTTCGAACCCGCTGGAACGATCGTCTCTGACTCTCACCTTTGCAAGAAATGGCTTCGTAAGTACCTGGGCATATGGAATCGTATATTTCTGGTCAATAAACAGGTTGCTCCGTTGGATCGCTGCATGGCGTTAGCGTTTAAGATTTTTGGCACAGATATGTCACTACTGCGTTTGGTTGTCGCAAACAGCTATAAATCTACGGCCTCATTGGGAATAGGGCTGATTGTTACTTTATGGTTGGCAGTAGGGTTTACATCAATAGCTCATGCCATAGCCTTTGATGATACTCCCGATATCGCCAGGTTTGACCAGAGAGAAGAACAGATAGCAACCGAACTGGCCAGCCTGAGTAAAACCTTTGTCTACAACCTTGATGTTGATAACCTCAAGCAAACCCTCAAGTTTGTTGTTCGTCAGGATATTGGAATTCGGGCAGTCCGGATAATTGACTCAGTTTCAGGCCAGCCGCTGTTGGTCTATCACCGCAGGAGTGACGGTCAGGGATTCTTTGAGGAAGATATTTCTGACAAGAGTCTGAATTATCCCAAAACCGTTGAGCCCATAGTGCATCAGGGTGAAATGGTGGGCATGTTGGAGCTGTATTACGACAGCAGCATAAATGGCGAATTTCCTGATTTGTCTCTGGGGTTTACAGCCAGAGAGCGTTTGTGGATTCAGGGTAGCAAACCTCTGCGTGTCGCCATTGCTGAGTATGCCCCTTATATTTCCATGGGAGACAATGGTCGCCCTCAGGGTGTACTGGTTGAATACCTGGAGCGGCTGCAGAACCTGACAGGTCTCTCCTTTATCTATGAAACCGGAAGTTTCAGTGATCTGTTGAGTCGATTCCAGGCCGGGGAAATTGATATTTTTCCTGGCGTTCTGTTCGATGAATCACGCATAAACCTTGGGCAGTTCAGCAGCCCTGTTCTTGGCATCAAAGACGCTATTTATCTGCGAGAGGAGCAGGAAGAAATTTCGGGCTTTGAAGACCTGCAGGGTAAACGGGTTGCTGTGGTCAGGAACTATCTGGTGGGGCACCTGATCCGTAAAAAATATCCCGAAGTTGAGCTGGTTGAAATGGAAAGCCTGATAAGCAGTGTGCAGGCTCTTCTTAATGGGGATGTTGAGGCTATCGTTCAGGTTGAATCAGTGGTTAACAACCTGCTGAAGATGAATTCGACCAGTGGTCTGAAGCGGATAAAACAGAACTCCCTGCCTTCCAGAAATATGCATCTGCTGGTGCAGACCGGGCAGGATACTCTGCTTTCTGTCATTAACAAGGTACTGCACTCCATTTCTGCCGAAGAGAAGCAGAGTATTCTCAGCCAATATGTGGCTCTGGAAGCTGATAGCCGTCAGGTTACCTCCCGGCATTCTGATGATCTCTTCTCTGCCACAGCCATGAGCCTGCTCGGACTTTTTGCTGTGGTATTGGTGATTCTGTTTGTTATTGCCAGAAGTATGGCCCGGCACTCCGGTTATGACCGTTCCAGGATTGCTTTCGGTACCCGGAAGTTTGCCCGTCTGGTTATGGTTAGTATTGCTCTCTTCGTCTCCCTGAGTTGGGCTCTGACCTGGATGATTCTGCAATACAACCTAAAACAGGAAGAGTTGGATGCCCAGACCCAGCTAAAACTGACGGTAAATGCAGCCAATGAACGGGTGAACCGATTGCTTGCCTATGACAGCAGTGTTGTCACCCATATTGCCAATAAACCCCTGGCACAGAAATTGGTTCAGGCGTTAGTTGACCTGCCGGAAGGAGAAGGCCAGGTTCGACAGAGTATCACTCTGGAACTGCAGGGTTTTTGGCAGGGATACCAAAATATTATCAAGAACGGGACGATTGTGGTTACCGACCTGAATGGCCAGATGTTGTACGGTCAGGGAGGGGATGACCTGACGGATATACCCGAAAAGTATTTTCAACAGGCTCGTTATGGTCAGGTTATGTGGGTTTCCCCCGAACTTTTTCCAGTAACAGAGAAGGTCAGCCCTGTTAATGGTGGTATGGAATCCTGGCCTGATGGTCACCCGGGTATTGAAGGTAACTGGATGAGCTACATCCTGACACCGGTGTATGGCCAGGATGGTGAAGCTATAGCTCTGGCGATTGACCGGGTGAACCTTACGGCCAGGCTGTATGAGTTTCTTAAGGATACGGCCATGATTAGTAATACCCGGGTGTACCCTGTTAACAGCCGTGGTATTGCGATGGATATGGAACTCTCAAGCCCCAGCAGGGGAGCATACTTTTCCCTGAATGATACTCACTCCCTGAGTCTGTTCTATTCGGAGAGCATGACTAAAGGAATTGCCCGAACCAGTGATCTGGAACAGTACCCTAACAATTCCGGTGTGGAGTGTTATGGCCTGGGCATTTGGAATCCCTCTCTTGGCATTGGGTTTGTGGCTGAGATCAGCCAGGCTGAATCCCTGAGTGGTTATCAGGCTCTGAAGTATGGACTGATTCTGGTACTGTCACTGGTTTTTGCCATTACGGTTCCCTACATCATGTTCATGCTTAACCTTGGGCGTCAAGCTAATGAGAAATTGAAGGCGTCCAACGAAGAGCTGGATCAAATAGTCAATGACCGAACCTGCGAGCTTAGCAAGCTGGAAGAGCAAAGTCGTATGATTTTGACCTCTGTTGGTCAGGGCCTTCTTGGGCTGGATGAGTCTGGCCGGGTGAACTTTATCAATGGTGCTGCTCTCAGCCTCTTGGGCTATCAAGAGTACGAAGTTCAGAACCGGGCCATTTTGTCTCTCATTCAACATAGTGACAGTGATCGGCGGCCACGGCGATCCTCCAGCCTGCCCATTTCAGAAGCACTGGTGAAAGGAATCTGCCACACAGATCTGATTGACTGTTTCTGGACCAAGGGGGGACGCTGTTTCGCTGTTGAATATAGCTGCTGTCCTATTGTCCAGGATGGTGAAATCAAAGGTTGTGTCGTGGTGTTCAGTGATATCACCCAGCGCCAGCTAATGGATCAGGAGTTAAGGCTGGCAAAAGAGACTGCTGAACAGGCCTCCCAGGCCAAAAGTGATTTCTTGGCCAATATGAGTCATGAAATCCGTACACCGATGAACGCCATACTGGGCATGTCCCAGCTGGTACTTCAGACCAGTCTGGAACGCAAACAGCGTAACTATATTGAGAAGGTTCACCGCTCCGCTCAGTCTCTTCTGGGTGTCATCAACGATATTTTAGATTTTTCAAAAATTGAAGCCGGCAAGCTTGAGCTGGAGAGAGTCCCATTCAGGCTTGAAAATGTGCTCAGTGATATGAGCAGTATTGTCAGCCTGCATGCGGAAGAAAAAGGGCTGGAACTTCTGTTCTCCGTCATACCCAATGACATGCCGGAACTGGTAGGTGACCCCCTGCGCCTTGGTCAGGTTCTGCTAAACCTTGGCAATAACGCGGTGAAGTTTACCGAGCAGGGGGAAATCACGGTCACTTCCCGGATGACTGAACTGACTGATGATGAGGTTGAGATTCACTTTACAGTCAAGGATACCGGTATAGGTCTGACCCATGAACAACAGTCCAAGTTGTTCCAGTCATTCAGTCAGGCTGACACTTCGACAACCCGGCGTTATGGTGGAACCGGGCTTGGTCTGGCTATCTGTCACCGGCTGGTTGATATGATGGACGGGAAAATCTGGGTAGAGAGTACACCGGGTGAGGGGGCCGATTTCCACTTTACTCTGCGCTTTGGTGTCAAGTCTGTGAAAACGCCCAAAGCTGACTTGGCCTTTCTGCGTAACCGCCGGGTGCTGGTGGTGGATGATAATCCTACCGCGCGGGAAATCTGTGTAGCCATGTTTGAAAGTTTTGGCATGCGGGTTGATGAAGCCAAAAGCGGGGGGGAAGCCCTGCAGCTGGTACTTGAGGCTGAACCAACGCCCGATCCGTTCAACCTGGTCATCCTTGACTGGCGTATGCCAGGCCTGGATGGAATCAGTACGGCTCGTCTGATGTCCCAGCAGTGTCAGAAACTATCGCCGCACTGCATCCTGGTAACGGCTTTCGGTCAGGAATTTGCCAGTGAAACCGGAAAGGGCAGCAATATTAAATCTTATCTCTCCAAGCCGGTTACAGCATCGTCCATGATGGATGCTGTGGCCCGTGCTTTTGGTGAAGATCAGCCCGTGCAGACAACCCAGAAGACCAGCAGTGAGCGGGTTGAAGCAGCGGTGAAACATCTTGCGGGTGCTGAGATTCTGCTGGTAGAAGATAACGAGATTAACCAGGAACTGGCACTGGATCTTCTGGTCAGCAATGGCATGAGTGCAGTATTGGCTGAAAATGGCCAGGAAGCGCTGGAGTATCTTGCCAGTCGCCCCTTCGATGGTGTTCTGATGGATTGTCAGATGCCAATCATGGACGGCTATGAGGCAACCTGTCACATTCGGGAGAATCCTGAGTGGAAAGATCTGCCCGTTCTGGCCATGACCGCTAATGCTATGGCTGGAGATCGTGAGAAGGTGCTGGAAGCGGGTATGAATGACCATATTGCCAAGCCTATCGACTTCGATGATATGCTGACCAAAATGGCTAATTGGATTACTCCCAGTCGCCCGGGAATAAAGCTGAAAGCGACTCCTGTTCAGGATACAGACAAGTGGGACTGGGGATTGCTGATGGGTATTAATGCCCGTGCTGGTCTGGATATATGCCAGAACAAGAGTAGCTTGTACTTCAAATTGCTGACCCGCTTTATCTCTAATCAGTCAAGTTTTGCTAAGGATTATCGTGGAGCGATTGAAACAGGTGACTTTGAACTGGCTATACGTCTGGCTCACACCTTGAAAGGGGTGGCTGGCAATATCGGAGCCACAGAGCTGGCCCGGCTGGCTATGGAACTGCAGAAAATTACCGAGAAAAAGGCCTCTCAACCCAAGTTGCTGCAGAAGGTTCAGCAATTACAGGCGGTTCTGGAAGAAGTGAACAGCGGCATTCAGGCTCTCAAAAATCATATGGAGCAGGTGGAGCTGGCCACCAGTTCTGTGTTGCCTGAAGAGCAGGACAGTTCCCGGATTGATATGGAAATGCTGGCTCAGAAGCTGGGCCGGGTTAGAACGCTTATGGAGGAAGATGATACCGAAGCTCTGGATATTTTTGCGCCTCTGGTTGCGGATCTGACCCAGCTGTCTGAAAAACCAGGTATGCCAGATGCCATAGAGCGTGCACTGGAAGGGTACGACTTTGAGCAGGCATTAACTCTGCTGGATGAGTTGACTGAAAAATTAAATATCGCTGTTGCAGTTGAAGAGTGATGCCCGATTGACATGATGAGTACTTCTTTGAAACCGACATCCGACTCCCAGGTTGTCCTGGTTGTGGATGATACCCCCGAGAATATTGATGTTCTGCGTGAGATTCTGCAGCCGGATTATCGGGTCAAGGCCGCATTGAATGGTGCCAGAGCCTTGAAAATTGCCCAGACTGCACCCCACCCGGACTTGATATTGCTGGACATCATGATGCCTGAGATAGATGGGTATGAAGTTTGTCGACAGCTGAAGGCCCATCCGAATACAGCAGATATTCCCGTGATCTTTATCTCTGCCATGAGCAGAGAGGAAGATGAAGCGAGTGGCCTGGCCCTTGGGGCGGTTGATTACATTACCAAGCCCGTTTGTCCTGAAATTGTCAGGGCCAGGGTGCGTACCCATTTGGCACTGTATGATCAGAGCCGGTATCTTGAACAGCTGGTTTCCAAAAGAACAGCAGAGCTGGAACGGAAAACCATCGAACTGGCTGAGTCCCGTGAGCAGGTGATCCACTGCCTGGGCCGTGCAGCGGAGTTCAAGGATAATGAAACCGGCATGCATGTTATCCGGATGAGTCACTATGCACGGTTAATCGCTGCTGCTATCGGAGAGGATCAGGCCTGGGTAAGACTGCTGCATCAAGCTGCTCCCATGCATGACATTGGCAAAATTGGCATTCCAGACAGTATCTTGCTTAAGCCGGGCAAGCTTGATTCCGATGAATGGGATGTTATGAAAAAACATCCGGAATATGGTGGTGATATTATTGGGAAGCACAGCTCTGAACTTATGCGTATGGCCAGGGAGATTGCCCTGACCCATCACGAAAAATGGGATGGCTCCGGTTATCCAAATGGCCTGAAGGGGGAAGAGATTCCTCTGGGGGCGAGAATTGTGGCTATTGCTGATGTCTTTGATGCGCTGACCAGTGAGCGCCCCTATAAACGGGCCTGGAGCATTGAAGAAGCAACAAGCTGGATTGAGCAGCAGTCAGGCTCGCACTTTGATCCAGGCCTGGTCGAGGCATTTCGGCAGGTTCTGCCAGAGATACTGCAGATCAAACAACAGTACGCCGAGAGTTAAGTTGAGAGCTTTACGGATTGTCTTTCTTGCAGTTGCTGCACTCTTTTCTGTCACAGCATCCCTGGCAGAAGAGGGGCCGGTTGTGCTGAGGGTTGGTCTGGTTGATGGTGGCAGGATTCCCTACTTCTGGGAAGATACAGAAACCTTGGCACCCAAAGGTTTTTATATTGAACTGCTCAATAATATTTCTGCCCAGACTGGAATTTTGTTTGATTATCGTTTTATCCCCCAGGCCCGCATTCGGCTCTATATGAAAGTTGGAGCGCTGGATCTCGAACCGGGTATTGCCAAGAGCTGGCGGCAGAAGCCTGATGAAAAAGGTATTTCTGTTTACAGCAGACCTTTCGTTCTTGCAGAAGAAGTAATCGTCAGTCATACCAGGCTGGAGTCATCTCCCCGTTCGTTCCGGGATTTAAAACCCGGACGCATCTGTAAGGTTCTTGGCTTCAGTGGGGGAAGTACCAAAGGCCATCAGGTCATCACGGTGCTGAATGATCTGCAGATGGTGAAAATGCTGAATCTAAAACGGTGTGATTATGGTTTGATGCCTCTTGATATAGCCCGCTACCTGAAAGACCAGCACAAGTTCAACATTCACTTCTCAAAGCCTCTGCACAGGTTTCAGTTGAGCCTGCGACTGGATAAACAGTTTGCAGACCTTTTGCCACAGATAAACAGGGCTATCGAGAATATGACTGTCAGTGGCCGGATGAATGCGATGCTGGAGAAATACCGAATGCGTGCTGTCGTTGCTAACTGCGGTAGTCTGGATGAAACTTGTCTGCCAGCTGTTGACCGCTCATCTGAGACATAAAGACCTATACTCGACCAGTAAAGCTGGAGCTGGGCTGAATGAATTGATGTCAAATTCGTAGATACAGAAGTCAATCATCAAGTACAGGCAATAAGTGCAAGGCTCTGGATTTATGGGTAAAGTTTGTGCGGTTATCAAACACAGGTTTCAAAGTGTCCCAGAGTAAAGTGGACAGTGCTGGTCAAGCCTGTCGAGCAGGTTGTGGAGCCTGCTGTATCTCTCCTTCTATTTCTACTCCTATTCCTGGTATGCCTGGCGGTAAACCTGCGGGTATTCGCTGTATACAGCTGGATGAACGGAATATGTGCCGTTTGTTTGGGAAGCCGGAACGACCCGCTGTCTGCACAGTATTTATAGTCGATCAGTCCACTTGCGGAGAGAATAAAGAAGAGGCAATGTTACGTATCCTTGAGCTGGAACAACTCACTGTGGGTTAACAATGAGCGAATCCTCCCTTTATCTGCTTGCGGAAATGGCCGGTAAGGCCCTGAAAGAGAGCCATCAGGTGGTGGCTACAGCGGAATCCTGCACCGGTGGTGGCATTATGCAGGCACTGACAGAAGTTCCGGGTAGTTCTGGTTGGTGTGACGGGGGCCTGATCACCTACTCCAGCGATGCCAAGCAACGCCTTCTGGGAGTGCCGAAAACAATCATTGAACAATTTGGTGCTGTGAGTGATGAAACTGTTCGGGCTATGGCTGAGGGTGTGCTGTCCCGTTGTGGAGCAACAGTCTCGGTTGCGGTCAGTGGGATTGCCGGGCCAGATGGGGGAACGGTAGAAAAGCCGGTTGGCACTGTCTGGATTGCCTGGGCAGGTGCAGGTACCAGGACCAAAACCCTGAAATTTCTTTTTGAAGGTGATCGGGCATCCATAAGGCGTCAGACAGTTTATGCTGCTCTGGATGAGCTGATAGCCCGCTGCCAGAACAGTGATGCCTGACCAGATCTGGAAAGATGTTTGCAAATAGCCATGGTAAAAAGACCAAAAAACTATATGCCATAAAACTATGCGCTTTTTAGAAACTGTGTTTTAATACTGTTTATGTATACAGTATTGAGTCTGTGTCTGACTCACTGCAGACAGACCAAGGCAAGCCGTTTAAAACAAACAGCTTAAAGATTGAAAGCAACTGGAAAATGCGGAAGAGGTGAGCGATGGATGACAACAAAAAAAAGGCGTTAAGTGCAGCCCTGGGCCAGATTGAGAGACAGTTCGGTAAAGGCGCTGTTATGCGCATGGGAGACCAGAAGCGAGAGGCTATTCCAGCTATTTCTACCGGCTCCCTGCAACTGGATATTGCCCTCGGTATTGGTGGTCTGCCAAAAGGCCGGATTGTTGAAATCTATGGCCCGGAATCCTCCGGTAAAACCACTCTGACTCTGAGCCTGATTGCTGAAGCCCAGAAGCTGGGCAACACCTGTGCCTTTGTTGATGCCGAGCATGCACTGGACCCGGACTATGCCGGCAAACTGGGGGTCAACGTTGATGACCTGTATGTCTCCCAGCCGGATACTGGTGAACAGGCCCTTGAAATTACCGATATGCTGGTGCGCTCCAATGCTGTGGATGTCATTATCGTTGACTCGGTTGCAGCACTGGTGCCCAAAGCAGAGATTGAAGGGGACATGGGGGATTCCCATGTTGGCCTACAGGCTCGTCTGATGAGCCAGGCTCTGCGTAAGCTGACCGGTTCCATTAAACAGGCCAACTGTCTGGTTATCTTTATCAACCAGATCCGTATGAAGATTGGGGTCATGTTTGGTAACCCTGAAACCACTACAGGCGGTAATGCCCTCAAGTTTTACTCTTCCGTACGTCTGGATATTCGTCGTACCGGAGCAGTTAAACAGGGTGATGAAGTGATTGGTAATGAGACCCGGGTCAAGGTGGTGAAGAACAAGGTTTCACCACCCTTTAAACAGGCTGAATTCCAGATCCTATATGGACAAGGTATTTACCATATGGGTGAAGTGATTGACCTTGGTGTCAAGTTGAAGCTGGTTGAGAAGGCTGGAGCCTGGTATTCCTACAAAGGCAGTAAGATTGGTCAGGGTAAAGCCAATGCTGCCCAGTACCTGACTGATAACTCTGCCATTGCTCTGGAGATTGAAACTGAGATTCGCAGGCAGTTGCTGAACCTGGAGCCTGAAGCAAAGGCTGAAGACAGCTTCAAGGGCAACAATACCAAGAACAACAGTTCCAAGAATAACAAAGAGCTGACCCCCGCCTGATGTCTGAACAGGAAACTCTTCTCCGGCGTGCGGCAATGGATTTGCTGGCACGCCGGGAACATTCACGCCGGGAACTCGCTGGTAAACTGCGTGGCCGGGTGGATTCGCTGGATGAACTGGAAGATGTTCTGGACAGGCTGGAAGAAGATCATCTGCTCTCCGATGAACGGTTTGTTGAAGCCTTTATCCGGGCAAGAGCAGGGCGTGGTTACGGCTCTGTGAGAATCCGGCAGGAACTTCAGCAAAAAGGTATTGACAGCGAAAATATTCAGCAGGGACTGGAAGCATTTGATGTTGACTGGCAGAGGCTTGCCCGAGAGGCTCGCATCCGCAAATTCGGTACCGGGCAGCCAGTTGATAATCGCGATAGAAACCGCCAGATGCGTTATCTGCAATACCGTGGTTTTGATATGGATGCGATACGCTCAGCCATGTTTAGTACAGCAGTGTTTGGCAGTGAAGAGTAAATCTCTCTAGAAAATTGTTCCGTCATTATCCATCAGGGCTGTGGAATCATCGTTTTTTTGCATTTCAGCCCTGAGCTGGCGGCGGCTTAGCAGCTTTTTCTGAACAGGGATTGGCAAGTCAGTAAAGTGAAAAACCTGCTTGGCAATAAGTATGTCGATTAAATCCTCCAGCACCCGGATAAATTCGGCATCAGATGCCTGCATAACCCTCTCGCCGATAGCTGGATTACGGCTTAGAAAGGCCCTAAGTTCATCATCTTCAAGCACAGCCGGTTCCCAGCTTTGAGACATCTGTTCTTCCGATACGGCATTGATTTTCCCTTCATCATCCCTGAGCACATATAGCATTCCTAGGCTCCTTTAACTATCGCTGTTTCAATTTATTAATAAAGGGTAGTACAGGAGAAGGTGTATAAAAGATAGGATATTGAACCTGATGGCAGCTGGGGAATAGGTAAGAATAATCAGGAGTGAACGACCCTGATCAGGATGAGTCTACGGAAAGGTTTCCATCATTAAGCAGGGTTGTGATAATAGCTGCATCTGTGGCACCCAGGCTGGAAAGATCTACGCCCTCAAGAGTGATTTTCTGGACAACATCACCACCCGAGGTTGTGGATATGTCAATAGTAGTATTACCATCTTCAACAGAGAAGCTAAGATAATTTTCCAAAGAGCTGGCTGTATCATCTTCACCTGTCAGGATATCACCAATATCAAGAACATCTCCCCCGGAACCGGTCGTGAAGTCTGTGATGACGTCAATCGTAGGATTTGAGGCAGTTCCCACATGGTTAGAAGCCCAATAGAACGTATCACTTCCCTCGCCACCGGTCATGGTGTCGCCATCTGGGCCAGCTCTAAGAATGTCATCTCCCGTCCCCCCAAATAATGTGTCACTTCCCTGACCTCCTCTTATATCATCATTTCCGGCGCCCCCATATAACGTGTCATCTCCAGTCGCGCCCCCGACAATGTCATTACCCGCTTGCCCGTAAATTATGTTATCCGCACTGTTACCAGTCAAGGTCTCGGCATTATCTGTGCCCGTCGTTTTGTAATTGAAGTGAATCGTAGATGTGTTCGAGGATGTACTAGTACCATCTGTTGAGGTTGCTGTAACCAAAAGATCGAAATTTTCTTCACCTGTTGTTGGTGGTGTCAGAGTTAATGAACTCAAGGTCCAGGAAGTCACAACGACAGAATTATTGGTGGCTGTGGCGGTAAAGCTGTTGGTACCATCGGTAATGGTGACACCATTTGCAATACCTGAAAGGGTAACCGCCAGTGTTTCAGAACCATCGGTATCGGTCAGTGATGAGCTGATATCAATATTAACGGGGTCTCCCTCTCCGTGTTCCAGCTCAATATTCAGTGCGTCTGTCACAACAACCCTGACTGTTCCCGTGGTAGTATTGGTGCCATCGGAAATTGTGTAGGTAAAAGTATCAATACCAGTAAAGTTGGCATTTGGGGTATAGGTAAAAGTGCCATCTCCATTATTGGTGACTGTACCATTTGTACCCTGAGTAAATGCGCTTATGGACAGGCTGTCACCTTCTTCATCAATGGCAGCTGCCAGAACGTTGGCCGTGGTAAGAGAAGTATTAGAAATATCCAGCTCCAGATTATAATCTGCAACATCGGGAGCCCAGTTGTCAGGTTGCAGATTAATCGTGAAATCAGTATCTGAGTGATGTGCGCCAACCCCGACCCGGCCTGAATTAAGGCTAACACTGTCGCCGAAGTCGTGACTGACAAGTACAATAGAGTCATCATCTGGATCCAGTATCTCTACCAGCCCTCCTGTCGCCCTCATGGAGAGGGTAAGGTCTGTGTCGGCTTCCAGTATATCATTAAGGCTCGCCAGCTCTGACTCTACTCCATTCACAACATGGCGTATGCCCCATCGATCAGCCTGAATAAATGCCCGCACTAATTTATAGTTATTGGCATCTTGGTAATCAAAAACAATGAAACCATTCTCATATTGTGATGTTTCATGGGCATGAACGGTTGTGCTCAGAGTGAAGTTTTCACTCAGCGTTCCTGCATAATCGATAAGTGCGATTCCCCTGTCGCTGGTCGTAGGAAGGTTCCGGACAGATAAACTGGTACCATTAGCGGTCCAGTCGCCATTACCAAAAGTAATCTGATGAGGGTCTCCGTTTGTTGTTGAATTATCGAAGCGCACACTGGCAATATTGCTGTAGTTAATGGTGAAGCTTTCCGTAGCACTTAAAGTGACGGTTGCGGAGGTTTCCGTAAGGCTAACATCAGAGGCTTCAAAGTTGGACAGGTCGAGAATATTGGTTCCCGTACCACCATTGATGGTGTAGGTAGTGCCATTTGTAGGGCTGCTAAAGCTGAAAGTGTCATCATGGGATGAGCCAGTTACGTTAGTGACGTTGTAAATCTGTGGCGTAGATCCTGTTACTACCACCTGGGTTTCACTGCTGACAAGATCAATAGTGACTCCCTCTGTGGCTGAAGAGAAGTCCTGTGCTGCAGTTATAGTGGTTGGAGCATCTGCCTGAAGTACGGCACTGACAGATAGCTGAGGCGTATCAGCTACAGCATTGATAGTGGCATTAACAGTACCTGTTGTAGTATTGGTGCCATCGCTAATGACATAACTCAGAGCTGCCGTTCCAGACCAGTCCGGGTCTGGCGTGATCGTCCATGTGTTATCACCGTTGTCAACAATAGTGACATTGCTACTGGTTGTTGTAAGGCTGGTAACAGACAGGGTGTTGCCTTCTGGATCCGTTGCATTTGCCAGCAATTGTGATGATGACAGAGTAAAGGTGTTATCCTCATTTGCTGAGGCTGTTATAGCGGCACCGGCATCCGGGGCATCATTGTTATTACCGTTAATAGTGATAACGATATCGTGGGTTGTGCCATCTGCGCTTTGTATCTGAATGGTGTCTGTCAGGCTGCCTCCACTATCCAGACCCTGAATAGCTGCGTTGGAGTCTGCCGCACTGTAGGTCCAGCTGCCTGAGGCATTGATAGTCAAAGTACCATAACTGCCTGTTATGGTCTGGGCCGTAAAACTGGACTCGCCAGAATCTGTATCCGTTACTGACAGCGTTCCAGTAGCGGTAAGAGTCGAAGCTGCATCTTCAGTAACAGAGCCGGTATCTGTTCCGGAAATGGAAGCAGCATCATTAACACCATTAATTGTAATTATGATGTCATGTGTTGTGCCATCATCGGATTCGATTTCGATCGTTTCTGTCAGGGTATCGCCAGATCCCAGTGACTGAATAACGTTCTGGCTGTTATCGGCATTATAGGACCAGCTTCCGGAAGCATCGATAGTCAGAGAACCATAACTGCCTGTTATGGTTTCCGCATTAAATGAACCCTGACCAGGATCTGTATCTGTGACAGATAATGTGCCTGATACTATTAAAGTTGAAGCACTGTCTTCTGTAGCGGTACCCGCATCAGTCCCACTGAAGGAGGCTGCTGTATTTGCAATATATACAAAGCTGACTGTGGAGGTATTAGTTGCTGTATCTGTTCCATCTGTGGATACCGCTGTCACAGTCAGGTCAAAGTCCACTTCATTAATTGTGGGTGGTGTCAGTACTATTGAATCAAGGTCCCAACTGGTAACAGTCACCGAGCTGTCCGAGGAAGTAGCTGTAAAACTGTTGGAGCCATCACTGATAGTCACGCCATCAGCAATACCAGAGAGTGTTATGGACAGGGTTTCTGAACCATCTGTATCGGTGAGTGCTGCGCTAATATCAATATCAACGGGAGATCCTGACCCAGAGACGATATTAATATTCTGTGAATCTGTAACAACAACTCTAATTGTTCCCGTGGTAGTATTGGTGCCATCGGAAATTGTATAGGTAAAAGTATCAATACCGGTAAAGTTTGCGTTGGGAGTATAGGTGAATGTGCCATCTCCGTTATTGGTGACTGTACCATTGGTGCCATTAGTAAATGCGCTTATGGATAAGGTCTCTCCTTCAACATCTGTAGCATCTGCCAGAACGTTGGCCGTGGTAATAGAAGTATTGGAAATATCCAGTTCCAGATCATAATCTGCAACATCGGGAGCCCAATTTGAAGGCTGTAGACGGATATCAAAATCGGTGTCTGAATACTTTGCAGCGACGCCAACCTGTCCACCATTAAGCGTCACGTCAGCGCCAAAATTGTGGCTGACTATAACATCTGGATCAGAATCTGCGTCATCCCCATCTGGACCCAGTATCTCTACCAGTCCTCCTGTTGCCCGCATAGTTAAAGTGACTTCTGTGTCGGCCTCAAGCACTTGAGCAAAACTGGCATGGTGAATTTCTGTACCTTCAACTACAGAACGAATACTCCATTGATCTGCCTGTACGTGAGCTCTAACATACTTATAATTATTTTCATCTTGGTAATCGAAAATGATGAAACCATTCTCCCACATGTTTCCTGTAGCTGCATGGGCCGTAACATCTACACTTAACGTAAAGTTTTCACTGAGAGTACCTTCATAATCAATAAGTGCTATTCCTACTTCACCGTCACCGAGGTTTCGGACGGATAAATTGGTTCCTTCTGCTGTCCAGTCTCCATCTCCTGCAAAACTAATTTCGTGAGGATCTCCATCGGTTGTTGAAGAATCGAATCGAATACTGTCAATATTGCTGTAGTTGATTGTAAAACTTTCAGTATCACTCAAGCTGATAACTGCAGAAGTTTCTGAAAGGTTAACATCAGAGGCGGCGAAGTTGCTGAGGTCAAGAATATTGGTACCACCACCGCCATTGATGGTGTAGGTGTCGCCATTAGATGGGTTACTGAAGCTGAAGGTGTCATCATGTGATGAACCAGTCACGTTAGTTACGTTATAAACTTGACTTGTTGCTCCTGTTGCTACGATTTGAGCCTCATCACTGGCCAGATCAATGGTTATTCCCTCTGAGGCTGAAGAGAAGTCCTGGGCTGCAGTGACAGTACCCGGAGCTTCTGCCTGAAGGATGGCACTGACAAACAGTTGTGGTGTATCTGCCACAGCATTAATGGTGGCATTAACGGTACCTGTTGTCGTAGTGGTGCCATCGCTGATGACATAGCTCAGTGTGGCTGTTCCTGCCCAGTCTGGATCTGGCGTAATCGTCCATGTGTTATCACCGTTGTCAACAATAGTGACATTGCTACTGGTTGTTGTAAGACTGGTAACAGACAGAGTGTCGCCTTCTGCGTCTGTTGCATTGGCCAGCAGCTGTGCTGAAGTCAGGGTAAAGGTGTTATCTTCATTCGCAGTGGCTGTTATTGCGGCACCGGCATCCGGGGCATCGTTAACACCGCTAATAGTGATAACAATATTCTGGGTTGAGCCATCAGCAGCTTGCACTGAAAGCGTTTCAGTCAGGGTATCGCCGGGCCCAAGGGCTTGAATGGCTGACTGCGAGTTATCGGCATCATAAGACCAGCTGCCGGAAGCATCGATAGTCAGGGAACCATAGGTACCTGTAACGGTTGCAGCAGTAAAGTTAGCTTCTCCAGAATCAGAATCTGTAACACTTAAGCTGCCGCTGGTTGTCAGGGTTGAGGCACCATCTTCTGTGACAGCGCCGGTATCTGTTCCTGAAATAGATGCTGCGTCGTTGATACCATTGAGGGTGATAACAATATCGTATGCCGTACCATCAGCGGAGGTAATTTCAATGGTCTCTGTCAGGGTATCTCCGCTACCGAGGGCTTGAATAGCTGTCTGAGAGTTATCAGCATCATAAGACCAGCTGCCGGAGGCATCGATAGTCAGTGAGCCATAAGAGCCGGTAACAGTGGCTGCGGTAAAGCTGGCTTCGCCGCTGTCAGTATCAGATACATTTAAACTGCCAGTGGCCGTTAATGTTGAGGCAGCATCTTCGGTAACTGCTCCTGTAGATGTTCCTGAGAAAGTAGCAGCATCATTGGTACCGTTAATGGTGATAACAATATTCTGGGTCGTGCCATCGGCGGTTTGCACTGACAGTGTTTCAGTCAGGGTGTCACCAGAGCCAAGGGCCTGGATCACGGTCTGGCTGTTATCGGCATCATAGGACCAGCTGCCGGAAGCATCGATAGTCAGGGAACCATAGGTACCTGTAACGGTTGCAGCAGTAAAGTTAGCTTCTCCGGAATCGGAATCTGTAACACTTAAGCTGCCGCTGGTTGTCAGGGTTGAGGCACCATCTTCTGTGACAGCGCCGGTATCTGTTCCTGAAATAGATGCTGCGTCGTTGATACCATTGAGGGTGATAACAATATCGTATGCCGTACCATCAGCGGAGGTAATTTCAATGGTCTCTGTCAGGGTATCTCCGCTACCGAGGGCTTGAATAGCTGTCTGAGAGTTATCAGCATCATAAGACCAGCTGCCGGAGGCATCGATAGTCAGTGAGCCATAAGAGCCGGTAACAGTGGCTGCGGTAAAGCTGGCTTCGCCGCTGTCAGTATCAGATACATTTAAACTGCCAGTGGCCGTTAATGTTGAGGCAGCATCTTCGGTAACTGCTCCTGTAGATGTTCCTGAGAAAGTAGCAGCATCATTGGTACCGTTAATGGTGATAACAATATTCTGAGTCGTGCCATCGGCGGTTTGCACTGACAGTGTTTCAGTCAGGGTGTCACCAGAGCCAAGGGCCTGGATCACGGTCTGGCTGTTGTCGGCATCATAGGACCAGCTGCCGGAAGGATAGTCAGGGAACCATAGGTAGCCTGTAACGGTGTAAACAGCTTCTCCGGAATCGGAATCAGTCAGGGTTGTCAGTGTTGAGGCACCATCTTCAGTAACAGCCCCCGTTGTTGTGCCCGAGATGACTGCAGTGTCATTGGTACCGTTAATGGTGATAACAATATTCTGGGTCGTGCCATCGGCGGTTTGCACTGACAGTGTTTCAGTCAGGGTGTCACCAGAGCCAAGGGCCTGGATCACGGTCTGGCTGTTGTCGGCATCATAGGACCAGCTGCCGGAAGCATCGATAGTCAGGGAACCATAGGTACCTGTAACGGTTGCAGCAGTAAAGTCAGCTTCTCCGGAATCGGAATCTGTAACACTTAAGTTGCCGCTGGTTGTCAGGGTTGAGGCACCATCTTCTGTGACAGCGCCGGTATCTGTTCCTGAAATAGATGCTGCGTCGTTGATACCATTGAGGGTGATAACAATATCGTATGCCGTACCATCAGCGGAGGTAATTTCAATGGTCTCTGTCAGGGTATCTCCGCTACCGAGGGCTTGAATAGCTGTCTGAGAGTTATCAGCATCATAAGACCAGCTGCCGGAGGTATCGATAGTCAGGGAACCATAGGAACCCATGACAGTATTCGCAGTAAAGCTGGCTTCTCCAGAATCGGTATCAGTGACACTTAAGCTACCGGTGGTATTCAGTGTTGAGGCACCGTCTTCGGTGACAGCGCCTGTGGTTGTGCCCGAGATCACCGCGGCATCATTGACACCGCTGATGATGATCATAATATTCTGGGTGGTGCCATCAACAGACTGAATGGTCAGGGTTTCAGTTAAAGTGTCGCCGTAGCCGAGGGACTGGATGGCCGTCTGGCTGTTGTCCGCATCATAAGACCAGCTGCCTGAAGCATTGATAGTCAGGGACCCATAAGAGCCGGTAACGGTATCAGCAGAAAAGCTGGCTTCGCCGGAGTCTGCATCGGTCACACTTAAACTGCCGGTGATATTCAGTGTTGATGCACCGTCTTCGATGACCGCTCCGGTTGTTACCCCTGAGATCACTGCGGCATCATTGGTACCGTTGATGGTGATGACAATATTCTGGGTCGTGCCATCAAAAGACTGGATCGAAAGGGTTTCGGTCAGGGTATCACCGGAGCCCAGGGACTGAATGGCTGTCTGGCTGTTGTCCGCTTCATAGGACCAGCTGCCGGAGGCATCGATAGTCAGGGAACCATAAGAGCCAGTAACTGTGGCTGCAGTAAAGACATCTTCCCCGGTATCGGTATCAGTAATGGTGAGCGCACCGGAGATATTGAGAGTCGATGCACCATCTTCAGAAATGGCGCCGGTAGTAGTGCCTGAGATGACGGCGGCATTGTTTAATCCGTTAATCGTGATAACGATGTTTTCAGTCGTGCCATCAAAGCTCTGGACGGACAGTGTTTCTGTAAGGGTATTGCTCCCTCCCAGAGCCTGAACGGCAGTCTGGCTGTTATCAGCCTCATAAGACCAGTTACCAGAAGCATCAATAGTCAGAGAGCCGTAGGAACCGGTGACCGTAGCCACAGAAAAGCTGGCTTCGCCGGCATCAGTATCGGAGACACTTAAACTCCCTGTGGTTAGAAGGGTGGAAGCATCGTTCTCCGTCACTGCCCCGGTAGAAGTCCCAGAAATGACCGCGGCGTCATTAGTACCGTTAATGGTGAGAACAATGTTCTGGGTCGTGCCATCAAAGGATTGAATCGAAAGGGTTTCGGTCAGGGTATCGCCAGAGCCGAGGGACTGAATCGCAGTTTGGCTGTTGTCAGCCTCATAAGACCAGCTGCCGGAGGCATCGATAGTCAGGGAACCATATGAGCCTGTAACAGTAGAAGCGGTAAAGCTGGCTTCGCCGGAATCAGTATCAGTGACTGTGAGACTGCCAGTGGCATTCAGCGTTGAAGCGCCTTCTTCAGTTACTGCTTCCGTAGAGATTCCCGTGATCACTGCAGCATCATTGGTACCGTTGATGGTGATGACAATATTCTGAGTCGTGCCATCAACAGACTGGATTGAAAGAGTTTCGGTCAGGGTATCACCGGAGCCCAGGGACTGAACGGCTGTCTGACTGTTATCCGCCTCATAAGACCAGCTGCCGGAAGCATCAATAGTGAGAGAACCATAAGAGCCTGTGACAGTAGCAGCGGTAAAGCTGGCTTCGCCGGAGATCAGTATCAGTAACCGTGACGACTGCCAGTGGATTCAGTGTTGAAGCCCCTTCTCTCGGTCACAGGTCCCTGTGGTTGTACCCGAGATTACCGCAGCATCTTCATATGGTACCATTTATGGTGACCACAATGCTTTGCGTTGTGCCATCAACAGATCTGGATGATAAGGGTTTCGGTCAGGGTATCACCGGATCCCAGGGACTGAATGGCTGTCTGGCTGTTATCCGCTTCATAAGACCAGTTACCCGAAGCATCAATAGTTAGAGAACCATAGGAGCCGGTCACTGTGGCAGCAGTAAAGCTGGCCTCGCCAGAGTCTGTATCGGTAACACTTAAGCTGCCGGTGGTGGACAGGGTGGAAGCATCATCTTCCGTTACCTCTCCCGTGGTGCTGCCTGAAATCACAGCAGCATCATTGGTACCATTGATGGTGATGACAATATTCTGAGTCGTGCCATCAACAGACTGGATTGAAAGAGTTTCGGTCAGGGTATCACCGGAGCCCAAGGGACTGAATAACGGTCTGACTGTTGTCCGCGTCATAGGACCAGCTGCCGGAGGCATCGATAGTCAGGGAACCATAAGAGCCAGTAACTGTGGCTGCAGTAAAGACATCTTCCCCGGTATCGGTATCAGTAATGGTGAGCGCACCGGAGATATTGAGAGTCGATGCACCATCTTCAGAAATGGCGCCGGTAGTAGTGCCTGAGATGACGGCGGCATTGTTTAATCCGTTAATCGTGATAACGATGTTTTCAGTTGTGCCATCAAAGCTCTGGACGGACAGTGTTTCTGTAAGGGTATTGCTCCCTCCCAGAGCCTGAACGGCAGTCTGGCTGTTATCAGCCTCATAAGACCAGTTACCAGAAGCATCAATAGTCAGAGAGCCGTAGGAACCGGTGACCGTAGCCACAGAAAAGCTGGCTTCGCCGGCATCAGTATCGGAGACACTTAAACTCCCTGTGGTTAGAAGGGTGGAAGCATCGTTCTCCGTCACTGCCCCGGTAGAAGTCCCAGAAATGACCGCGACGTCATTAGTACCGTTAATGGTGAGAACAATGTTCTGGGTCGTGCCATCAACGGCCTGGACAGTGAGGGTTTCGGTCAGCGTATTTCCCGATCCCAGGGCCTGAATGGCACTCTGACTGTTATCCGCTTCATAAGACCAGTTACCCGAAGCATCAATAGTTAGAGAACCATAGGAGCCGGTTACTGTGGCAGCAGTAAAGCTGGCCTCGCCAGAGTCTGTATCGGTAACACTTAAGCTGCCGGTGGTGGACAGGGTGGAAGCATCATCTTCCGTTACCTCCCCCGTGGTGCTGCCTGAAATCACAGCAGCATCATTGGTACCATTGATGGTGACCACAATATTCTGCGTTGTGCCATCAACAGACTGGATGATAAGGGTTTCGGTCAGGGTATCACCGGAGCCCAGTGACTGAATAACGGTCTGACTGTTGTCCGCGTCATAGGACCAGCTGCCGGAGGCATCGATAGTCAGGGAACCATAAGAGCCAGTAACTGTGGCTGCAGTAAAGACATCTTCCCCGGTATCGGTATCAGTAATGGTGAGCGCACCGGAGATATTGAGAGTCGATGCACCATCTTCAGAAATGGCGCCGGTAGTAGTGCCTGAGATGACGGCGGCATTGTTTAATCCGTTAATCGTGATAACGATGTTTTCAGTCGTGCCATCAAAGCTCTGGACGGACAGTGTTTCTGTAAGGGTATTGCTCCCTCCCAGAGCCTGAACGGCAGTCTGGCTGTTATCAGCCTCATAAGACCAGTTACCAGAAGCATCAATAGTCAGAGAGCCGTAGGAACCGGTGACCGTAGCCACAGAAAAGCTGGCTTCGCCGGCATCAGTATCGGAGACACTTAAACTCCCTGTGGTTAGAAGGGTGGAAGCATCGTTCTCCGTCACTGCCCCGGTAGAAGTCCCAGAAATGACCGCGACGTCATTAGTACCGTTAATGGTGAGAACAATGTTCTGGGTCGTGCCATCAAAGGATTGAATCAAAAGGGTTTCGGTCAGGGTATCGCCAGAGCCGAGGGACTGAATCGCAGTTTGGCTGTTGTCAGCCTCATAAGACCAGCTGCCGGAGGCATCGATAGTCAGGGAACCATAAGAGCCAGTAACTGTGGCTGCAGTAAAGACATCTTCCCCGGTATCGGTATCAGTAATGGTGAGCGCACCGGAGATATTGAGAGTCGATGCACCATCTTCAGAAATGGCGCCGGTAGTAGTGCCTGAGATGACGGCGGCATTGTTTAATCCGTTAATCGTGATAACGATGTTTTCAGTCGTGCCATCAAAGCTCTGGACGGACAGTGTTTCTGTAAGGGTATTGCTCCCTCCCAGAGCCTGAACGGCAGTCTGGCTGTTATCAGCCTCATAAGACCAGTTACCAGAAGCATCAATAGTCAGAGAGCCGTAGGAACCGGTGACCGTAGCCACAGAAAAGCTGGCTTCGCCGGCATCAGTATCGGAGACACTTAAACTCCCTGTGGTTAGAAGGGTGGAAGCATCGTTCTCCGTCACTGCCCCGGTAGAAGTCCCAGAAATGACCGCGACGTCATTAGTACCGTTAATGGTGAGAACAATGTTCTGGGTCGTGCCATCAAAGGATTGAATCGAAAGGGTTTCGGTCAGGGTATTGCCAGAGCCGAGGGACTGAATCGCAGTTTGGCTGTTGTCAGCCTCATAAGACCAGCTGCCTGAAGCATCGATAGTCAGGGAACCATAGGAACCCATGACAGTATTCGCAGTAAAGCTGGCTTCTCCAGAATCGGTATCAGTGACACTTAAGCTACCGGTGGTATTCAGTGTTGAGGCACCGTCTTCGGTGACAGCGCCTGTGGTTGTGCCCGAGATCACCGCGGCATCATTGACACCGCTGATGATGATCATAATATTCTGGGTGGTGCCATCAACAGACTGAATGGTCAGGGTTTCAGTTAAAGTGTCGCCGTAGCCGAGGGACTGGATGGCCGTCTGGCTGTTGTCCGCATCATAAGACCAGCTGCCGGAGGCATTGATAGTCAGGGACCCATAAGAGCCGGTAACGGTATCAGCAGAAAAGCTGGCTTCGCCGGAGTCTGTATCGGTCACACTTAAACTGCCGGTGATATTCAGTGTTGATGCACCGTCTTCGATGACCGCTCCGGTTGTTACCCCTGAGATCACTGCGGCATCATTGGTGCCGTTGATGGTGATGACAATATTCTGGGTCGTGCCATCAAAAGACTGGATCGAGAGAGTTTCGGTCAGGGTATCACCGGAGCCAAGGGACTGAACGGCTGTCTGACTGTTATCGGCCTCATAAGACCAGCTGCCGGAAGCATCAATAGTGAGAGAACCATAAGAGCCTGTGACAGTAGCAGCGGTAAAGCTGGCTTCGCCGGAGTCAGTATCGGAGTAACCGTGAGACTGCCGGTGGCATTCAATGTTGAGGCCCCTTCTTCGGTCACAGTGCCCTGTGGTTGTACCCAGAGATTACCGCAGCATCATTGGTACCATTAGTGTTAATGGTGATGAACAATATTCTGGGTTGATGGTGAGACCACAATCGATTCTGTAACTGTGGTCGTGCCATCAACCGGAGATATTGAGAGTCGATGATCTTCAGAAATGTAGTATGCCTGAGAAAGTTTAATCCGTTAATTTCGGTCAGGGTATGGACGGACCTGTAAGGGTAGCCCAGAGCCTGAACGGACTGAATAAGACCGTTACCAGAAGTCAATAGTGAGCCGTGTTGTCTTCGCGGCATCATATCGGAGACCAGCTGCCGGTAGAAGCATCGATTAGTACCGTTAATGGTGAGAACAATGTTCTGGGTCGTGCCATCAAAGGATTGAATCGAAAGGGTTTCGGTCAGGGTATGCCAGAGCCGAGGGACTGAATCGCAGTTTGGCTGTTGTCAGTAAGACCAGCTGCCTGAAGCATCGATGTCAGGGAACCATAGGAACCCATGACTCCAGTAAAGCTTCTCCAGAATCGGTATCAGTGACACTTAAGCTACCGGTGGTATTCAGTGTTGAGGCACCGTCTTCGGTGACAGCGCCTGTGGTTGTGCCCGAGATCACCGCGGCATCATTGACACCGCTGATGATGATCATAATATTCTGGGTGGTGCCATCAACAGACTGAATGGTCAGGGTTTCAGTTAAAGTGTCGCCGTAGCCGAGGGACTGGATGGCCGTCTGGCTGTTGTCCGCATCATAAGACCAGCTGCCGGAGGCATTGATAGTCAGGGACCCATAAGAGCCGGTAACGGTATCAGCAGAAAAGCTGGCTTCGCCGGAGTCTGCATCGGTCACACTTAAACTGCCGGTGATATTCAGTGTTGATGCACCGTCTTCGATGACCGCTCCGGTTGTTACCCCCGAGATCACTGCGGCATCATTGGTGCCGTTGATGGTGATGACAATATTCTGGGTCGTGCCATCAAAAGACTGGATCGAGAGAGTTTCGGTCAGGGTATCACCGGAGCCAAGGGACTGAACGGCTGTCTGACTGTTATCGGCCTCATAAGACCAGCTGCCGGAAGCATCAATAGTGAGAGAACCATAAGAGCCTGTGACAGTAGCAGCGGTAAAGCTGGCTTCGCCGGAGTCAGTATCAGTAACCGTGAGACTGCCGGTGGCATTCAATGTTGAGGCCCCTTCTTCGGTCACAGTCCCTGTGGTTGTACCCGAGATTACCGCAGCATCATTGGTACCATTGATGGTGATGACAATATTCTGAGTCGTGCCATCAACAGACTGGATTGAAAGAGTTTCGGTCAGGGTATCACCGGAGCCCAGTGACTGAATAACGGTCTGACTGTTGTCCGCGTCATAGGACCAGCTGCCGGAGGCATCGATAGTCAGGGAACCATAAGAGCCAGTAACTGTGGCTGCAGTAAAGACATCTTCCCCGGTATCGGTATCAGTAATGGTGAGCGCACCGGAGATATTGAGAGTCGATGCACCATCTTCAGAAATGGCGCCGGTAGTAGTGCCTGAGATGACGGCGGCATTGTTTAATCCGTTAATCGTGATAACGATGTTTTCAGTTGTGCCATCAAAGCTCTGGACGGACAGTGTTTCTGTAAGGGTATTGCTCCCTCCCAGAGCCTGAACGGCAGTCTGGCTGTTATCAGCCTCATAAGACCAGTTACCAGAAGCATCAATAGTCAGAGAGCCGTAGGAACCGGTGACCGTAGCCACAGAAAAGCTGGCTTCGCCGGCATCAGTATCGGAGACACTTAAACTCCCTGTGGTTA
Organism: Sansalvadorimonas sp.; assembly: GCA_965243775.1. Taxonomy (GTDB): domain Bacteria; phylum Pseudomonadota; class Gammaproteobacteria; order Pseudomonadales; family Endozoicomonadaceae; genus Sansalvadorimonas. The sequence continues at coordinate 61,313 of CBDEWF010000129.1, forward strand.
GAAGGGTGGAAGCATCGTTCTCCGTCACTGCCCCGGTAGAAGTCCCAGAAATGACCGCGACGTCATTAGTACCGTTAATGGTGAGAACAATGTTCTGGGTCGTGCCATCAAAGGATTGAATCGAAAGGGTTTCGGTCAGGGTATTGCCAGAGCCGAGGGACTGAATCGCAGTTTGGCTGTTGTCAGCCTCATAAGACCAGCTGCCTGAAGCATCGATAGTCAGGGAACCATAGGAACCCATGACAGTATTCGCAGTAAAGCTGGCTTCTCCAGAATCGGTATCAGTGACACTTAAGCTACCGGTGGTATTCAGTGTTGAGGCACCGTCTTCGGTGACAGCGCCTGTGGTTGTGCCCGAGATCACCGCGGCATCATTGACACCGCTGATGATGATCATAATATTCTGGGTGGTGCCATCAACAGACTGAATGGTCAGGGTTTCAGTTAAAGTGTCGCCGTAGCCGAGGGACTGGATGGCCGTCTGGCTGTTGTCCGCATCATAAGACCAGCTGCCGGAGGCATTGATAGTCAGGGACCCATAAGAGCCGGTAACGGTATCAGCAGAAAAGCTGGCTTCGCCGGAGTCTGCATCGGTCACACTTAAACTGCCGGTGATATTCAGTGTTGATGCACCGTCTTCGATGACCGCTCCGGTTGTTACCCCCGAGATCACTGCGGCATCATTGGTGCCGTTGATGGTGATGACAATATTCTGGGTCGTGCCATCAAAAGACTGGATCGAGAGAGTTTCGGTCAGGGTATCACCGGAGCCAAGGGACTGAACGGCTGTCTGACTGTTATCGGCCTCATAAGACCAGCTGCCGGAAGCATCAATAGTGAGAGAACCATAAGAGCCTGTGACAGTAGCAGCGGTAAAGCTGGCTTCGCCGGAGTCAGTATCAGTAACCGTGAGACTGCCGGTGGCATTCAATGTTGAGGCCCCTTCTTCGGTCACAGTCCCTGTGGTTGTACCCGAGATTACCGCAGCATCATTGGTACCATTGATGGTGATCACAATGCTTTGCGTTGTGCCATCCACAGACTGGATAGTCAGTGTTTCGGTCAGAGTATCACCGGAGCCCAGTGACTGAATAACGGTCTGACTGTTGTCCGCGTCATAGGACCAGCTGCCGGAGGCATCGATAGTCAGGGAACCATAAGAGCCAGTAACTGTGGCTGCAGTAAAGACATCTTCCCCAGCATCGGTATCGGTAATGGTAAGAGTTCCGGAAGCATTGAGAGTGGCAGCATCTTCCTCAGAAACCGTACCGGTGGTCGTTCCGGATATTATGGCCGCATTGTTTATACCATTAATCGTGATAACGACGTTTTCAGTTGTGCCATCAAGGCTCTGAACGGAAAGTGTTTCTGTAAGGGTGTCGCCGGAGCCGAGGGCCTGAATTGCTGTCTGACTATTGTCGGCTTCATAGGACCAGCTACCTGAGGCATCAATAGTCAGAGAACCATAAGAACCTGTGACAGTGGCAGCAGTAAAACTGGCCTCTCCGGAATCGGTGTCGGTAACGCTGAGACTGCCAGTGGTATTCAGGGTGGAAGCATCTTGTTCCGTGACTTCACCCGTCGTTGCTCCTGAAATAACTGCAGCATCATTGGTGCCGTTGATGGTGATCACAATATTCTGGGTTGTACCATCAACTGATTGAACCGTGAGCGTTTCGGTCAGGGTGGCACCGGAGCCCAGGGACTGGATCACCGTCTGGCTGTTGTCAGCATCGTAGGACCAGCTGCCTGAAGCATCGATAGTCAGGGAACCATAGGTGCCAGTGATTGTGGCAGCGGTGAAAACTGCTTCACCAGTATCCACATCGGAGATAGTCAGGCTACCGGTGGTGTTTAATGTGGACGCATCATCTTCGGCAAAAGCTCCCGTGGTCGTTCCCGATATCACTGCAGTATCATTGGTGCCATTGATAGTGATTACAATGCTTTGCGTGGTGCCATCGACAGACTGGATGGTAAGAGTTTCTGTCAAAGTATCGCCGGAGCCGAGGGACTGGATCGCTGTTTGACTGTTGTCAGCGTCATAAGACCAGCTACCGGATGCATCGATAGTGAGAGAACCATAAGAGCCAGTAACTGTGGCAGCGGTAAAAACATCTTCCCCCGCATCGATATCAGTTATGGAGAGAGTACCGGTCTCATTAAGAGTGGCAGCATCTTCCTCAGAAACGGTGCCGGTGGTCGTTCCGGATATTATGGCGGCATCATTGACACCATTAATCGTGATAACAATATCCTGGGTTGTGCCATCAACAGACTGAACCGTGAGTGTTTCGGTCAGCGTGTCGCCAGAGCCCAGGGACTGGATTGCAGTCTGTGAGTTCTCCGCGTTGTAGTTCCAGCTGCCGGAGGTGCTGATGGTCAATGAACCATAGGAGCCGGTCACTGTAGCGGCGGTGAAAACAGCTTCACCTGTATCCACATCGGAAATGGTCAAGTTGCCAGAGGCGTTTAGTGTTGAAGCGTCATCTTCGGCAAAAGCTCCCGTGGTCGTTCCCGATATCACTGCAGCATCATTGGTGCCATTGATAGTGATTACAATGCTTTGCGTTGTGCCATCGACAGACTGGATGATCAGGGTTTCGGTGAGGGTGTCGCCGGAGCCCAGAGACTGGATCACCGTCTGGCTGTTGTCAGCATCGTAGGACCAGCTGCCGGAAGCGTCGATCGTCAGGGAGCCATAAGATCCTGTCACTGTGGCAGCAGTAAAGACATCCTCTCCAGCATCGGTATCAGTAATAGTGAGAGTACCGGTGACATTGAGAGTGGACGCATCCTCTTCAGAAACGGCACCGGAGATCATTCCGGATATTATGGCGGCATCATTGACACCATTAATCGTGATGACAATATCCTGGGTGGTGCCATCAACAGATTGGACTGTAAGCGTTTCTGTCAAAGTGTCGCCGGAACCCAGGGACTGGATAGCAGTCTGTGAGTTATCTGCGTTATAACTCCAGCTTCCGGAGGGGTTGATGGTCAGTGAACCGTAGGAACCGGTAATCGTGGCAGTTGTGAAAACCGCTTCACCAGTGTCCACGTCGGTGATGGTCAGATTGCCGGTTGCATTCAGTGTGGCGGCGGCATCTTCGGTGACAGCGCCCGTGGTCATTCCAGATATCACTGCGGCATCATTTGTACCACTGACAGTGATGACAATATCCTGGGTCGTGCCATCGACGGACTGGATGGTAATTGTTTCAGTCAGGGTATCGCCAGAACCCAGAGACTGAATTGCGATCTGCGAGTTATCCGCATTGTAGCTCCAGCTGCCGGAGGCATCGATCGTAAGAGAACCGTAGGAGCCAGTAATCGTGGCGGCTGAAAAGAGAGCCTCACCGGTATCAATATCTGTGATGCTAAGGCTACCGGTGGCATTTAGAGTGGAGGCATCCTCTTCGGCAAAGGTTCCTGTAGTGGTTCCCGAGATATTGGCGGCATCGTTGGTACCCGTGATAGTAACAGTGATATTTTGGGTTGTTCCATCAACGGCTTCGACGGAAAGTGTTTCCGTCAGGGTGACTCCTGACCCCAGAGACTGGATATCTGCCTGGGTGTTATTGAGGCTATAAGTCCACTCTCCCAGACTGGTAATGCTGAGAGAGCCGTAAGATCCAGAAACTGAGGTTGAAATAAAAGCAGCCTGACCCGGATCCGGGTCAATGATGGATAAGGTTCCCTGAGCAACTAAATCTGAACCTCCGTCTTCAAAGACGGCGCCGGTTGTCTGGCCTGAAATGACAGCTTCCTGGGCTGTTTGAATAGTATTGATAGGGTTGAAGGGAATCGGGATTTCGAAGAACATCTCGATCGGATCCCCTCCGACCTCACCTTCTTCCCCTAACCCCGAAGGTTCATCAGCTTCTTCAGCTTCCTTAGAGTCGCTGGTATCAGTTGATCTGGCGGTAATTTTTACCTGGATACTTTCAACCGGACCGTCAGGTTCGCCACTGAATGTTTGTGTTTGAGGGTCAAAACTTAACCAGGGTGGAAGTGCACTGCCATCAGCCTGTGTAGCCTCCAGGTCACGTTCACTGCCAAGGTCTGTAAATACGTTGGCTGGGAGGGCGTAGGAGAAGGCTTGATTGTCGGAGGTTGATGAGCCGGTTAAGCTGCTGGAGTCGATGCTCTCAACGGCTGTACCAGTGTCATCGTCATCGCTTTCTTCACTGGCAAGTCGCTCTTCATCTCTGATTTGTTCTACTGGATCAAGCCTGGCTATTTCCTGAACTGCTGGAGTGGCCTCTTGCTCCGAGTGACTTAAGTTAATGTTCTGATCAATGTAACTGGGGGTGTAGTGAAAATATGTGTTCTCTGCGTTTGTTGGAGTGCTATCAACGCCTGTACCAAAAATTAAGATATGAACCTGTCCCTGGTAGGAGTGCCCAGATTCATCATCAGCCTCGTAAGTGAAGGTTGCCTTAGCCTGAATTTGCGATCCAAGATGCTGGAAATCTGTCTCGGCTTCAAACACATAGGAGCCATCGTCCTCAATCGTCAAGCTTCCGGCTTCTGGAGATTGCAACACGTGATAATGAAAAGGGCTTTCGGGGCCGGTCACCGGTAGTGGGAGTTTGCCATGAAAAACCGTTCCAGCTTCCACGGCCACCATACTTGATGTTGGAAGATTGCTATTTCCGACTGCATCTGGAGAATCTGGCAGGGCAGATGAAGAGGACCCTCCCAGGTTGCTGATGTCCAGGGCTCCAGATATGGAAATAATCTCATGGGTGGTTAGCTCTACAGAAACTGAGTCCTGTGATTGTGAAACAACGGTTTCGTTGAGATAGACAGGTGAACCCGGTTCCAATACCCTTTGATGGCCATGGTCATCAGTCGCAAAGACCAGTCCATGGGCCTCTGTAACATGGCCAATGAGTATTGGGCAACTAGAGTCCATAATGTTTGAGCATTCCTTAAATCATTGCGCGCATGCTGGGCTCTTGAAACAAGGGGAAGTGCAGGTTTCCATATAAATAATAAAACAAAGAATTTATTTCGTTTGAGCAGAAGGGAGTTGTACTTCTATATGAATTTTAAAATATCGAAATGGTGACTGTTAAATGCTGATTGATGATATAAGGTGGTTTTATTTAATTAAAAATTGACGTTTGCCAAGAAGTGAACCATCAGTTGAAAGTCATGAACAGTGGCCTTTTTTGGGCAACAAGAAAAATCAACGTTGGCTTTTCTATGCTTGGGAGGTAACTGCTCATATTTCACTGGCAGACCAACCATCGACTCGGCTACAGCCCAGTGATAGCGAGGAGCTGTATAAAAAACAGACAATTTTGCCAGTAAAATATGAGCAGTTACCTTGGGAGCCACGTTTCAAACGAATCATAGCCCATGCTTTTGGTCGCAGGGTGACCAAGATGCTGCAAAAGCTTCTAAAGCGTTTGTCTCCTTACAAGTTCAAGCTCTACTGTACAGATAACTGGAAGCCTTACTCTGCCCACTTACCACAGAAGATACATGTCATCAGCAAGAAGTTAACTCAGAGAATTGAGCGTAATAACCTCACTCTCAGAACACGACTGAAACCGACTTATGCGAAAAACGATCTGCTTTTCCCGGTCAGTAGAGATACACGATAAGGTTATTGGAGAATTTATCTCAAGAAACCACTATCAACAGCTCTGATTCATCACTTGGTTTCTGCCTTTCCGGCAACAGAACCATCAATCAATATGATCTGAGTGTGTAACAGAACCCCCTCAAATCTTTCGGGGGGTAAGAGAGGCTGCGAAATACCTTAATAACGCCTTTGTTACTCCCTGCCCTGAACCTTACTCAACAGTCTTGTCAGATATGTATTAACTGTAAAGAAGAAAGGCAGCCTCAGGTTCTGGCGGATGAGACATTGTTTACGATACCTTTTAATACCAACCATTTGGCTCATTTGCTGCTATGGCTATGGAGCGGGTATCTCTTTGCATATCGCAGTTGCAGGCCGAGCTATTGGCTTATTAGAGCACAAATCCGAAGAGCTTTTTGAAATTCTTAAAGAGCATCGTGATGCTGTCAACATGGGGGTAACCATAGCTGATAGTGGTTACAACACTGGCCACGGACATATCGCGGATCACTTTCACTCCTGGGAGTTTCACGAAGACTTCCGTCGATATATCAACTCTACCTGCAGTGGCGATTTTACGACACAGCATTGCAGGAAGCTTGTTGCTAGTTTTATGGGCGCAATCAGTCAAATGGTTTTTGACCAAATGTACGACAGGTTCATTGATCAGGCTTCAGAACAGATTGATGAAGAGGCTCCTGATAGCCCTTTATTCAGCCGGGATGCTGTTGTCAGTCGTTTTTATCTTTTTGATAATGTTTATGACTTTTCAAACCTGCCAATCATCGATAATGAATTACTGCCAATTTTTTACGATCGACTCAAGGAGAGAAATGCTCTTGGCGAAACAGATTTTGAAGCGTTCCAATTCACATATCAGACAACATCTTATTCTACGGCTATAGAGAGAGCACTTGTTGACCCTATCTCTGATTACTTCCTCACACAACTCTACCCCTGGCTGAAAAAGAACTATATAAACGCACCCGGGGGTGTAGAACACTCAGCAGACGCTCTTGTTGATGTGTGGATTGCTTATTGGTCATTGCTGACATCACAAACAAGAACTCCCCTCATAAAAATACTCCCTGAAAATGGTGGTTTTGTCAGCACACACCCTGAAAACCCTCGCGGTTCCGTTTATTTGTTTGCTGATAGCCCTATTAGCAGCCAAGGGGCTTATTACACGGCCGTCATCTGTTACGACCAAGATCCGTCGAGTAATGTCACTCTTTATAAACAAATTGAGTGGCATTACTTTGGGTGTTATGAAGAAAGATCCACAGACTGTTATTATCCACCGGTTCCAAGAAGTGGAAATACTGGTACATACTCACTCTGTAGACAGCCTTGTTCAATTACTACATCTCCCGATAACTATCTCAATCTAAATTTTACTGACGACGAGTGGAGATCCCTTTGTAACTTTCGCGTGGTACACATCGGCACCGGGAGACCTATTCCTATTGATGTAATCAATCATGGATATTTCATAGAGCTCAGACCGTTAGTGCCATTTGGAGATGGGGAAAGCTACAAAGCAGTCATTTCAAAAAATTTAACGGATATACGTTTTCAAGATCTTTTCGGGGAAGATTTTACGTGGACCTTTATCGGAAAGTCAGATCTTTAAAATTTATGATTAGAGGTATATAAAAGTGCTAGATTCCATGAACACACCCAGATATCGTTTTTCAGATTCACATTCCCCACCGCCGAATATCCATAGTCAAAATTTAAACCTGAATCCTGGAATCAGGAGATCTCTCCCTGTTACAGTTGATGACTATGAGTTCTTTACGCCATTGATGAGTCGCCGCAGTAAGGTATGCAAATTCCTGAAAATTTACTGCTGCAATTTAAAACAGGACTTTTCCGAGTATTTTAAGACATCGTTCTTCTTTCCGCTGTCAGCTCTTTCCGGAACAGTTATGGCTGCGGCAAGCAGTATCTATCTAGGAATCCTCTCTGAAGGATGGCGCCCAAAGCTCATTATTCCTACACTTCTGGCGACTCAGGTGGTCGTCCCTCACGGAATTGTTGGCGGATTAGCTGTAGGCACAACAGTTATCACTGTAGGCATTTTTATCAAGTCTTTAATCTGGACTGTAAAAATCGTCCGGATGACGCCAGCCGAGCGGTTATTGGTAAGTTATCGGAATACGTATAAAACCCTCCAATCGTTAAATGAGAAAGAGCCCCTGATCTGTGGTCCCCTTTCCACAACTGATATACAGAGAAAAAACGACCTTCTCACCTTTTTGGAAAAAAGAGCATCTGCGTGCCAATCCATTCTGGCCGATAGCGGTGCAGATATAGCAGAATATCAGTCGCTGGGATTGATTTCGGTACTGCCCAATCAACAACATGCCGAGCACCTGTGGCAGGAAACAGAGCTGTGATAACAGCCTGATTATCCGATGGGGGGGCAGGTCTTGCATCTTGCACTTTGAGTTGTTGAGGTTATTTTTCTCCGCCCATGGCTGGCGACTGATGCTATGCTGTTGCAGTTTCCCTGTAACCGTGAACGTGAAGAAGTCTGCCTGTGCTTTTAGCTGTTTGTTGTTGAAGGTGTGGGCAAGCCTCTTTGGAATCGGTTGCGTCAGCAGGTATTTCCGGGGGATGAACAGTTTGTAGAGTGGCAACTGAAGATAGCAGAAGAGAAAGGTGTGAAGCTGTCGGAAGTGCCTCATGGGCAGAAACGGCTACCGGCCAAGCCTTCTCCTGCTACCAGAAAGAAGCCAACCTGTATTCGCAGCTTTTTTGAATGTTAGTCCTTCGACTGTTTAGAAGTGGTAATCTGGACAGAAGCGGCCTAGCGGTCCCTCCCTGAAACTCCTGAACCTGCTTAAGGATAAGGGGTTGGAGGTACTGGCCTGACATTGGTAAAAGGCTGATTTTGGAGAAATAGATCTCTGGATGTGGCCCGGCCACCGCCATCTTCAAGAATCCTGCTACAGACCTCTGTGGCGGGATTTCTTCGTTGTGAAGTGTACAAAATCCCCTGTTTTTCCGGCTCTAAATGGTTTGGGAAACGTACCCTGTCTGTTCCGTAATACCCTCTGTTTTCCCCTTCAAATAGCTGTTTTTGGCCCTGTCCTCCGTTTCTTTCGTTGAAAGAGAGTAACTCGCTACGCTTCCTGAAAACTTCTATAAAATCAGCAAACTATAAAGGCCGTCTTTGCGCTTTCGCCTTTTCGTGTTCGTGAAATAAAGATGCTGGGCAGGTGCGGGGTGAAAAGGTCGATTTCTCTATTTTTTACATAGAAAGCAGGCTACTTCCAAAATCAAGCCGTCTTATCGGTACTGTGAGTCAACACAATGACAATGGCACCAGCACCGTAACATTGCGAAATGGGGCGGCTTTGGTTGTCAAGGGAACCTGTCAGAATTAGAAACGCCCTATGGGTAAAACCTCTTTTTTGTCATCCGGGGTGATGGTAAAGGTATTTCCATGGTAAAAATTTGCTGAAAAACAGGTGCTGACTTTCTTGCCGCTGTGGTTTTATGGACAATACAGTTTTCTGGTGCTGTGATCTCACTGTCGAGCTGTAGTTCATGAAAACACATCTGGTACTTTATGCGTCCCACGATGGGCAAACTGCCCGTATTGCCAAAGCCATAGCAGAAGAAATCTCTGCGTTTGGTCTGGATGTTAGGCTGGAGAACCTGTCTTCTCTGGCCCCGGATTTTGACCCTTCCCCATATTCATCTTTCCTTATTGCTGCCCCCATTCGTTATGGTTATCACCTGCCCGCAGCAAGGGAATTTATCGATAAACACAGTAGTCTACTGAACAACACCCCCAGTGGTTTCCTGAGCGTTAACCTGACGGCACGTAAGCCGGAAAAACAGGAGCCGATGACCAACAGGTACATGGTAAAGTTCCTGAACAAATCCAGCTGGAAACCTGGTTATCTGGGAGTGACAGCTGGTTCTCTGCTTTATAGCCGCTATAACTTCTTTGATCGGATCATGATCCAGCTGATTATGAAGATCACCAAGGGCAGTACTGATGCTTCAAAAGATATTGAGTATACAGACTGGAATAAAGTGAAAGCCTTTGCCCAGGGGTACGTTGAATATCTGAATAAGGATGAAAGCTAAGAGAGATATCCTTGCATAAACTGCATGCAAGAAAGATGGAAAAGAAAGCAAAGTATTGGTAGGGCTACTCAGCCTGTACGGTTACTGCTGTTGTTGCTGACGAGACACATCTCGCAGCAAAAAGGTCAGCAGGGCTGCCCCGTACACTATTGGCAACACTACAGTGACAGTGAGAATTATGTAATCCATGGTCTCTCCTTTTCTGTGGTCGAGCTTTATGGTTGAGCTGCTATCAGGTTTCCGGTACCCATTGAACAGAGCTATTGGTTAAGCCGATAGATGTTTAGATTGAACCTGACTTACGTTGTATCCAATATATAAGAAGATGAGAAATCTGTCAGGGACGAAGGGGGAAAGTGTGAAGTCCATTCTGATTATACTCAGCCTGCTCTGGGTAATACCGGTTTTGGCGGTGGACGGGAGCAGTGGGGAACCCGGTCTGACCCAGGGAAGCCTCTATCTCGGGCAGACTGCACCGGGTAATACTGTGCTCTATAACGATGAAGAAATCATGATAACTGACAGCGGGCTGTTTGTCCTGGGCTTTGGCCGGGATGCAGAGCTGGAGCAGTCCTATCAGGTTGTCACACCTTCAGGGCAGAAAACCCACCACGCTATCAATCTGGAAGACCGGGATTATCGAATTCAGAAAATCACCGGTGTTGCCGGGAAATATGTGAAACCATCCGAAGATCATCTGCGTAGAGTCAAGAAAGAGAATCAGCTTGTCTGGGCTGCCCGGGAGCATCTTACTGAGCGTTATGATTTCCTGAAGGGATTCCTGCAGCCCGTTGATGGTCCTGTTACCGGTGTTTATGGCAGCCAGCGTTATTTCAATGGTCAGCCCCGGCGCCCCCATTATGGTCTGGACTATGCTGCACCCACGGGAACTCCTGTTGTTGCGCCAGCCAGTGGCCGGGTTGTTCTGGCTCATCCAGATATGTTCTTTTCCGGAGGAACCATGGTCATTGATCATGGTATGGGTGTCAGCAGCAGCTTTCTTCACCTCAGTAAACTGTTGGTGGAAGAGGGGGGGCTGGTCAGTCAGGGGCAGCCTGTCGCAGAGGTGGGAGCAACCGGAAGGGTGACGGGAGCACACCTGGACTGGCGTATCAACTGGGGGCAGGTGCGTCTGGATCCGGCACTGGTTCTCAAGGATTTTCCGGTTGAGCTGCCAGAGGAGCCACCCGCAGCCGGACAGTAGTTTTGAAAACAGTTTTACAAATAGCTTTACGAAATGAGGTTTTGATATGGCGGGAATAACCCGATTGGTCAATGAGCAGGAAGCCTTGACGGGAATGCAGGAGCCAATGAAGATCACAGAACCTCATCAAATCTTTGACCGGGATTTAACATCTTCTGTTCCTGTCGGGATGGCTGAGATTGTTCTCGGCATGGGCTGTTTCTGGGGAGCTGAGCGGCTGTTCTGGCAGGCAAAGGATGTCTGGTTGACTATGGTTGGCTATGCTGGAGGATTTACCTCTAATCCTAGCTATGAGCAGGTTTGTACCGGTGAGACAGGCCATGCGGAAGTGGTCAGAATCATTTTTGACCCATCAGTGGTCTCTCTGCGGAAGTTGTTGACTCTGTTCTGGGAGAATCATGATCCTACTCAGGGTATGCGTCAGGGTAATGATATTGGTACCCAGTATCGCTCGGTGATTTATACCACTAACCAGCAGCAGGCTGCTGATGTGGCACAAACTCTGGCTGCTTTCCAGCAGGGGCTTACTGAGCGGGGACTGGGGGAGATCACTACCGAGATTGCCCCCCTCAAAGACTTCTATTTTGCCGAGACCTATCATCAGCAGTACCTGGCCCGTAATCCCAATGGTTACTGTGGATTAAAAGGAACGGGCGTCGTCTGCCCCCTGTGACCTTATTTGCCCCTGATCAGACGTCTGGCCAGAAACCTGGCTGGGTGGAGTTCAGCCATAAGCTGTTGACTCACTGGAGCAGGTTCACCAGTGATATGGCTGGCCAGCACGTCCCCTGACAGGGGACAGGTGATCATACCGCGGGAGCCGTGCCCTGCATTGATATAGAGACCTTCAAGCCAGGGGGCAGTATCAGGAACAGCCGCTCTGGCATTTTTCCCCAATGCTGCGAACTCTGTATTAAAGCGTGGTTCGTTGATTAACGGACCCACGGTGGGCAGGTAGTCAGGTGTCGTACAGCGAAAACCGGTGCGGCCACCCAGTTGTGTCGTATCAAGTTGATCAAATTTCAAAGCTGAGGCCAGCTCAGGAGAAAAGCCGGCTATGGTATCGAGGTTGGTTTGGTGATCCTCTGACCTGACGCTGGTATCGGTATCATTAAAATGGAAAGTAGCTCCCAAGGTGTGCCGGCCATTGTGGGCCGGGGCAATATATCCTTCAGCACAGAGTGAACAGGTCAGCTTTTCACTTTCTTTTGTAGCAGGTACTTCTGTTATCTGCCCCCGGATAGCTTTCAGGGGAAGATGACTTACCTGGGGAAGTTTTGCAGCAAGATGGCCACAGGCGATGACAATCACCGGACTTGTGAAGCTCTGTCCTGCCCCAGTCAAAACCTGCCAGACGCCTTCATTTTTTGTCATAGTGATTATGGTCTGATTGCCAGTAAACTGGATATTGGGGTGATCCAGAAGCCAGCGTACGAACCCCGGTGGGTTTACCCAGCCACCATCATGGAAAAACAGCCCGGAAGTCTGACTGGATATGCCGGTAATGGTGGAAACCTGTTCACCGGATTTTCCCTCAAGAATGGCCTCATAGCGTTTGCATTCCATGAGTTGTGCATGACGTTTCTTTTCTTTGTCGCTGTCGGGCAGCTGCATCAGGCCGTTCAGTGAGTAGATTTGTTTCGGCGCTTTCTTTAGCTGATTTATGGTGTGGCGGTAGCCCTGCAAAACCAGTTGGGAAAGGGGAGTATTATGGGCGGAAAGGCGGGTATACAGAATGCCCTGGGGGTTTCCGGAAGCCCCCTCTGCTGGCTGACTGTTGCTGTCGATAACAGTAACCTGCCAGCCTCTGTCGGCAAGGGCGCGAGCTGTTGATGCACCGGCAAGTCCTGCACCGATAACCAGGGCGGATTGTCCGGGCTGAACCGGGCTTTTCTTCAGCCATGCCGGCAACGGATTCTGTCTGTCTGCTGGAGATTCCATTTTTCCTTTCAGCATTTCCCGCTTGCGACCAAAACCAGGTGCCCTTTCCAGAGTAAATCCTGCACCGCTCAACCCATCCCGTACCATCCGGGCAACGGTAAATGTGGCGTAGGTGGCATTATCAGCAGATTTCTGTGCCATGCCCTGGAACAGTTCCGGTTGCCACATCTGAGGGTTTTTGGATGGGGCAAAACCGTCCAGAAACCAGGCATTGATTCTGGCATCAATGGCTGGCAGCGCATTAACAACATCATCAATAATGAGCGTCAGTTGAACACGGCTCCGGGCAAAACTGCGGCGGTGAAATCCGGGAATCTCGCCCGGGTAGTTGGCACACAGCTCATCCCGGTAGTGTTCCAGTTCCGGCCACAGGCTGAGGACCTGATGCAGGTCTTGTTGAGACAGAGGGAATTTCTCGACAGAGATGAAGTGCAGTCTTGCGCTGTCAGGGGCATGTTCAAGAAAGCTCTCCATGGCACAGAGAAAGTTCAACCCTGTGCCAAAGCCGGTTTCGGCAATAGTGAAAAAGCTGTTTTCGGGAAGCTGCTGAAAACGCTGCGGGAGTCCGTTATGTTTCAGGAATACGTAGCGGCTCTCTTCAAGGCCGGAGGCTTTGGAAAAGTAGACATCATCGAACTCGCTGGAGATGGGCTGTCCGTTGTCATCCCAAGTCAAGGTAGCAGTACGGGCAGTGCATACAGTGTTCTGGTTCATATTTTCAGGCAGCTTGTAACTCGGAAAGAATGGCTTGGCCACATTTATGCTGTTTCACACTATGGAACAGTTCAGTGGCTTCCCTGTGGCCCCGGGTCATCATCCGTAACCACTGTTTCAGTCGGTCTGCCAGATATTTTTCAGGGTGTTCAACCCCAAAGGGGTGATCTTTTCCACCATTGCTGGAGAGAATTTTTTCGGCAAAACTGAGAACAATCTTTCTGGTATCCTGCCAGTTATCCTGAATGGGTACCTCGTCCTTTGCTGTTATCCGGGTTTTGATCTGCCTGGCCAGAAGGGGGCGGGCGATCACGCCACGGCCAATCATGACATCATCACAACCACTGATTTTCCGGCATTTTTGGTAATCATCTACTGTCCAGATCTCACCATTGGCGGTCAACGGGATAGAGAGTTGTTCCCTGATGCTGGCCAGTTTTTCCCAGTGGGCCGGCGGACGATATCCCTCCTTGCGGGTTCGGGCATGAATGGTCAGCCCTGTCGCTCCGGCTGCCTCAATGCCCTGGGCAATATCCAGTGCATGATCGCAGTGGTCAAACCCCAGACGCATTTTGGCTGTAACTGGGATATGCCGGGGAACCTGATTGCGTACCGCACTGACAATAGCATAAATGGTTTCAGGTTCTTTCAGTAGAGCTGCACCACCCTTATGGTTATTAACCGTTTTGGCAGGGCAGCCAAAGTTTAAATCAATACCCAGGGCCCCCAGCCGAACGGCCTTACAGGCATTTTCTGCCATAAGGGTGGGGTTGTTGCCCATCAGCTGGACATGAACCGAAGTGCCGGAGCGGGTTTTACAGCCATGGAGCAGCTCGGGGCAGAGCCTGTAGAACACACTGTTGGGGTAAAGGGTGTTGGTAATCCGGATAAACTCCGTGACACACAGGTCAAAACCACCGGTGTCGGTGAGCAGTTGCCGCATCAGGTAGTCGACAACACCTTCCATTGGGGCGAGGGTGATTTTCACAGGCCAGTCTTGCAGTACTCAAAACTGTTAATCCTATTCATTGCATGAATTTTATACCAGTAGGAGTTTTGCGTTTACTGCGTCTTTTTGGGGCGTTGTAAAGCCGAACCTGTAGAGAAATATTGACTCAACCCCTTCTGGTCCTCATTAAACTCGAATACTGATAGATCGTTCGCTGCTGGCAATTCACTCGCTTGATCGTGAAGACCAGATTGCCGTGATCTTAATTTTGCTATCACTGAAGTTAATGTTTTGGCTCTTACCTGCTGTTGCCCGACTTTGGTCGTTTTTAAAGTGGAAGAGTTATTATTGCCCTCTGGATGTATTATTTCGGGTGTTTGGAAACCAAAATTCACATGAGCCTCCCTTAGTACTGGCTGGGCTTTTGGTTGATGTGAGGATGAAGAGACCAAAGGTTTAGGCGTAACCTTTTTAGGAGAGCGAGCAGGTTGTGCCGGGGCCGAAGAAGTGCGTGCCGATGTTTGTTTCGGAAGAGAGCCTGTCAAAGTTTTACCAGTTTTACCGATCTTGTTGGTGTTCGAATTAGGGGCTCTTTTGTTAGCTGAAGAAGGCTGTCTCTGTTGTTTTTTGGTTTGCGATCTCTTTTGGCTTTTTTCGACAGGGTGTAACTGGTATTTCTTTGGAAGAGTCATACGCCCCAACGTAATTTTTTGTTTTTGATGTCTCTTTGATTTAGGTAACTGTTTAGTTCTACCTGGTTTGGCTGGCTGAGTGTTTTGAGTGAGGTGTTTAAGTCGTGGGAATCCTGGGGGATGGTAGTTTCGAATATCATACTTCCACTGCTCACTGTTGTTTATGCTCGGGTCGCTTTTAATCTCAGAAAGTGCCAGCCAGTATGCTGCCAGCTTCTGTTTTACTGGAGGAAGGAATGAGCCGGCCAGAGTGGACTGGATAGTGAAGTTGATATGCGGCAGTAACAGGGGGTCAGTAGTCTTTATTAGAACCATGTTGGCACTGTCCAGATCTATAGCTGCATTCCAGATAATCATCATTTTCAAATCAGTCTTATATTCTTCATCGCCGAAATGAGTCGTCAATAAATTAATATCCTCATCATCAATGCCCTGATCGTTAATAATTGCAATCTGATCTTTCAGCTCTTGCTCGGTCTCACCCTGTGGAAAAGAGATTTGCCCCCGGTCCCATGCTTCATAACTGGCCAGAAGCTCCTCGCCTCTCTGCTTCCAGTCAAACTTAGCCATTCCTGAAGGGACTATGGCTTCATTGATATATTGCAGCCGCAATTCCAGGTAAGCGCGCTCATCATCATGCAGAGGTGACTGTTCATGTCGGGCCAGATGTATCAGGTGAGTCAGGCATGGTATCAGGAGAGGATCCTGCTCCTGAACATATGCCATGACCAGCTTGGCAGATTCCTCTTTTGTGGGTGTGCCCGGAAATTTACCGCTATCGTAGCCGCCTAGTTTTGGAGCAGGCTCAAAATCCAACTCCTGAAGTTGTAACTGAAGATGATTGATCAGGCTGTTGATCAAGAGGTGTAATATTTTGGAGCGAAAAAAGGAGGGAGGTTCCTTTTGTGGGAAACAGACTTCTCTCATAGTGAATTCATGTTTGCTCTTTTTGAGCTCACTTCTTAACTTTACGCACCTTTTGCTTTTTTTCATCCAGTTTTCAAACGCTTCCCAGTCAGAGCCATCCTGGTGAGTTTCAGCTCCTTTCCTGATTATGGTTTTTAAAGGTTCTTTCCCCGGTTTGCTTTTCGTTCTTTTTCCTGCCATGCACGGATTAGCCAGAAGCAGTGATGACAGTAGAAACCAGATAACTGCTACTTTTGGAATTGTTGTTTTTATATGGTCTTTCCTGGACATGCTGTCTATGAATTCGCCTGAAAGCAGGGCAGAGAAGTGTAGACCGAAATTCTATTTGTGATATGTGGGAAGGCGTAAAGCTGGGCCGATGAGTGGGCATGGAGCATATTTCTGCTCCTTATCAAACTCGGTTACTGACTGTTCAGCCCTGATCTTTGATTGACTGGTATTGTGCTGGGGTCTGGGAGTTTGTGTTTTTGTATACGACGGCATTAGCCCTAATGAGCCGGGCCTATTTGAGAATTGCATAGTTTTGGCTGGTTTGAAAACGATAGTTTTTTGAGGGAGGCGGGCAGGTGCTTTTTTTCGGTGTGCGCTGGAGTCAAATTCCAGAGGGATGTCTATTCGCACAGGTTTTACAGCTTGTTGCGTTGAAGATGAAGAGCTTGAGGGTAGAGGCGCAGCCTTTTGCTGGGGGAGAGTTCGTGCTGGAACCGAAGGCTTTGATATTGTCGATTTTGGTTTTGAGGTGGCCTGGGCTCTGTTTACTCTGTTGGTGGCTTTTGTACTGGAGCTTGAGGGTTTACTCTCTGCAGAGAGCGATGGATTGTTACATTTTGCGATTTCTATACTGACCATTAGACTTTTGCTGGCAAGCTGTTCCTGGGGTTTCTTGGGAACGGCTTTTCCCCAAAGCTTGTTTTTTTCTTTTGCTGGTACCTTTGTTCTGGTAAGTCTCGTGCCCTTGCTGTTTCTTGTATGCGGCGTATTTTGAATCTGATGTTCCAGTCGTGATGCCCCCGGGGGGTGATAGTTCAGAACCTTTTGTCTCCACTCTTCATTGTTGAAATTCACGTCCGTGCTTTTAATCTCTGAAAGGGCAAGCCAGTATGCAGTTAGTTTTTGCTTTTCCCAAGAAAAGTAAGAACCGGCAACAGCAGCCTGGATAGTGAAGCTTACATGCGAATCACGCAGTGGGTCACTGATAGAGACTTTCAAGGCCATGTCGGCATTACTTAGGACCAGGGTTGCATTCCAGGCTGTCATCATTTTTAGTTCGGGCTGATATTTATCATCCCACAAATGTTTTAGTATAAATTTGGAGTGCTTTTTTTTAGAGCCAGAGATGGCGTTAATCTGACCAATTAATTCCTCATCAGTTTCAGCCTGTGGAAAAGAGACCTCACTTCGGTTCCATGTTTTATAGTCGTTCAGAAGCTCCTGGGCTCTTTTGCTCCAGTCAAACTTAGCCATTCCTTGGGGAACTATCGCTTCATCAATATATTGCAAACGCAATTCCAGGTAGGCACGTTCCTTGTCGTCCAGGAGAGATGATTCATAACGGGCCAGGTATATCAGGTGCGTCAGGGATGGTAGCAGGAGTGGGTCCTGATCCTGGACAAACGCGATGACCTGCTCCGAGGATTCTTGCGCGCTCTTACCCGGAAGTTGTCCACCATAATAACCTGAAAGTTTTGGGGCGGGCTCAAAACCTGATTCTTCGAGTCGCATCTGGAGATAGTAGACCAGATCATTGATTAAGAGGTGCAGTGTTTTGGAGCGAAAATAGGAGGGAGGCTCCGCTTCCGGGAAACAGACTTCTCTCATAGTGAATTCGTGCTCACTCTCCCCAACCCTATTCTTTAGCTTTGAGCACCTCTCGCTACATTGCATCCACTGATCAAACTCTTCCCAGCTACTGTTATCTCCAGAAGTTTCAGCTTTTTCTCTGATTTCGGTTTTTAGAGATTGCTCTGCTGGCTTGTTTTTAACCTTTTTCCCGGCCCGGCAAGGGTTAGAGAACAGCAATGCTGACAGTAATAACCAGAAAACTGCCAGTGTTGGAATTGTTGTTTTTGATCGGACCGTTTTGAGCATACTGTTTACGAGTCCGCCTGTAAGCAGGGGCAGAGAAGTGTAGACGGAAATTCACAGAACGTGCCCTAAGGCAATGAAAGTATGGGTAATATAAAGGTGGTGTCGTATTTGTGCTGTATATATTGCGTTGTGTCAGTTGTTGGTTAGGCAATTATTGCGCCAAACCCTTATTTCGGTACAATGGCCTCGGGTTTAATCCCAAGTATCCCAATTACAAGCTGTCGACCGGGACGATTGTGTACCACGCAACCAAATTATAAATACCGGCCGATGGACAGGAATAACCATAACAGGGTGCGCCATGTCCCAAGCGGAACTCATAAATGAAGGCCTGTCGCTGATGATGTTCGGCATGGGCTTTGTCTTTGTCTTCCTGACCGTTCTGATCTTTGCCACAAGCCTGATGTCGAAAACAGTACTGGCTATTGCCCCGGAAGAGCCTGCTTCGGCTCCCAAACGGTCGACTGCGCCTGCTGCTGGAACATCTGATCCAGCTTCAGATCCAGAGCTGTTGGCTGTTATAAGTGATGCTATTCGCCAGCATCGGGAACGCCATCGTTAAGACAATCTGAATATCTTTTATCTGGGGGAGTTCAAAAGGATGAACGCGAATAAAGCGCCGCTTGGTATTACTGACCTTGTCCTGCGAGATGCTCATCAGTCGTTGTTTGCGACGCGTATGCGTCTTGACGATATGCTGCCGATTGCAGAAAAACTGGATCAGATCGGTTACTGGTCTGTAGAGAGCTGGGGGGGAGCCACCTTTGACAGCTGTATCCGCTTTCTTGGGGAAGATCCCTGGGAAAGACTTCGGGAACTGAAAAAAGCCATGCCCAACACCAGGCAGCAGATGCTGCTGCGTGGCCAGAATCTTCTTGGATATCGTCACTATGCCGACGATGTTGTTGACCGTTTTGTCGAGCGGGCTGTTGCCAACGGCATGGATGTCTTCCGTGTCTTTGATGCCATGAATGACCCCCGCAACCTGATGCAGGCCATGCGGGCGGTGAAGAAGCAGGGAGCCCATGCCCAAGGAACCCTGTCGTTTACTACCAGTCCTGTGCATACCACAGATATGTGGGTGGATCTGGCCAAGCGTATTGAGGATCTTGAAGCTGATTCTATCTGTATCAAGGATATGTCCGGTATTCTGGCTCCCTACCAGGCTTATGATCTGGTATCCCGTCTGAAGAAGGAGACTGACCTTGAAGTGCAGCTGCACTGTCATGCGACAGCCGGTCTCTCTTCCATGACCTTGCTGAAAGCTATTGAAGCTGGTGTTGACCGGGTTGATACGGCCGTGTCTTCCATGTCCATGACCTATGGCCACTCGCCGACCGAATCCATTGTCGCTGCCTTGCAGGGCACTGACCGCGATACAGGTCTCTGCATTGAAAAACTGGAGGAAATTGCAGCTTATTTCCGTGTAGTACGGAAAAAGTATGCCAAGTTTGAAGGCGCTCTGCGTGGCGTGGACTCCCGTATTCTGGTCGCCCAGGTTCCCGGCGGCATGCTGACCAATATGGAGAACCAGCTGAAACAGCAGGGGGCGGCAGATCGCTTTGATGAGGTGCTGGAAGAGATTCCCAGAGTACGCAAGGATCTGGGTTATATCGCTCTGGTCACACCAACATCCCAGATTGTCGGTACCCAGGCTGTACTGAATGTGTTAACCGGTGAACGCTACAAGAATATTTCCAAGGAGACCCAGGGTATTCTCAAGGGGGAATATGGATCTGCACCGGCTCCCTATGATGCTGAACTGCAGGCACGTGTTCTGGATGGTGCCGAGCCGCTGACCTGCCGCCCGGCAGACAAGCTTGAGCCGGAGATGGGCAGACTGGAAGCGGAAGTCAAAGCCCAGGCCGCAGAGAAAGGTATCGCCCTGTCTGATAATGCCATTGATGATGTCCTGACTGTTGCCCTGTTCCCGAAAGTGGGTCTCAAGTTTTTGGAAAATCGTGACAACCCCGATGCTTTTGAGCCCGTTCCCACAGGCCAGGAAATGGTGGCCAGGGAGGTCGGCAAGCCCGAGGTTTATACCGTTAATGTCAATAACGCCAAATATGTTGTTGAGGTCAGTGAAGGTGGTGACGTGACTGGTCTCAAGGAAGTGTCAGCTGCTCCTGCATTTGCCGCAGCTCCGGTTGCTGCAGCTGCTGATAGTGGTGATCCTCTGCCGGCACCTCTGGCGGGCAATATCTGGAAAGTCCATGTCAATCCCGGTGACCATGTTGCTGAAGGTGATGTGGTTCTGATTCTGGAAGCCATGAAGATGGAAACGGAAGTTCGCTCTCCCAAGGCTGGTACTGTCAGCAGTGTCCATGTCAAGGAAGGCGATCAGGTCGTAGTCGGTGACGAGCTGCTGTGCCTGGCATAAGGAGGCTGTTATGGAAAAGTTGATAGCCCTGCTGGAAAATTCAGGTCTTTATAACCTGACTTTCGGTCAGGCCGTTATGATCGCGATCGGCTTCCTGTTGCTGTATCTGGCGATTCGCAAGAACTTTGAACCGCTGCTGCTGGTTCCTATCGGCTTTGGTGGCATTCTTGCCAATATCCCTGAAGCAGGACTGGCTTACAGTGCTGTTGAACAGCTGGCTCATATGCATAACCCGGATCATATTGCCGGGCTGGCAGCCGTTCTTGATGTTGACTTTGTCAATATCAAACAGCTGGTGGATGCCTACCACAATGCAACCGGTGAAGTTCAACTGGCGGCGCAGATTTTTGCCGGCAATCAGAACTACAGCAACGGTATGCTGTATAACTTCTACTCTGTCGCTATTGCCAGCGGTGTGGCTCCCCTGGTGATCTTTATGGGTGTAGGGGCAATGACGGACTTTGGTCCGTTACTGGCTAACCCTCGCACTTTGTTCCTTGGTGCAGCGGCGCAGTTTGGTATCTTTGCTACTGTGCTGGGGGCCATTGGTCTGACTGCTATGGGAGCCATGGACTTCTCTATCGCCCAGGCTGCGGCGATCGGGATTATCGGTGGTGCAGATGGCCCAACGGCTATTTATGTTTCCAGCGTGCTGGCTCCTGAACTTCTTGGTGCCATTGCTGTAGCTGCTTACTCCTATATGGCTCTGGTTCCCCTGATTCAGCCACCTATCATGAAAGCCCTGACAACGGAAAGTGAGCGCGCTATTGAGATGGTTCAGCTGCGTCACGTTAACAAGGCTGAGAAGATCATGTTCCCGCTGGTTCTGCTGGTGCTGGTGGCTATGCTGCTGCCGGATGCAGCTCCGCTGCTGGGCATGTTCTGCTTCGGTAACCTGATGCGTGAGTGTGGTGTGGTGGATCGTCTGTCCAATACTGCCCAGAATGCGCTGATCAATATTGTCACTATTTTCCTGGGACTCTCTGTGGGCTCCAAGCTGGTGGCCGACAAGTTCCTGCAGACTGAGACGATGGGTATTCTGGCCCTGGGTATTGTCGCTTTCTGTATCGGAACGGCAGCAGGTGTACTGATGGCCAAGGCCATGAACCTGGTCAGCAAGAACAAAATTAACCCTCTGATTGGTTCCGCTGGTGTTTCTGCTGTTCCCATGGCGGCACGGGTGTCCAACAAGGTGGGTCTGGAATCCAATCCTCACAACTTCCTGCTGATGCACGCCATGGGTCCCAATGTGGCGGGTGTGATTGGTTCTGCTGTTGCGGCCGGGGTGATGATTCAGTACGTGTCTGCCATGTAAGTCACTGCAATGTCGTTATTATTGGTGCAGCTTTAAAGGCCCTGCTTCTGTTAAGGAGCAGGGCCTTTTTACCAGAGTTTACTTATGGCTGTTCCATAGTGCTTGTGCATAGTGTGCATAGATAGTGCGTATAGCCGTGTTAGGTGTTCCTTTCTCGTTATCTGCTAGAATCGCTCATCTCATAATAAGCCTGCAGGAGTGAGATATGCCTTCGGAAGTCAGTGAAATAGAAGCCCGACAAGATGCTTTGGGTTCTACGGTAACAGACCTCGTTCGTATCGTTGGCAAACTTGACAATAAAATAGATGCGGGATTCAAGTCCCAAGAAGCGCGAGCAGACGGGTTGGAATCACGAATAGATAAAGTGGAAGCGCGAATAGATAAAATGGAAGCGGAGCTTAAATACGACATATCCGAGCTTAAAAATGATATATCCGAGCTTAAAAGTATTCTATTGACCGTCTTATCCAGATTTCCCAGCAGCTAGTGCTTAACAACCACATCGCAGGGGGCGCACACTGCGCCGCCCCGCATGCTAAACGGTTAAGACAATAACGCTCCGTTAACTCTCTGTCGGAGTCCATCCACGGGAAATGTTATTGGCAAAAAAATCTCAAGATCTATGATCGGCTGATCAGGACTGGGGCGAATCTTCAGAAGGGGCTTTATCAACCAGAGAGAAGCGGCGGCGCTTCTTGTAGGTTACTTTCGGGGCGCTGGCTGAACCCTTACGCTCTGTCGGAATTGTCAGCTGGGGTACAGGTTCCCTGGTCTCTCTGTTTTTCTTAACATTGAACTGGGGAGCCATCATCTTCTTGGAAGATGGCTGTTCCTGGGAATCCCTGCTTTTGCTGCGGGAGCTGTTGATCGGTTGACCAAACTGGTTTCTGCGCTCGGGCTTTTTTGGGTTTTTCTCTTCACTGTCCTGCATATTCAGGCGCATGCGATAAGGATGTCCATAGCCGCGCTTTCGGCGCTGCTTGCTATCAGTCGGCTCGGGGGGTTTCAAACCGGTAAATTCCTCGTAGACGGTCTGGTAGAGGTACTTGCTCATTTCGTCCTCCGAAGGATGACGTCCTGTAACTTTTAAAGTCTTTATGGCGCGAATACTAGACAATGCTCAGTGGGGCAAACATAAGTAGCATTACTTAAAGATGCGAAAAAAAAGTACTGTGCTTATAGTTAGGTTGCGTTTGTGGTTGATAATTGTACGTATGTGCGTAATCTGTGGGCATGTGTCGCTTTTTTTAAGTGCGCCGGCTTGTTTCAAAACTGTTTTCAGTATGGCTTGTGGCCGTTTTACCCTTGTAGGATTCAAGGTCTGGGGGTAGGATTCCGGGCTTTCTTTTTTTGTTGCTCCGGTTGTTCTGGGACAGGTCCTGATTTATGAAAACACAGGTTTGTCTGTCCGCGTGATCCCTGCCGGGTGAGTTTTGGAGTATTCATGTTAGGCCGTATTCATTCAACGGACTCCTTTGGCACAGTAGACGGTCCCGGTATCCGCTTTGTGGTTTTCACCCAGGGCTGTGTTATGCGCTGTCGCTACTGCCATAATCGTGATACCTGGAGCCTGAAAGAGGGGGAAATGGTCACCGTTGATGAATTGATGAAGAAAATTCTGGCGGTTAAGCATTTCCTGACAGGGGGAGTGACAGTCAGCGGTGGCCAGCCAACCCTGCAGCCGGAGTTTGTCACAGAGCTGTTCCGTGCCTGTCGTACAGAAGGTATTCATACCTGCCTTGATACCAATGGTTATGTGAAAAATATCACGCCTGCCATTGCTGATTTGATAGACGCTACAGATCTTGTGCTTCTTGATATCAAGCATATGGACAGTGATATGCATGAGAAGCTGACCTGGGTAAAAAATGAACGGGTGCTGAACTTTGCCCGCTACCTCTGCAAGATCAACAAGAACACCTGGGTACGTTATGTGGTTGTGGAAGGCTACACGACTAAAGAAGAGTATGCCGAGCAGCTGGCAGAGTTTGTCAGACCCATGGGTAATGTGGAAAAGGTGGAGTTGCTGCCTTATCACAGTTTGGGCAAGCACAAGTGGGATGTTCTGAAGGACGAGTATGAACTGGAAGATGTCAAACCACCTTCCGAGGAGCTGATGAAGCGCCTGAAGGGCATATTTACTGAGCGCGGAATCAACGCAATGTATTAACCGGTTACAGCTCGTTCCCACTCCTGGCGGGAACGAGCCGAGTCTGGATTACCTGGAAAAAATTCGATTCTCCTGTTCCTGTACCCGGATAAACGTGGTGCGCTTGGTCAGCTCCTTCAACTGGGCCGCTCCCACATAGGTACAGGTTGAACGAACCCCCCCAAGAATATCCTGGACGGTTGCGGCAACCGGGCCACGATAGGGGACTTTTACCGTCTTTCCTTCCGAGGCTCGGTAGCCGGCTACGCCGCCGGAGTGTCTGTCCATGGCTGTTGATGAGCTCATGCCATAGAACAGTTTGAAGTCTTCACCATTCTCCTGTACGACATCGCCACCGGACTCATCATGGCCGGCCAGCATGCCCCCCAGCATGATAAAATCTGCACCTCCGCCAAAGCCTTTGGCAACATCCCCGGCGCAGGTGCAGCCACCATCACCGATAATCTGTCCCCCCAGGCCGTGGGCGGCATCCGCACATTCAATAATGGCTGATAGCTGAGGATAGCCGACTCCTGTCTTGATCCGGGTGGTGCATACTGAACCGGGACCTATGCCGACCTTGACAACATCTGCTCCTCCGAGTAACAGCTCTTCAACCATCTCTCCGGTGACTACATTGCCGGCAATAATCACCTTGTCAGGGAAGCAGGCTCGGACTTTTGAGACAAAGGCAACAAAATGCTCTGAGTAGCCATTAGCGACATCAATACAGATAAAGTACAGCCTGGGGTGGCGTTCCAGAAGGTTGCAGAGTTTGTCGAAGTCTTTGTCAGAAGTGCCGGAGCTGATCATTATCCGGTGGAAAAAGTCATCGTCGGCATCCTGCAGAAACTGATCCCACTCCTGTTCGGAGTAATGTTTGTGCAGAGCGGTAATCATACCCTGTGGAGCCAGTGCCCTGGCCATTTCGAAAGTACCGACAGTATCCATATTGGCAGCGATCACGGGAATACCTGTCCATTCTCTGCCGGAGTGCATAAACCGGAAGGTTCGGTTTAAATCTACCTGAGACCGGCTGCGCAGGGTTGAGCGCTTGGGCCGGAACAAAACATCCTTATAACCGAGTTTAATATCACTTTCGATGCGCATAAATGTGCCAGTACCTGTATAGGGTTCCAGGAAACATATTGAAAGTGTACAAGCGGTGGTGGGTAGCCTGAGAGCATGATCGCCTTTGGCACTTGTATCAAAAGCGCTTATACAAAAAAAGTATCCGGTAAAAATTCAAGTGTGTAAAGATCTGTGCATTATTGAAAGAGAAAGTTGCTATGTATTATTGCACTCTGACTGGTTTTTCTCGATTGCATGACCATGTGCCCTTGCCGTGATTGCAGGGAAGGGGATAATGAGTCATGACTGATTATTATCCTGATGGGGGAACCTGTGATGCAACTGTATGTGACTTCAGTCTCTCCTGTGACACTGACGGTGCAGCTGGCCTGCGCTGCCAAAAAGCTCAATCCGGAAGTGATCAATCTTGCCAATAGTGAGCACAGGCTACCGAAAGGTGTCCAGGAACTGCCGGCTTTATCCCACGAAGATATCTGGCTCACCCAGCCCCTGGCTATGATTGAATATCTGGAGGAGGTTGAAGCGACCAACCCCCTCTATCCCACCAATGTTCCGCTGCGGGCTTCCATCAGAAACTTTGTTCATATTATCTTCCGAGATCTGATGCACTGGGAACACAACCTGTCCAGCCGCTATATGGAGCAGGAACTTGGCCTGGATGAAGGAACCCAGCGTGACTGGCTGATGCTCTGTTTGAAAGAGGGCTTTGCCAGACTGGAACACCTGCTGGCCACCCAGGCCCGCACAGGTACTTACTGTTTTGGTGAACAGTTGACGCTGGCAGATATTGCTTTGCTGCCCCAGGTTGTGTTTGCCCGTCAGGCTGGACTGTCCCTGGCGGCTTATCCCCATATCGGACGAATTTGTGACAACTGCCTTGAGCTGGAGTGGTGTCGGTTGGTGCTGGGAGGGCAGTAGCAAAGTTGTCTCATCAGCAATCTTTCAGGCTGCTGATGAGCGCATTCAATCAATTGACCAGGGAGTGGATCTTGGTTTTGATCAGGTCGATGGCGATCTGGTTTTTACCGCCGCGAGGAATAATCAGGTCTGCATGCTGGCGGGAAGGTTCAATAAACTGCAGGAACATGGGGCGTACGGTCCCCATGTACTGGCTGATGACTGAATCCATGTCGCGGCCGCGGCTGACAATATCCCGCTGCAAGCGGCGGGTCAGGCAGATATCCAGAGGAGTATCCATGTAGAAGCGCAGATCAAAAGCTTCACGAATCTCAGGGTTTACAAACAGCAAAATGCCTTCAAAGATAATGACCTTGGCGGGCTCTACCCTGCGGGTGGAACTGGAGCGGTTATGGGCGGCATAGTCGTACTCAGGTACTTCAATAGCCTTGCCATCCTTAAGCTGGTTCAGGTGCTGTAGCAGCAGGGCATGATCCATTGATTCAGGATGGTCATAGTTGGTCTTGACCCTCTCTTCCATGCTCAGGTGAGTCTGATCCCGATAGTAGGAATCCTCGGAGATCATGCAGACATGCTCACTTGAGAACTCCTTGATAAGAGTTTCGGCCAGCAGGCTCTTCCCAGAAGCGGATGCGCCGGCAATACCGACCAGAATGGTTTTCTGCGACATGAGAGCAATGAATCCTGAGTAGTCCAAAAAATGCGCCCAGTATAGTGAGTCATGACCACGGGGGGCATTGCGCCTTATACATAAAATCAATGCCTTGTGCTATGTAGATGAAAACTCAGGTGTACTGTGGGCTTTGGCCTGAAGCAAGTGCTGATTGTATCACAATTTGTGTCACATTATATGTGGACTCCAAGTAGCATTTTTGCTCATATGGGGATGAGTTCAATAGCCAGCATTAGTGATATTGATATTACAAGTGGGATAGAAGCCGATAAAAGAGGAGCATAAGTACCGAGGCGGGGAGCCAGAGATTTACTGCTAGCCGAAGAATGAGTTGTGTATCGGGTAATAACAATGCCCAAATGTCAGGCAGAAACCATTTTCCATCAATCCAAATGGAAGGGCTTTGCGAAGTACTACCAATTGCAACAATTAAAGAGTAAATGACTGAAGACAAGCCGAGAGCTAGGTTAATCAATCGCCAGCTTGGAGGATTGGTTTCTGATCTGCCTTCGACACTATTATCTTCACTCATGCTCCACTCCTTTGCTGATTATTTTATTGTTGGGCTGAAGAACCATATTGAATTCGGCTCTGTAACTCTATTTTGATGTGCATGTTCTGTAACAGAGCAGGCGTGGGTTATTTTGCTTTGGTTGTTAGTGTGCTCGTTCATAATCATGATATCTAACGTTTTACGCGCCTGTTGCTATCCTTTTTAAAGGATATTAATCATTGGGCTGACAACATGGAAAGTTTATATCGCTTATCATCAGGGGCTGCATACCACCAAGTTCCAGAAAAAGATCGGCAGGCCGTTCAGCAATTAAAAAAAGCCGCCCAAAAACACCTTCCCCCCTCTTTTGGTCAGCACAGTTCAGGAAAAAATATCGAAAGTATGGATGTCGAAACATCGGAAGGTGTTCCTGAGGTCGATTTAAGCAACGTTCTGATGCACAAAACGGCTGCACTCAGCGCCGATGAAACAGTACCAAACCCTGAAGAAGTGTTAGGAATAGATACGCTTATTGAGGGGTTTGAAGGAGATTGGAGTTATTCTCATGACCAGAACGTAAGGTTAGGTCGCAAAGTTTTTAAGGATGGGCTCCACTCGCAACAAGGCAAACAACGAGGGGTTTTAGTGCTTGAGTCCTCCGGCGGAGGAGGGCATATAGCCGTGGCTAAACAGGTTGTTTCTGAGTTAGAAGCTGAAGGTGGAACAACATCAGGAGAAAATCAATCTATATATCGCAAAAATGTTATGGATGATTTTCTCGGTACTCATATGACGAATGCAATGGTAGGGCCTTGGAACAAAGCGGTTAGGGAAGGCAATATAGAAAAGCAGCGCTCTATGTTAAAGAAAAGGCATCTTGGAGAGATGGTCGTTTATTTACCAATCTTTTTAGGGACACTTTTCACTTTAGCAGGAATGAAAACGCCTCCCAAAAAAGTTATTACTACCCAGCCTCTTGGCTTAAAAGCCATATTAAAAGCCGTGGCTACCTATAATAAAATCATGACTAAGATAAACAAATCATGGGTTCCTATTGTTGTAGAGCAAAAGCTGACAGACCTGCTAACACCAAAAGCTATTCACTTTGTTAGCCCTTTGAAATCTCTTTCGGCCGCGGAAAGGGAGCAGTTAATTGTGCAAATACCTGGAGAGGAGGCGGATTTCAAGGACACGTTTAAAGACCTTATTGGAGAAGGGTTTCATGAAGTAAAATATACTGGGAATTCAGGCCTGCCAGTGAATCCGCTTTTTTTGAGTGACGAGCTGGAAGCATATACGCCAGGAAATGATGTGCAGATTCCACTCAATTCACTAACCAAACAGCAAGAAGATAGAATTCGGCAAGTTCCTAATTTAAGCCGTCGCCTTGGCAAAACGTCGAAGGATGACAAGGGGTTGGGTACTATTGATTATCATGTGGAAGGCCCAGATCAACTTCACCAACTGATGCTTGGCAGCATGCCTTCCGAGCCTAATGTCATGAGTTTTGTAGCAGCAAGCCTGTATTTAGCCAAATGTGCAGAACAGCGGGGAACACCTCCTCCTTGTCATCATGTGCGTCTAATGTGCGGACGAGATGTAGATAATAACCCCTCATTATTTAAAGTAACCTGTGATGCTTTATCAAAATATGAAGAGTGGAGCCAATCGAAAATTCCAGAATGGCTCCATATCTGTCCTCTTCCTTTTCAAGCCCCAGCTAATATTGCGAAAGGTGGTATGAGAGCCAACAAATATTTCACTCGAGGTGGCGGGGCTACAGCGATGGAGCACATTGCCATGTCTGGGGTGAAGGAAAGATCATCCCATCAAGACCAACATGATGCAGGGAATGTTTACATTGTTGGAGAAGGTACGCAGCAATTTGACACGCCAAAGGAAATGATTGAGAACGACTTTCCTCTGCTTTGGGAAGGGGGTAATGCAAGCTTTTTAAGTGAACATATTGGTGCCGAGGTCACAAACCGTCATAATCTGCTTAATAATCTTGCCCCCAGCTATCTCGGAGATGGAAAAGACAATCAGCTTACAGCTGAGGAGTTGAAAGGGTTTGATGCTTACCTCAAGGGCTTCGAAGAATTCTGGCAGCGTACCAAGACCTAAAATGCTCAATAAATTGAGCACTATGTTCTCTTTTGCTTAAGATCCGAAGCCCATAGGTCGAGATCATGGGGAGTCCAATATCCTTTGGGTCTTACGCTGTCCACTTGTTTACGCTCTTCGAGTTCAAGTCCGTGCCTGACAAGGCGAAAGCCAACCTTTGAGCAATTCATGAAAATGACACTATAAAGCCTGTGGTGCTTCTTCATCCATTCCCATTTTTTATTCATCTCTTCTGTATTGAGATGAGTCACTTCAACAATTTTGGGGCGGCCATGCAATTTGTAGTCTTCAATGAAGGTTTGTAGTGCATATGGAGTCGCAATCTCACCGGCCATTGACATATTGTTTGCATCATATCCCCATGAAGCATAAGAGCTTACATCATCGATAGCTTTTCCCTTGGTTGAGCCAATCACAACCCCTGAATGTTCAGAGCCTTTAAAGGCTCCTTTGCTATTTGGGAAGGTAAGAACATAGGCAGAAGTCGGGTTAGTAAATTGACTCCACAGCTCCCGCGCCTCAGCTTCTACCGTTTCTTCTGAGGGGACCATTCCTGTTAGCGACATGGCACTGATTGACCCCTGAAACAGGTTTAGAGGCTTGAGAATATAACGATTTATATAACCAAATATATTCCCAACCAGAGAGGTATTACGCTCTGAAATTGGCTTGCTGGGGGTGGCTATTTCCAAAGGTGTCTGAGGGAGGAACTTAACAGCCTTCCTGGCTTCACTGAGACTGGGTAAAGTTTGTTGCCATACAATAGTGTTATCCCGCGATCCTGCTCTTTCCATGAGAAACCTACTCAATCAATCAACTCACCTTACAGTAAAGCACCATTCTTAGTGGTTTATCGTGGATTCAGTCTACGGCATACCCATAATATTCACTGCGTGCAAAAAGGTAAGCTTTATGGCTGTAAACAGAGCATCTCATGATTGATTGTTGGCAATGTTGAAAGTAAAACCATTTGACCGCGCGTATAAACCCCTATAGGCTCATCGCACACTGACCAATTGTTGACAATAATAAATGTCGGTTGAATCTCCCCGGACACTGTCCGACCAACTGTTTGAAAAGCTTCAACAGGCCATTTCCGCCTCGAACCAGGCAAAAGCTATAGTCGGCAGTTAAACATCCATGAGCATGTTCTATACCCAACAAGTGCTTTATACGCGACGGGTACATGTGCCCACGGGTGAATTATCCTTTCTGTCACCCTGTGGTGATGGAAAAGGGATTTCCATGATAAAA
>CBDEWF010000130.1:0-24275 GCA_965243775.1 Sansalvadorimonas sp.
CGATATGAAGTTAAGTACCCGGGCATATGGAATCGCATATTTCTGGCCAATAAACAGGTTGCTCAGTTGGGTTGCAGCGCAGGGAGCATAGCCCGCTATGTGACCGGGAGCTGCGGCACGGCTGAGCGGCCTGGGAGATTGAGTCAGAAATATATGATTTCATGCGTCCGGGTACTTAATTTATTACTGAGCGATAAACCTTGAGATATTGTTTGACCGGTTTTTTCCAGCTGAAATCCTGTTTCATGGCGTTGTTTCTAAGCACGCCGAACAGTTCCTGCTGATGATAGATATCTAAAGATTGCATCAGGCAGTCGTATAACGCATCAGGGCATGGTTCCTCAAAAAACAAACCCGGTAGCCGCTTTCCCTTCAGAATAATCAAGAACGGTATCTTTTAAACCGCCAACCTTGCGCACTACCGGCAGGGTTCCGTATTTCAAACTGTAGATCTGGTTCAAACCACAAGGCTCAAACAGGGAAGGCATCAAGAAAAAGTCCGAACCGGCTTCAATTTCATGGGCCAGGGCATTATCAAATCCATTAAAGAAACGGCACTTGTGAGGGAAGTATCTGGCTATTTCATCCAGCTGGTTGGCGGTTTCAATATCACCAGATCCCAGAAGTACAACTTGCACATCCTCTTTTAGAAAATGCCAGAGAGCCGGAATCAGATAGGAAAAACCTTTCTGCTCTGCCAGGCGGCTGACTAGACCATAAACAGGTTTATCAGGATTAACAGGCAGTTCCATCCGTTGTTGCAGGTGCTCTTTGCAAGCCCGCTTGCCGGATCGGTCTGATAATGTGTAATTGTTGGGAATCAACGGATCAGTTTCAGGATTCCACTGACTGTAATCGCATCCATTCAGAATGCCGACAAGATCATCCTGTCTACGCTTGTAAGCGTCATGCAGACCATGTGACCCCAACTCAGTAACCAGTTCACCGGCATAACCCGGACTGACAGTTGTAATTTTATCAGCAAAGGCAATTCCACCTTTCAGAATATTGATCATGCCATGATCTTCAAATGCCGCTGAATGAAAGTCATTCTGGCGGATATCCATTTTCTCCAGCCATTCATACTGGGTCTGCTGCTGATAAGCACCGTTATGAATGGTGAGCACTGTTCCTGTGTGCTCAAAAAATGGATTAGTTGTTTCTGCGGTTTTCAGATAATAAGGAATCAATGCTGTTTGCCAGTCATGGCAGTGAATCACATCAGGTTGAAATTTCAGAATTCGGGTGGCTTCCAAAACTGCCTTGGAGAAAAAGGCATAGCGCAGGCTATTGTCATAGAAACCTTCACCATAGCTGCTGTAAAGCTCTCCCCGGGCAAAAAACTCCTCGTATTCAATAAAGTAGATATCTATGCCACTAACAACACCATGACGGATACCAAACCATAATGTTTCATAGCTGTTGATTTCCGCTCCACCGGTGGCAACCAGTGTGGTTTCAATTTTTTGCAAAGCGGAACTGTAAGCGGGCAGAAATACCCGCACATCATGTCCCAGTTTTTTCAGTCTTGGGGCCAGTGCGGCTGCAACATCGGCCAGTCCACCAGTTTTGACAATGCCGTCATATTCAGAAATGGCAAACAGGAGATTGTATTTAGAAGCCAACTTTCGCTCTCCGTGGAATGACAACAATTCCGCTTTCAGTGACTTTAAAACGCTTGCGGTCTTCTTCGAGATTGACACCTATCTGGGTTCCGGGAGCAATTTCCACTCGCTTATCAATAATGACCTTACGAATGATGCAACCTGCGCCAATTTTGACATTGGGCAGAATAACCGAATCAGATATCCTGGCTTTGTTGCCAATCACTACGTTGTATCCGGTTATGGTGTTATCCATAAATACATCAGAGAAAACACAGCCGGTGCCGATCATGGAGTTATTAATCTGCCCTTCACGACGATCCCGATGGTAATCAATCAAGGCCGGAGGATAGGGTGGGATATAAGTATTGATTGGCCATTTCAGGTTATGCAGGTCAATCGGTGGTTTGGATGACAGCAGATCCATATTGGCTTCCCAGTAGGCATCGATGGTACCGACATCCCGCCAGTAACCCTGCCGTGTCGCTCCGGGAACTTCATTGTTGGCAAAGTTGTAAACCATAACTTTTTCCTGGGGAAACAGGCCAGGAATAATGTTTTTACCGAAGTCGTGGTCGGAATCTGTATCTTTGCTGTCAGCCACCAGTTCCCGCTCAAGAGTTTCCCTGTTAAATACATAGTTACCCATGGATGCCAGAACATAATGGGGATTGCCGGGAATGGTTTTAGGGTTGCTCTGGGGTTTTTCCTCAAAACCAACCATTTGACCTTGGTCGTTCACTTCAATGACACCAAAGTGATGAGCTTCGGAAACAGGTACTGGGATTGCAGCAACAGTGAGAACAGCTTCCTGTTCTTCATGGAAGTTCACCATGCTGCGCACATCCATGGTGTAGATATGGTCGCCCCCGAAAATACAGACAAGATCAGGGTTGGCGGAGTCAATCAGTTCCAGATTCTGATAGATGGCATCGGCTGTGCCCACATACCAGTTTGGGCCGGTCATCATCTGGGCGGGCAGGGTATCGATAAATTTGTCAGTTAAACCGGCTATACGCCAGCAGCGTTGAATATGTTTGGATAGCGAGTGGGATTTAAACTGAGTCAGCACATAAATCTGGTGCAGGTCGGAATTCACAAAGTTGCTGAGCACAAAATCGATAATCCGATATTGCCCGCCGAAGGGAACTGCTGGTTTGGCGCGTTTGGTGGTAAGTGGTGACAGGCGAGATCCTTCGCCTCCTGCGAGAATCATGGAAAGAATAGAAGCCACATTCACTCCTGGAATATTATTCGTGGTAGTTGGTATTTATGTTGATCTTGGAATTGTTTGCGGGCGATCCTTTAGCCCGTTCTGTTGATCGCGTTATGACACGTGCAAATGTATTCTGTTTTCTGCACCGTCAACACGGCATAAAAACAAAGTTTTTTCATTCCCGTGCTAATTTACAGAAGTCTTGCTATCGCATTGAATAATATTGAGTCTGCCCTTTACACGGCTGGCCTTAAAACGTTTACATATTTCCATTTGCTCTTTGGCCTTCCAGAATGGCCAGAATATCCAAAGTGTTTAAAGAACATCTTGCATTTGAGTTGCTGAAATTTGGCAGGCTCAATGGTTGTGGTATTTGCAATACAGCAGGGTGTTGAACTAATAGCGCAGTCAGGGGTTACCTTCTTATGAATCAGGCAGTAGATCTATCTGCCATTGCCAGCAGTATTAACCAGTCCATGTTGTCGGCACCCTTCGATATTCTGGGGCTGCACAAACACCCCTCAGGAAAAGGCTTACTGATTCGAGCCTGGCGGGCTGATGCTGAGTCTATTGAGGTTATTTCCCAGCCTCAGGGCAGATCCCTTGGCACTATGAAGCCAGTTCACAATGGCTTTTTCGAGATTCATCTGCCCCGGCGCAAGAACAGGTTTAACTATCTGCTGAAAGTAATCTACGCCGACGGTACAGTTGCGGAAGAGTACGATTCCTACCAGTTTGGAGAATATGTGCTCAGCCAGAGCGATATTGAAGCTCTGGCGTTGTACCGCCATATGGGGGCTGTCCCTGTTGACCATAAGCTGAATGGCAAAAAATCTATCAGCGGCGTGTTGTTTAAGGTTTACGCGCCTCATGCCCGTTCGGTCAGTGTGGTGGGTGATTTCAATCAGTGGGATGGTCGTCGAAGCCCGATGGCAAGTGCTGACGATGGTATTTGGCGGTTGTTTGTCCCCGGCGTAAAGCACGACGACCTTTATAAGTTTGAGATTCATGATCAGGCTGGAAATCTGCTGCCATTAAAGGCTGATCCGTTTGCCCGGAAGAATGAACAGTGGCCTGGATTGGCTTCCATTGTTCAGAAGTCTGAACCCTTTCAGTGGACAGATACTGACTGGTTAAAGCAGCGGGAAAGTAATCACCAGAAACCCATGTCCGTTTATGAAGTCCATCTGGGTTCCTGGAAAAAAGCCGATGACCAAGGTTTCAAATCTTATCGGGAGCTTGCCGAAGAACTGATTCCCTATGTTCAGGAAATGGGCTTTACCCATCTGGAATTGTTGCCGGTTTCTGAGCATCCCCTGTATGAATCCTGGGGTTATCAGCCTATCGGTCTGTTTGCGCCAACCAGCCGTTATGGCTCGCCTGATGACTTCCGTTATTTTATTGATCAGTGCCATAAAGCCGGTATTGGTGTGATTCTTGACTGGGTGCCTGCCCATTTTCCGGAAGATGATCATGGCCTGTCCCGCTTTGATGGGAGTTCAATTTATGAATATGAAGACCCTGAGCGTGGGTGGCACCCGGACTGGAAGTCCTGTATTTACAACTTTGGCTCTCCATGGGTACAGAATTTCCTGATCAGTAATGCCCTGTACTGGCTGGATGAGTTTCATATTGATGGTCTGCGTGTGGATGCCGTGGCTTCCATGCTTTATCTGGATTATTCCCGTGGGCCGGGTGAGTGGAGCCCGAATGTCCACGGTGGAAATGAACACCTGGAAGCGATTGAACTGATTCAAAAGATGAATCAGGCGGTGCAGAAACACTTCCCCGGATGTATGACTATCGCCGAGGAATCAACCAGCTGGCCAGGCGTCTCCCGTCCGGTTGATCATCAGGGGCTGGGTTTTGATTACAAATGGAATATGGGCTGGATGCATGATTCCCTGGCCTATATGAAACGTGACACCATTCATCGCAAACACCATCATAATGAACTGACTTTCAGTATGGTGTACGCCTATAACGAAGATTTTGTCCTGCCACTGTCCCATGACGAAGTTGTGCATGAAAAGGGCACTCTGCTGACCCGTATGCCTGGGGATGAGTGGCAGCGCTTTGCCAACCTGCGGGCATACTTCGGATTTATGTATGGTCACCCGGGTAAGAAGCTGCTGTTTATGGGCGGAGAGCTGGGCACGACCTTTGAGTGGAATCCGGCGAAATCACTGGACTGGTGGTTGCTTGATCAAGGCGCTTACCATAAAGGTATTCAAAAGCTGGTGGCTGATCTGAACCGGCTCTATCAATCAGAACCTGCTTTATATAACCAGGATTATGATCGTTCAGGTTTCAGCTGGCTGGTGCTGGATGATCATGAGCAGAGTGTATTTGCCTTTATCCGTCGTGATAAAGATAACAGATCGGTAATTGTGATCAGTAATATGACTCCGGCAGTTCGTCATAATTATCGACTTGGCGCTCCTGCCGCTGGTAATTGGATAGAGTTATTGAATACTGATGCCTGTGTTTATGGTGGCAGTCATGTCATTAACGGGCCACTGATAACTGAGGCTGTGTCTAGCCACGGCTATGAGCAGAGCCTGGAGCTAACTCTTCCCCCATTGGGAACGGTGATTATCAAGCCTGAATAAATCCACCGTTGTATTGAAAACCCGGCAGCCAGTCTTTTTCAGGACTGGCTGTTTTGTATTCGATATTTACTGATTCATTTGGAATCGTTTACACAGAGTCGGGGTCTTTTAAACAATAAGTTTCCCACGAATAATGGAGAAAAGTTATGATCTGCCGGACAGTCCAGATTCAGGGACCTGGGTTTTGTTTATAGAACCTGGCGGCTGACAACAAGATGAATTGGCCAGGAGCTCATACAGAGTGAAATCAGTTAATATTCCCGATATCAGTGCGCAAACTCTTTCAGACAATATTGTCGCCCATCTTTCCCGCTCCTTGGGTGTTGAGCCCGGTGAAGCTACCGCTTCTGATTATTGGGAAGCCCTGAGCCTGACCGTGCGGGATATCGGCCTGGATGGTATCCGTGCCGCCCGTCGTAAAGAGCGTCGTGAACATTCCCGTCGGGTGTATTACCTCTCTCTGGAATTTCTGATGGGCCGCCTGCTGGGTAATAACCTGCATAACCTGGGCCTTTACGGGAAAGCTGAACAGGTGCTGGCCGATCTGGGCGTGAATCTGACTGATGTACTGGAACAGGAATACGATCCTTCACTCGGTAATGGTGGCCTGGGTCGTCTGGCAGCCTGCTTTATGGACTCCCTGGCTACCAAAGATATGCCGGCCATGGGTTATGGGATTAACTACCGTTTCGGCCTGTTCCGTCAGAGCTTTGAAAGCGGTAAGCAGGTTGAGCAGCCTGACCCATGGCGGGAAGATAACTCCGCCTGGGGCAAGGCCCGCATCAAACGCAAGCAGATTGTTCGCCTTTACGGTGAAGTGAATACCCGCGAAGGCCGTCCGGTCTGGGAGAATACTGAGAATATTGAAGGTATTCCCTGGGATCTGCCAATTACCGGTTTTGAAACGGATACTGTTAATGCTCTGCGTCTTTGGGAAAGCCGTGCAGCGGAAGGTTTTGATCTGTCCCGTTTTGATAAGGGCCAGTATATCAAGTCCCGCAAACAGGAAATCAGAGCGGAAAATGCCAGCCAGGTACTCTATCCCAACGATGAGCATGAAGAAGGCAAGGAACTGCGTCTGATTCAACAGTACTTCTTTGTCGCCTGCTCCTTGGCTGATCTGGTAGCCCGTCACCACCGTGAAAACGAAGAGGGCTGGGATACCTTTGCCGATAAGGTTGCTATTCAGCTGAACGATACCCATCCCGCAATCGCTGTACCTGAACTGATGCGTATTCTGATGGACGAAAACGACTTCAGTTTCCTGGATGCCTTAGCTCTGTGCCGCAAGGTTTTCGCCTATACCAATCACACTCTGCTGCCGGAAGCTCTGGAACGCTGGCCGCAAAGTCTGATTGGCCGGGTACTGCCCCGTCATCTGCAGATCATTCATATGATCAACCACTACTTCCTGCATACCGAGGTGGAGCAGCACTGGCCGGGTGATCACCGGATTATGCGCAAGCTTTCAATCGTCGAAGAGCCGGATCATGCCGGTGGTGAAGCGATGATCCGTATGGCCAACCTGTCTGTGATTGGCAGTCATAAGGTGAACGGTGTGGCGGCTCTGCACTC
Source organism: Sansalvadorimonas sp. (assembly GCA_965243775.1). GTDB lineage: Bacteria > Pseudomonadota > Gammaproteobacteria > Pseudomonadales > Endozoicomonadaceae > Sansalvadorimonas. Next base: position 7,008 of record CBDEWF010000130.1, read on the forward strand.
GCAGCTGGTGCAAAAAGACCTGTTCCCTGAGTTCCACAAGATGTGGCCGGAGAAGATTGTAAACGTTACCAACGGTGTAACCCCCCGTCGCTGGCTGGCTTACTGCAACCCGGAACTGGCCAAGTTGATTGATAACACTATCGGTTCTGACTGGCGCAAACATCTGGATAAGCTGGATGGCCTGAAAAACTTTGCTGCTGATCCAGAGTTCCAGAAAAAGTTTGCTGCTATCAAGCGGGCCAACAAGGAAAAACTGGCAGAGGTGATTTTGGAAGAGTGTGGGGTAAAGGTCTCCCCTGATGCCATCTTTGATGTTCAGATCAAGCGTCTGCACGAGTACAAGCGTCAGCAGCTGAACCTGTTGCATATTATGGCGCTGTACCGCCGTCTTCTGGCTGATCCCAGCATGGATATGCCTCAGCGGGTGTTTATCTTTGGCGCCAAGGCGGCTCCCGGCTATAAGCTGGCCAAGACCATTATTTATGCCATTAACAAGCTGGCGGAACGGATCAACAATGACAGCCGTATCTGCGACAAGCTGAAAGTGGTATTCCTGCCCAACTACCGGGTTAGCCTGGCAGAGAAGATTATTCCTGCTGCTGATATCTCCGAGCAGATTTCCACAGCCGGTTTTGAAGCTTCCGGTACCGGCAATATGAAGCTGGCCATGAACGGTGCTCTGACAGTGGGTACTTTGGACGGCGCCAATGTCGAGATTGCTGAAGAGGTTGGCAACGATAATATCTTTATCTTCGGTATGACCGTAGAAGATGTGGCTCGTCTGCGCCGTGAAGGCTACAACCCCGGAGATATCTACCAGCATAATGAAGAGGTGCGCAGCATTATCGACTGGCTGGCTTCCGGTGATCTCTGCCCTGAAGAACCTCAGGCCTTTAAGCCTCTGGTCAGTGCCCTGATCCACCAGGGAGATTACTTCCTGACCCTGGCAGACTTTGAAGCTTACAGTAAAGCCCAGGAGCAGGTGGCGGAAACCTGGAAAAAGCCAGAACAGTGGTGGTACAAAGCCATCGTCAACTGTGCATCTATGGGCAAGTTCTCCACCGACCGTTCCATGGCTGATTACGGGCGTTTGATCTGGGATATGTAATGAAAAGCTTGTGGGCAAAACCCATAAGTGTGTAGAAATAGGAACACCACCGGGTAGATAATATTCGGTGGTGTTTGTTTATACAGTGCATGCCAACGGACTGTAGATGGAAATTTTTAGTTCTGACTCTTCTCTTTGTACGGCCAACTTTGCAGCCAGCCCTGGCCGGCCGGAACTGCAGGGTGCCACTCTGGTTGATTCCAGTCTTGAGCCTTCAACGGTAGCCAATGCTTGCGGGGTAAACTTTGCGGTTTATTCTCCCAGGGCCAGTCAGCTTTATCTCTGCCTGTTCGATGATCAACAGCGTGAAAAGACGCTGAAAATGTATCGGGCGGATACTGGTATCTGGCATCTCTATATAAAAGGTGCAACAGCTGGTCAGCAATATGGCTTTCGGGCTGAAGGCCATTGGGATCCACATGCCAGCCCACGTTTTAATAAGCACAAGTTATTGCTCGACCCTTTTGCCCGAGAGGTAAAGGGTAAGGTGAGCTGGTCGGAGGAGCTATTTGATTTTCATACTGTAGAAGGGCAGTGGTATCTCAATGAGCAGGATAGCGCCGCCTGTATGCCCCGTTCAGTCGTGCGGGAGGCCGAGTTTGACTGGCAAGGAATCAGTCGACCTCGAATCAGCCGCAATGACTCCATTATTTATGAAGCCCATGTAAAGGGTTTTACCCAGACTCATCCCGAAATTCCGGAGCATCTTCGGGGTACCTATCTGGGTATGTGTCATCCGGTTGCTATCGAGTACCTAAAAAATCTTGGGATAACGGCGATTGAGCTGTTGCCTGTGACTTCCATGGTCACCGAGCAGCGTCTGGAAGATCTGGGGCTGAAAAACTACTGGGGTTATAACCCGCTTTGTCTGATGGCTCCGGAACCTTCTTATGCTGTGGCTGATCCGGTCACTGAGATGAAAACCATGGTGCGGGAGCTGCACCGTGCGGGTATCGAAGTGATTATGGATGTGGTGTTTAACCATACCGGCGAATCTGGACATGGAGGCCCAAGCCTGAGTATGCGCGGGCTGGCGGAATCCCACTATTACCATATGGAGCACCGGGATGGTCAGCTGACGGCTCTGAATTATACCGGTTGTGGTAATACGCTGAACTTTGATAGCCGTCAGATGTTGAAGCTGACCATGGATTCTCTGCGCTGCTGGGCGGAGGAATACCAGATTGATGGTTTCCGGTTTGATCTGGCTCCCACGCTTGCCCGCCGTAATCGTATGTACTGCAAGGCCAGTCCATTCTTCTATGCCATTTATCAAGATCCAGTATTGAGCCAACTGAAAATGATTGCCGAACCCTGGGATATTGGGCCCGATGGTTATCATCTGGCTGATTTTCCCAATGACTGGCAGGTCTGGAATGATCGCTACCGTGATGGCTGCCGCAAGTTCTGGAATGGTGAACAGGGCATACTGGCTGAGGCTGTGAACAGGGTAACTGGTTCGCAGGATATTTTTGGCACAGAACGCCCCATAGCCAGTATCAACTATATCTGCAGCCATGATGGTTTTAACCTGATGGATCTGGTCTCCTATGAGCAGCGGGATAACTACGCCAATGGCGAAGAGAACCGGGATGGTGATCAGCACAATTATTCCTGGAACCATGGTCAGGAAGGAATCACTACCGACCCGTTAATCACTTCTGCCCGGCTGCGGTCCCGCAAGAACCTTCTGGCGATGTTGATGCTGGCCCGTGGCACTCCCATGCTGGTGGCTGGTGATGAGTTCAGTAACAGCCAGAACGGCAATAATAATGCTTACTGTCAGGACTCAGATATCTCCTGGCTGGACTGGAGCTGGCTGGAAAGTCCTGAGAAAAGCGATGGTGGGATACTTCTGGACTTTACCCGAAGACTGGTTGAGCTGCGCAAGCACCATCCGCTTCTGAACGGAAACGTTGAAAGTAAGATCTTTGACTGTGAAGGGCAGGAGTTGGCAGGTGAACAGCTCTACGCGTATGAAGGACAATGTGTCTGTTTGCGCCTGCAGCAGAATTCTCAAGGGTATCAACACAGTATCTATATCATCCTGAATCGGGATATGATACCTGCCAAAGTTGTTTTCCCCTCTGATAATAACCAACCCCGACACTGGTATCGTCTTCTGGATACCAGTCAGAACGAAGCGTTTACACTTGAACCGGTGTTGCATAAGGGCTGGTGCCAGGCGGCTGAAAACAGCGTCACTGTTATAGAAGAGAAAGTTCTTCTGGATTATCAGAAGCAGGATTAGATTTGATTATCATTTATACCGCAACCCTGGAAGAGTGGGAGGCTATCTCTGGCAAGGTTCTTATTGAGTGAGCAGATAGTGGCGAATATGCTCTGACTCCTGAGCTGGAGCAGTTGTACAGCTAGTTGATATAGCGTTCGGCCCAGCTGGCAATCAGGGATGCCGCATATTGATGTAGAGCAGCTGATTGGAGATTTCCCTATAGTGGTCTGAGAAGGGTTGAACTCACGTTAACTACTGCTCTAACTCTCGGGATTTTCTCAGCAACTCCCAGAACCGCTGCCCCGCCAAGACTGTGGACTATCAACAGTGAAGGGCCTGATGTTCACTGTGCAGGAACTCAGCTGCTGCCGGTAAAACCTGCATATTGGACGCTGTCTTATGGAATAAGAAAAGCTTGGAGAATGATGTCCAGGCTATTAGTCAGTTTCTCTGAAGATTTTATCTCGTCAGTATGATTGAGCTTCACTTTATAAGGTTTTCCAGGTGGTAAGTACGCTCAAGCGGTTTGCCTGTATACGTATTTATCTTGACTTTGCTTCGCTTTTGCCCGATGGTGTCGCTGCCTGATTCAAACAAACGTATGAAACAGATTGGGTCGGGTTCGAGAGAATAACAACCCAGGGATTACAGCTTCCAAGGAAGCTGATGCTGGTTAAGAACAAGAATGTTATTTGCCGCTGCAACCAAAGCAGAGGGTTGCGACGGCAGAGTTTTATAAACGGGCCCAGTATCCAAATAAGCGTGGAGAAAGTTGATGATCTATGAAGGTCAGGCCATCACCGTCAAGGCTTTGGACGATGGCATTGCTCAGCTCGACTTCAACCTGCAGGGGGAGTCTGTCAACAAGTTCAACCGAGCCACTCTTCAGGAGCTGAAACAAGCCACTGAAGCCCTTCAGGGGAACAGTGACGTGAAGGGTGTGGTGGTGACCAGTTCCAAGGATGTGTTTATCGTTGGTGCTGATATTACCGAATTTACCGAAATGTTTGCCCTGCCTGAAGAAGAGCTGGTAGAGGGAACCATCGCCACCAACGCTATCTTCAGCGCATTCGAAGATCTTGAAGTTCCAACTGCCGTAGCTATTAACGGCATTGCCCTGGGTGGTGGTTTCGAGATGTGTCTGGCTGCGGACTACCGGATTATGTCCACCAAGGCGAAGGTTGGTCTGCCGGAAGTGAAACTGGGTATCTTCCCCGGTTTTGGCGGCACTGTTCGTTTAAGCCGTGTCGTTGGCTGTGATAACGCCATCGAGTGGATTTGCATGGGTTCTGAGAACCGTCCTGATGCTGCGCTGAAAGTGGGTGCTGTTGATGCGGTGGTTAAGCCAGAACAACTTCTGGATGCCGCTATTGATGTGGTGAAGCGTGCCGGTGCCGGTGAGCTGGATTACAAAGCCAAGCGTGCCGAGAAGCTGAACCCGATCAAGCTCTCCATGATGGAGCAGATGATGGCCTTTAACTCGGCTATCGGTTTTGTTGCTGGTAAGGCCGGTCCTCATTACCCCGCACCAGTGACTGCTATCAAAACCATCCAGAAGCATGCTGGCAAGAAGCGTGATGATGCGATTCGTATTGAAGCCAAAGGCTTTGCCAAGATGGCCAAAACCAGCGTGGCGCAGAATCTGGTTGGTCTGTTCCTGAATGATCAGGCGCTGAAGAAAACCGCCAAGGGCTTTGAAAAGAAAGCCGGTAAGGTTGAACAGGCTGCGGTACTGGGTGCCGGTATTATGGGTGGTGGTATTGCCTATCAGTCAGCCCTGAAAGGCACGCCCATTATCATGAAAGATATCAATCAGGCCGGTATCGATTTGGGTCTGAATGAGGCCAAGAAGCTGCTGACAAAACGAGTTGAACGTAAGCGCATGGATGCTGCCAAGATGGGCGATGTTCTGAACGCTGTGAAGCCAACTCTCTCCTATGGTGATTTTGAAACTGTTGATGTTGTCGTCGAGGCGGTTGTTGAAAACATCAAAGTTAAGCATGCCGTTCTTTCTGAAGTTGAGAAGCAGGTGAAACCTGGAACCGTACTGACTTCCAACACATCCACTATTTCCATCACCAAGCTGGCAGAAGCTCTTGATCGCCCAGAAGATTTCTGTGGTATGCACTTCTTTAACCCGGTACATATGATGCCGCTGGTGGAAGTTATCCGCGGTGAGAAGTCCAGTGAGAAGGCCATCGCTACGACCGTAAAATACGCCAAGCAGATGGGCAAAACTCCGGTGGTTGTCAATGACTGCCCAGGATTCCTGGTGAACCGCGTGCTGTTCCCATACTTCGGTGGTTTCGCTGCCTTGTTGCGTGATGGTGCTGACTTCCAGCAGGTCGACAAGGTGATGGAGCGGTTTGGCTGGCCTATGGGCCCGGCGTACCTGCTGGATGTGGTTGGTATTGACACCGGCGTGCATGCAGAAGGCGTTATGGCTGACGGCTTCCCGGATCGTATGAAGCGTGACTTCAAGAGCGCCCTGGATGTGATGTTCGAGAACGAGCGTTACGGTCAGAAGAACAATATTGGTTTCTACAAGTACGAAACCGACAAGCGTGGCAAACCCAAGAAAGTCGTTGATGAAGGCAGTTATGAACTGATCGCACCAGTTTGTGGCGAGAAGAAGGATTTTGAAGCCGACGATATTATCGCCCGGATGATGATTCCTATGTGCCTGGAAGTGGTTCGCTGTCTGGAAGACAAGATTGTTGAGACTCCGGCTGATGCCGATATGGGCCTGATCTTCGGTGTTGGCTTCCCTCCCTTCCGTGGTGGCGCGATCCGTTATATCGAAGAGGTGGGATTGCAGAACTTTGTGGATCTGTGCGACAAGTATGCTGACCTGGGTCCGCTGTACGCACCGACTGACAACCTGCGCAAGATGGCCGCTGAAGGCAAAACCTATTACTAAGCCTCAGCAGTAAAAGAAGCCATTAGGAATTAACGGATAAAGAATTCAGGAGCTAAAAAATGAGTCTGAATCCAAGAGACGCGGTGATTGTCGATGCAGTACGTACCCCGATGGGACGTTCCAAGAACGGCATGTACCGTAATGTTCGTGCAGAGAAACTCTCTTCCGAACTGATCAACGCCTTGATGGCCCGGAATCCAAACTGGAATATTCGGGAAACCGAGGATGTGATCTGGGGCTGCGTAAACCAGACCAAAGAGCAGGGCATGAATATCGCCCGTAATATCGCCATGATGACCGATTTGCCCCGCGATGTGGCAGCGCAGACTGTCAACCGTCTGTGTGGTTCCTCCATGCAGGCGCTGCACACGGCTGCTATGGGCATCCAGACCGGTAATGGTGATGTGTTTGTGGTGGGCGGTGTTGAGCATATGGGCCATGTAAAAATGGATCATGGTATCGACCTGAACCCGGAAGGTTCCAAGCATTACGCCAAGGCCTCCAATATGATGGGCTTGACTGCTGAAATGCTCGGGCAGCTGAACGGTATCAACCGTCAGATGCAGGATGAGTTTGGTGTACGTTCTCATCAGAAAGCCTGGGAGGCTACACAGCAGGGCCGCTGGAAGAATGAAATTGTTCCCATCGAAGGCCATGATGCTAATGGTTTCAAGGTGATGTGTGAGATTGATGAAGTGATTCGTCCGGAAACATCCCTTGAAGGTCTGCAGGGTCTTCGCCCGGTGTTTGACCCCAAGAATGGTACCGTGACTGCAGGTACTTCTTCTGCGCTGTCTGACGGTGCGGCTGCGATGCTGGTGATGTCAGCTGAACGTGCCCAGGCACTTGGTCTGAATATCCGCGCCCGTGTGCACAGTATGGCTGTAGCGGGTTGTGAAGCTGCGGTTATGGGGCGTGGTCCTGTTCCTGCAACGCAAAAGGTTCTTAAGAGAGCTGGCTTACGCATTGATGATATTGATGTTTTTGAGCTGAACGAAGCGTTTGCAGCACAGTCTCTGGCGGTAATGAAAGAGCTGAAGATCCTCGATCGTATGGAAGACAAGGTCAACCTGAATGGTGGTGCGATTGCGCTTGGTCATCCTCTGGGATGTTCCGGTGCCCGTATTACCGGAACTCTGCTGAATGCCATGGAGCAGAAGGATGCCAGTCTTGGTCTGGCTACCATGTGTATTGGTCTCGGGCAGGGTATTGCAACTATTATCGAACGCGTTTAAACAAGTCTTGTAACTATCTGACAGGCCGGCAAATTTTGTCGGCCTTTTTTATTGCGATACGGAAAATATACATCTCGGATACAGAGTTCTACTGGTGGGTGGTTGCTGCAAACCAACAAGTGAGAGAGATGTGTTAAGCAAAAAGCATGACGCTAAAAAAATGCAGTCTAAAAATCATGTTTCATCTTAATTATTGAATATGATTGATGATTCTCTGTATCTCTTAAAAAAAGATACCGGTCATCCAGAGCGCAGAGTAGAAGTGAAACTATGAAGTTTAAGAATTGGTTTTACAGTTTCTGGAACTGGTGCCAATCTGATGAAAGACAGATATCCGTCTCTCAGTACTCATGAGGTTTTAGTGAATCATCAGGCCTCGGTGACGTATCTGAACAGGCATAGATGGTATAAAACGTTAAAAAAATAACCGTTTTAACGAATTTACACCGAATCTGAGGCAAAAGAACCTTGACCACAGGTGCGGTAAAAAATATATAGTTGTCCAAATTTGCGAATACTTTCCTCGGACTCTTGCCCGGGTGAGTGAAAATACAGGATGTGAGCTAATCGTATATGGGTAAATCACTGGTCATTGTGGAATCGCCGGCCAAGGCGAAAACCATAAATAAGTACCTGGGCAAGGAATATGTTGTTAAGTCGAGTGTCGGACATATTCGGGATCTCCCGGTCAGTGGCAGTGGTCAGCGTAAGCCCGTCGACGCCAAGGCACGGGCCAAGGCTGCAGCAGAGTCCCGCAAACTCTCTCCTGAAGAGCGCGAGCGCCGTAAGCAGGAGAAAGCCCGCAAGCAGCTGATTGAGCGGATGGGAGTCGATCCTGAAAATGACTGGCAGGCCCGTTATGAAGTTCTGCCAGGTAAAGAGAAAGTCGTTGATGAGCTGCGCCGTCTTGCTGAGAATGCTCCTGCCGTTTATCTGGCAACGGATTTGGACCGTGAAGGAGAGGCTATTGCATGGCATCTGCAACAGACCATCGGTGAAAATGTTTCTGAATACCGCCGGGTCACCTTCAACGAAATTACAAAAAGTGCGATCAACGAGGCTTTCAAAGAGCCAGGTGAGTTGAATATTGATCGCGTCAATGCCCAGCAGGCTCGTCGTTTCCTTGACCGGGTTGTTGGTTACATGGTGTCCCCTTTGCTGTGGGCGAAAATTGCCCGTGGCCTTTCCGCTGGTCGTGTACAGTCGGTTGCTGTCCGCTTGATTGTTGAGCGCGAGCGTGAAATCCGTAAGTTCGTTCCGGAAGAATTTTGGGAAATCTACGCGGATCTGAAAACCGGTGTTGGTGACAAGGTCCGCTTCCAGGTAGAAAAGCAGAACGGCAAAAAATTCCGTCCGACCAACGGTAAAGATGCTGACGCTGCAGTTTCTGCGCTGCAAAGTGCTGGCTACAAGATTCTCAGTCGTGATGACAAACCGACAACGACCAAATCACCGGCTCCCTTTATTACCTCTACTCTGCAGCAGGCTGCCAGTACCCGTCTCGGGTTTTCTGTTAAGAAAACCATGACGATGGCTCAGCGTCTCTATGAAGCCGGTCATATCACTTATATGCGTACTGATTCTACCAACCTGAGTGCTGAGGCTGTTTCTGCAGTGCGTGACTATATTGGTGATCGCTTCGGTGACAAGTATCTGCCGGACAATCCCAATGTGTATTCCAGCAAAGATGGCGCTCAAGAGGCTCACGAAGCGATTCGTCCTTCTGATGTAAATGCAGAGCCTTCCAAAGTTAAGGGTCTAGAGCGCGACGCTGAGCGCCTTTATGAGTTGATCTGGCGTCAGTTCGTAGCCTGTCAAATGCCACCGGCCCGTTATCTGAGTACCAGCGTGATTGTTCAGGCTGGTGATTTTGAGCTGAAGACCCGTGGTCGTACGCTCAAATTTGATGGTTTTACCAAAGTGCTGCCGCCCGTAGCAGGTAAGGCCGAAGATATTATTCTGCCGGATATGGATAAAGGCCAGGCTCTGGATCTGGATACTCTTGACCCTCGCCAGCTGTTTACCAAGCCTCCGGCACGTTTCTCCGAAGCCGCTCTGGTGCGTGAGCTGGAGAAGAAAGGCATAGGCCGACCTTCTACTTATGCTTCTATTATTTCTACGATTCAGGATCGTGGGTATGTCACTCTGAAGAACCGCCGCTTCTACGCCGAGAAGATGGGCGACATTGTGACAGATCGCCTGGTAGAGAACTTCCACGATCTGATGGATTTCAACTTTACTGCGCGCATGGAAGAAAACCTCGATGAGGTTGCGGGTGGTGAGTTTGACTGGAAAAAACTGTTGAATGATTTCTACTCTGATTTCAGCAACAAACTTCAGTCTGCAGAAAAGAAAGAAGGTGGTATGCGGGCTAACGAGCCTGTTATGACCGATATCCCCTGTACCGATTGCGGACGACCTATGCAGATCCGTACAGCCAGTACCGGTGTATTTCTTGGCTGTTCCGGTTATGCATTGCCTCCCAAAGAGCGTTGCAAGAAAACCATGAACCTGATTTCCGGTGACGAAGCTATCAATGCCGATGACGAAGATGCCGAGGTGAACGCATTGCGGGCTATGCACCGTTGCAGCATCTGTGGAACGGCTATGGAGAGCTACCTCCTGGATGAGAGCCGCAAGATTCATATCTGTGGTAATAACCCTGACTGTGCTGGCTATGAAGTTGAAAAAGGTCAGTTCAAGATCAAGGGTTATGAAGGTCCGGTGATTGAGTGCGACAAGTGTGGAGCGGATATGCAGCTGAAGTCCGGGCGCTTCGGCAAATACTTCGGTTGTACTGCGGAAGAGTGCAAGAACACCCGCAAGCTGTTGAAGAGTGGCGAAGCGGCACCGCCCAAAATGGATCCTGTTGCCATGCCTGAGCTGAAATGCATTAAGGTTGAAGATCACTATGTTCTACGTGATGGGGCATCAGGTCTGTTTCTGGCTGCCAGCCAGTTTCCACGGAACCGGGAAACCAGAGCCCCGCTGGTGAGGGAGCTGTTACCACATAAGGACGAGATAGATCCCAAGTATCACTTCCTTATGAAGGCACCGGCAGAAGACCCTGATGGGAATCCGACTATGGTGCGCTATAGTCGGAAAACCAAACAGCAGTACGTGATGTCTGAAAACGATGGCAAGGCAACTGGCTGGCAGGCGTTCTTTGTGGATGGTGCCTGGGAAGTAAGGGATAAGAGAAAAAAGAAAAAATAATACCGGGTATTTTTTAACTGGCAGCCATGCAGAGAAATCTGTATGGCTGTTTTTCTTTGTGCGCCGGATATGGCGCGTAGCGCCATGACGGCGCTGTTCCAGTACGCATGGTGGCGACTGGATGACTTGGTGGTGAAAGTCCACTATCGACCCGGCAAGGGGAACGATTAGCTGAACGGCAAGGGTGTCCATCGTGAGCTGGAATCTGAAGAAAGCCGAAGGCAAAACACTGGCCCGACGAACAGAAATCGCATAGGAGGCGGTCGCAGTGGGTGAGGAGGCGAAATTCTTCAAAACCCGATACTTGCACGGAAACTGCGGGCGTATATGCGGCGGGTATAAGTGGGAAGGTCACGCGTATTACTCCGGGAGGTCTGCCATCCTGCCACAGGCTACCAGTGTCGTGAGGCACTGGGATGGGGCGGCAGAAGTCAGCCAAGGCGGTCAGGCGCTTTAAGGGTGACCTGAAAGCCGTCTTCCGGCGTGGCCGGGGATGCTCACTCCGTAAAACGGTCGAGGTGCTGAATCCGAAGCTGCGTGGCTGGATGAGTTATTTCCGGGAAAATGGTGTAAAAGGCGTTCTCCAAGAACTGGACGGCTGGTTAAGGCGGCATCTGCGAAAACTGCTCTGGAGACATTGGAAAAGTCCAAAAGCTCGGTACAGGAAGTTGTTAAGACTTGGGCTGTCGAAAGAACGGGCGCGGATAAGTGCTTATAACGGTCGTGGAGCTTGGTGGAATGCCGGAGCGCCGCATATGAATCAGATGTTGCCCAAGAAACTGTTTGATGGAATTGGTTTGATATCGCTGGTTGATTACAATCAGCGACTCGAGTGTTTGACATGAACCGCTGTGATACGGAACCGTTTGTCCGGTGGTGGTGTGTCACGAGAACAGAGTCGGTCTGTTCGTAACTGCAGTTGAGATGGAGGCTGACCCTCCGGTGGCGGCTTCTGGAAGCGACCACCAAACCACTGTGAGCTGCGTTGATTAAGAGTCAGGGTGGTGAGCGTCACAGAAAAGGCGCAACGTGATTGCGTCAGGTACGAAGTCAGGAGATGAACGCAAGTGAACCACTGATGACGTGTCGAAAGCATAAACGATGGCATCAAAAATGGAGAGCACCACTACTCCATGATAGGTCCAGAGGGCATCCAGTTACTGTTTGGGCGGTGTCCGGCATAAAGGTGGCATGAACTGGCTTCAGGCTCTTTTGCGGAACGTGAGAACCTGTCGTCCTGATGTTAAGGGAGCCAGCCAAGCTGACAAACAGCAAGGCTCTGAGTACCAATACAGGGCACAGGGGCGGACGATCCCGTAGTAGTGATGAAGGCGCTGTAATGGCGTTGGAGTGAAGGGGATCGGTCATCCTGTTGGATTTGGAAATCAACCACTATGGTAGCTCGACGCTGCAGGTGGGAGGAGTTTTTGGAAACAACAAAACCGTTTGAAATTTCCAAGCATGACGTTGTACGTGCATGGCAACTGGTCAAAGCCAATAAAGGCGCTCATGGCGTTGATGGCGAGACCATAGAACAATTTGAGTCCGACCTGAAGAACAGCCTGTATAAAATCTGGAACCGGATGTCGTCTGGAAGTTACTTTCCGCCTGCTGTTAAAACGGTAGCGATACCGAAGAAAGCAGGTGGGGAAAGAAAGCTGGGCATTCCTACGGTATCAGATCGGGTTGCGCAGATGGTTGTGAAGCTGCATTTTGAGCCATTGGTAGAGTCCTGTTTTCATCCGGACTCCTACGGCTACAGGCCAAACAAATCGGCATATCAGGCGCTGGATATCACCCGCAGACGGTGCTGGCGGTATGACTGGGTGCTGGAATTTGATATCAAGGGGTTGTTCGACAACACCGACCACGAACTGCTGATGAAAGCCGTACGCAGGCATACAAATAATCGCTGGCTGACCCTCTATATCGAACGCTGGCTAACAGCACCGATTCAACAGGAAGACGGCACGATTATTGCCCGCACAGAGAAGACCAAGCTGGTTTACTGCATGGATGAAGATCGATCGGAAAAGCATGAAAACATGGCGTTTGACTTTTTGGGTTACACCTTTCGCCCACGATTGGCCAGAAACCGGTATGGGAGGTTCTTTGTCAGCTTTCTCCCTGCGATAAGCAAAGCTTCGGCACAGCATGTCAGGGATACAATTAAGGAGCTGGCTGTACCGACCAGGCGATCACTTTACTCGCTCGACGAGTTGGCAAAGCTGATCAATCCCTATGTGCAGGGCTGGATTAATTACTATGGGAAGTTTTACCCATCGGAATTAAAGAAGGTGCTGAACTATGTGGAGGCAATACTGGTTCGCTGGGCAATGGGGAAATACAAGAAATTGCGGGGCGGAAGAAGCGAGCTTCTCGTTGCTTGGGAAGAGTTGCTCATACGTAGAACATTAAGCACCCCCAATAGCCTCTAACCCCAGAGCTGAGCGCCCTGTGCGCTTGTCTCTGGCAGGATGTTCCCGTTTTCCATTTTCTTGCCAAAACTCGCACAATATTTTCAATGCCCGAAAAGTATGGCGTCTGCTTTTCAGTAACAAGCCGAGCATTAACTCTCCGAACATGTGCGTGCCTGCCATGGCCGTCTTTCGGGTAGATATTTCACCATCCATTCCCTGCTCTACAGCATGAGCCAGCGATCGCTTGAGAACGACAACGATAAACGAAGCAAGGATCAGACTGGTAACCAAAGTCACACAGGCTGTGTTGAAGCGGTGCCAGCAGGCGTAGGACTTGGTTTCTTTAAAAGCCAGTTCTATCTGCCAGCGTAAGCGATAGGCCAGAAAGATATCCTGAAGAGAAAATGAATCCCGATCGAGATTGGTGACAACAAAAATCCATTTTTTCTTCTGACCATTCCACCGGACAACAACACGGAATGTGTATCCTTTTGTTTGTGGCCACTCAACATCCAGATCCATACAGCCATCTTTGGAAAAGTGGTGCAGAACATCTTTCAATTTTTGACCTTCGTAGCGGTGGCAGTTTTGGCCATCAGAGCGAATAGCTTTACGTACAAGTGGATTGATACTTTGCGGGGCTCTGCAAAGAAAACAACCCTCACGATCCTGAACAGCCATGAAATACTCCAAGTCAAAATAGCCAGCATCGATCATCATCAGCGTGTCGCTGAGGTCACTTGTCAAAGCAGGTAAGCAGTCTCGCTCTGAGCGGGTGTCTTCTGACAGCTCTACACGAACAATATTATCCGCCAGCAAATCCATGGTCGTATGGAGCTCGACAGCGGCGGGAGAAACTGTTTTGAAACGCCCCGGCAGAGCGTCCTTAAGCTTGGCAATAATGGCTTGTGATGAGCCATCATGCAGCCATACATGCCGGAACCTGGCAAAGGGGCTGGACGGATCAAAAGAGAGAGTGCGTTTAACCAGCTTGTCCAGGCTTCGGAGGAAAAGCCAAACCATCAAGACCAGAAATTCTGGCTTATACACTTGCTCCCGCCAGGCGTGGCAGGAGACATGCAGCCCTGTCATCTCATTAAATTTACGGTGAAGGTCAGCCAGAGTCTCAGCATGACTGTCTTTACCGAGGGCAGTCAGAATAGAAAGAACAAGAGCGTGGGGAAGAATCATCCTGCGGCGAGTAAGAAAGCCACAGTGTTCAGCGAGCTTGGTCAGCTGGTTCTCAGAGAATGTGATCTGCAGATTATGTTGAATGGCGCTAATATCGGAGAGATTCATCTCGGGCGACCTGCAAGGCTTGTTTTGGTTGCACTTACAAGTTTGGTTGAACGAGATGAATCTCAAGTTATGGTGCGACCGTTCCGAGTCTGCAAATCCTTAATGTCCTCCGTATGAAGAGTTGCTAAAAGAGCCCCAATGATAATGGCACATTGGCGTTTTGGCTGTGTGTTACCGGTTGGATAAGAAGAGCCGGATGAAGGGAGACCTTCATGTCCAGATCTGTGAGCAGCTGAGGGGGAGGTTCCCTTGGTTGACTCGACTGAGAGGACGGCGGGAGCAATCCCGCCTCCTACTCGATGCTTGGAGTAACCTGTTGTCACAGGAAGAAACGGAGGTAAGCATTCCGTGAACCCATAGTCCAAGCTCCCCATTTTCCATCAGGGTGACTATATTTGTCCCATGCTTCCTCCTGCACCTGCTTCCAAAAGAGGGAGAAAGGCTCCCGAAGATCTGGCCGACTGGCTGCCTTGGTTAATGACAGATGAACGTCTTCAATCACTGAGAAATCACAGCCCTCCTGAAGAGGATCAGACCTCGACTTGTAACAACCATGATGCACGCTACCGGCCATAAGCCAGTGGTGTGGGGGCTATGGGTTCACGGAATGCTTACGTGTGATACATTTTTCTTGAGCTAACTCTCTGTTTTCCAACAAAATATTCATCTTTGAAAAATTGTGGCTACGTATATATACATGCGGAGACGACTGGTAACACTTTTTTCAGAACCTGTTTTGGCACCTCAATAAGGCGGTGACTACACTTCGATCGATTTTTGCCCCGGAGTGAGAGGGAGTATGTGTCGATGAAAGTGCAGTGTAATAGTAACCGTTCGTCATCTGTGAAACTGGCTTCGGCCATTACCCTGATTTTATCTGGTTGGGCAGTTGCAGATCAGATGACAGGTTCTGACCAGTTATCTCCACAGGCTGGTAGTAAGTCTGTGGTTTTTTCTACTAATGACGAAATTTTCAGAGGACAGAAGGAGCAGTCGCTAATACGGGGGGCGCGGCTGTACGCCGGAGCGGTGGGGCCGGCACTGGAACTGGGTTTGAATGCCTATCCTCAACGGGTTTCCGGAATGGCTTCCCTGGTATCAACAGAGGCTGGTGCCCAGCTGACTTACAGCACAATTCCAGAAAGTGACAATCTGGAGTTCTATCTGCCTGAGGGTGTCACTACCCGTATTTCCCTGCAGCGTGCCCAGGCGGCATTTGGGGTTCGGGGGGAATTGGAAAGTATTGATTTTGAAGGTTCGGACAAGAAGGTGAATGGGGTGCACCTTGTCAGTGCTCTGGAAAAAACAATAAGAACTTTGGCTGAGAAGGAACCGGGGGTTTTGTTGGGATTTTCCAATAAGAGTATCGCCCTGGTCAGAGCAGGAAGAGATAGTGTTCACCTGAATATTTATCATGATGATGCCGGACTGTCTCCAATGGTTGAGGTGGTGGTCTATGACTCCCGTGATCCGGTTGTACGGGTGCTTGAACCAGGGCTGCAGCGTGAACCCCATATGCCGGAAGCCGGAATCGAGCTTGATGAGATGCCCTGTAATCTGAAGGTTATTGGTCTGCTGGAGTACGCTGAAAGCAGTGTTTCTACTGTGGTGACTGACTATCTGAAAGATGTCGTCGATTCAGTTCAGACCGACGGCATTCTTAAACAGAAGCTTCGTACGCTGGGTTATCTGGGAGAGGCGGCCTGGAGTACAGACGTAGGGCGGACGCTGGGTGAGGCCAAAAGGGTTACCTACAACTCCTATCATTACAAGTTTATTCCCCTCAGTAGTGGAAGCTACCTTGTTCGCCTGGACGATGAAGATGGTAGCTTCAGGATAGTTTGTAAGAGAATGCTGGAGCTGCTTGAGGCACCTTCAGAAGCGTACAGGAAAATTGAAAGGAATAGACCTGAGTGATCTCGACGGAAAAGACCTGAAAAATATCAGATTTGCAGTACCAGATGGTATTTATGAGAAGTTATCGAACCCGGAATACGCGGGCACTGTTTCTCTTGAGGCTGATCTTGATGAAGACTACAACCTGTCTGAAAGCATAGCTTCCATGATCAAAAATGGCCGGATAGTGTCCAGTGAATCGGGAGCCGGGCAGGGCTGGCTTTACAACTATATCACCAGTTCTATGTGGGCTTCTGTCTCCAGTGCATTGTTCGGAGGGGGTATCAGTGCTGGCGTGAAAGTCTATGACAAATATCAGGCTGAAGGTCGTCTGCCAGGCAGTTACTCGGAAGATGAGATGCGGGATATGGTCGTAGATGTAACCCATGATGCCGCCCGTCATGCTGTGACTGGTTTTGCTGTGCACAATATGCGCTACCAAAATGTTCCAACACTGGCGGCTGCCACTGTTGCCGGAGTTGGCAATCACCTGTATGACCGCTATAGAGACGGAACATTGAGCTGGGGTAATGTCCCTTCTGCAGTGCTGGAATCAGGTGCTGAGTCTCTAATAGCCGGAGTGACTGGAACAGCTGCTTCCTTGATTGTCTCGTCAATACCAGGCGTAAACAGTGTGCCGGCCATCCAGACTGTCGGGGCGCTCACAGGAAGTCTGGTGGGCCACTATATCTACCAGTACTCAGTTGATCATGGTATCCATGAAAAACTATATAGTACTGCTCAGCAGAACTGGTCTGGTAAACCGGACAGGGCAGTTGAGATAGAGATCAGAGCGGGTGAAGAAATATAAACGTATAACGCTACCATATTGAGATGTTTGTGGCCTGCTCATTTCTTGAGTCAGGTCTTTTTATTGATCAGGGACAGGCTTTTCGTTGTCTGGCAGGGTAGTTTTTGGTATCCTGCACTCCCATCTCTAG
>CBDEWF010000131.1:0-11766 GCA_965243775.1 Sansalvadorimonas sp.
TGTGGAAAGAATGTTGTTATTGGATTTGGAACTGAGGGCATGAACCAAAACACCAAAGTTAGGTGCACGCAGAGCAATGCTGCCGAGTGTTATAGAAGCATTGTCATATAAGTTACCTGTTACACTACTGAGATCACCGCCAGCATCAGGGCGTTTAGGGACGGTGTCTGTACCATCAATGCCCCATTGCACACCAAGGGCATCATTAATATTACCTTTCACTTCAACAATGGCGGCTTCAAGTAATACCTGAGCTCTTGGTCTGTCGAGCTGGCGTACAATCTGCTCCATGGCCTGTAATGTGTCTGGGTCGGCAATCATGACCAGTGCATTTTGTGATTCGTCGGCTTTTACAAAGACGTTTTGTGGCAGTTTATTCTTGTTATCACTCCCAGCTGGTGCCTGGTTTTTAGACTGGCTTCGGGAGGAGGGAGGTTGTGGCGGTTGAGGTGTGTTGGGTGCAGCCCCCTTTTTGGTTTGTGTATCCTGTATCGTGCCTGAGGCTTCTGTCAGGATTTCCGCTAAATTTTTGGAGTCTCCGTAACTCAAAAACATCACTTTGGTCGTTGATTTTCGAACCCCTTCACGGTCCAAGGATGCAACGAGGTTTCTAACCCTTAACCGTTTGCTTTCGGTGCCTTTAACAATTAGCCGGTTGCTACGCTCATCAGCGATGGCCTGTAAGCCACTCGGGAGTTGCCCTTTGCCGGTAATTAGGGTGTCTTGAATAATTTTGGCAACGTCGCCTACCCAGGCATGTTTTAGCTGGATGACTTCATAATCATTATTACTCGCGTCATCAAGCTCACGAACCAACTTTGTGATGCGGTCAACGTTATCTGTTAAATCACTGACAATCACGGAATTGCTTGAGGCTGAGGCAGCAGCATGACCATATTGTGCAATCAGGGGGCGGATAATAGGGATAACTTCAACAGCTGAGACATTGTGCAACTGAACAACCCGTGTGGTCATAATCGCGTTATTGGGTTTGTCGATTTCCTGGCCGGCTGTTTTTGCGGTGGTACTGGGTACCACATTCATAATGTCGCCTTTGGGGATGACGGTATAGCCATTTGCCGTGAGTACTTCGAGGAAAACATCATACACTTGATCACGGGTTAAAGGGTGGGTTGAAATGACCGTTACTGAGTTACCCCCTTTTATCCGGGGATCAATGACAAAGGTTTCCTGGGTGATTTTGGCAATTTGGGCAATAAATTCACGAATATCGGCATTCTGCTGATTGAGTGTCCAGCGCTGCTCGGTTTTTTTTAACGATTTGTCGGCTGCTGCTGCGGGCAAGGAAGCTGGCATCTTTTCATGCACTGTTGCTTCTTTAGCCTGAAGGCTTGAGCAGATAAGTAAAGCAAAAAGTGAGACTAATGCGCTTTTAAATGTCCTGCCCGTATACACTCTGATTATCATTATCAAACCATTGTTAGTTGAAAATTGTAATTGTTTAGGAAGCATCACTGTTCAGCTTTCTTTAATTGCTCTTTCAGTTGTCGCATACGATCTTCCAAAGAATCATTGCCCGAAGGCTGAGTATAGTCAGCATTGGATGATGTGTAAGAAGGTATGCGAGATGGTGGTACAGGCTTTAACCCTGAAGCAGTAAGGCTCAACTCAGGAAAGGCCAGTTTTTCAAACTGCCCGTTACGATCAATAACTACGTAGTTCGAGTGCACCTCTGATAGAGTAGCCCCCCCAGGCAATCGTTCACCCACTTGATACAATTTTTCCAGGTTGTTGCTTTGGATGATAGCGCTACCTTTTGTTGCCCCCTCTTTCTTTAAGTTTCCCAAGGCTCCGTGTAAGGTTAAATTTAACTGGGTCTTAGGAATATCAGCAGATACTTTTTTAATATCCTGCCGCTGGTTGATACCAAAGAGTAGTTTGAAGTCGTTTAATGTTATGGAAGGTGAATTTGGGGATGAATGATTTGAAGATATGTCTTTTTGTTTTATTAAACTGTTCTTATGGTTTATTTCAATATATATATCATGAGCCTGCTGAAAAATAAGAGTACCTAAGACAATGAGCAGTAAAATGACAAGTAATTGTCGGTGGTGTTTTAAGCCCCATTGTATATAGATGTTAGCTGTTGCAGCTTTCATATAAAACTCTTGTTCCATTGGTTATGTCAATTATTGGGGGCGTTATCGTTAGTACAAATAAAGCATAAGAAATCGTATTTTTAAAGATGGTTGGTTGATTTATTCAGAAAAAATTCTAGGGTTTGTATAATGTATTTTATACCCTGATCATTATGAAAGATTTCATTCCGTAAGGGATATGAATATTTATAACTTAATCTAATAAAATACTGTTTTATTGAAACAGTATTGATCTTTATAACCAGGAGACTGCCTTGACGGGGCTCACTAATAGTCAAATGCCACAGGATGATGCAACAACATTGGTTGAAGAAGCTAGTGGGGTTGGTTTAGTACAAAAGCTCCCTTTCTCTTTTGCCAAGCGCCATGGTGTCATCGTGAGTCAAGGTGCATCAGGGTTGCTTGTGTCTTTTTATCGTTTACCCTCTGCAGAAATACTGGCTGAAATAGGCCGTGTGACGGGGGAGCCTCTAACCTATCAACAAGTCAGTAGCGAATCCTTTACTGACCTGGTCTCTGAGTGTTATCACGGGGACAATTCTGATGCACTCCAGGATGCCGCAGGCTTAAGTGACGATCTTGATCTTGACAGTATCGCCGATGCAGTCCCTGTCACGGAAGATTTGCTGGAGCAGAGTGATGATGCACCGGTTATCCGGTTGATTAATGCACTGCTTACGGAGGGGGTCAAAGAAGGTGCTTCGGATATCCATATTGAGACCTTTGAGAATCATTTAGTCGTACGTATCAGGGTGGATGGCATTCTCAGAGAGATTCTGAAATTACAGCGTATGTTAGCCACACTGCTGGTGTCACGTATCAAAGTTATGGCACGACTGGATATTGCTGAAAAGCGTATACCCCAGGATGGCAGGATATCACTCAAAGTTGCCGGTAAGGAGGTGGATGTTCGGGTATCCACGCTGCCCTCCAGTAACGGGGAGAGAGTGGTATTGCGCTTGTTGGATAAGGCATCAGGTCGGCTTGAATTACAGCATCTTGGGATGGCACCGACCGATAAAACAGGGATTGAGCAATTGCTGTGCAAACCTTATGGCATTATTTTGGTGACTGGCCCGACAGGCTCAGGAAAGACAACGTCGCTTTATGCCTGCCTGACGGCACTTAATGATAAGTGCCGCAATATTTTAACTGTAGAAGACCCCATTGAATATAACCTTGAAGGCATTGGCCAAACCCAGGTAAATACCAAGGTGGATATGACGTTTGCACGTGGGTTAAGAGCCATTCTCAGGCAGGATCCTGATGTGGTCATGGTTGGGGAAATACGGGATAAAGAAACGGCCGAGATTGCCGTACAGGCCAGTTTAACCGGGCACCTGGTACTTTCTACTTTGCACACTAATACAGCAGTGGGGGCGTTAGTCAGGCTTGAAGATATGGGGATTGAACCCTTTCTACTGGCTTCCAGTTTGCTGGGTGTGGTGGCGCAGCGTTTAGTCCGTGTGCTCTGTGAGCACTGTAAAGAACCTTACCAGCCAGATGAGGCCGGGTGCCTGCAGCTGGGTGTTACTCACACAGAGGCTCCGACGGTTTTTCATGCCAAAGGTTGTAAGGCGTGTAATTTTAGCGGTTATCGTGGGCGTGTCGGTATTTATGAAGTGGTGCGTGTCGACGAGCAGATTCGGCGCATGATTCATTCCGGTGAAGGAGAACAGGCAATCACGCAGTATGTGAGAGAGTCCTCGCGCAGTATCCGTGATGATGGGATGCACAAAGTCGTGTCCGGATTAACGACGTTAGAAGAAGTCCTTCGGGTGACGCAAAATGATGAATGATAACAGGATAAAGCATGGCGGCATTTGAATATGTTGCGTTAGACCCTCAGGGCAAGCAGCATAAAGGCACATTGGGAGGCTGACAGTAGCCGACAGATCAGGCAGCAGCTGCGTGATAAATCCTGGACCCCGTTATCGGTTGCACCGGTTAAAGAACAAAAATCAGCAGCGAGTCAGGGTTGGTCTCTGTTTAAGCGGGGCATTTCAGCGGTTGAGCTGGCAACCATTACCCGCCAGCTGGCAACATTGATTCAAGCGGCTATGCCGGTTGAAGAGGCATTGCAGGGGGTGGCTGCTCAGCAAGAAAAGCGACGGATTAAGAATATGCTGATTGCTATTCGTGCACGGGTCATGGAAGGTTATACGCTAGCGCAAAGCCTGGAAGCCTTCCCGCAGGCATTCCCCTCCATGTTTCGGGCGACGGTTGCCGCAGGTGAGCATGCCGGGTATCTGGATAAAGTGCTTAATCGTTTGGCGGATTATACCGAGTCCCGTATGCAGTCTGCCCAGAAAGTACAACAAGCGTTATTGTATCCGGTGATATTAATGGTAGCGGCGCCTGGGGATTGTCTGCTTTCTACTCGGTTATGTTGTGCCTGATGTTGTGAAGGTGTTTGCCGATACGGGGCAGGACTTGCCACTGATTACCATTTTGCTGATCAGTGCCAGTGAAGGGTTCCAACGCTGGTGGCCAGTCATTTTTGGATTTATTTTCCTGGGTGCCTTTGGGGTTAAGTATGCATTAAGGCGTCCGGGCCTTAAGCTGCTCTGGCATCGCTATGTGTTAAAACTGCCGGTGTTCGGGCGTTTTAGCCGCACAATGAATGCTGCACGTTTTGCCAGTACCTTGAGTATTTTGACACGTAGCGGGGTTTCTCTGGTGGAAGCGTTAGTAATAGCCGGCCAGGTGTTAAGTAATGAAGCTATCAGAGCCGCCGTTGTTCAGGTGGCCAAACGGGTGAGTGAAGGCACCAGCTTGAACCGTTCCCTGACGGAGACAGGTTATTTTCCTCCCCTTATGTTGCACATGATTGCCCAGTGGTGAAGCGACTGGTGAGTTGGATCAGATGCTGGAAAAAACTGCACAGAATCAGCAGCAAGAGCTTGATGGGCGCATTGCTGTGACGCTAGGTCTGTTTGAACCGCTAATGCTGGTAGTGATGGGCGGCGTTGTGATGGTCATTGTGCTGGCTATACTGTTACCAATTTTGAATATGAACCAGTTATTGAACTAATCATTTTATGACCGACAAAATGATGTTACTGAATGCCATTTTTTATAAGAAAAAAGGGCAACGGAGAGAGACGATGACAGCGAATAAGCACAAAGGCTTTACCCTGATTGAAATCATGGTAGTCGTTGTAATTCTGGGTATTTTAGCGGCGATGGTGGCACCTAAAATCTTGAGCCGGCCTGATCAGGCTAAAATTACCGTAGCCCGATCGGATATAGAAACTATTTCACAAGCGCTGGAACTGTACCGGTTGGATAACGGCTTTTACCCTTCCACCGATCAGGGGCTGGAAGCCCTGGTTAAAAAGCCTACTATGAGCCCAGAGCCAAGGAGCTGGAACCCTGATGGTTATCTGAAAAAAGCCCCTGTGGATCCCTGGGGGAATCCTTATTTGTATGTCCAGCCTGGTAATCATGGCAAGTATGATGTTTATTCCCTGGGGGCTGATGGACGTGAAGGTGGAGAGGGGACGAAAGCAACCATCGGTAACTGGGAGCCTCAATGAAGCCAGCTCAGCAGGGGTTTACACTGGTTGAGTTGTTAATTGTTCTGCTGATTATTGGCATTTTGCTGGGGATCACTTTGTTATCCCCCATGACCAACAGTATCCATAAAACGACAAAAGACGAAGCCCTGAGACTACAAGTCCTTTTCTCTCAGATTAGGGATAAAGCCTTGTTGGAAAATACGGAGTTTGGTTTTTCTATCAGTGATGGGGGGCAGTATGAGTGGTGGATGTTACCCGTCGGTACTGGCCGAAGGCAGTGGGAGCGGCTTGAAGAGACACCTTATCAGCCTTATCAGCTACCCAATGGTTATTCCATGGATCTGGAGACCGATGAAGAGGAGCAGGCCGTTGTGATCAGGCAGCGAGAAAGCCGCCCTTCTGTTGTTATCTATGCTGACTGGGAAACAACCCCTTTTAGCCTTGCACTGGTTCCTGAAAAGGACACCAAAGAAACCCTGTACTTGCAGACAGACGGACTGTCCAATGTTGAAATCTATCACGAGTGAGTCAGGGTTCACACTGATTGAAGTGATGGTTGCCCTCGCCATTTTTGCCGCTGCAGCGTCAATGCTGATGTTGTCGGATGGCAACAGCATAAGGCATACCCGGTATATGCAGGAGAAAGTGTTTGCAGCTCAAATTGCTGATCAGGTGCTTAATACACTCTATGCAGAGCAGCGCTGGTCCGAAAAGGGAACGCGAGGGTATGTTAAAGGGTATGCTGGCTATGACTGGTTTATTAAAGAAACGGTACGGGGTGCCAAGGCGGATGGGCTGCGGGAAATAGTGGTTGATGTTTACCCTAGCAATGTCCGCCCTCGTGATGATGATGCCTCGCTGTATAGTCTGACTGGCTATCTTCGCAGGGTGAAAAAATGAAGCGCTGTCAGGGCTTTACTCTGCTAGAGCTAATGATTGCCATACTGGTTTTTGCGTTGATCAGTACGGCGGCCTACAAACTGATGGATACTGTGATATGTGGGCAACAGGTTACAGATGGCTTGCTGGATGATCTTGATGATATGCAGCGAGCTAAAATGACCATTGAAAAAGATCTGTTTCAACTTGCCAGCCGGCCTGTCAGGAATGAAGTTTGGTGATAAAGAATCTGCGCTGTTTGGGCCATCAAAGAATGGCTTTTTGCTGGAGTTTACCCGGTTTGGCTGGAAAAACCTGCTACTTTCTACGCGTAGCAATTTACAACGTGTTGCCTATGCGTTTGAAGAGAATGAACTAGTGCGTTATTACTGGCCTGTGTTAGACCGGGCACCTGATCCCTTATTAAATTCGGCAAGTGATTCTCAGTGATGTGTCAGGCGTTCGAATCCAGTATATGGATGATAAACGCCGCTGGCTTCCCTCCTGGCCGCCTCATAAAGATGTTAAAGCTGATCCGAAGGCCAATAAAAATACAGAAGAGGACAAACGTTATAATACTTTACCAGCAGCCATCGATATTACTGTGCAGCATGCTATATATGGGCAAATAATAACAACACTGCCTCTGGTGACGTATAAAGCTGATGAAAATATCGATAAAGATAAAGAGGAAACCAGTAAAAAATAAATCCGATAAAAAGGCTTTAGACGTGGATGATGCCTGGGGGGATGACTAATGGAGCAAAAGCGCCCCTGCTCAATGCATTCTCAACAGAAAAGGGATTGCATTACTGTATATGCTGATCATCTTTTCCATTATTGCTGTGATGGCCAGCCAGATTGTGACCAATCTTATGCTGCATACTGAAAAAAATGCACGGCTATTAGAGAGAACACAGGCAAAGCATTATGCATTGGGGGCAGAGCAGTATGTGGCTTTATTACTGGAAGCAGATTTCCAAAGTGATAAACAAAAGAAACGGCAGGTCGATCATGAAAAAGAAGCCTGGAATGTGAAGACAGTGCCCTACGCAATGGATCAGGGCAGTGTTGATATTGTTGTTATTGATGAACAAAGCCTGTTTAACCTGAACTGGCTCAGGGCAGAAGGTGATAACGGGAAAAAAAATCTTACTATGTTTAAAAACCTGTTATCAGGCCAGGCAATGGATACAGAGCTTGCCACTCATCTCCTAACCTGGTTAGGTGCGGCACCAGATTCTGCCAAGGGGGCTGCTGCAGATAACATCTACCTGGTATTGGAGCCTCCGCGTCGGGCAGGTAATACAGATATGGCCTCGATTTCTGAGCTCCGGCTGGTACAGGGTATCGATGAGGATACCTTTGAAAAGCTGGCACCGTTTGTCACAGTGTTACCCCAATCGTCAAAAATTAATATCAATACTGCATTGCCTGAAGTGATTACCGCGATTTCTGAAAAGCTAACGGCCAGTGATGCCGCTGCTATTATTGCAGGAAGGGGTGAAGAGGGATTTGCAAAATTCGAAGACCTCAGCAATATTGTTGACGTAAAAGATAAAATGAATGAATTAAGAAATGCGCCACTGAGTTTCTCGAGCCATTATTTTACCGTTTATGTCACTGCGGTATACCGCGATACCGCCTTTTATTTAAAAACGCGTTTGGTGAGAAACAGTGAAGGCAATGTACAAGTGGCTGCACGAGAAATAGGGCCTAACCGTTATTGGGCGGCCTTCGAAAAAGAATCCTGAGGATAACTAATGAAAAAATGCTTGTTGGTTCGGATACCTCTATTTGTTGCAGATGTTGACAGAGATACACAGGTTCAGTGGAGCATTTTTCTGAATAATGGCGAGCCTGCCGGTGATGTACATGTTTCACCGGTATATCAGCTTTATTCTCAGTGGCGAGAGAACTATTGTGCTGAAACAATTGTAGAGAATGACCCGGTGTTACCGGATCCTGTGGTGCTTTTACTGCCTGCCACCTGGACCATTAATCGCGATGTTGTCATCAATAGCGGCCAAAAAAAGCACATTCGTACGGCATTGCCGTTTCTGATTGAGGAAGATGTGGCCGGTGACATTGAGTCATTACACCTCTGCCATACGCTGTCACAGAAAGGCAATGTTGCTTCATTAACGGCAATTGCCCACGAAAAAAATCAAACATCTGTTAACCCTGTTTGAAGCAGAAAACCTGTACCCGGATACGATTTATGCGGAAAGCCGGCTGCTTGAAGCGGTGCCACAAACGGGTGTAATTATGTTAGATGATACCGGTGTCACCATTGCTGCACCAGGACATGCGCCCACACCGGTAGGCTATGATGCGATTCCTTTTGTACTGCAGCAAAGGGCTGAGCAGCTTGATACGACAGAGGATCAAGTTGTGGATGAAAGCCTTGAAGATCAGCGTATTGCGTCCATTCAACTGGCAACCCCAGAGGGCTTGTCCGAACAGGCAGAAATGCAGCGACAGACGCTGATTGACTGGCTAACAGACCAGGGCTGGCTGTTTAAGGAAATCGCTTACGCAGGCAGTACCTTTGACTTTTATGCAGAGCACTATTTTAAAGCAAAAAAAGCCCATTCCACTGGCTTAATTAACTTGCGGCAGGGGACATATCAGTGCCCAAAAAGGGCAAGTCGTCGTATCAAACAATGGCGGCCCCTGGTAATTGTATTTTTCGCAGGGTTAGTCATTAATTTAGGGTTGATTGTTGGCAAAGGGCTCTATTTTGGTGGGGAGGCCGGTAGTTTGTGGCATGATAATGCTGATCATTACCTTAAACTGTACCCTAATGACAGACAGGTCAAAGATGCGCAAGCCCGGGATCGTATTTCGTTTGATATTCAAAGCTGGCTGGAAAATCGATTAAAAAACAGTGGGAAACAGCTGTCGAGTGCGGACAAAGCCTTTTTACCCTTACTGCAAACGGTGTCCAGTGTGGCATTAGCACAAGGGCAGAATAAGGTAGAGCCTAAAAGCATGGACTTTAACAGTGAGTCAGGCCACCTTCTGGTGGAGTTTCAGGCACCTAATTTAGAGGTGGTGAATAAAATGCTGGCTGACCTGAAAGAGAACGGACTGCAGACGCAGCTAGATACGGCGAATCAGGAAAAAGCCGGTGTCATGGCACGTGTCACGGTGACCAGGTAATGATGACAATGAATATTTTAACGCGTATTTCACAGCATTCAGCCATTCAGTCGGTCAAGTCCCATTATGAGCAGTTATCTGGCAGGGATCAGAACCTGTTGGCTGCGCTGGGTGTTTTTTTAGTCGCTGTAGTGTTTTACCTGATGGTATGGGAGCCCTTGTCAGCGTGGTCTGACCAGCAAATGGTGGATTATCGCAAGCAGGTGGAGACGATGGAATGGCTTCAGCAAAATGCCGATAAAATCCAGGCACTGGAAAAAACGACGGCCTCTGTCAGCCACCGGGATATCTCCACCATGGTGACCAATATCGCCCGGCAAAGTGGGGTGACCATTCACCGGATACAACCGGATAAGAAAGGGGTAGGCGTATGGCTGGATGATGCCGCTTATCAAAAAGTATTAGCCTGGATATTCACTCTGGAAAATAAGTACCAGATTGTTGTTCAACAGATAAAAATGGACCGGCTGAAAGAAGAAGGCCAGGTCAAAGGGTATATCCACTTTAAGAATTAGGTGCGTAATGGTCAGTCTTTATGACCATGGTTTGCAGTAGCACGTCTTTTTCTTCGGCTGTTAAAGGACGTGCTTGGTTGCTGGCCAGACTTTCAAGTAGCACATTAAGCATCCTTACCCGTTGCAGCTCCGTAACTGTTGCTCCTAATGCCTGGCACATCCTTCTTATCTGTCGGTTTAGTCCTTGGGTGAGCGTAATATGGAACTCATCTTCCCCGGTTGAGAGCACTTTGCAGGGACGTGTTGTGATATCCTGATACTGCACACCGTTTGCTATGGCCTCACAAAATGCGGGAGTGACAGGCTTGTTGATACGTACCCGGTACTCTTTTTCATGATGATAATCTGGGTGGAGCAAGCGATGGCAAAGCTCACCATCATTTGTTAGCAGCATCAGGCCATGGGAGGCTTTGTCAAGCCGCCCTACCGGGAATACCCTGGGCCCGTCCGGCATGTGGTGTACGATACTGTGTGGGTCTTCAGGGCGGCATACACAGTTGATACCCTCAGGCTTATTGTAGAGCCAGTAAACTTTTTCATGGTTGAGGGGAAAGCGCTGTATCGCCGATCACTACCTGATCATTTTCTGTCACATGCTGTATATGTGTGCCTGGGGTTTGATTAACGAGCACCTGCCCGGCCTCAATGAAACGGCTGGCCTGACGGCGTGAACAGTAGCCGGATGCTGCAATGTATTTTGCAAGTCGCATAATGATAAAAAAATAGTGGATAAACTTGCCTGTCTATCAGACTTGGGCGTTATGTGAATGGTATGAACGTCCGGTTGGAGGCCTGACTGCCGGTAGTGTTTAAACTTTTCTCGGGAGAGCGCCAGCCGTTCCGGTGTCTGGGTGACAATTTCACAGATTCTGGAAAATCCATGAAGAAAATCCGGCGAGTCGTCAGCAAGATTAATCACCAGCTGAGAGTGATGAAGATCGGGTGATTGATGGCCAAGGGTGACCG
This sequence comes from Sansalvadorimonas sp., assembly GCA_965243775.1. GTDB lineage: Bacteria > Pseudomonadota > Gammaproteobacteria > Pseudomonadales > Endozoicomonadaceae > Sansalvadorimonas. The sequence continues at coordinate 11,167 of CBDEWF010000131.1, forward strand.
GTGCATGAGTAGTATTCTCCGTCGAGCTGATAATGGTGTGAGGAATAAAACTGTCTTCTCGCCACTGCCAGAGCAACTGGTCCATGGTATGGCAATGTTGCTCGTCACGTAAATGGAGGTGAATCACATGTCCCTGCCGCCAGGCTTTATCAACCAGTCGGCAGGCAAACTGTTCGGCATTGTATTTCTCGGCAATGAGAAGGTAGAAGGTCACATTTGGCATCAAACAATATTACCATAGTGACTAGGCAAGATCATGTTCAGAGCCTCTGGCATCAAAGGCTCTGAATATCAGCAAGCAATATTACTTCACTTTGTTGAGCAAGTACTGTGTCAGCATGGGTACTGGGCGGCCGGATGCACCTTTGTTTTTACCAGAAGTCCAGGCGATGCCAGCAATGTCCAGGTGTGCCCAGGGGTAGTTTTCGGTAAAGCGGGACAAGAAGCAAGCAGCTGTGATGGTGCCGCCAGGGCGTCCACCAATGTTAGCCATATCTGCAAAGTTGGTGTCCAGCTGCTGCTGGTATTCTTCGCCCATGGGCAGCTGCCAGGCTTTATCAGAGGCTTCATTGGATGCGCTCAGCAGTTCTTCGGCCAGCT
>CBDEWF010000132.1:0-58224 GCA_965243775.1 Sansalvadorimonas sp.
ATTTTCAATAATGCACCAAGATACTGCCAATCTTGTTACATAACATCAGTATATATTATTTTGACAATGTTTGCTCTGGATTTCTAAAATATTGACATGTAGTATGCATAACTATTAGCAAGAGTATGTAAGGGAGAGTATCTAATGCTAATATTCTATATGAGCACATAAACTCCAATGGACTTATGTCCTTTTGTTCTTATGTTTAAATACCTCAGTAATTTATGGTGTATGCATATTATGCATGCAACACCATGGTCTGCTTTAGGACCTGCTTTCCTGTTTGGTAGACCCTTCATAATATACGTAATAAATTAACTGAAACATAAATGTTGCTGTCGCCAAGAGCTAAGCACTTCATAATGAAATGTATGTACAGTTACATATGTAAAGTATCAGAATTTCAAGGGAGCCAAACCACTTACTGACGGTATGCAACTTCCCCAAACAGATGGTACCCATACAGCAAACAGCAGAATTAGTTGGCAAGCACCTCCCACTGACTGCTTGTTGTAAAACAGAAATGGCATATAATAGTATTCAGCATTATAAGACACTAGCTATAGGTGGTCATGATGCAAATGATAACATCCTGTGAAGTAGAAAGAGCGTGCCTTAAAACTGGCATTGTAGCTCTTCTTATACATGTATGACTTATTAACAGACAAAGATGACAAGAACTACAAAAACACTTTCCCAAATTAAACAACAAAAAATCCAAAAATTTAACCACAAAATTACCCCCTGTACATGTACATACAGCAGCTAGTGATAATTTATGATATATACAAATATGACCAGATTTGCAAAAACCAACCACATACGCACACAATGACAAAGCACAGTTTTCTCTACCAATCAATAGCTTTATCAATAAGCTAACAAAACACCATTGTACCACTACCAAAAGTAAACAGGTCTACTTTACTGGGGCTGCTATCTGAGGTTTGTCAGTTGTACACTATAGTGCTTGGATGGTCTTGAAATAGTTGTGAGTGCCCTTAACAATCAACCACTAGGCTGTAGGTCACCTAATGACGGACTGTTATTGTTATCCATTGATTTCACTACTTGTATATTTGGAGCACAAAAGGGCTTCATCTGAGCCCATTTTGAAGTTTAATTTCTTCATGTGTTTTAGCCCACCAGTCCCATGACTTTCCACCATCCTCAACCAACTATGTACCCCCCATGTATGCATTTGTGGTATTGATGAAAAACTATCTAAAATGGCAGGCAATTCAGCTAACTACTCATTGAAGAGTTGATGAAATATCTTTAATTATTGTACAATGGTGGAGAAGCAGCTCCATGTAACCTTGGTATAAATTATATAATTCATTGAATAATTGAATTACGTATCATGAACCACAATAGTGGTTCATAATAGGGACTGACCAAAAATTTATGAAAACCCTCTAATAAAATGCACGATTATGGGTTTGATGGGGCATATTGAAAAGTGGACATAAAAGTTATAAGCTTATAAAGCCGATAAAATACTCTTAAACAACAATAACGTTGAGCCATAATATTAAATTGATAGGAAACAGGAGACATAGTTTTTGGCACATGGCACTAGCTACCCATTTCTCCATATTATTATTCATATCATTATTATTTTCTTGTTTTGCACAGCTAGCGCAAATTTGATAGCATATTTCCTACTAAAACCTATGGGTATATACTTTTTACATTATTGGCCAGCTCCTTCATGTTTTAAAAGTTTGAATTTATAATGCATCTGTGAGTTACAGCCACTAATTTCATAATTTCAGCCCACATATACGATCACAAAGCCATACAAATGCATGTCAAACAGCCTGTTAAAAAGCATTTATTGCATTATCAACTATCCAAACCTTCTTAATATATCCGCAGGCATCACTATAGCATGTTAAAAAGTTAAGGTTGCTATTTCAGAATTGAAAAAAGTTGCCTACGTATATAAAAAAGCACTTCTAAATCAGTGTGGAATCGAACTCAGGACCTCCTGTATTACACACAACATGTTTATAACGCATCAAACAATTATGCTTGTGGCAAGTTTGTGGGCTGTCTAACATACCACAAACGAATTACTATTTGACACCTATGTAAACAACAAACTACCCCATGGAATGTCATCTGTTGTGGCATTTTATCATCAGCTAGCTACATAGGTTACTTTTCCATCATCATTTCCATGTCCACTATTGTCTTATGTACATGTCATGTTGGAAAGCTTGAGCAACATGACAACTCAAACATGCTGCCCACTTATGTGGCCACAAAAATCTAAGCTAACTAGATGATAGGAAAAAAATTTCAATTTTGAGAAAGGGGAATAGGGATCGAAAGTGAAAAGTATGCAAACTGATAATGCCCATGAATGGGCTTAAGGTACTAGATGGTTTAAAAATTAAAAATTTAAAAACCAAGAATAAGGATCGTAAAAAAGAACACATACAAGGGTATAGGGATCTCAGAGAGTTACTATCAAAACACTTAAATAAGCTGTACTGAATCCTTATTTTTGACTCAGTGAAGATGGAGCTTGAGGATCATTAAAGAATGAAAATAAATAAATTCTAAAGTATTTGCTATCCTTATTCTGACTGCTATATATCAATCCATCAGAAGCAGTCAGAATAGGGATAGCAAATCCTCAAGCTCCATCTTCACTGAGTCAAAGATAGGGATTCAGTACAGCTTATTTAAGAGTTTTGATAGTAACTCTCTGAGATCCCTATACCCTTGTATGTGTTCTTCTTTACGATTCTTATTCTTGGTTTTTAATTTTTTAATCATCTAGTAATATCATGATTATGCAATTTGTTTCATTTCACTGATGCAAAATGCTCAAAAACATTTTACGACAATTAAAATTTGATGAAATGTTCCAGTTCCATGGCTACTGGCTTTGTCTATGTTTACTATTAGTATAGTACCTGTTCAAACTACAGTGCTACTATCATTCATTGCACCCATATATACTGTATAGTATTATTCTGATTACAAATGTAATGTTAATGTAATTTTTATCAATAAAATGTACTTGACCATGAACATGCTTTGAAAGATGTGATTTTTCAGATGCTGGTTTTAGGTACTTTTTGATAGTGCTTGTTTACAGATGTTTGTTAAGCAAAACTGGAAGAAACATCCAGTTCTTTCTTTAGAGTAAGTTTTTATACCTTTGCACATAGACGTTACTTTCAGTGGAAGTGAGTGGAAGACTGAAAAAAGTTTAATGGTGCTTGTTTACAGGTGTTTTGTTAAACTGTATTGACAAACTACCATATAGCAAGAATGTTTGGCGGGGGAGAAGTTGGCAAATGAACACATTTTGCCAAACTAAAATCATCTAACCTTTTGCACTTCTAATTCAATTCATATCCCACACCAGCAATTTTTCTCCATCTTCCACTTGCTTCCAAAATCTGTACGTGCAAAGGTATAAAAGCTCTATAGAAAGAATCGTATGTTTCTTCTAGTTCTGCTTACCATTCTGCTACTATATGTCATGGTTAACAAAGTGTAGACAATAATATGCATGAAGAGCAAGCACTTACATGAATGTGTCACATGCAATTGAAGTACTATGGTACATAGCAATGCAATTTTACTAAACTGTTTTGCCACAATGTTTATTGATCAACATTATTGCTGCCAAACATTCCTGCTATATGGTATATCAGAAAACATCTAAATCTATTTGTCCAACATACATACAAGATTGTGCATATGCATTCAAACTGTTTTAAAATCATGTGTTTCTTGGAAGCCGTGTATTTTTGTGTTGCATGCTTACTAGCAGTGTTGGAGGTAACGTGTTACTAATGTGATGCGTTTCGTAATAATATTACATTATGTGGTAACTAAGTAATATAACAAAATACATAATAAAACTAGTAATATAGCTGAAGTTACTTTACTTTCTAACACATTACATGGTAAGAAATATTAGGCAATATTATTACCCCAAAGTAACAAAGTTACTGTCAAAGTAACAAAATTATGCAACCAGCTTGCCACAAGCTAACAAAGTTACTGAGCAGGAAATGCTTCATCCAATTGCTCACTTTTGAATGTAATTTAAGAGAATTATGAAGGTTTTCATAAACTGGCCTGGCTACCCAAAGTGATTAAACTCCGGGTTACTCACGTGACATTTTAGGCATAGGCGTGCGTAGTGTTTGAAGAGCGAGTTTAAAAGCTTTAGCTAGGTAAAATGTTGCTTGTTTCCAAGATTTTCCTCTATTTGGTAGCTATATGACACATTGTTAAAAAATTGATGGGTTGTTATTCAAAAGTAATATAATATGTAATATTATTACAGTTACTTTATTTTTTAGGCAATATGTAACTGTAACGAAATATTTTTAAATCAGGTGTGCGCGGCTGAAGGCCACGAGCACCTGGTTTCTTGAAATTGCTTTGGTTCGCGTGTCAGTATGCGTGTGTGTTTGTGTCCGCCCCCAAGGCCATTAATAACCAGTGGCGTGATATGGTGTGATATAGACCGTGTGTGATTGGTTAAACAAGTTTTAGGGCTTTTCCCTGCTTTTAATTATTTCATACGGCAATTGCCATCAATAAAATGGATGGGCGTGGCCATTTTAACACAGCTTGTAGTAAACGCTTGCCAAAGAAAACTAAGGTAACGCAGTACTAGCTGCAAAAGGACTACGCGAAAGATGGAGCGCTTCATTTATAAAAGTGAGTGGGCGAATGCGTAACGACACATTTAAAAGAAGACTAACCTTCAGCTTTACAGTAGTAATTTCGACTTAGAACAACTTTCTACTACTAGTAAAACCTTGCATTACTACGACACTGGAGTATAAAGCCGTTTTAAAGTTATAAAGAATTGTATGTGTTGCTATGCATTCGTAATAACCGGATAAGGCAGTTTTACGGCCCCTCCGTTTCTTTATACGACTCTTGCTGTCGATAAAGTGAATGAGCGTGGCCTTAGTAACACTTCCCGTCGTGAATGCCTGCCAAAGAAGACGGGTACTAGCTACAGTAGGACTACCAGGTGGCACCAACTAGTTGGAGCATTTCAATTATAAAGGTGAATGGGCGAGTGCGTAGCGACGCATTTAAAACAGGGTTAGGCTTTCGCTTCACTGTAATAATTTCGACTTAAAACAACTTTATACTGATACTATAACTAAGGTACTAGATTAAACGCTGATTTAAACTTTAATAAATGATTTGTATGCGTTGCTATGCATGAGTCCCAATTCACATAACTTTCTTTTGACATCATTGTATATTAATTTAATTTAATTTATGTAATGAACAATATGCAGACAATGAATTTACAGTAAATTAATTGCATAGGCCTTTCTGAGTATCCATATCTTGTGTTTATGTGATAATTGAAGTACGTAGGTTTAACTTATGAGCGCCTGGTTTTTAGATAGTGAACTATCAACTTGTTTTTGTTGTAGGTAACAGTAATAAGTAACGCGTTACTTTTAAAATTAACTTCCCCATCTCTGCTTACTAGTATCCAGTTTATGAACAAAAGGTCTTCTTTGTGCATGTGTTCTTGTAGCTTGAAATATCGTATATACGTAATAGTGTGTTATGTTGTATTTGTATCTGAGGTTGTTATTAATTGATCTACGTATGTTATGTAGGATGAATTTACAAAATGTTGATACTGAAATTATTCTTCCAAACTTATATTCTAATCCACCTTGTAACATCACAAACGATACGTAAGTAAATATGTGTGTATTTGTATACACACATAAATACACATAATTATGTATAGCGTAAATTGAATTAATGTATATTCTAATACAATCAGTTGTTGCAAATATATACTCAAACCAAACATTACCAAAACTTTTATATATCTGGATTAATATGATAGGGTCCACTGTAATGTCACAAGTAATTCAGCTGGATAGGAACTCATTACTAGAAATACAGGAATTACTCTGTTACGTAGTGATAAGTCCCTATTTCTGAGTCAGAGTTACATACTTTTTAGTGGTCAGGTTGTTCAATTGAAATGAACTCATATATTTTGCAAGAACAAGCCAGCTGTGATGAGGCGATGATCAGGTAATGATAATGATGATAATGACTTGATAATGATGACCAGGCTGCAAAACATTACTGTTGCCTGCCACTATAACTTCACTGTGGCAGGCAACAGTAATGTTTTGCGGCCTGGTCATCATTATCAAAAATTTTAATTCCATCAACAGCAGGAGGCCTTGGCTGCCCATTTTGATTTTACATCTTTTTCAGCACGGACTTTTTTTAGATACTTGGCCGCAACTTTATTACACCAGGGGTGATTTGGTTGGGATGCATATTACAGCACATCTGCTGTATTTGCAGTAGGGTAATGGCTCTTTGTAATTCTAATTGAATCACATGTTTAATTTGTAGTACATAAATATAATAAGGTGTAATAAGTGCAATAGGCAGATAGCTACAGATGCAGGTAAGTACATCTAACAGAATTTTCAGTAGAAGTTCTAAGCCATCATTAATATGCATCTATGGCTTCATGCACCTATAATAGCTTATCTTTTACATAGTAAAGTAAGTTTATTGTGTGATAATTAATAGAATTAATATATTATTTCTTGCTTTACTATGACAAATAACTTGATTATAAATGTAGGCTCTGCTCTCACACACAAGTTCATATATACTTTAGTTTATAATTACATATGTACATGAGTCCATGGGGGTATGTGAACAATTAAAGTAGAAATCATAATACTTATGTACTTACAATGTGTGAAAATTTACCTGTAATGTATACCATACCTTTAGCAACACATATGTATGTACGTATCTCATAGAGCCATTATGCATTCTACATATGTATTACATTTCTACATTAATAATGATAATGGTCACTATTTCCTGTTCTTTAAAATTGAATGCTTTTAACTTTTCTAGCTATGTATTTTGTAAGCTAGTGTGTGTATTACATATGGTATATATACGTAATACGTGTGTATGTGTATGCATATACACAGGAATTACTCAACATCCAGCAAATGATACATTTTGTGAAGGAAGCAATGCAGTGTTGAGTTGTGTTGTTTTTGATAACAGTTTTAATAATGCTGCTGACAATACTGGTTGGTTTACTAGTGAAAATCCTCCAGCTCCAGTATCACCCAGTATGATAAGCAATAGTCGTGATGGTGATGTGGTGACTAGTAAACTGACTATTGAGAGTGTGTCATTAAATGATAATGGTACTGGATATTTCTGTTCCCCAACATTTGGTATTAGAAGTTATGTTGGAAAGATAGCTGTAGCAGGTAATATCAACATTTGTGTATATCATATGACTCATATGTACATATGACATGTGTATATTCAGTACAGTATACTGATGTTATTTCTCTATGTGTATGTAAGCATATACATACAATTACGCATATATTTATGCATATGTACTGCTAATAAACTTGATGCAAGTATGTATGTATGCATACAATAAGGAAAGATTTTTACTACCAGTCAGATAGACTTTACATCCTTGTAAACTGATTTGCAAAGATATGGCACATTTGCTTGTTATGGGCTCAATTAAATGTCATATATGGCTAGGAACCATTCCTAATTGATATGGCGGAATGCAACGTCATGTACATAAGTACCATATAGTTGGTTATTTTTGAGGTACTTAAATTCCGCGAATGCCTCATTTTCAGTTTTTTCACGATTTTATTTTCACGAATATCCAACCTGAAAAGCTCATGTGATCCAATGTTATGCCCTACAATATACAGTTTGGGTCAATTTTTCAAGGGCTTAAATTTCACGAATCTATCAAATCCGTGGAATTCGCACCCAGTGCACTGCGTGGCATAAGGCAGCTGACTTCGCCAAAAGGAAGGGGTACAAAAACATCAAGCACTTCAAAGGCGGCTTAAAAGAGTGGATGGAGAAGGGCCGGGAGCTGGAAATGACCATGTAATAGAGTGACAATGGAATTATTGCCACTCTTTACTTCCCTCTATTTAACCTGTTTTGCTTGGTGTTCTCTGGCGTGGCCTGAATTTATTCGTCAAACTTTATCAAGGTAGATAACTCTCTGATTGCGGCTTCCCCGCCAGGGCAGGGTCAAATCACGCTCTGCCTGAAGATAGGGTCCATCAATCAGTACATCCACAAACTGCACAACTTCTTTCTGCTTTTCAGAGAGTTGTTCATGGGTATAGCCTGTCCAGAGCCAGATATCCTTTTCTGGATAGGTTTCTTTTACCCTCTGGACAAGCCGGCCAATATCTTCCAGATTGCCAGGATACAGTGGATCACCGCCAGACAGTGACAGGCCGTCACGCGGGATTCGGATGTCACCAAGATCTTCAATAATCTGCTCTTCCAGTTCACGAGTATAAGGGTGACCCGACTCTGGCTTGATGGTAGAGGCGTTATGGCACCCGGCGCACTTATGCTCGCAACCACTGACAAACAGTGTGCACCGGGTTCCTTCACCATTGACCACATCAAGGGGATAGTAGTTATGGTAATTCATGCTTTTTATTGGCTTAAGGCTTCTACAGGTGTTTTACACGACGGGTCACTTCTTCCTGCTTGCCCTTGATAAACGGACGACTGTTAGGCTGACCCAGATAACCACATACACGACGCGTTACGGACATCTTGGTGGAGTCCCGGTTCTGGCAGGATGGGCACTCAAACCCTCGAGCTGTGGCCAGAAACTCACCTTCGTAGTCACACTTGTAACAGATATCAATCGGTGTATTGGTACCATAATAAGGTACACGGTCGTAGGTGTAGTCCCAGACAGATTCAAGCGCCTTCAGGTTATGCTGCATATTCGGAAACTCTCCATAGCAGATAAACCCACCTGAGGCGTGCATAGGGTAATCCATTTCGAAGTCCACCTTGTCATAAGGCGTTGCCTTCTTTTCTACGTCAAGGTGGAAAGAGTTGGTGTAGTAACCCTTGTTGGTTACTCCTTCAATCACACCAAACTCTTTTTCATCCAGGCGGCAGAAACGATCACAGAGACTTTCGCTGGGTGTTGAGTAGAGGCTGAAACCATAGCCAGTTTCAGCTTTCCAGCTGTCTACAACTTTACGCAGATGCTCAACGAGTTGGACACCTTTCTTCTGCAGCTCTTCACTCTCGTAAATATGGCCTTCGCTGTAGAGTGCATTGATGGTTTCATGAACGCCGATATAACCCAGAGAAATACTGGCCCGGCCATTTTTGAATACTTCGCTGATTTTGTCTTCTGGCTTCAGGCGTACACCACAGGCACCTTCCACATAAAGGATGGGAGCAACACTGGCACAGACATTATCCAAACGATGAATCCGACTCATCAGAGCATCTTTGGCCACGGCTAAACGTTGTTCCAGCAGCTTATAGAATGCTTTCTCATCGCCTTTTGCTTCAATAGCAACGCGGGGAAGGTTGAGAGAAACAACTCCCAGGTTGTTACGGCCATCATGAACCAGCTTGCCGTTTTCTTCATAAACACCCAGGAAGGAGCGACAGCCCATAGGCGTTTTAAAGCTACCCGTAACTCCAACCAACTTGTCATAGTTAAGGATATCCGGATACATACGCTTGGTCGCACACTCCAGCGCCAGCTGTTTGATATCGTAATTCGGGTCTTCTTTATTGCTGTTCACACCCCGGCGAATGGCAAAAACCAGCTTGGGGAAGACCGGAGTCTTCTTGTTTTTGCCAAGACCACGAATGCGGTTTTTAAGAATAGATTTCTGAACCAGACGCTCTTCCCAGCTTGTGCCCAAACCAAAACCAAAGGTGACAAAGGGAGTCTGACCATTAGCGGTATGCAGAGTATTGATTTCATACTCAAGAGCCTGGTAAGCGTCAAAACAATCCTTTTCGGTCATCTCTTCCGCATAGGCCTTGGCTTTCTCTTCATCGCCGATCCAGCGGATTCCCTGAGCCAGATGCTTTTCAAACGTTTTGCGAACATAGGGCGCATGAATGCGATCAATTTCATTGATACTGGTGCCGCCATAAATATGGCTGGAAACCTGGGCAATAATCTGGGCAGTAATAGCGGTGGCGGTCAGGATAGAGCGGGGTTCTTCAATTTCTGCATTGCCCATTTTGAAGCCCTGCTTCAGCATACCTTCAACATCAATAAGCATACAGTTGAACATGGGAAAGAAAGGGGAGTAGTCCAGATCATGGTAATGCAGTTCACCACGGTCATGAGCCTCGACGACATGACGGGGCAGAATATGCTGCTTGGCATAATGACGGGCGACGACCCCAGCCAGCAGGTCACGCTGGGTAGGGATAATCTTGCCATCTTTATTGGCATTCTCATTCATGATCTGTTCATTATCCTGATTGATAATGCCAAGAATTTCCTTGTTCAGAACGTTGCGTGATTCACGCTCGATATCGCGGGTACGGCGGAATTCAATGTAACTGCGGGCAGCATCTTTGTAGCGGCTCTGCATCATGACATTCTCCACCTTGGCCTGCAGATCGTAGATATCCACCGGCCCCTGCCCTGCAAAGTGGTTACGGACGGTAGCAGCCACCGATCGAGCAAAGTCATCATCTCTGAGGCCCGCATCATTCATGGCACTGGCCACGGCTTTTACGATGCGGTAGTCGTCAAAACGCTGGCGCGAGCCATCGCGCTTGATGATGTCAATCATGTGCTTATTACTCCGGGACTACGATCAGGAAGGAATAGACCCAAACAACAATATATAGTGCGCAAAAATAATACAGGCACTATATAAGGTATCTGACGGCGTACATGGTGAACGAAAACAATCCCCTCTTCAATATTGACAATCCGAACTTGACCCAGATTTTCTGAAGTAAATATTCCGTAAAAAACACTGGGTAAGTGGTTGCACACCTTCCTTGCTGCGTTGAGCCATATCCCTGTGAAAACCGCTCTAATCCCATCCTGAGGCAAAGGCAAAATTCCCTGCACTTTTTCACCGGATCTTGCTTAGAGCCTGTTCATAGACAAAAGTCTAAAGTGCCTTCCTCTCAGGAAAAGGAACCATTTTATCCGTTATTTCTCTAACAGGGAGAGGAATATTTTTTAATCTCTGAGGGTCTAATTCCCCGCAGCTTGCTGCGCTTCCACGACGAAGTCGTGGTAAAAGATAAGACCCAAGAACAATACCCCGCTTTCGCGTAGCGAAAGTTCGAGCGAAGCGAGAAGAGCTTGCTCCGGGGATTTTTATTAGGGTGGAGTGTAAGCCATTGGGCATTTCTGTGACGGTGAGGATTTTTATACTCACTGTTCCCCTGCTATGTTTTACCCGGCCAGCTTCAGGAGTATTCCAATTCAGACTTCGGGGTCTGGATCTTTTCAGGTTTTGGCGGTGGCTCTTGTTTCAATTCCTGCTTTCCTGAACAGGGTCAACTAAATTCTCACGCATGGTAGCATCAACATTTTTTTGGCACGCGTTACATTCTGTGACGTCCGAAACCAACGAGCATGCTACATGTTTCAAAAAACAGTGCCGCAACCTCTTGTCATGATATAAAGCTACCTGAGGGAGATCCTGAAAGCTTTTCTCTGAAAACGCACGGGTGAGTTCCGCCCCCTGTTCAAACTTTTGATATATGTCTTTATTCTTATAGAACTTGAGCTTTGGTTTACCCCGGTATCTGTCAAAGTCAGCAGCATGGATATTGCTGAGTTCGGCCCCCTCTTCAATCCGCGTGCTTGACTGCTTCATCAAATCAGGCATGCTCCGTGCCCTTGTTTGTTGCAGCCAGGAATGTTGTGCATCGATCATCGAAGTCAGACTCTGGCTCCTTGTCAGGTCAGACTGCCGCCTTAAAGGGTTAACTTTGTTCCTATCAAGCATGTTCAGTTCCACCATACTGCAGGATCTTGTTAACCCTGCCCCCCCCAGATAATTGCGCGACCTGAAATCTTTCCAGAATAAATGTTGATTAATATGCTGTAGTACTTTAGGCAGCTCTTCAGATTGGCCTGTTAAGTACTCTACCCCCTTCCTCAGGGTGGATGTGCATTGCACAGACCAAGCCTCGGTAAGCAACGACCTCTCCTTTGGTTCATGACCTACCGGATACTCATCCGCCTTTGAAGCAACAAAAAACGGGTTGCATGAAGCCCAAACAGTTTCAGTTTCACTGATAGCAAATGGAACCATCTTTTGCACCCGCCCAACGTATTTATCAGGTTCCGCTAAAACCACATGCTTATCCTCCCGCCCGGGCTGGGGAATATCGGAGTACCACAGAATCAACGGCCTGCGAGATGAAGAAGGATCAGCCACAGCACTCTTCACAGAAGCAGGTTGCCGACCAGGTGCGCTGGCTGGCTGCATATGGGTTGCACTCGCACCCTGAGTCGATTTTACTGCTTTGTTTTCACCTTTAATTTCTGGCAAATCGAGCGGTACAGGTGGAGGTAAAGCAATACCCTCTGTATGTTTACGCAGCCCTATAATTGGATAAAGTTTTGGAACTTCACGAATTTTTTGTCCATCTAAAACCAGTTCATTCCTCCCGTTTGGTATATCAAGAAGAATGGGACCTCTCTCCCGATGAGAAATGTCTGTGGGTAGTATCCCGGCTTCTCTCAAGCTATAGCGCCCAAAAGTGCCCTCCCCCATACTCGGCCCAATTTGATGGGCAGGATCTGTGTGATAAGTGGAGGAATCAACTCTCCTGCTTTCATTCATATTTTCCATAGCGCAACCTTTTTCGTAATATCTTTTGGCCTTATCGCTGATAACTAGATATATAGTCTGCGATTTGTTTGTCCCGCTTCATTTGGAATCACTCAAGGCTATTTAAGTTGCACACAAGGTAACCGGCTTGTTATGTGGAAATGCTGTTTTCCATCACGATTCCCCGGTTTTATCTGTTAGGTACATAGAGGCCAATCCCCGGCGTGCTGCTGCAATAAAAGGTAGTGGGTCAGATGTGTGTTTAAGGGACAACACGGATAGCAAATTGAATACGCATACCAATTATGTAAAGTATGGTATGTCTCACAGAAGTCAGCTGCGCGAGCTGCAGCAGTACAAAAACGGTAGTGGCATTCGGGATACCAGCCGGGTTCTCCAGATCAGTAAAACGACAACTATCAATATTATACGACGCAAAGAAAGTCACCTCGTGCAGGTCAACCCCAATATCCGTGCCTTGGGACTGAGTGCAGACAACAAGGTTCGACTGGAGCCTGCCTGTGAAGCCGCTGAGCTTGATGAGCAGTGGTCATTTGTCGATAAAAAATCTAACCAGCGCTGGCTTTGGTACGCAATAAACCATGCGACCAACACGGTTCTTGCTTACGTTTTTGGCAAGAGAAGAGATAAGGTGTTTAAGAAGCTAAAAGCTCTTCTTGAGCCCTTTGGTATACAACGCTTTTATACAGATGGCTGGGGTGCCTATGAGAGACATCTGGATGAAGATAAGCATGAAATTGGCAAAAGAAATACCCAAAAAATTGAGCGTAAAAACCTGAATTTCAGAACCTGGATAAAACGTCTCCCTTTGATCACCGGGTGTTCGTGTTCTGCAACCGGGGCCGGGACAAGATCAAGTTGCTGCTCTGGGAGAACAATGGTTTTGTGCTCTGGTACAAGCGTTTGGAGAAGTATCGCTTCCAGTGGCCGGACAAGGATATGCCGGCCACGATTGATGGCCGACTATTGAATGATCTGCTGGATGGCTATGATATATGCCCCCGCAAACCGCACCCAGCCTTGCATTACAGTACGATGGTCGACGGGTTGCATTTCTTCTCCAGATGATTATGTTACCGGCATGGAAGCCAACTCCCCCGCCTTGTCCGATGATCCTGTTGTCCTCAAAGCCCAGGTTCAAGCTCTTCAGAATCAGGTCTCTGTTCTTGAGGAGCAGGTTCGTCTGCTGATTCAGAAGCGTTTCGGCGCGTCCAGTGAAAATCTTCTCCTGACCAATATGGCCTGTTCAATGAAGCCGAACAGGATTTGCCTGAAGACACGGATGCGATTGAGTCAGCTGAAGAAGAGATCACAGTTCCTGCCCATCAGCGCAAAAAGGCCGGGCGCAAACCGCTGCTTGCACCTGTCCCGTATCCGTGAAGAACACGGTCTGCCAGAAGATGAGAAGGTCTGCTCCTGCTGTGGCAACCAGCAAGTATGTGGATGGTTTGCCCCTGTACCGGCAGGAGCAGTTTGTGCTTTCCCGCCTGGGTGTTGATATTCAAACTCATCCGTTACTGTGATGAGGGCTACCTGCGTATGGATAACAACCTGGCAGAAAACGCGATCCGCCCTTTCGTGGTGGGGCGCAAGGCATGGCTGTTCAGCAACAGCCAGAAAGGGGCCGATGCCAGTGCCAATCTGTACAGCCTGATTGAAGCCGCCAAAGCTTGTGGTGTGGAATCCTATGCTTACCTGAAAGAGGTTTTTACCCAGTTGCCTTCCGTGAAATCTGTTGAAGATATTGAGCAGTTGCTTCCCTGGAATGTTCAGAGCATAGAAATCAACCGGGTTTAAAATGGCCCCTGACTGTTCTGCTAACCTTTAAGGCTGGTTTGGTTCAGGGAAGCTGACTTGTTTTCTGGATTGTTAAAGCCAACATACTTTTGCCTTGTCCTGGTCATTGCCACAGTTCAACCTGCCAGTTCAGGTACAAATAAGCAGGAGAGCTGCACTCTCGTTTTACCCGCAGGCGAAGGGGAGACAGAGATTCTCTCAACAGGAGCCATACGCACTCGCGCCTCAGCGGCCCACCCACTGGATGATACTTACTGTGTGCCTGTTTCAGGTGAAGGTTTCGAATGTCGGGGCATTGAAAGTGCGTCCCGAATAAGGGTGCCACACCTGGATGATGACACCCTCAAATTGAGTGCTCCAGGATCAGCTTGCACAGCAACGTCCCGTTCAGGCACCCCGCCACCTGAAACAGATGAGGTGATCATTGAAAAAGAATCATGGGATCCACTTATGGTATCTCTCAATCCTGAGCTATTGGCCTGGGAAATTCATTGCCAGAGGGTGGTTAAAAAAGAACCCTCTGTTACCTCTTCCTTTGAAAGTTATCCAGGTTACAACAGTCCTCTCACTCTGGAAATGGAAATAGTGACGCAAAGTGAACAAGCTGCAGTATTCAGGAAGAAGCGCAACACCACCTGTGGCTGCGGCCTGTTCTTTGATTCGGTGAACCTTCTTACCTCCCACCGCCAGGGCAGCACGGATGCGCGTTGCCAAGGCAAGCAGAATACCACCTGTGGCTGCGGCCTGTCCTTTGATTCGGTGAACCTTCTTACCTCCCACCGCCGGCGCAGCACGGATGCGCGCTGCAAGGGCAAGCGCAACACCACCTGTGGCTGCGGCCTGTCCTTTGATTCGGTGAACCTTCTTACCTCCCACCGCCAGGGTAGTACGGATGCGCGCTGCAAGGGCAAGCGCAACACCACCTGTGGCTGCGGCCTGTCCTTTGATTCGGTGAACCTTCTTACCTCCCACTGCCAGGGCAGCACGAATGCGCGTTGCAAGGGCAAGGGTACGCAGAACACCACCTGTGGCTGCGGCCTGTCCTTTGATTCGGTGAACCTTCTTACCTCCCACTACCGGCGCAGCACGGATGCGCGCTGCAAGGGCAAGCGCAACACCACCTGTGGTTGCGGCCTGTCCTTTGATTCGGTGAACCTTCTTAACTCCCACTGCAAGCGCAGCACGGATGCGCGCTGCAAGGGCAAGCGCAACACCACCTGTGGTTGCGGCCTGTCCTTTGATTCGGTGAACCTTCTTACCTCCCACCGCCAGGGCAGCACGGATGTGCGTTGCAAGGGCAAGCGGAACAAAAGAGGGGGGGAGACATAAAAGACTGTATCTATTCCTACAAAAAGGTGATCACAATTTCTCTTTTCAGCTATAACAAATATTAATATACGAAGAGTGTCAAATATTTTTGTGGACATAGCGGTACTTGGAAGTACCGTCTGAGGTTCATAATCAGAGTCAACTTAAGCACAATGGTTGCTGGTATATTATTGGTTAAATGCTAAGAGTATCAACATTCACCAAAGAGGGATTGCATCAGGATTACACCTGATCCAGCAAGACCGGTTTGGTTCAGGGAAGCTGACTTGTTTTCTGGATTGTTAAAGCCAACATACTTTTGCCTTGTTCTGGTCATTTCCACAGTTCAACCTGCCAGTTCAGGTACAAACAAGCAGGAGAGCTGCACTCTCGTTTTACCCGCAGGCGAAGGGGAGACAGAGATTCTCTCAACAGGAGCCATACGCACTCACGCCTCAGCGGCCCACCCACTGGATGATACTTACTGTGTGCCTGTTTCAGGTGAAGGTTTCGAATGTCGGGGCATTGAAAGTGCATCCCGAATAAGGGTGCCACACCTGGATGATGACACCCTCAAATTGAGTGCTCCAGGATCAGCTTGCACAGCAACGTCCCGTTCAGGCACCCCGCCACCTGAAACAGATGAGGTGATCATTGAAAAAGAATCATGGGATCCACTTATGGTATCTCTCAATCCTGAGCTACTGGCCTGGGAAATTCATTGCCAGAGGGTGGTTAAAAAAGAACCCTCTGTTACCTCTTCCTTTGAAAGTTATCCAGGTTACGACAGTCCTCTCACTCTGGAAATGGAAATAGTGACGCAAAGTGAACAAACTGCAGTATTCAGGAAGAAGCGCAACACCACCTGTGGCTGCGACCTGTCCTTTGATTCGGCCAACCTTCTTAACTCCCACCGCCAGGGCAGCACGGATGCGCGTTGCAAGGGCAAGCTGAACACCACCTGTGGCTGCGGCCTGTCCTTTGATTCGGTGAGCCTTCTTAACTCCCACCGTCAGGGCAGCACGGATGCGCGTTGCAAGGGCAAGCGGAACACCACCTGTGGCTGCGGCCTGTCCTTTGATTCGGTGAACCTTCTTAACTCCCACCGCCGGGGCAGCACGGATGCGCGTTGCAAGGGCAAGCGGAACACCACCTGTGGCTGCGGCCTGTCCTTTGATTCGGTGAGCCTTCTTGAATCCCACCGCCGGGGCAGCACGGATGCGCGTTGCAAGGGCAAGCTGAACACCACCTGTGGCTGCGGCCTGTCCTTTGATTCGGCCAGGCTTCTTGAATCCCACCGCCAGGGCAGCACGGATGCGCGCTGCAAGGGCAAGCTGAACACCACCTGTGGCTGCGGCCTGTCCTTTGATTCGGTGAGCCTTCTTAACTCCCACCGCCAGGGCAGCACGGATGCGCGTTGCACGGGCAAGCTGAACACCACCTGTGGCTGCGGCCAGTCCTTTGATTCGGTGAGCCTTCTTACCTCCCACCGCCAGGGCAGCACGGATGCGCGTTGCAAGGGCAAGGGCAAGGCAAGCGCAACACCACCTGTGGCTGCGGCCTGTCCTTTGATTCGGCGAGCCTTCTTAACTGCCACCGCCAGGGCAGCACGGATGCGCGTTGCACGGGCAAGCGCAACACCACCTGTGGCTGCGGCCTGTCCTTTGATTCGGCGAGCCTTCTTAACTCCCACCGCCAGGGCAGCACGGATGCGCGTTGCACGGGCAAGCGCAAGCGCAACACCACCTGTGGCTGCGGCCTGTCCTTTGATTCGGCGAGGCTTCTTAACTCCCACCGCCAGGGCAGCACGGATGCGCGCTGCAAGGGCAAGCGCAACACCACCTGTGGCTGCGGCCTGTCCTTTGATTCGGTGAACCTTCTTAACTCCCACCGCCAGGGCAGCACGGATGCGCGCTGCAAGGGCAAGCTGAACACCACCTGTGGCTGCGGCCTGTCCTTTGATTCGGTGAACCTTCTTGCCTCCCACCGCCGGGGCAGCACGGATGCGCGCTGCAAGGGCAAGCGGAACAAAAGAGGGGGGGGGACATAAAAGACTGTATCTATTCCTACAAAAAGGTGATCACAATTTCTCTTTTCAGCTATAACAAATATTAATATACGAAGAGTGTCAAATATTTTTGTGGACATAGCGGTACTTGGAAGTACCGTCTGAGGTTCATAATCAGAGTCAACTTAAGCACAATGGTTGCTGGTATATTATTGGTTAAATGCTAAGAGTATCAACATTCACCAAAGAGGGATTGCATCAGGATTACACCTGATCCAGCAAGACCGGTTTGGTTCAGGGAAGCTGACTTGTTTTCTGGATTGTTAAAGCCAACATACTTTTGCCTTGTCCTGGTCATTGCCACAGTTCAACCTGCCAGTTCAGGTACAAATAAGCAGGAGAGCTGCACTCTCGTTTTACCCGCAGGCGAAGGGGAGACAGAGATTCTCTCAACAGGAGCCATACGCACTCACGCCTCAGCGGCCCACCCACTGGATGATACTTACTGTGTGCCTGTTTTCAGGTGAAGGTTTCGAATGTCGGGGCATTGAAAGTGCATCCCGAATAAGGGTGCCACACCTGGATGATGACACCCTCAAATTGAGTGCTCCAGGATCAGCTTGCACAGCAACGTCCCGTTCAGGCACCCCGCCACCTGAAACAGATGAGGTGATCATTGAAAAAGAATCATGGGATCCACTTATGATGTCTCTCAATCCTGAGCTATTGGACTGGGAAATTCATTGCCAGAGGGTGGTTAAAAAAGAGCCCTCTGTTACCTCTTCCTTTGAAAGTTATCCAGGTTACGACAGTCCTCTCACTCTGGAAATGGAAATAGTGACGCAAAGTGAACAAGCTGCAGTATTCAGGAAGAAGCGCAACACCACCTGTGGCTGCGACCTGTCCTTTGATTCGGTGAGCCTTCTTAAATCCCACCGCCGGCGCAGCACGGATGCGCGCTGCAAGGGCAAGCAGAATACCACCTGTGGCTGCGGCCTGTCCTTTGATTCGGTGAGCCTTCTTACCTCCCACCGCCAGGGCAGCACGGATGCGCGTTGCAAGGGCAAGCGCAATACCACCTGTGGCTGCGGCCTGTCCTTTGATTCGGTTAGGCTTCTTGAATCCCACCGCCAGGGCAGCACGGATGCGCGTTGCAAGGGCAAGCGGAACACCATCTGTGGCTGCGGCCTGTCCTTTGATTCGGTGAACCTTCTTACCTCCCACCGCCAGGGCAGCACGGATGCGCGTTGCAAGGGCAAGCGCAACACCACCTGTGGCTGCGGCCTGTCCTTTGATTCGGCCAGCCTTCTTACCTCCCACCGCCAAGGCAGCACGGATGCGCGTTGCAAGGGCAAGCGCAACACCACCTGTGGCTGCGGCCTGTCCTTTGATTCGGCCAACCTTCTTACCTCCCACCGCCAGGGCAGCACGGATGCGCGTTGCAAGGGCAAGCGCAACACCACCTGTGGCTGCGGCCTGTCCTTTGATTCGGTGAGCCTTCTTACCTCCCACCGCCAGGGCAGCACGGATGCGCGTTGCAAGGGCAAGGGCAAGCGCAAGGGCAAGCGCAATACCACCTGTGGCTGCGGCCTGTCCTTTGATTCGGTGAGCCTTCTTACCTCCCACCGCCAGGGCAGCACGGATGCGCGTTGCAAGGGCAAGCGGAACACCACCTGTGTCTGCGGCCTGTCCTTTGATTCGGCTAGCCTTCTTACCTCCCACCGCCGGGGCAGCACGGATGCGCGTTGCAAGGGCAAGCTGAATACCACCTGTGGCTGCGGCCTGTCCTTTGATTCGGTGAGCCTTCTTAACTCCCACCGCCAGGGCAGCACGGATGCGCATTGCAAGGGCAAGCGCAACACCACCTGTGGCTGCGGCCTGTCCTTTGATTCGGCCAGCCTTCTTAACTCCCACCGCCGGGGCAGCACGGTTGCGCGCTGCAAGGGCAAGCTGAACACCACCTGTGGCTGCGGCCTGTCCTTTGATTCGGTGAGCCTTCTTAACTCCCACCGCCAGGGCAGCACGGATTCGCGCTGCAAGGGTAAGCTGAACAAAAGAGGGGGGGGGACATAAAAGACTGTATCTATTCCTACAAAAAGGTGATCACAATTTCTCTTTTCAGCTATAACAAATATTAATATACGAAGAGTGTCAAATATTTTTGTGGACATAGCGGTACTTGGAAGTACCGTCTGAGGTTCATAATCAGAGTCAACTTAAGCACAATGGTTGCTGGTATATTATTGGTTAAATGCTAAGAGTATCAACATTCACCAAAGAGGGATTGCATCAGGATTACACCTGATCCAGCAAGACCGGTTTGGTTCAGGGAAGCTGACTTGTTTTCTGGATTGTTAAAGCCAACATACTTTTGCCTTGTCCTGGTCATTGCCACAGTTCAACCTGCCAGTTCAGGTACAAATAAGCAGGAGAGCTGCACTCTCGTTTTACCCGCAGGCGAAGGGGAGACAGAGATTCTCTCAACAGGAGCCATACGCACTCACGCCTCAGCGGCCCACCCACTGGATGATACTTACTGTGTGCCTGTTTCAGGTGAAGGTTTCGAATGTCGGGGCATTGAAAGTGCATCCCGAATAAGGGTGCCACACCTGGATGATGACACCCTCAAATTGAGTGCTCCAGGATCAGCTTGCACAGCAACGTCCCGTTCAGGCACCCCGCCACCTGAAACAGATGAGGTGATCATTGAAAAAGAATCATGGGATCCACTTATGATGTCTCTCAATCCTGAGCTATTGGCCTGGGAAATTCATTGCCAGAGGGTGGTTAAAAAAGAACCCTCTGTTACCTCTTCCTTTGAAAGTTATCCAGGTTACGACAGTCCTCTCACTCTGGAAATGGAAATAGTGACGCAAAGTGAACAAACTGCAGTATTCAGGAAGAAGCGCAACACCACCTGTGGCTGCGACCTGTCCTTTGATTCGGCGAGCCTTCTTAACTCCCACCGCCAGGGCAGCACGGATGCGCGTTGCAAGGGCAAGCTGAACACCACCTGTGGCTGCGGCCAGTCCTTTGATTCGGTGAGCCTTCTTACCTCCCACCGCCAGGGCAGCACGGATGCGCGTTGCAAGGGCAAGCTGAACACCACCTGTGGCTGCGGCCTGTCCTTTGATTCGGCGAGCCTTCTTAACTCCCACCGCCAGGGCAGCACGGATGCGCGTTGCAAGGGCAAGCAGAACACCACCTGTGGCTGCGGCCTGTCCTTTGATTCGGCTGAGCCTTCTTGAAGGCTTCTTGAATCCCACCGCCAGGGGCACGGAGCAAGGGCAAGCTGAACACCACCTGTGGCTGCGGCCTGTCCTTTGATTCGGTGCACCGCCAGGGCAGCACGGATGCGCGTTGCACGGGCAAGCTGAACACCACCTGTGGCTGCGGCCAGTCCTGTGAGCCTTCTTACCTTCCACCGCCAGGGCAGCACGGATGCGCGTTGCAAGGGCAAGGGCAAGCGCAAGGGCAAGCGCAACACCACCTGTGGCTGCGGCCTGTCCTTTGAAGGCTTCTTGAATCCCACCGCCGGGGCAGCACGGATGCGCGCTGCAGGGCAAGCGGAACACCACCTGTGGCTGCGGCCTGTCCTTTGATTCGGCGAGGCTTCTTGAATCCCACCGCCAGGGCAGCACGGATGCGCGCTGCAAGGGCGCGGAACACCACCTGTGGCTGCGGCCTGTCCTTTGATTCGGCGAGGCTTCTTAACTCCCACCGCCAGGGCAGCACGGATGCGCGCTGCAAGGGCAAGCGGAACACCACCTGTGGCTGCGGCCTGTCCTTTGATTCGGTGAACCTTCTTAACTCCCACCGCCAGGGCAGCACGGATGCGCGCTGCAAGGGCAAGCTGAACACCACCTGTGGCTGCGGCCTGTCCTTTGATTCGGTGAACCTTCTTGCCTCCCACCGCCGGGGCAGCACGGATGCGCGCTGCAAGGGCAAGCGGAACAAAAGAGGGGGGGGGACATAAAAGACTGTATCTATTCCTACAAAAAGGTGATCACAATTTCTCTTTTCAGCTATAACAAATATTAATATACGAAGAGTGTCAAATATTTTTGTGGACATAGCGGTACTTGGAAGTACCGTCTGAGGTTCATAATCAGAGTCAACTTAAGCACAATGGTTGCTGGTATATTATTGGTTAAATGCTAAGAGTATCAACATTCACCAAAGAGGGATTGCATCAGGATTACACCTGATCCAGCAAGACCGGTTTGGTTCAGGGAAGCTGACTTGTTTTCTGGATTGTTAAAGCCAACATACTTTTGCCTTGTCCTGGTCATTGCCACAGTTCAACCTGCCAGTTCAGGTACAAATAAGCAGGAGAGCTGCACTCTCGTTTTACCCGCTGGCGAAGGGGAGACAGAGATTCTCTCAACAGGAGCCATACGCACTCACGCCTCAGCGGCCCACCCACTGGATGATACTTACTGTGTGCCTGTTTCAGGTGAAGGTTTCGAATGTCGGGGCATTGAAAGTGCATCCCGAATAAGGGTGCCACACCTGGATGATGACACCCTCAAATTGAGTGCTCCAGGATCAGCTTGCACAGCAACGTCCCGTTCAGGCACCCCGCCACCTGAAACAGATGAGGTGATCATTGAAAAAGAATCATGGGATCCACTTATGATGTCTCTCAATCCTGAGCTATTGGCCTGGGAAATTCATTGCCAGAGGGTGGTTAAAAAAGAACCCTCTGTTACCTCTTCCTTTGAAAGTTATCCAGGTTACGACAGTCCTCTCACTCTGGAAATGGAAATAGTGACGCAAAGTGAACAAACTGCAGTATTCAGGAAGAAGCGCAACACCACCTGTGGCTGCGACCTGTCCTTTGATTCGGCGAGCCTTCTTAACTCCCACCGCCAGGTCAGCACGGATGCGCGTTGCAAGGGCAAGCAGAACACCACCTGTGGCTGCGGCCTGTCCTTTGATTCGGTGAGCCTTCTTGAATCCCACCGCCAGGAGCAGCACGGATGCGCGCTGCAAGGGCAAGCGCAACACCACCTGTGGCTGCGGCCTGTCCTTTGATTCGGTGAACCTTCTTAACTCCCACCGCCTGGGCAGTACGGATGCGCGTTTGAACACCACCTGTTGCGGCCTGTCCTTTGAAGCCTTCTTGAATCCCACCGCCAGGGCAGCACGGATGCGCGCTGCAAGGGCAAGCGCAACACCACCTGTGGCTGCGGCCTGTCCTTTGATTCGGTGAGGCTTTTTGAATTCCACCGCCAGGGCAGCACGGATGCGCGTTGCAAGGGCAAGCGCAACACCACCTGTGGCTGTGGCCTGTCCTTTGATTCGGTGAGCCTTCTTAACTCCCACCGCCAGGGCAGCACGGATGCGCGTTGCAAGGGCAAGCGCAAAACCACCTGTGGCTGCGGCCTGTCCTTTGATTCGGTGAGGCTTCTTGAATCCCACCGCCAGGGCAGCACGGATGCGCGTTGCAAGGGCAAGCGCAACACCACCTGTGGCTGCGGCCTGTCCTTTGATTCGGTGAGGCTTATTGAATCCCACCGCCGGGGCAGCACGGATGCGCGCTGCAAGGGCAAGCGCAACACCACCTGTGGCTGCGGCCTGTCCTTTGATTCGGTGAACCTTTTTAACTCCCACCGCCGGGGCAGCACGGATGCGCGTTGTAAGGGCAAGCGCAACACCACCTGTGGCTGCGGCCTGTCCTTTGATTCGGCGAGGCTTCTTGAATCCCACCGCCGGGGCAGCACGGATGCGCGTTGCAAGGGCAAGCGCAACACCACCTGTGGCTGCGGTCTGTCCTTTGATTCGGCGAGGCTTCTTGAATCCCACCGCCGGGGCAGCACGGATGCGCGCTGCAAGGGCAAGCGCAACACCACCTGTGGCTGCGGCCTGTCCTTTGATTCGATGAGCCTTCTTAACTCCCACCGCCGGGGCAGCACGGATGCGCGCTGCAAGGGCAAGCGCAACACCACCTGTGGCTGCGGCCTGTCCTTTGATTCGATGAGCCTTCTTAACTCCCACCGCCAGGGCAGCACGGATTCGCGCTGCAAGGGCAAGCTGAACAAAAGAGGGGGGGGGACATAAAAGACTGTATCTATTCCTACAAAAAGGTGATCACAATTTCTCTTTTCAGCTATAACAAATATTAATATACGAAGAGTGTCAAATATTTTTGTGGACATAGCGGTACTTGGAAGTACCGTCTGAGGTTCATAATCAGAGTCAACTTAAGCACAATGGTTGCTGGTATAGTCAGCATCTCTGACTTATTGGTTAAATGGAGACATAAAGGATAGATGGTTAAGTCAGAACCCAACAGTGCTTGTTAAGGTTCTATCAATACGTTGCTCTCTTCCTGGTTATCGCTAGCAGGGTGATTTCGATAAACTGAAACCCAGCTGGCAGAGACGCTTGTTTATGCAGTGTTGTCCTGCCGGGAGAAGGAGACTTTGATCGATTTCCCTATCTCAAACACCGGCGAGCGTATTCTGCACCACTGGGTTCCAGATAGAGTTAGACAGAGATAAAGTAAAAATAGTTTCTATCAAGGCTGTCAGGCAGGCTGAAAGCCACCCCGGCCAAGTTGGTGATCAGCCAACATCATATTGTCACACATGGGACCAGGGCGGCAGGAAGGTTATCGGCAAGGCCGGGATTATGTTTCAGGGAGCATTACTTGGAGATAAAAAAGACTTATTTCCTCGGGCAGTCCACTGGTCAGTACCGGGTTACCCACCATGCCAACACCTTGCTTCGGATACTTCCGGGTTGCAACGGAAATGACCACTGGATCGCTCAGACCACGACAGAGAGTGTACCAATCATCCAAGAATGCTTGCAGGGAGCTGCACAGCAGAGTGGCTTAAAGAAGGTCAGGCTAGATAGTGACCGTATTGTCATGGCCTGCAGGGTTTCCAGGGAGAATGTGCGCTCCCTGGTAGAAAGAATTGTTAGCATGTATGACCGGCTTCTTGCCGACAGGCTCAACGAAGAGTGTGGAAACTTCACTCCGGCAGAGGGACTGCCTTTCTAAGGTGGCTTTATCCTATGAACACACACATCAGTCGTAGTAATACAAACTGGAACCACCACTGTAACCAGACTGATAACTGTCAATGCTTGGCAGACTGATGCTGGGGGTACTGTAATCAGGCTGATAGTACTCTGAAGAAGGAGAGCTGCAGTAGTAGTTTGATCCTGTCTCACCTGTGTAAGGATTGCTGTTGCCCTTATAGATGTAGTTGTCTCTTACAGTGCTATTTGGGCTGCTTCTGTAATGCCCTTGAACATAAGAACCGTCGCTACGGGTGTAACCGTTCACCCAAGTGTCAGCGAAAACAGAAGTGACCGCTGTTACTGATAGTGTTGCAGCAGCAAAAAGAGAAAGTAATTTTTTCATAAAACTGGTCGTAAAAGGGAAGAGATCAATCCCTTTCATATTTCCAGAAAACTGTCTTGGGAACAGTACGTTTTTTCTCTTGGAGATATGTGAAGTTATCGGGAGCTGCTACGTTGAATTAGATTTCCTGTCACCTTTTCATTCTTACCAGTTGGTAAGTGATCTGCATGTCAACAACACTGGTGGAGACCGATTAACCTACAAACAGATCAGGCGGCAGCCACTGTAGTGGTTCAAGAGCTCACAGATACAGTAATGAATAGTGATATATACTTCTTGTGGTTTAACCCTGCGATAAAGTTATGGCTTACGATAAGCTGAAACCTCGCCATCAACGCTTCGTTGACGCTTTCATAGAAACAGGTAAAGGCTCGGAGTCTTATCGCAGGGCTGGTTATAAGTCTGCCGAAAACAACCACAGCGTGGCTGTCAGGGCTTCTCGCTTGTTGTCAAATGTTGATATTCATCAAGATGCCATTGCACAGCGGCAGCAACAGCTGATTGATGCCAGTACCCTGACACTGTTTGAAAAGAAAGCAGTCCTGACAGAGGTCATGTATGAAATGCGTTGATGTCCGTCATTCCTGCGAAAGCAGGAATCTCAAGCTGGTAGACTCCTGCTTTCGCAGGAGTGACGAGGTTGCAAAGGGTCATCAACGCATTTGATTCATTACCCTGACAGAGATTGCCTTGTACGGCACCATGAAAGTGAGAACAGATCAGGGTGTAAAGATGGCTGATCCGGGAAGCAGTATCAAAGCGATTTCTGAACTCAACCGGATGGATGGACATTACATCTCCAAGCCGGGTGGAATAGCCCAGATAACCTTTGTTCAGGAATTGGATTGACCTGCCTTGCCAACTTTCTCCATCCGGGCATAGGCGTCCACAAGTATCAGAAGATTCTCCATATGGCGGGTTATAGCATAGGTATTCACTTTCTTTTTTTTGCCATCTTCTGTCTGGATCTCACGAATATAGGGCTGTAGCTCACTCCAGAACTGGTCAATTGTATGATGCTCGACTCCGTGACTCTTAAGCTGTGATACTTCACTCTCTATAGTGCTCAGGCTTTGGCAAGGTTTAAGCATTTCAACAGGGTAGTTTGTCAGCTTGTAATAATTGATATCAGGGTATTGGTTTAAAACAACAACAGGAACGGGAGTTATCAGTCTGACAGCAGGGTCTGGAAGGTTGCGGGGGTCAGCTGGAATCAGCACTTGTACTTTATCACCGTTCAATAGGCTGCTGGCGGATTTTGGAAGAAGGGAGAAGAGGTCATGTAGTGCGAATGTGCTGCAACTTACGCAATCATGCTGGCGCTGCGGTTCAAGAAACAGTATCTGCCCAAGTGCCGGTTGGGCCTTTTTAATCCCATCCGTGATAGCTTTCTTTGTCTGCTCTGGTGTCAGACTTCCCTGATTAGCCTTTAGCTGCTCAATTAACGTCTGATGATGTTTTTTGAGGTGTGAGCTGCACACTGAGTTTATCGCCTCACTCAAGCACAGAATCAACCCGGCTGTTGCATCATCTGCCTGGAGTATCATGTTTTGAATTCGGTCAGGTGCATCCTTTTCTGTATACATCCCGTAGCCGAGAGATCCGCTGATCACAGCTCTGAAGCCATTCCCCGTCCAGCGCAGCATAAAGAGAGCAAAATGGCCATATATATCTGCCATGACGGGAATCCAGTGACCTTTCTTTTCTGCTTGTTGATAGCCGCCACAGCGAGTAATTTCTTCATTAAGAATATGGCTCAGGGTACTAATATTAGTTGTCATGTCATCAGTCAGGTTTATCCATTTTGTTCGTCTCCAGCGGTTCACAAGGGACGCATCGTCTGGTTTGGAATGCTCCCATATAACCTTTGTTGCATTAAAAGTCAGAACAGGCTGCAACGTGCCACTAACATCTGGAGAAAAAACAGCGACCCCGCGGTAAAGTCTGGCTAGCTGGCTGGTTGCTTCAGATATTTCCAGTTCCAGTGATTTGGGTGTGTAGCCTACCAGTTCGCCTTGCCCCTTCAGTTTTTCAAGCAGTACCTCTATCTTTTGTCGGGCACCTTGCCTGGCTTTATCAAGATTGCTGCAATGCCTTTGGTTAAGGTCGGGAGAGGGGTTTGAGTCTGGCTTGAAGGGGGTCGTGTGGGCGATTAATGGAGGAAGGCCTCTACTGCCAGTTTTGTCAGGCTCCTTCAAAGCTGCCTGAGCTGTATGGCTGGTGGAATGATCATGTTTTCCAACTCGTGGTGAATTTCTGGTGTCCACTTTGCTGCTCCCAGTAAAATCAATTTGCTGGATCTTGGACAGCGGGTTCGTTGTGAAATTTTGCTATGATCGCCAGAGCGGTTAAATTTGCCTGACCAACTAGTCAGGCATTCACCAACCTGTGATGCTTATTTAGAAACCTGTTCACAGAATGTTTCTCGAGGACAACAACATTGCTGGCGCTGGTTTTGTGCATGGTGGTTATTCTGTCAGTTGATTCAATGTGACGTTTAGGGTGGTATGAAAATCAGGCCTTGTTCCCGGCAGGATCAAAGCCCTCATTCACAGATCGTTTACCGCTTCAACAACTCAAAAGCCAAACGCCGCAAACTGGAAGCCAGCTCTGGATTAGACAGGTACTGCATCATCATTTCCTGATGAGCCTCATCGCTGTCCATAACCGCGTTATCAAATGCCTCAGGGAAATCTCCCAGCAGTGCCTGATCGGCAGAGTTGTTCTTCACCTGCTTCATCACGGCGGTGTTCTCAGTCACCTTGCTTGTGGCTGTATGCAGGAAATTGATCATATCGCCGTCGGTCAGGTTGTCAGTGATAAACATCTCGTTCAGCCGGGCCACAACCTGGGACATAAACTCTTCCTTCTTGTCCTTGGCCTTGGCTGTGCCGACATCACTGGAAGGTTCCAGATCATACCCTTCGGCATCTTCCTGCAGCTTGATATGCTGTTCCTTAATTTTGGATAGCCGGTAGTGGCTCATCACCACGTTATCCAGATCAATATCGTCTTCTTCTACAACCTTTTCCCGCAGTAGTGGGCGCAGGTAACGGGCAAACAGGCTGAGTTTTTCCAGCTCTTTATCGTCATAGTCCACGATCTGGGACATAAACTCATAGAAGCGGGTGAAGCTACCCAGGTCTTTCTTGAAGATCTCCAGCCGATCCTTTTCCTGCTTACACTCCTTGAAGCTGTTCTCGGCGTTGGCCAGCAAAACCGCATCATTAGCTTTCTTGGTGCGCTCAAAGATATTTCTGGCATGGGTATACGCTTCAATGGCTGAGCTATACCGTTTCTGCCAGCGTTCAACCGCCGGTTTCACGATATTGCTGATGGCGGCATTGCTTTTATTCTTGCTCAGGAAGGCTTTGCAGAACTGTTCCACTTCATTCCAGGTGAAGATACCACTGGCACGCAGTTTCTCGAACAGGTCGAACACCTTGTCTGGATCAGACACATCCGCCAGTTCTGCCGTCAGGTAGTAAGGCTGGAAGGCATCAAGAATATCTTCCGGTTCATTAAAGAAATCCAGAACAAAGGTGCCGCACTCCGCTTTTCCGGGATACTGGCGGTTTAGTCGTGAAAGGGTCTGCACACATTCCACCCCGCCCAGAGGCTTGTCCACATACATGGCACATAACTTGGGTTGGTCAAAGCCGGTCTGGAACTTGTTGGCTACCAGCATGATCTGGTAATCATCGGTATCGAAGGCTTTGCGCATATCCCGCCCTTTCAGGCCGGGGTTCATATTGTTCTCGGTAAACTTCTGATCCAGCAGGGCGGTGCTGTCCGGGTCGTTCGGATGAAACTCCACTTCACCCGAGAATGCCACCATCACCGCCACACTGCTCTTGCCTTTGGTCTGTGCTTCTTCTGCCAGATACTTATCAAACGCCAGCTTGTAGCGCACTGCTTCCTTGCGGGAACTGGTCACCACCATGGCCTTGGCCTGACCACCCAGCAGGTGTATCACATGGGCTTTGTAGTGCTCAACAATCACCTTCACTTTCTGGGATATGTTGTACTCATGGAGCCGTACCCACTGGTTCAGCTTGACCTTGGCCTTCTTGCTGTCCACTTCCTCGTCAGCGGCTTCGATCTTCTGGGCCAGCTTGTAGGCCACCTGATAGTTGGTGTAGTTCTTCAGCACATCGAGAATAAACCCTTCCTCAATGGCCTGGCGCATGGAGTACACATGGAAGGCTTCCGGCAGGTTCTTCTCAGAAGCGGGTTCATCAGGCTTGGGCAGTCGGCCAAACAGTTCCAGAGTCTTGGCCTTGGGTGTTGCCGTAAACGCGTAGTAGTTCAGGTTGCTGCTGCCCCTTCTTACGGAAAGAGTGGCGGCAATGGTAGAATCCAGAATCTCTTCTGATGACAGAGGCTGGTCATCATCACCTTCCGCGCCTTCCACCATAAGAACTTCTTTCAACTGCCGTGCAGTAGAACCGGTCTGGGAAGAGTGGGCTTCGTCGGCAATAACCGCATAGCGGCGTTCCTTCAGGCTGGTACTGTTCTCAATGGCGGCCAGTACATGGGGGAAGGTCTGGATGGTCACGATAATAATCGGCTGGGCATTCTCCAGCGCCGATGCCAGCTTCTCCGACTTGGAGCCATCACCTTCCTTGCGGTTGATCCGGCCTACCACACCGTCGGCATGTTCAAACTGGTAGATGGTGTCCTGCAGCTGGTCATCCAGCACCGTGCGGTCTGTGACCACAATCACTGAATGGAACTGCTTGTTGCCCTCATCGTCGTACAGGGTAGATAACTGGTGCGCCGTCCAGGCAATGGAGTTGGATTTACCGGAACCTGCACTATGCTGCACCAGATACTTGTTACCAGTACCTTCCGTTCTGGCCGCACCGATCAGCTTGGTCACCACATCCCACTGATGGTAACGGGGGAAGATCAGCGTCTCTTTTTTCGACTTGCGACCTTCCCAGTCTTCCACTTCCTTGATTTCCAGATGGACAAAGCGGGCGATAATATTCAGCAGGTTATCGGGCAGCAGCACCTCGTTCCACAGGTACTCTGTCGCGTAGCGATTAACATCTTCAGGCACATCATTGCCCGCGCCGCCGTCACGGGTGCCTTTGTTAAACGGCAGAAAGAAGGTATCCGCCCCCGCCAGCTTGGTGGCCATATACACCTGCCACTGACTCACCGCAAAATGCACCAGCGCCCCGCGCTTAAAGCTGAGCAGCGGTTCCGGCTTGCCGGTTTCTGGATCTTTGGGCAGGCGGGTGGTTTTATACTGACGAACGGCCCGGTTTACCGATTGTTTAAATTCTGACTTCAGCTCCAGCGTCGCCACCGGCAGGCCATTAATAAACAGCACCAGATCAATCCGCCATGCCTTGGCCTTTTTGGACTCGTCATTCCCGCGCAGGCGGGAATCCACCACGTTCAGTGGACCCCCGCTTTCGCGGGGGTGACGGTTGGGACTATAAACCAGTTCCGGCACCACACGACAACGGTTTTCTTTGTAGCGGGCCAGTGTCTCCGGGTTCAGGTTATGTTCCGGCATAAACTGACACAGTGAGAAGCGGGCATTACGAATCTTCAGCCCGTGACGCAACACGCCCAGGGTGCCATAGCTGCGCATTTCCTTATCGATGGCATTGGGATTGGCCTTTTGCAGTTGCGCCACCAGATGGCTGATAAAGTGCTGCTCCGAATCATTGGGGAACAGCTTGCAGAACTTCGCCCACTCCTTTGGCTGGGTGTCTTGCACAAACGACAGCGCATCGGCGGTGTACAGAGCATTTTCACGGTCATACTGGTCGCCACTGCCCAACTGCCAGCCATTGGCCTGTAGCTGGGCGATCATTTCATTCTGGAAGTTAACTTCTAAGGTGGCATCCTTGCTCATACAACGGCCTCTGGTGCTTGTTGTTTTTGTTCTGGTGTTGGGGATTGCCAGTCACGGACGTCGATCTTGCCAGTGACAGCTGCAGAGATTAGGGCTGTGCGGCGTTCTTGAAGCAATGTTATTGTTTCGTTTGCCTCTGCTGACAATTCATCATACTTTGCACAAATTGAATCCAGATAATCGCATACCTGTTCTTGCTCATCCTGATCTTTGGTTATTGCCACAGGTACAGGGTGTAAGTCATTCCGATCAACGCCTGGCACTGCTGATTTTAAAGAATTGGCTAAAAATATGGGCTTCAGATTGTGCAGCATGTACCAAAGGTATTTGGGGTTATTTCCTCGCAGATCAATGCTGTAGAGAGTTGTGTTTAAAGGCCAATAATCTTTATTGACTAAAGTGAAATCACCAATAGTGCCATATCGGCCAGTGACCAACCCCGGGGCTTTTGCAACTGCCACATTATGGCTTGAACTAATACCGGCTGAGGACACTAATGGCACATTGCCAGCAATCCGGTTATTGGCTGGTAGATCATGACCACGCTGGAAAGTAACCGCATATTTGAGCGGCATGATTTCCCAATGTTCCGGCACCTGCCCAAGCCACTCCACACCAGAATTCTTCATCGGCGCATCAGGGTTCAGCCCCTTGGTAACGGCATGACTGATCACCGCCTGTCGTTTTTCCTGTAACAGCCGGATCAGGGATTGCTGTTCTTCGATCAGGGTGTCGATTTTGGCGGTTTCGTGGTCGAGGAAGTTTTGAATTTGCGCTCGCTCATCCCATTCTGGCGGTACACCAAAAGAGTAATTTCCAAGATGCTCTTGGGTCATGCTTGGAAGAGCAGTGTTAGTCGAATAGCGGCTGAACTGAATTGTCAAAGCAAGATAGTGTAAATACTTCGCAGGGACGTCTTTATTAATTTCCGTGTAGTACATTGTGTCTACAGTCCAGAACGGCTCATTGATATACAGTGGTTTATCAATGGTTCCTTTCCTGCCAAGCAAAACCGACTCTTTGTCGTACAAGAATTTGGTTGCGTAGGTAAACTGCCCTCCAGATCCCAGAACAGGATACCCCTCACTGGTTTCTACAGCTTTGTAGTCTTGTCCGTTTTTTATTTGAGCCATGTGTTTTAAGCGAGTAACTTTCCAGTGTTCAGGAATGTCGCCCAGCCACTCAACCCCAGAATCCTTATATTCCGGATAAGCCGTATATTTACTTGCGCTCAAGGCTGTTTCCATACCCATCAGGAA
The DNA here is from genome assembly GCA_965243775.1 of Sansalvadorimonas sp. Lineage (GTDB taxonomy): Bacteria > Pseudomonadota > Gammaproteobacteria > Pseudomonadales > Endozoicomonadaceae > Sansalvadorimonas. The sequence goes on from CBDEWF010000132.1 coordinate 32,315, forward strand.
TGCACCTCCGCCCGCAGCCCTACCACCGTCATTCCCGCGAAGGCGGGAATCCATCGCTCACCCGTTCCCTGATAAATTAGCCGCTGTCGGTTTGTAAACATGGGTTCCCGCCTACGCGGGAACGACGAGGAGTTATCAAAAGCGCTCATTGAATACTCTCCCACAGGTCGATCCACTGCGAGTTATTTTTTTCGATCAATTTGATTTTCCATTGGCGGTTCCATTTCTTGAGCTGCTTTTCACGGGTGATGGCTGACGCCATGGTTTCATGCTGTTCAAAATAAACCAGCATGTGAACGTTGTACTGTTCTGTAAAACCGGGAACTTGGTTGTTTTTGTGCTGCCATACTCGTTGGATAAGATTGCTGGTTACGCCGATGTACAGTGTGCCGTATTTCTTGCTGGCAAGTATGTAAACACAAGGTTGTTTAGGCATCTGGGGATCCTCTGTGGATTCCCGCCTGCGCGGGAATGACGGAGGAGACTGCGGGAATAACATTTAGGCCAACAATGTGTTGGCTTTTTTGAGCAACAGGCTGTTGCCTGAATTGCGAAACAGCTTGTTGCGCAATTACAGTACGTTGAAAACCCATCAAGAATGAACCTCTTGCAGCAGGTTCATGATTCTAGTGCTTACGGCATCCAGATCCGCATCAATGGCCTCCAGCGCACGGGGCGGCTGATACACATAGAAATGGCGGTTAAAGGGAATCTCGTAGCCGACAATACCCATCTCACCATCTTTCTCATCACACTTATCGGGATTGATCCAGGCATCAGACACATGGGGAGCCACTTCCCGGTTAAAGTAGGTTTCGATCAGCTGGGTGGTGCTGATGGACGGATCAAGGGGAATATTCTCATTGTCTCGCAGGTCGCCATCGGGCTGGAACTCGACCACTTTACCCTTGTATTCAAAGGCACCGTACAGCGGCTGCGCTTCCTCTTTTTTTAGCACCTTTTTAACCACCGGCTCGGCTTCCGGGTTCTTGCTGGTGATGGCATCCAGGAACTGTTTCTTCTCTTTGGCGTCCAGTTTGATACCGAGATTTTTCAGGGCAGTCTTCAGGGATGCATCAAAGGTGTTGAAATCGTTGCTCTGCTCGCTGGTGATCTCTGCCTGCAACTGTTTCGCCTTGCCCATTAAACCAAGCTGGAATAGCCAGGGTTTATCGCTCAGCACTTCCTTGACCTGCTTCTCTTTCAGTTCTTTGAAGTCGGTTTTGATCTTGGCCCGGATGGCTTCTTCATTGTCTGCCAGAGCGGTATGGCACTCATCACCGTATTCACTGTGAATCCAGCGCATGGTATTGCCATACGGCTTGGGCGCATAACGCAGACCGGCAATGGCATCATCGGTAATCTGTGTAGACAGGCGCAGTGGGCGTTCAACGGTAATACGACGATAGCCGAATTCGTGGGTATCAAAAATCTTGCTGAAAATTGCTCCTGCATTTTCAGTACTTCCGCCATCCCTAGCGGTCGTGCAGGCAAAGTCACCTTTAGCCCCTTCAACAAACGCACCAAAGCATTTGGTGATGGTGCGACGGTCAGCCTCACTCATAATATTGCGCTTGGAACCCAGGGATTTGCGCATCTTGCCGCACAGGCTGGCACCGTTGATCAGCTGCACCTTGCCTTTGCGCTCATCGGATTTCTTGTTGCTCAACACCCAGATATAAGTGGCAATGCCTGTGTTGTAGAACATATCGGTGGGCAGGGCGACAATGGCTTCCAGTAGGTCGGCCTCAAGTATATAGCGGCGGATTTCACTTTCACCACTACCTGCTCCGCCGGTAAACAGGGGCGAACCGTTTAGGATAATGCCGATACGACTGGGGTTATTGTTCTCCGCTGATGGTTGGCGGAACTTGCTGATCAGGTGCATCAGGAACAGCAGGGAACCGTCGGACACCCTTGGCAGGCCGGGGCCAAAACGGCCATCGAATCCTTTGACAGTGTGTTCGTCCTTGATATCACTTTCGATCTTTTTCCAATCCACCCCGAACGGAGGATTAGACAACATGTAGTCAAACTGGTTATTGGCCAGATGATCATTCGACAGGGTATTGCCCAGTTTAATGCGGCTGACATCCTGCCCCTTGATCAGCATATCGGCCTTACAGATGGCGTATGACTCAGGGTTCAGTTCCTGCCCGAAAGCACGCATCACAGCGTCTTTGTTGTGCTCATAGACATACTCCATACCGGACGACAAAAAGCCACCTGTGCCCGCTGTAGGGTCGTAGATGGTGCGGATAATACCTTCCTTTGTTAAGGCATCGTCGTCTTCCATAAACACCAGTGAAGTTGTCAGCTGAACAATATCCCGTGGGGTGAAGTGTTCACCGGCAGTCTCGTTTGAAGATTCTGCAAACCGGCGGATCAGTTCTTCAAACACCAGACCCATTTCATGGTTGGATATGGCGGCAGGACTCAGATCGATGTTCTTGAACTTCTGCACCACCTTGTACAGCAGGTTGGCCTCGGCAAGGGTGCCGACAAATTCATCAAACTTGAAGTGTTCGAATATTTCACGGGCATCCTTGGAAAAGGACTGAACGTAGTTATCCAGGTTATCTTCAATATCGCTCTGCCCCATCTTGGACAGGTTCATGGGGGATGTGTTGAAGAATGACAGCTTTGATGCCCGCAGCAGCATCTTCTCCATGCCGTCTTCTGGCAGGTTCATGGCTTTCACTTTTTCATGCTGGGCAACCACGGCTTCCTTGGTTGGCTCCAGAACGCACTCCAGACGACGCAGCAGGGTGAAGGGCAGGATGATGCGGCCATACTGGGATTGTTTGAAATCACCGCGCAGGAGATCGGCTACTGACCAGATGAAGGCGGCCAGGTTGTTTGAGGTGTTGGGCATAGGTGTTGTGTCGTATGGGTGCGAGGTCGGGACTGCCGCTCAGTCAGTATGGGTATTGGGAAGCCCGGGCGCATAATATTGATAATTGCTGTAGTGTACTCAGGAAGGCTGGGGGTGACTATGGCAAGTTGTCGCGGATCTTTCCGGATGCTAAGGGGAGAACAAGGCACCTGCTTCAGGTGAAACGACCAAGGCTCATGACAAGAACCGTCCTACGCACGACAAACCTACACTCAGTCGTCCTGCCGTGGGTGCTGGAACAGGTCAGTAAAAATTAGCTATGAAAGTAGAGAAGAGAAGATATTGAGAAAAATGCTGGTAGCGGCACCCGGACTCGAACCGGGACGCTGTTAGGCGCAGCATTTTGAATGCTGTGTGTCTACCAATTCCACCATGCCGCCAGCAGTGGGGCGCAATATATTAAAATTCGTATCTTTATTCAAATTGTTTTTTGCTGTCGCAGAGGTGACTCGTGCTGAATGCTGCCGCGTCCGGTAAACAGAGAGGTTGCCGCCTGATTTTGGTGGGTTCGGAAATTACTTGCCCGGAGATAGGTGCTTGAATGCGCCCTATATTAGTTTTTGTAATCGCTGACTGATGTCTTTTGCTTGTGTTGTCGAGAAAGTTGTCGAGAGAAAAAATGGTCTCAGGCTGGGGTTTTGCAAAAGACTTATTTATCAAGGGGTTAGGGGTCATTGGTATACCAAATTTGGTATATAGATAAAGGCTTTTGAATCCGTCATGTCTACCAATTCCATCACACCGGCGCCTTTGAGCGAGGCGCCGTATAACATTTGAGAATAAGCATGCAAGAACCTTCGTTATCAGCCGATAAGCCTCTCAGATTATCCCATTTATCAGGGTGTTATCGTGGAACCTCCAAGAAGATCAACTTCCCAGCTGGCTTCAACGTCTGGTCCATCACACGGCTTATCAGAAGAACACTCATCATCTGGGGTTCCAGAGAGAGATAGTTCAAATCCCCACTCTGTTCAGCCCAGGCCAAGGTTAACGAGGACCTCCAGCGGGGATTCGGGATTAGGAGGTGAGGCTGGCAGGAGTGAAAGCTCTTCAAGTTTTGATCGAGATAAGCCCCCCCTGATGGCTCGAAAGGCTGAGATGATCGATTATTCGATTGAGGTCGAAAAGAATATCGATCAAAAAAAGCTCGGGAAGCGTGATGAAACCCTGCTCGAGAGGGATAAGATTAAAGCAGTCTTGCGTGACCTTCTGGCTTACGGATGGGTTCAGGCCAATATCCCCCTGATTATGAAAGCCCTGGAAGACCCTGTGTTTGCCCGGGAGAATGATATTCATATCGTTCTGGAAGTGGATGGCGTGCCGGTGGAACTTGTCCCTCCTCAAACATCTCCATCAGTTACTCAGCAGAATTTAGAGGACTGTACCCAATATGTTCGTATGTCTCTTGCCAAGCTGGTTCAGGGAGCTCTTGCAGCAGACAGGCTGAAAAAAGTGACTGAGTATTATGAGCAGGAGCTGAAAAATGTGAATAAGAGGTTGAAAAAGCTGGGAATGAAGGTCAGTCCTGAAGTCGAGCGTGAAATGATCTATGAAGACACCAAGGTGGTTATTGATTTCTCTGACTGGGAAAATCCTGGTGTTTACGGTATTCCCGCCGGCGTTCCCTCCAGTGCCATAGAAAAGAAAAAAACGTTTCTGGATCCACGGGAGTTTGAACTGTACCGGAGAACAAGGGAGCCGGACGAGTCAGCAGAAGATGAAGGGATAGATGTCAATCCGCCTCCTTCATCAAGATCGCATCTAAGGTCGCTAGATACTGATAATGTAAATAATGATGAGGATGACGATGATGTCTTTACTCCTGCTGGGAGTGTTTCCTCAAATCAGAGAACAACAAACTCTCCTTCCTATAGCTCCTCGTCTTCCTATGGGAATCCTACTGTTTCCTCAACATCTACCGGAAATGCAAATGATGGGCAGGATAGTGACTGGGCCTTGAGCCTGGTGAGGGAATTTGACAAAAGGATGAATAATCAAACCCGGTTTTCTAATCATAATACTCCGACTACACAACCACCTTCGCATAATTCCACTGGCTCTTCACCGACTGATGGAAATAGAAGATCTGGTAACAATTCCAGTTCAGAGAGTGATCCTTAAAAGCTTAATTATTGCACCAGGGTTTCGGTTGTCCTGACCTGACTTTTTCCACTATTTTCGGTATCCTTCCCGCCTTTTTTGTGCTGTAAGGTGGCGGCGGAATATGCGCGTCAGTGATTTCCATTTCGAACTTCCCGATGAGCTGATTGCTCGTTATCCCATGCCTGAACGCAGTGCCAGCCGTCTTCTGGTGCTGGATAGTGAAACGGGCAAGCCTGTACACCGTACTTTCCGGGATATTATCGATTATCTGAAGCCCGGAGATCTGCTGGTTCTGAACAATACCCGGGTGATTCCTGCGCGTCTGTTCGGCCAGAAGGAAACTGGCGGCAAGATTGAGGTGCTGGTGGAGCGGGTTCTGGATGAGCGTCGGGTTCTGGCCCATGTGCGTTCCAGTAAATCTCCTAAGCCGGGCACCCGTCTGTTGCTGGAAGGTGGCCTGGAAGCCGTTATGGTTGAACGCCAGGATGCCCTGTTCCTGCTGGAATTCTCCGGTGAAGAGCCTGTTGTTCACCAGCTGGAACAGCATGGTCATATGCCCCTGCCTCCTTATATTACCCGTGAAGATGAGCTGGCTGACCGCGAGCGCTATCAGACTGTTTATGGCACCAAAAAAGGTGCGGTAGCTGCCCCTACAGCTGGTCTGCACTTTGATGATGAGCTGTTTGCTCTGCTGAAAGAAAAGGGTGTGGATACGGCTTTTGTCACTCTCCATGTGGGAGCCGGCACCTTCCAGCCTGTGCGTGTGGATGAAATTGAAGACCACCATATGCACAGCGAATACCTGGAAGTTTCTCAGGAAGTTGTTGAGCGGGTTAAGGAAACCAAGGCCAATGGCGGTCGGATTATCGCTGTTGGAACCACCTCGGTGCGTAGCCTGGAAACGGCTGCCCAGTCAGGCGAGCTGAAGCCTTTCGCCGGTGAGACAGATATCTTTATTTATCCAGGCTATGAGTACCAGGTAGTTGACTGCCTGATTACCAATTTCCATCTCCCGGAATCTACCCTGTTGATGCTGGTTTCAGCCTTTGCCGGTTACAACGAAATTATGAATGCCTACCGGGAAGCGATTGATGAACGCTATCGCTTCTTCAGCTACGGGGACGCCATGCTGCTGACCCGCAAGCAGCAATAGAAATTGACCAGTCATCCCCGCGCAGGCGGGGATCTTCAGGCTGCGCGGAAACAGTGTCTCAGTTTCCTTCAGTCATCCCCGCGCAGGCGGGGATCTTCATAACGATGGATTCCTGCGTACGCAGGAATGACGAGCTTAAAAATTAGGAGTCGGTGCGATGCGCCAGGAATGTTTTATGTCCTTCGAGAAGCTGGGTGAAGACGGGCTGGCCCGTCGTGGCCGGCTGACCTTCCCCCGCGGTACGGTGGAAACCCCCTGCTTTATGCCTGTGGGCACTTACGGCACCGTAAAAGGTATGTTGCCCCGCGATATCGAAGAGATTGGCGCGGAGATTATTCTTGGCAACACCTTTCACTTGATGCTGCGCCCTGGCACTGAAGTCATCAAGGAACACGGTACCCTGCACGACTTCAATAACTGGAACAAGCCCATCCTGACCGACTCCGGCGGCTTTCAGGTTTTCAGCCTGGGTGATCTGCGCAAGATTACTGAAGAAGGTGTCTCCTTCCGCTCTCCTGTGGATGGCTCAAAGGTGTTTATGAGCCCGGAAATCTCCATGCAGGTTCAGCGTGATCTGGGTTCCGATATCGTAATGATTTTTGACGAGTGCACCCCCGGTGATGCCGACGAAGAGCGTGCCCGCACCTCCATGGAGCTCTCCCTGCGCTGGGCCAAGCGCTGCCGTGAAGCTCATGCCGACAGCCCATCTGCTCTGTTCGGTATTATCCAGGGCGGTATGTTTGAAGATCAGCGTGCCCGCTCCCTGGATGGTCTGCTGGAAATCGGTTTTGATGGCTACGCGATTGGCGGCCTGTCTGTGGGTGAGTCCAAGGAAGATATGCATCGCATTCTGTCCCACACTCCCCGTCGGATTCCGGAAGAATACCCTCGTTACCTGATGGGTGTAGGCACGCCGGAAGATATTGTTGAGGCGGTGCGCCGTGGCGTTGATATGTTCGACTGTGTTATGCCTACGCGCAATGCACGAAATGGTCATCTGTTCACATCTGCCGGGACTGTGAAGATCCGTAATGCTGTCCACCGTCATGCTGACGAGCCGCTGGAACCGGGTTGTGACTGCTACACTTGCCGGAATTTCACACGATCGTACCTGCATCACTTGGACAAGTGTAACGAGATGCTCGGCTCCATGTTGAACACCATTCATAACCTGCGTTATTACCAGCGTTTAATGGCCGGTTTGCGACAGAGTATCGAACAGGGTAAATTGAGCCACTTTGTGAATGACTTCTACGCTGCCAGAGGCCAAGTGGCTCCGGCGCTGGAAATTTAAGACGGATTTGCCGGTGACTCTCACGGGCGTTCAATTAGGAGTATTGATATGAGCTTGATCAGTCAGGCCTTCGCAGCCGACGCCTCCGCTGCGGCAGCTGGCCCCGGTATGGTAGGTCAGCTGGTAATGCTGGGTGGCTTTGTTCTGATTTTCTGGCTGCTGATCTGGCGCCCCCAGAGTAAGCGGGCCAAAGAACATAAAAAACTGTTGGAAGCTCTGGGTAAGGGCGATGAGGTGGTAACCACCGGCGGTATCGTGGGCAAGGTTGTTGGAGTGGCTGACGACTTTGTTACCCTGCAGGTCAGTGACAAGATTGAGATGAATTTCCAGAAGTCTTCTGTTGCTGCCACCCTGCCCAAGGGTACGATCAAGGCAATTAACAATTGAACATGATCGCAAATGGCCTGTCTGTCTAGACAGGCCATTTTTGTTTTTTAATGGAACCCGAGGGCCCCATGAACCGATATCCCTTGTGGAAATACATCACAATTCTGTTTTTTGTGGCAGTGGGCCTGTTCTATGCCCTGCCCAATCTGTACCCGGATGATCCTGCGGTGCAGATCTCCGGTGCCAGCTCTTCCCTGGTACTTGATGAGTCTGAAATTGAAGTTGCGGTCAGAACCCTTGAGAAGGCGGGTATTCCGGTCAAATCGACAGAAATCAGCCCGAAAGGTGAATCTGTTCTTATCCGGCTGACCGATAGTGAGGACCAGCTGCCAGCCAAGGCTGCTATCAGTGAGCGTCTGGGCCATGATTACGTGGTTGCCCTGAACCTGGCTCCTACAACTCCTGAGTGGCTGACTTCTATGGGGGCTTACCCCATGAAGCTGGGTCTTGATCTCTCCGGTGGTGTGCACTTCCTGCTGGAGGTTGATACCCCAAGGGCTGTTCAGACCCGAATGGATGTTTATGCCGGCGAGATCCGTACAGCCCTGCGTAAAGAGCGTCTGCGTTACCGCACTGTTCCCGTGAAAAAGGGCAGTCTGGCTCGTGAACTGGCCTTCAATGATGCAGCGACACGTGACAGCGCCCGCAAGGTCATCAATAAAGAATTCCCTGATCTGCAGACAGATACCTACGAAGAGAACGGGCGCTTACTGGTCAAGTACAATCTGACCGAGCAGCAGATCCGTGATCTGGAAGACTACGCCGTCAAACAGAACCTGACCACAGTTCGTAACCGTGTTAACGAGCTGGGTGTATCCGAGCCGCTGGTACAGCGCCAGGGTCGTAAGAATATCGTGGTAGAACTGCCCGGTGTTCAGGATACTGCAGAAGCCAAGCGTATTCTGGGTAAAACAGCTAACCTGGAGTTCCGTCTGGCCTCAGACTTTAACGCTGCTGCCGGTACCTACGAGGCTTTTGAGTTTCGTGGTGAGTCCCGTCGTACGGCTAATCTGGAGCGGGATATTATCCTGACCGGCGACCAGGTATCCAACGCGCGTTCCAATGTTGATACCCAGACTGGTGGTCCACAGGTCAATATCGATCTGGATAACCGTGGTGGTCAGCTGATCAACCGTGCGACCCGCAACAATGTTGGTCGTTCCATGGCGGTGCTGTTTATCGAACAGCGCTTTATGGGTAACCGTACTGAGAAGCGTATTGTCGACGGTCAGGAAGTTGAAGTTCAGGTTCCGATCTACAAGCAGGAAAAGGGCATTATCAGCCTGGCAACCATTCAGAGTGTTCTGGGTAACAGCTTCCGGATTACCGGCCTGGATTCCCGTGCTGAAGCGTCCGAACTGGCCCTGCTGTTGCGTGCCGGCTCCCTGGCTGCACCTATGCACTTTGTGGAAGAGCGTACAGTTGGTCCAAGCCTGGGTAAGGAAAATATCCGTATGGGTATTAACTCCACCATGGTGGGTCTGGCTCTGATTATTCTGTTTATGCTGGTTGTTTACCGGTTCTTTGGTCTGGTGGCGAATATAGCTCTGGCCCTGAACCTGGTTCTGCTGGTGGGTATGATGTCCATTCTCGGGGCAACCCTGACCATGCCAGGTATTGCCGGTATTGTACTGACCCTGGGTATGGCGGTTGACGCCAACGTGTTGATCTTCTCCCGTATCCGGGAAGAGGTGAAGCGTGGACTGTCACCCCAGAAGGCGATAGCGGAAGGTTTTGACCGGGCGTTTGTATCAATCTTTGATGCCAACATCACCACGCTGATTGTGGGTGTGATCCTGTACGCGATCGGAACCGGGCCGGTGAAAGGATTTGCGGTGACTCTGTCACTCGGTATCCTGACATCCATGTTTACAGCGATTCTGGTGAGCCGCGCGATAGTCAACATGACTTACGGCCGTCGTCGTCAGCTTAAGAAGATCTCTATCTGAGGGCCGTAACGTATGTCTGAGAAAAAAATGCACGGCCATGTCAGGGTGTTCAATTTTATGAAGCTCCGCTCAGCGGCCACAGTTCTGTCTGTGCTGCTGATGCTGGGCTCCGTAGCGACCCTGTTTGTAAATGGCATTAACTTTGGTCTGGATTTTACCGGCGGTACGCTGGTAGAGCTGTCATATGACCAGCCCGTCAATGTTGCCAATGTGCGGGCTGAACTGGATCAGCTGGGTTTTGATGATGCTTCTGCCCAGGAATATGGTGCCGCGACCGATGTTCTGATCCGTCTGCCGGGCAGTGAAACTGACGCTCATATGGGTGATAAGGTGGCCAAACAGCTGAATGCTGCCTATGAAGGTGATATCACCGTCAAGCGGGTTGAGTTTGTTGGTCCCCAGGTTGGAGAGCAGCTCCGTGATCAGGGGGGGCTTGGCATGATGCTGGCCCTGGCGCTGGTTATGCTCTATATCGCTTTCCGGTTCCAGTACAAGTTCTCTGTGGGGGCTGTTATCGCTTTGGCCCACGACAGCTTGATTGTTCTGGGTGTGTTCTCTCTGCTGGGGCTGCCGTTTGACCTAACCGTTCTGGCAGCAATTCTGGCGGTTGTGGGTTACTCCCTGAACGACACTATCATTGTATATGACCGTGTACGTGAAAATTTCCGCAAGGTGCGCCGTGGTACTTCCACCGAGATTATCAATATCTCCCTGAGCCAGACCCTGGGCCGTACCCTGGCAACATCCGGTACCACCATTATGGTGCTGCTGTCTCTGTTCTTCCTGGGTGGTGATACCATTCGCGGATTTGCTACAGCACTGCTGGTTGGTGTGGGTGTTGGTACTTACTCATCTATCTACATCGCATCCAATATGCTGCTGTATATGAATGTGGATCGTGAAGACCTGATTGTTCCTGTGAAGGAAGATGAGGTTGATGAAATGCCTTAGGGGTACGAGATGCTCTGATCCTTGTGATGGGTATTAACAAAAACGCCAGGCACTGTGTTTGGCGTTTTTTGTTTGTGCCTTCATGGTAAACACCATGCCTTTACAGTTGTTCAACTGCCTCACCTGACTTACGAGCCCAAGCGCTGAACCTTCATTTGAAATCCCTGCTATCTTGGAAAGCACATGTCTTTCCGCTTTGTATAACCAGCCTTGGCCAATCAGGTTATTATTTCCACTGGTACTTGGCTGAGAACCTTGATTAGTGTGTTGTTTTCCGGTGCCAGTGCATGACGTTTCAGCTTTTGGCAGTGTTCAGAAACTTCTGAATATTTGTCGGTGGACTGTTTGATAAACTCCCTGAGCACAATCGCAGACTGCTGCTCCAGGTAATCACTGAATGCGCCCAGTTCCAGAGAACGGATCTGGTTTACTATAAGCTGAAACCTTTCATCCCTTGTATGAGTTGGGAGTTCCTTCAGGGAAATGACTGCCTGACCGGCCTTAAAAGCTGGAATCAGGTCAGCAACACAAGTCTTCACATTACTATCGCTATAGCTCAGCATTTTTCCGGTGAGAATAATATTAAATCCGAGCTGATCTCTGATAAAGATGTCACCAAACTTGATGTCCTGATCTTTAATTCTTGGACATGGAAAAAACTCGTCCTGACTTTCATCATGATTATCTGTAACTTTGTCGAGTGATGCTTCCCAGTTTTGTGTGCCTGCATGCTCATAGGCCGATATCATTTCATCAGACACCTTTTTCATATATTCCCTTTGGTAACCCAGTAACAGGGCTGCAAGATAACCGTTTCTTTCTACCATGCCGGGTGTGGCTGAAAAGGGGTGAGACCCCATGCCTACCGGTAAATAAGGCTTACCCAGTGACTGGCATAGTTCAGCTGTATTTGAGCCTTCCATCACCACTGGCAGGTGAGACACGCTGACCATCTTTTCAAAAACGGCCTTCGGAACTCTTCCTCCCCAGATTACACTCAGAGGACACTTCAGGATGTTATCTAAAAAGGTCTTTGTATTTCGTCGGGAAAAATCATTAACAAACTGAATATGTTTCAATTCTGGTTGTTGCTCAACCTTATCTTTTGTTAGTTCACCCAAGTTGTTGACAACATAAAGGATGACAGGGGAGCTGTCCTGAGTGTCAGAGAAAACAGCAAGATACTTCTGGAGTAAGCCTTCTGGCCTGCATTTTGAGCTAAGCAGCCCATATACCATACCAAAACGTATAGCCCTGGTTTCTGAGTATAATATCAGTGTCTTTATGATTAACGCCTTGCCGGGATCTGAACTCATGTAGTGTTCGATAAATCTACATGCATCTTGCGTCGACATGATGTCACTTTCTATCACTGGCCAATGGTTATCTTTCGGTACTTCCAGTGCTTGTACATGGTGAGGTTTTGATTTTGATTTTTCGTGTATCATGACATTATCAGCCTGCTCCCAATGCAGAGGTTGCAATGAAAGACAAACATTGGCACGCAAATTAGTCAAAAGATTACCAATATATTTCCATTTCGTGGAACCCACTATAGAGAATGGAACTATGGGTAGATTGGTCAGGCAACTATCAGGTATAAAGTCGCAGGGGAGGCCGTTCACCGGTAACGTCTGAATCTTGCTTCCAGCTTGTTCTTTCGGCCAGCCAGGAATCAATATCTTCAGTGCTGGAAGTTCGCTTTGTGTATAAATAAACTCAGCTTTTTCCAGGGTCCCTGGCGTCAGTCTTTGCCAGCAGCGCAAAATATTGAAATTAGAGCTCTCGCCCCCCATTCCTCCTCCGCTATAAACACCAAATCTCAGGCTTTTAACTTTTGCAGCTTTGTGACGGGCCTCAGCCAGAAGGTGTCTGGTCACTTCTGATTCGCTTGCGAGTCTTACATCACTGCCACACACTTTTTCTGCTGGGTGAGTTAAAGTGTTTTCAACGACATCTGCTGCCACTGAGTGGGCTGACCGGTATGCAGGTGGGCTTCCATGCATGGAAGGCTCCTTTATTTTCGATGTTCCTATTTTTTGGGGTACTTAACCTGCTGAGACCAGCGATCACGGAAAAAGTTGCAGAAAGCTGACGGAATGCTTCATACCACTCAGCCAACTTGCCGAAATTTTTAACAGAATACGCAAGACCTTTGCAAAGCCTGTAGATCAAACTCGGGAGTCAGTTTAATCTCTTCGGGTCTAATTCCCCGCCGCTTGCGGCGTAAAATGGTAGGATGAGCGAATACATCCACAAGAGCCATAATGTAATGGTTTTGCTTTATCACTTGGTGTTCCCGGCAAAGTATCGCAGAGCAGTGTTTGATGATGCGATAGATAGAGAGCTGAAGGCGGTGTGCCTTCAGATAGAGGCACGGTATCAGATCAAGTTTCTTGAGATTGGTACTGGCAAAGACCACGTCCATTTTCTGGTTCAGTCTGTGCCGACGTACTCAGTGACGAAGCTGGTGACTCTGATCAAAAGCCTAACTGCACGAGAGATTTTCAAACGTTGCCCTCATGTGAAAAAACAGCTGTGGGGTGGTGAGTTTTGGACTGATGGATACTTTGCAAGTACTGTGGGAAAACATGGCGATGAGCAAATGATATCGAATTATGTGAAGAATCAGGGAAATGAGTACGAGAAGCTTCACTCAGACCATCAACTTACAATCTTTTAAGTTTGCATGAAGGATACCCCGCCCCTTGGGGCGGGGTGATTCATTATCAACGGTTTTTGAAAGGTGGCAAATGGTGCGTAAGCCCTGAGGTCTCCGTTTTTGAAAATGAACAATCATGTCTGAACTTCCCTATGAGAGCTCTTAAGTAGACGGTCTGGGTAACACCTTTGTTATATTTTTATGGTTTATATCTCGGCTGCTGATGTCTCACTGATTAAATAAGCTGGTTTACGGGAATTTGTTAGCGTTGAATCTGCATATCCAAGCCAGTTTTTTCACGATAGTTATGATTTGTGGAGGCCGTATGGATAGGAGTAGTCGTAGAGATGGTGTTTCTGTTTCTTATGGAGGTGGACGTGATCGCTCTCGTTCGCCTATAGAGATGGAGACTGAATCAAGATGCAAAATGGTGGATGATGATCAATTCCTCCAAAGGGGAGGAGTGTTTAAGGCATCACAGCAGCATATGGCTTTTAAAATAGATGCTCGTGCTGTACGCAGTTGGGATAAAGGCATTCGTTTTATTAATTCTTTGGGTGGGGGGCTGAGGCTGTCATCGAACGCTCAGGGTTCCGTTGACCTTCCGTCTCTGGTAAAAGAGTTTGAGTCAGCATTTGAGTGTAAAGATGTGGAGGCGGCTGAGCTTTCTGCCAAGAAGCTGATAAATAATGGCGTAAGGTGTCAACTGCGGCCGGGTTTGATAAGAGAGTGCTATCAGAATACAAGTCCAAATAATGACCGCCTGTGTCTTTTACTATTTATGGTTGCTGGCTTTTCTGTGATGCAAAACCATGTTATTGAAGACTTTTTGCCGAAGTACTCAGTATGTGAATACCTCCAAATACATAATCCTGAAACGTTAAAAAAAAATAGGGAGCATTTTAGAGGGAGTGATGAGGATTTTGAAAGTTTTGTCTTGGATCTTGATGAGAAGGACAATGAATATTTAATCGCAAATTACTGTCTCGGTTCTGATGGCAAGATTATGCCCTTCACCTGCTTTATTTCCAAATTTATGTTAGTTAATGAACTTGTTAAAAGCCCTCAGGAAATATACAAGAAGTTCAAGGAATATATCGAAGAATGTAAGTTTATGGATGTGCTGAAAAGAGATCTTGTTGAGTATCAATGCATAGTCACAATACTGAAAAAATTTATCGAAAAACAAATTTTTATGTCTGTTCAACCAGTTGTTTTTATGTGGCCTTTTTCAAGTGATTTTGTAGCATTTTTTTACTTGAGTGATGGGGACTCGAAAAGAGTGGTGCGTCATTTGGGGCTTGTAATCCAGTTAATAGATTATCTGGTGCAAGAGAAGTTTGATGAGGCAAATACGTTTCTGAGTTCTCTGCGAAGTGAGGACAACAAAGGGATTGGGAGGCATACCGGGTCGATTATGGATCTGAGTCGAATAGGGAAATTGTCTCATGATGAGGCATGGTTGAAATATAGAAATGCTTTTTTGGCTGATTCGACCGATCACCTAGGGCTAATGTCAATATCTTTGTGACTGAGGTTGGTTGTTTGACTTTAAAGTAATTTTTATCGTCATTGTAAAAAAACGCTAATGAATCAAACGTGTTGATTACCCTTCTCAGCGTTGTCATTCCTGCGAAAGCAGGAATCTGAAGCAGTAGACTCCTCAGGGCGATTGCATCAATCTAGCACGATAGAACAAAGTATCATTTTCAGATGCTCATGATCCCACCCTGCTATCTTACGATGTCTTTTAATGCTCTTATTGCCCTTGTTCTTTTTAATCGCATTCAAGGCAATACGCCGGAGGATAGACAGGTTCTCTGCACTGTTTCCGGCTTTTGCCTGGCAGCTATCCTCGGAGAAGGAAACATCCAAAACCCAGTGCAGGTTGTTTTCAACAGCCCAGTGCTGGCGACTGATTTTAAGAACCTCTAAAGCCGACAAGGCTTTGCTCATAATGTAAAAACGCAGGGCTGTTGTAACCTTGCCATTGATTTGCCGGTCACTCTGGACAACAGCAACTTGCTTGAGACCTGGCCACTTTTTTGCGGTACTCAGGGCATTGAGGTCATTTATAATCCAGCAACAACGGTGTTCTTTACGCCCATGACCTGTGGCGTGTGACTCGGCAAATTGTTCCGGTTGGAGCTGGGTCTCGACTGACTCAAACAAGGCGGCAATGTCTTTATATAAGGTTTTCTGGTTGCCTTTTACAGCCAGCACATAATCAGCACCTTGTTTGATGCATTCTTCAGCTACTTTCTTCTGGCAGCCTATGGCATCAAGTGTAATCAGACACCCTTTGAGTTCCAGGGCCTTCAGCAGTTTTGGAATCGCTGTGATCTCATTCGACTTCTGATCAACACGCTCCTGACCCAAAACCAAACCCAGTTGTTGGCTCCAGGCACTGACCAGATGCACAGCCTGTTTTCCCTGGCCTTTCGAGCCGCGAATGGCTTTGCCATCAATAGCCAAGTGATGGCAGCCGGAGAGCTCCGTCAGTGTTTGTTTGACCCAGGCAGTGAAGCAGGCCTCAAAAGCCACGGGATCAAGCAGGCTGAAAACTCTGCGAAACGTATACTTTGACGGAATGCCACGGGGAAGCTCCAGAAAAGTACGGAACCAATCTTCCTTACAGGTGCCGAAGTCAGCTATATCCTCCCACTCATCGGCTCCACAAATCATGGCACAAACCGCAATGATCAGAATATCGAGAAGATTGTGGTCACACATTCCTTCGCAGCGAGGGTCGGGGACTTTGGCGAGAAAGGCTGTTAGAGGCTGATATTGCTGAGCTTCCATGCTGAAAGGAAATCTTGGTTACTGAGGAAAGCAGAGATTACTACAAATTATGTGGTTCTATAGTGCTTATTTGATGCAATCGCCCTGGTAGACTCCTGCTTTCGCAGGAGTGACGAGATTGAAAAAAACAATCAGCGTATTTGGTTCATGACCAAAAAAACGGCAAGGTAGTCTGGGAAGGTCCAGACTACCAAGGCGCTCTATTTTTACTTCATATCTTCAGTCAGGAATGGCTGGATACGAGTCAGAATTTCACGGAAGACCTTGTTGCCACCGCAGACAACCTGACCTTTTTCCAGGTGCTTGTTGCCACCGCGGAAGTCACCGATCAGGCCGCCAGCTTCCAGAACCAGCAGGGAGCCTGCAGCCATATCCCACTCGTGCAGACCAGACTCCCAGAAACCGTCGAAACGGCCAGCAGCGACATAAGCCAGATCCAGTGCCGCTGCGCCTTGACGACGGATGCCGGCAGTGTCGCCGATCATGCTGCGGAACATGCTCATGTAGTTATCCAGACCAGCCATCTGGTCGCCACGGAATGGGAAGCCGGTACCCAGAAGGGCGCCGCTCAGACCTGGACGGCTGGTGACACGGATGCGCTTGCCATTTGCAGAAGCACCATGGCCACGGCTGGCTGTAAATTCTTCCTGACGCATAACGTCCAGAACAACAGCGTGTTCAATGCGGCCACGATATTGGCAGGCAATGGAGACAGCAAAGTGAGGAATGCCGTGGATAAAGTTGGTAGTACCGTCCAGAGGATCGATAATCCACAGGTAGTCTTTGCCATCGCCTTCGCCAGGCTGATGGCCAGTCTCTTCACCGAGGAAACCGTGATTTGGGTAAGCCTTCTTGAGGTCTGCGATAATGGCGCGTTCCGAGGCCTTGTCGACTTCAGTGACATAATCATTGGCTTCTTTCTTCTGGACCTTGATAACGTCCAGCTGTTCATACGCCTGGGCGATAATATCGCCAGCCTTGCGCGCAGCGCGCAAAGCGATAGTGACCATCGGTTGCATAATTGAAAAAGATCTGTGAGGAAAGTGGATACTCAACGAATCGGCGGAGTATATCACCAGTCTTGCGTATGCGCAGTTACCGGAAGGTGAAAATAGGGATATTGCTCATGCCTGGTTACTGAAAGTAGGGATATTGCCCCTTCGTCTTGTTTAAGCTCCGAGAAGGATTTCCGGTTTTTTCTGCTGTTGTGGGGTACGAATCTGGTAGAATCCGGCTATTTGCCGATGACCGGCTGGTGATTTTCGATGTCTGTAGAAAATATCCGGATTGTACTTGTTAACACGACCCACCCGGGAAATATCGGGTCGGCGGCCCGGGCCATGAAAACCATGGGGCTGTCTTCTCTTTACCTGGTCAGTCCGATGGATTTTCCTTCCGGTGAAGCCCGTGCTCTGTCTTCCGGTGCCACTGATCTGCTGGAAAGTGCTGTGGTTACAGAAACTCTGGCAGAAGCTATTGCTGACTGTGATCTGGTGGTTGGTGCCAGTGCCCGTGCTCGCGGCATCTCCCTGGAGTTGACTGACCCCCGCGAAACAGCAACTGATGTGATTGCCGAAGCTGCTACCGGCAGTAAGGTTGCTCTGGTGTTTGGTCGGGAAGATCGTGGCCTGACCAATGAAGAGCTGCGTATGTGTCAGCGTCAGGTGCACATTCCTTCCGTAGCGGAGTTCAGCTCCTTGAATCTTGCTGCATCTGTGCAGGTGCTTTGCTATGAGCTGCGTATGGCTCATCTTTCTGCTGAAGGCGCTGACAAGGTTCCTGGTGTACGCGAACATCGCCCTGCTAGCTCTGAAGAGATGGAAGGTTTTTACGGACATCTGCGTGAAACTCTGGAAGAGGTGCATTTCTTCAAGAGCTGTAATCCGGAAAAGATCATGACCAAACTGCGTCGTTTATATAGTCGTAGTCGTCCTGATAGAATCGAGTACAACATCCTGCGCGGGATTCTCTCCGAGACCCAGGTCGCAGTGAGAAAAACAAATAAATAGCCATGAGTGAAAAATGCTCCCCTGTCACCGGAAGAGATGACAAGGCATTTTCACGGTAAAGAGAAAAGGGAAGGCATCGGTATGTTTGAGCGTGTTCGAGAGGATATCCGCAGTGTTCTGGATCGGGACCCGGCGGCGCGAAATACCTTTGAGGTTCTAACGACTTATCCGGGATTGCATGCCATCCTGTTGCATCGTCTTGCACACCCCCTGTGGTGTAAGGATTGGAAGTGGCTGGCCCGGGTGATTTCTACTTTTTCCCGCTGGCTGACCGGTATTGAGATTCATCCTGGTGCTACTATTGGTCGCCGCTTCTTTATTGACCACGGTACTGGTGTGGTAATCGGTGAAACATCTGAGATCGGTGATGACGTTACCCTGTACCAGGGTGTGACTCTGGGTGGTACCAGTCTGGATGGTGGCAAGCGTCACCCAACCCTGGAGGATGGAGTGATTGTTGGTGCTGGTGCCAAGGTGCTTGGTCCGTTCACTGTTGGTAAGAATGCCAAGATTGGTTCCAATGCGGTGGCAGTAAAGCCAGTGCCTGCT
The DNA here is from genome assembly GCA_965243775.1 of Sansalvadorimonas sp. Classification (GTDB taxonomy): domain Bacteria; phylum Pseudomonadota; class Gammaproteobacteria; order Pseudomonadales; family Endozoicomonadaceae; genus Sansalvadorimonas. The sequence goes on from CBDEWF010000132.1 coordinate 51,070, forward strand.
GGCGCTACAGTGGTTGGTGTGCCTGGCCGGGTTGTTAGGCGGCGCGAGCATATTGATGAGTCCCATCAGGCTATGGCGGAGAAAATCGGCTTTGATGCCTATGCGGTTAGCAAGGAGATGCCTGACCCCACTGTTCATGCCATCAACGCCATGCTGGAGCATATGCAGGCGGTAGACGAGAAGTTTCAGTCACTGTGTCAGCTCCTGCAGGAAAAAGGCGTAGATTGTGGAGATGTGAGCCTGCCAGAGCTGCGTGAAGAAGACTTTGAAGCCGTCTCGGAAGCGGAGGCTGCAGAGGCGAAGGGAAGTTGATTTCAGTTCCTTTATGTTTGTTTGTTATAATCAGCCGCCCTCTTATCAGGGAGGGTGGTAATTAACCCATTTCTACACTTTCTGGATCAGGGTTTTGCAAATAGTTGACTAAAATACTTGGTTATTAGATAATTCCCTTAATATACCTGACTTTATGGGGTGATCCTGGGCATCTGATGCTGGGTTCGGTCCTGAATTTAAAGAATGTTTCCGGGGTAGGTTAAGCGGATATGCGTCTGACTACCAAAGGCCGTTACGCCGTCACTGCAATGTTGGATCTGGCGCTGCACGCAGACAGCGGGCCAGTGGCATTGGCAGACATTTCTGAACGCCAGGGAATTTCCCTGTCCTACCTTGAGCAGCTATTTGCCAAGCTGCGTCGCAATGATCTCGTTAAAAGTGTTCGTGGCCCTGGTGGCGGTTACTGCCTGAGTCGTCCAGAGTCAGAGATCGGTGTTGCAGAAGTTATTGACGCCGTTGACGAATCTGTGGATGCAACCCGCTGTCATAAGTCTGATGAAGGTTGCCAGCAGGGCAGTGTCTGCCTGACGCACCATCTCTGGTGCGATCTGAGTGAGCAGATTCACCAGTTTTTGAGCGGAATCAGCCTCGCTGATCTGGTTAGCCGAAGGGAGGTGCGCCAGGTTGCTGAACGTCAGGATCGTGATCAGGAGGTTGCGCGAACCCTGGAGGCTGAAGAGAAAGGACGGCGTATCGCTGCAGAGTCTCTGTAACAACCGCTCTGATTTGTAGTTTCCGCTGTAAAGCCGTGAATTGAACCAGCGGATGAGAAATACCTGGGAGAGAATAGAAAATGAAGCTGCCGATTTATCTCGATTACGCCGCAACAGCGCCAGTCGATCCGCGTGTGGCAGAAAAGATGATGCAGTGTCTGACGACCGAGGGTAATTTCGGCAACCCTGCTTCGCGTTCTCATCTGTTCGGCTGGAAATCTGAGGAGGCTGTGGAGAATGCACGTTCCCAGGTAGCGGAACTGATCAATGCAGACCCTCGCGAGATTGTCTGGACGTCAGGTGCGACCGAGTCCGACAATCTGGCCATCAAAGGTGTTGCCCATTTCTACAAGAAGAACGGCAACCACATTATTACGTCCAAGCTGGAACACAAGGCTGTTCTCGATACCTGTCGCCAACTGGAGCGTGAAGGTTACGAGGTCACTTACCTTGAGCCAGGCGCAGACGGCATTATCACTCCTGAGCTGGTTGAATCCGCAATTCGTGAAGACACCATTCTTGTTTCCATTATGCATGTGAACAACGAGATCGGTACCGTTAACGATATCGCTGCGATCGGTGAACTGACCCGCTCCCGCAAGATTATCTTCCATGTGGACGCAGCCCAGAGTCTGGCCCGTGTTCCTCTGGATATGAAGGAAATGAAGGTCGATCTTATGTCCATGTCCGGACACAAGATCTACGGCCCTAAAGGTATTGGTGCTCTGTACGTTCAGCGTAAGCCCCGTATCCGTCTGGAAGCCCAGATGCACGGTGGTGGTCATGAGCGTGGCATGCGTTCCGGTACTCTGCCGACTCACCAAATTGTTGGTATGGGTGAAGCCTGCGCCATCCTCAAAGAGGAAATGCAGCAGAACACTGATCATGCAGAAGCCTTGAAAGCCCGCTTCCTGAACCATATCTCTGATATGGAAGAGGTTCACCTGAATGGTTCCGATACTGCACGTATCCCTGGAATCCTGAATATTAGTTTTGCTTTCGTGGAGGGGGAATCTTTGATCATGTCTCTCCGCGATATCGCAGTGTCTTCAGGCTCTGCCTGTACTTCAGCCAGTCTGGAACCGTCTTATGTATTGCGGGCCCTGGGGCTGAATGACGAGCTGGCTCACAGCTCAATCCGTTTCAGCTTCGGTCGCTTCACGACTGAAGAGGAAGTTGATCATGCCGCAAACCTGGTGCGTGGCGCTGTGGAGAAACTCCGCGAGCTGTCCCCTCTCTGGGATATGTACAAAGATGGTGTCGACCTGAGCAAGGTCGAGTGGGTAGCGCACTGAGGAATACTATGCCCGCGCACAATTATTAAATGATTGGCGTGCGGACAGGAGGAATGAGCAATGGCTTACAGTGAAAAAGTAATCGACCACTACGAAAACCCCCGTAACGTCGGCAAGATGGATGATAAAGATCCAACTGTCGGTACCGGAATGGTTGGCGCACCTGCCTGTGGTGACGTCATGCGCCTGCAGATCCGGGTGGATGACGAAGGTGTTATTGAAGACGCCAAGTTCAAAACCTATGGTTGCGGTTCTGCTATTGCATCCAGCTCTCTGGCAACAGAGTGGATGAAGGGTCGTACTCTGGATGAAGCGGCAGAGATCCGTAATACCGAGATCGCTGAAGAACTGGCACTGCCTCCAGTGAAAATTCACTGCTCTGTGCTGGCTGAAGATGCTATCAAGGCCGCGATTGATGATTACCGTCAGAAGCAGGGCGGTGAAGGCGGAGAAGCTGCCCCCGCTGCGTAATGCGCGGTGGGTCAGCCTTCAGAGTTGTAGTAAACACAGGTTGCAAAACCAGATAGAGGCGGGCATCGGACTCCCGCCATCGGGATGATTCATGGCAGTAACAATGACTGAAGCCGCTGCGGCACATATTCGCCGTCAGCTGAATGGACGGGGTAAAGGCCTCGGTATCCGTCTGGGTGTAAAGACCAGCGGTTGTTCCGGCATGGCTTATGTGCTGGAGTTTGTCGATGAGGCAAATCCGGAAGATGAAATGTTTGAGAATCATGGCGAAAAAGTATTCATCGACCCCAAGAGTCTTGTTTATCTCGATGGCACTGAACTGGATTTCGTAAAGGAAGGTCTGAACGAAGGTTTCCAGTTTAATAACCCCAATATCTCCAGCGAATGCGGTTGCGGCGAAAGTTTCAATGTCTGATATGCCTGCCGGTATCGATCTGACAGCCAGCTACTTCGAACTGTTCGGTATAGAAGCTGGCTACGAAATCAATCGTGATGCGATACAGGATCGTTATCTCGACCTGCAACGCATCGTACATCCCGACCGTTTTGCGGGTCTCGGTGAAAGAGGGCAGCGGCTGGCCGTGCAGTATGCTGCCTTTGTTAACGAAGCCTATGAAACTCTCTGCTCTCCCCTGAAACGTGCGCTCTACCTGCTGGAACATTCCGGTCATCCTGTAGATATCGAAAAAAACACAGTGATGGACACCGGTTTTCTTATGCAACAGATGGAGCTGCGTGAAGAGCTCGGTGAGGTGTGTGAGAGTGATGACCCTGAATCCGCTATTGAAGAAGTGCTTGAGCACGCAGAAAAGTTGATGACCTGTCTTCAAGTAGGGTTTGTCACCTGCTGGAAGAGTGGTTCTGCAGCTGATCTTGAAAAAGCCGCCGATTTTGCCCGTAAGATGCACTTTGCTGAAAAGCTGATAGACGAGGCAGAGCAGCTCGAAGAGCAGCTTTTTGATAGCTAGGGATGCTTTTTATTGTCATTCGTGTGCAGGCGGGAATCTATTGTGAGTTATAGATCCCCGCTTTAGCGAGGATGACGGTGGTATGTTCTGAGTTGTCTTGATGAGAGCCTGAGCTTTTCCTGTGAAGGCTCAGATGTTTGGAAAAATACATGTTATTGCAGATTTCTGAGCCGGGGTTAAGTCCGGCTCCTCACCAGCGCAAGCTGGCGATAGGAATTGATCTGGGAACGACCAACTCTCTGGTTGCTTCCGTTCGAAGTGGTACTGCTGAAACTCTGCCGGATGCCTCCGGTGAACATATCCTTCCCTCTGTCGTTCATTATGGTAGCCAGTGCACTCTGACGGGTACTGATGCCCGCCGTCTGGCTGCTGAAGACCCCCTGAATACTATTATTTCTGCCAAGCGTTTTATGGGGCGCGGTGTAGAAGATATTCAGGCTCTGGGTGATGTTCTGCCTTACCGCTTTACCCGTACTGATGGCGGCATGCCATTTATTGAAACAGTGCAGGGTGAGAAAAGCCCGGTTCAGGTTTCTGCCGAAATACTGCGAGCTCTGCGTGGCCGTGCGGAAGAAACACTTGGTGGTGACTTGCTGGGCGCGGTTATCACCGTTCCTGCCTACTTCGATGATGCCCAGCGTCAGGCAACCAAAGATGCAGCTCGTCTGGCTGGCCTTGAAGTGCTCCGTCTTTTGAATGAACCAACTGCGGCCGCTGTCGCCTATGGTCTGGACCAGGGGGGGGAAGGCACTATCGCTGTGTATGATCTGGGTGGTGGTACTTTTGATATCTCCATTCTGCGTCTGCGCCGTGGTGTTTTCGAAGTTCTGGCAACCGGTGGTAATACCGCGCTGGGTGGAGACGACTTTGACCAGATGGTTGCCGGCTGGATTCTGGAACAGGCTGGCCTGGACATTAAGGATCTTGACCCTGAGCACCATCGCAAGTTGCTGGATGCGGCCTGTGTTGCAAAAGAAGCTCTGACCGATTCCGATGCTGTTGCGATTAACTTCGGTGACTGGAGTGGTGAGATCACCAAGGCTGTTTTTGACTCTCTGGTTGATCCTTTGATTGATCGTACGATCAAGAGCGTTAAGAAATCGCTGCGTGATGCCAAACTGAAAGCGGCTGATATCAATGAAGTCGTTATGGTCGGTGGTTCTACTCGTGTACCGCGTGTACGTGAGCGTGTAGCTGACCTGATTGGTAAACAACCACTGACGGATATTGATCCGGATCGCGTCGTTGCCATCGGTGCTGCACTGCAGGCTGATATTCTGGCGGGTAACAAACCTGCCGATGAAATGCTGCTACTGGATGTGATTCCTCTCTCCCTTGGTTTGGAAACCATGGGTGGCCTGATGGAGAAGGTTATCCACAGAAACACTACGATTCCTGTGGCACGGGCTCAGGAGTTTACAACGTTCAAAGATGGCCAGACAGCTATGGCTATCCATGTTCTGCAAGGCGAGCGTGAGCTGGTTGATGTTAACCGTTCTCTGGCACGCTTTGTTTTGCGTGGCATTCCTCCGATGCCTGCCGGTATGGCCCGTATCCGGGTTACCTTCCAGGTGGATGCGGATGGTCTGCTTAGCGTTAGCGCCCGGGAAGAGTCTTCTGGTGTGGCAGCCAGTATTGAAATCAAGCCTTCCTACGGTTTGGAAGAAAGCGAAATTACGGAAATGCTGCAGGCTTCTTACACCTTCGCCAAGGAAGATAAAGAGGCCCGTAATTTACTTGAGCGCCGTGTGGAAGCAGAGCGTATTATTGAAGCGGTAGAGAATGCGCTGGCAACTGATGGCGATCTGCTGCTGTCTCCGGAAGAGCGTGTAGAGCTTGCCGAGCAGGCGCGTCATCTGGCTGAAACGACCAAGAGTCATGATGCCGATTTGATTGCCAAAACCACGGAAGAGGTTGCCAAGGCTTCCGAGGCTTTTGCCGCCAGACGTATGAATGCCGGTATCAAGGCCGCACTGTCTGGTCAGGCTGTTGATGCATTTGATGCCCTCGGGGCAGACAAGACTGAAAAATAAAGGGGAGATAAATAGTGGCTAAGGTTGTTTTTCTGCCCAATGATGAAATTTGTCCAGAAGGGGCTGTGGTTGAGGTTGAGTCCGGCACAACCATTCTGGATGCGGCGCTGGGTGAAGGCATTGAGATTGAACATGCCTGCGAGAAGTCCTGTGCCTGTACCACCTGTCATGTGATTGTCCGTGAAGGCTTTGATTCTCTGGAAGAATCCGATGAGTTGGAGGATGACATGCTCGACAAAGCCTGGGGGCTGGAACCGGAATCACGGTTGGGTTGTCAGGCTGTGGTAGCGGATGAAGATCTGGTTGTAGAGATTCCTCGCTATACCCTTAATCAGGTGTCGGAGAAACACTGATGAAGTGGACTGATGTTCAGGATATCGCCATTGAGCTTGCTGAGAGCAAGCCTGATGTTGATCCTCGCTATGTGAATTTTCTGGATCTGCGCAACTGGGTGATGGAGCTGGAAGGCTTTGATGATGACCCGGAACGTTGCGGTGAACGTATCCTTGAAGGTATTCAGGGCGCGTGGATTGAGGAAATGGATTGAATCTAAACTGTTAGAGGTTGTTTCTAATTAAGGGGCTGGTTCAAGAGCTCCTTAATTATTATATAAACGAAAATCGACAAATATACTTCCTTCCCTTCTGATAATGCCGACTACTTCTGGATTGATCCGGTTTGCTTGAATATGTCGCAGTAGCCTTCTTAGGGAGACTTCACCTATTGCACAAAGCCTATCTGAGAGTGATTGCTTAAGTGCAGTTATGTATAACATTGTTACACGTCTTGTACGTGGGATGCCATGTGCCCTCAGGTAGCTGTATAGTGATTCCAGAAGTGGGCTATATAATTGGCAAAATAGTAAATTTTGAAGGTTGGCTAACTCTCTATCAAGGAGATTATAATCAGACTCGTTCTCAGGAATATCATACTCTTCGCAAAAATAATGGTTGTTGTCGCAGGAATATAGGCTCTGTTAACACTACATGTTGGTAGTACTCACGTGCAGCCTGTATAGCTTGGCATTCGGGCTTCATAGAAAATCTGGTTACTTCCTCTATTCAGCGTAATTACTGACTTTGAGAAATAAACCAACATCTATTGTGAACAGAGCCGGAATATACATGTAAGGCTAATTTTTCTCGACAGAGCGGGCAATGAGCATATCTTGAGTTTGCTAGGTATTTTCCTGTGCATGTGGCATGAAAATTATGGCCACAGCACAGTTTTTGGACAACTTTGCTTCTAATATCTCCAAAGCACAAGCTGCACATTTCATCCGAAGAGTGAGTAAGTAAAGAAATGGTGCTTACCAGTAGAAAAGTCAGCTTTCTATCCATAA